>MEMX01000070.1:174636-214404 GCA_001768075.1 Anaeromyxobacter sp. RBG_16_69_14 | reverse complement strand
GAGGGCCCGCTGCGCGAAGCGCAACGGGCCCGGAAATCACTCGGACTCACCTCGGAAGCGATGAGTCAGCGCCCGGACCAGCAGAAGGCGAGTCTCAAGGGAAGGCCGCTGGCGGTGGCGCTCGCGCTCCTCTCCTGCGCGCATGGCCCTACTGGCACCTCGGAGCCACCGTCGCCGCTCACCAGTCCGGAGCCGCACGTCGAGCCCGACCTGGTCGGCGTCGTACATGTGGTGAAGCGCGGCGAGACCCTCTACCGCATCGCGAAGAGCTACGGGATCCCGCCGCGCGAGCTGCTGGACGTGAACGGCCTGCGCGACCCACGCCAGCTCGAGGTGGGAATGGAGATCTTCGTGCCCGGCGCCACGCGCACGCGGGAACCGGCACCTCTCCCGCCCGGCTCGCAGCCCGAGCAGCAGGTGGCCGAGCCCAAGCCTGCGCCGCTCCTCCCCGTCCGCCCGCCTGCTGGCGCGAAGGAGGCGAGGCTGCGCTGGCCACTGCAAGGCGTGCTCTACAGCCGCTACGGCCCCCGCCAGGGCCGGCGCCACGACGGCATCGACATCGCCGCTCCGGAGGGCACGGGTATCGGCGCCGCCGCCACCGGCACTGTCGTCTACGCGGGCGAGCAGTCAGGCTACGGCTCGATCGTCATCCTGCGGCACGAAGGGGGGCTCCTCACGCTCTACGCCCACGCCAGCAGGCTCCTGGTGCGCCATGGCGACCGCGTGGGCGCAGGCCAACCCATCGCAAAGGTTGGCCGGTCAGGGCGGACCACCGGACCGCACTTGCACTTCGAGGTGCGCGAGGGCACTCGGCCGAGAAACCCGCTCTCCTACCTCCCCTGAGGCCCGGAGCCGAGGCCCGGGTCATGCCGAACCCCGGGATGCCGGATCTCGACGTGCACGAGCATGCGACAGGCTTACCCTGCGGCCTCGACCTGCTCCACCACGCGCGTCACGGGATCTTGCTCGCAGGCGCGGCCACGCTCGACGAACCGTCCGTCGTACAAGGGTCTTCCTGGGTGCAACACTGCAACCTGACGGCGCCAGGGCCCCCTCCAGCTCGTCGCGGCGCCGGAGGACGACCCAGCACGTCTGGCCGGTCGAATGCCCGACCCCCGTCGCGCTCCGTCTCGGCGTGGATCCCGCCTGGCTCCGCGGCGGGCTCCACGTGGACAGACCGCGAAACCTTGAGCGCCGCGAGGACCGCCCGCAGCTCCCGGCGTGACTCAGACTCCGGTCGGGCGTCGCACCATTCGAACCACTCGACGCGCTCGAGGGCGCGCGTCACGCGATCCTGCTCGCCGGGCGAGAGCTCGGCCCCACTCACCTGGCATGCGTCGCGCAAGACCCGGATCGCCGCCCAGGCGCACTCCCCGGCCGCGAACTGGCACGCCTCGAGACTCTGGCGCAGATCGTCGACCTCGACGCGGGAGGCGGCGAGGGCGGCTTGCACGGCCCGGATCTCGCCCGCCGGTTCCGGGTGGCGCTCCTCCGGGGGTCGCACGCGCTGATAGTGCGAGCCACAGCATGGGCAGCGCTTGACGGTTTCATCGCTCATGGGCGCTCTCTTTGTCGTTAACGAATAGTCATGCCGCAGTCGCAGGAGCCATTTCTAGCACGCCCGTGGACTCCGAGATGAATACAGCGAGCAAGGGCGAATATTTCATGCTGCCGTCGCTTGACGAACGTCACGGGAGCAGAAGCGGTGAACGGCGCGCAGTTCGACTGCGGAATGTTGGGTGGCTCGAGTTCACGGCAAGGCGCTTCGCGAAGCGCGGCCTCGCCGAGACTTCGACGCAGCGCTCCTGCTGAGTGCGCGCGCGTTTCCAGATGGGGCGGGGCCCACGCATCCATGAATTCAACGGGTTACGACCGTAAGCCCCGAGAGCCCCGACTCTCCCTCGAAGGCGTCAATGAGCGCTGGGGCGCAAAGCCACGTAATCACTGGCTGTCACCGCCGCTACGAAGGTCGCATGCACCGGCGGGTACTCGGGGTGGTTCACCACGAGGAGAGATCCCCCCTGCTTCAGCTTGATGTCGACGGGAGGCGTCGGCGCCACCGGCTTGAAGACGCCGGGGCCGGGCGGAGGCTGGACGTACGGCACGTCGGCGTCGAAGCCGCCGCGGGCGCGCGCGGCGAGGAGTTGATAGTCGGCGACATCGCCGACGGCGATGCCGTTGGTCTTGTCCGGGCCATCCGGCATAGCGCTCTGCCTTTGACGAACCGCTTAGAGCGTTTGGTGCGGCCTTCGCCGCGCTGACTGCTCACGCCTGCCCCCATGGACCCCCTCCTTAGGCTCACGTGGGACTGCCATGTCACGGTGACGTCGCCCGCCGACTCCTTGGTGGAGCCCGCTCGATGCACCAAGGGCTCCCGCCGGTGGCCGCCGAGCGATCACCGGGAAGCCGCACCACCGGAGAAGAACGGCCGCTGAGGAGGAGTCATGAGAAGGCATGAATTGCGGTGGAGGGCTTGGTCATGGCCGCAGTGCGTCACGTCTACCTGAAGATCGAGAAGCTGCGCGAGTACAGCCCGGTTGCTCCCGACGCCCACGATCACCATCGCGAGCCCCGGGATTGCATGCGCAACCACGGGCACGAGGACGCCACGATCCCCCCGTCCGAGGTTCTGCGCCGCACGCTCGATGCCCTGGTGTACCGCGAGTACCTCGACAAGGACTTCACGCTACCGAAGACCGACCCGTTGATCGCCGCCGACATCAACGAGCCGAGCTTCGATCGTCGCATTCCAGGCACCGTGCTCTACGCACACCCCGGCGAGCGCCTATACGTGCACGTCCTCAACGCCGACGACGAGCCGCACAGCTTCCACGTGCATGGCGTGCACTACGGCATCGACTCGGACGGCAGCTGGCCGTTCGGCGTTCACCAGGACGACGGCAACCGCAGCGATGCGATCTGTCCGGGAAGGCGGTGGTGCTACGTCTTCGACATCGACGAGACCACCATCGGGCCCTGGCCGTTCCACGACCACTCGATACACCTGGCGGAAGCGGTGAATCGGGGTTTGTTCGGCGGGCTGGTCGTGCGCGATCCTCACTGCGACAAGGTGGACATCGAGGCGCCGGTGTTCCTGCATCGCCTCGTGCCGTCGGTGGGCCGGCCGCTGTTCGACAGCGGAACGCTCGCACCGGGGGGGACGTTCTCGCACCTGTTCGCCGATCAGGGCACCTACGAATACTTCTGCAAGATCCACCCCGGCATGCGCGGTACCGTGCGCGTCACCGCCGGTGGCGCGATGGCCAGGACCGTCAGCATCCTCGACGCGCCCTCGCGCTTCGACCCCGACGACGTGACGATTGCACCGGGCGGCACCGTCACCTGGCAGAACGGCGGTATCCAGGACCACACGGCATCGGACAGTTCGAGCGCCGCGTTGGAGTCGCTGGTCATCAATGGCCGCTCGTTCATCGGCAACACGCCGACGATCGTGGCGAAGTCGGGCAAGCGGATCCGCTGGCACGTCTTCAATCTGGACCTGGGCATGATGTGGCACAACTTCCACCTGCACGGGCAGCGCTGGAAGACGGCCGACGGATCGGTCGACACCAAGTCGATCGGGCCGGCCGAATCGTTCACCCTGGACTCCGTCGTGCCGCCAGCACTGCTGTGGCCGCCCCCGTGCGAGTGCGACTGCGAACCGCAGGCGGACCACGACGAACCGCCCGCACACGGCGCAGCGGACGAGCCGCGCCATCATCGGCCGAAGAAGCGGAAGTTCCAGCTGCAGGGCGACTTCCTGTTCCACTGCCACGTCGAGATGCACATGATGGAGGGCATGGCTGGGCTGGTGCGATCGCTGCAGGAGGTCGAGCTGACCGAGCAGGAACTGCACAAGCTGTGCTTCCATCTCCCGAAGCAGCGTGTGCACCTGCATGAATGCCCGGACGTCGACCATCACAGCTGCGGGGATCGAGACGGCTGGGAACGCACGCCCGATGCGCCGATCTTCATCGTGCATGGCGCGCAGCTCCACAACGGCCGTGTCCTGCTCTTCTCGGGCCACGCGGAACGGGGTCTGCCGCTCGAGGCGCGGCTGTTCAATCCGGTCAACCGGACCTTCTCCGCCGCCATCGCGATGCCGGAGGACTTCTTCTGCGCCGGGCACACCTTCCTGGCCGATGGCCGGCTCCTCGTCATCGGCGGCGACGCGCCCGGGCACTCGAACAGCCGGGCGTATGTCTTCACCCCCGACCCGATGAATCCGGATGCCGGAACGTTTGGCGCGACCGGTGGCATGTCACAGGGGCGCTGGTATCCCACCGGCGTGCGCCTTGCCGACGGGCGTGTGCTGGCCTTCTCGGGCGACGGGAACAGCAGCGTGGAGGTCTTCGACGGGGCGAACTGGCAGATGGTCACTGGCGCTGCACGCAGCTTCACCGGCCTCTACCCGGGCATGCACCTGCTGCCCAGCGGGCACGTCTTCCACACCCGCACGTCGTGGAACCCGCTGCCGGGCACGAACACCGCGCACCTGACCCTCACGGGGCCCACTTCGGGCAACTGGACCGACTTCGGGACGCAGCAGTTCCCGAACCGCCAGGAAGGCATGAGCCTCGTGATGATCGACACCACGGTCACCCCGGAGCGCACGCGGGTGTTCGTGTTCGGCGGTGGTCCGTCCGGCATGGCGACCACGCGCAATCCGCTCTCGGCCGAAATGATCGAGTTCAGCGGCGGCCTCGGCGGTGCGGCCTGGCAACGGCTGGCCGACATGAACAACCCGCGGTCCAACGTGGCGGCCGTCGTGATGCCCGATGGCAAGATCATGATCGTCGGGGGATGCAGCATCGGCAGCCGCAATCCCGGCTCGGTCGTCCTCCCGACCGAGATCTACGACCCCGAACTCGACCAGTGGACGCCGACAGCGCCGCTGTCAGTCGGGCGCCAGTACCACTCGGTGTGCGTGCTGATGCCCGATGCGCGGCTGCTCTATGCGGGCGGCGAGCCGCAACTGATGTCCGCGGAGGTCTATACACCGGGTTACCTGAACCGCGGCGCGCGCCCAGTGATTTCAGCCGCGCCACCGAATGCGGTGTACGGGGCGGGCTTCACGATCCAGACGCCGCAGTCCAACGAGATCGAATCGGTCGTGCTGCTCGCGCCTATCTCGGTGACCCACCACACCGACGCGGGGCAGCGCTACATCAAGTTGCCGATCGTGAGCCGAACGCCGACCAGCCTGGACACGCATGCTCCTGCGCACGGCAACATCGCGCCGCCCGGGTTCTACTTGCTGTTCATCGTCAACGGGGCCGGCGTTCCGTCCGATGCGCAGTTTGTTCGAATCGCGTAGCCAGGGGCGGCCTGGGCGCGGTGCGCAGCCCAGGCCTCGATCCCAGGGTGCTGACGCGCGGTCCTACTTGCGGGGCATTCGCGAGGGCGTTGATGGCGCCGAGCGCACCCGTCCGAGAAGCCTTACCATACCTTCGATGGCCACCACCGAGACCGGGAAACCAACCTTCAGCCCCGGTAGAGGTAGCGGCCCCGCCGTGTAATCTGTGGCGGTGAGGTCACCCGAACGGGGCTCATGCATCCATGAATTCAACGGGTTACGAACGAAGGTGGAGAGCCTTGACTCTCCCTCGAAGGTGTCAATGAGCACCGAGGGGCAAGGCCACTAGTCACTGGCTGTCACCCCCGCTACCGCTACGTTTGCACCGTGGGGGCCGCTACCCCCAGGAGGCGCATCATGCCCGCCGAGCGCACCATCCTCATCGTGGTCGGTCCCGAGTACGAGGATCTCGAGGTCTGGTACCCGAAGCTGCGGCTGGAGGAGTCAGGCTACGTGGTGAAGCTCGCCGGCATCGGCGAGCGCGAGTACCGCGGGAAGCACGGCTATCCGTGCCCGGTGGACGGCAGCGTGGCGGACTTCCGCGCCGAGGATCTGGTCGGGCTCGTCGTCCCCGGCGGCTGGGCGCCCGACAAGCTGCGCCGCGATCCGGAGGTGCTGCGGCGAGTGCGCGAGGTGCACGAGGCGGGCAGGATGATCGCCACCATCTGTCACGGCCCCTGGGTGCTCATCTCGGCCGGTATCGTGCGCGGGCGGCGTATGACCTCCACGGTGGGCATCCGTGACGATCTGGTGAACGCTGGGGCGCGCTGGATCGACGAGCCCGCGGTGGTGGACGGCAACGTCGTCTCGGCGCGCGTACCGAAGGACCTCCCGGCGTTCGGCCGGGCCATGCTCGGGGTCCTGGGTCGCGTGTCGTAGGCGGCATCTCGTGGCGTGGTGGCTCGCGCCCCGATCCAGCTCCTTCACACCGGTCACCCGGCGCATTCGGCGGCCGGTGAAGGACCCTCTCCCGCGACCATGGGGAGTGGCAGGGGGCGTGGCGCCGCCTGCCCAAACCAGCGCCGCGCGCGCTGCCGGGAACTGCTAAAGGAACGGGGTGACGCTCGCCGCCGCCCCTCTCGCTCCAGCGCGCGTACTCGGCGCCTGGGACGAGACGCCCACCCTGCACGCGCTGCGCCTCGAGCTCCCCCCTCGGCTCGCCGGCGCACATGAGCGGCCGGGACAAGTCGTGAAGCTCCACACGCCGGCCGGGGAGGCGTACTTCGCGCTCGCGACCGCGCCGTCGCCTGACGGAGTGATGGAGCTGCTCGTCAAGCGCGGCGGGCGCGTCGCGGACGCCGCCATCGCCGGCGGCATCCCCGACCGCGCGCTCGACGTCTCGGCGCCGTTCGGCAAGGGCTTCCCCTTGGAGGAGGGGCGCGGCCGGCACGTCCTCCTCTTCGCCGCCGGCTCCGGGATCGCGCCCATCCGCGCCCTCGTGCAGCACATCCTGGCGCACCGCGATGCCTTCGACCGGGTGACGCTCTTCTACGGCCAACGCCGTGGGGGTGACTTCGCCTACACGCGGGAGCACCTCACCTGGGAGCGGGGCGGGGTGCGCGTGGTCCTGTGCCCCTCCCGTGAAGACGAGGCGTGGAAGGGGGTGCGCGGTCGCGTCCAGGAGGTGGCGCACTCCCTTGGCTTCGGCGGCTCGCCGCCCGAGAGCTCCGTCGCATTCGTCTGCGGGATGACCGCCATGGTCGACGACGTGAAAGCCACCCTGGCCCGCGCCGGCATCCCGCCCGAGCGCGTCCACCTCAACTTCTAGTGCCGCGCGCGGGACGACACGTCGATCCTGTGTCCCATCCCCCTCACCCCGCGCAGCGGGAGGGGCGGGACGGAGTCCCCTCGGATCCGAGAGGCGGCGGGAGCCGGCGGCTCGCTCGCGCCAGCGAGCGAACGCGCCGGAGGCCCGCCGCCGGGACGAGCGTACCTATGGTAAACTGCCTCATCGTGCGCGCCGAGCATGCCGACCAGGAGCAGCGCTAGCCCATGGTACCGGCTCGCACCGCGCACGCGGTCCTCGTCATCCTGGCGGTCCTGGCGGTCCTGCTGCTCATCGCCATCATGCTGCCTTTCGGCACCTCGCTCTTCGTGGCGGCGGTGCTGGCAGGCGCCCTCGCACCCTGGACGACGCGTCTCGCCACCGCGCTGGGTGGCCGCCGCACCCTTTCCGCCTCCCTCCTCACCGCGTCGATCGTGGTGGCGGTGCGGGGCCGCTCTCGGCGCTGGGCGCCGTGCTCGTCCCCCAGATCCAGAACGGGGTGGGCTGGCTGCGCCAGGCGATCCACGGCGACGTCCTCGACGGCCTCGTGCAACGGGTCCCCACGGTGCTGCGCCCGCTCGCCGAGCACCTGCAGCAGGCGCTCCCGGGCACCCTCGAGCGGTTCCAGGAGATCGCGACGGCTCAGGGGGCGCGCGCGGCGGCGGTCGTCGGGAACCTGCTCTCCGCCACCGGCAGCTTCCTCTTCCACAGCGTGCTCATGCTCGTCGCGCTCTACTTCCTGCTCCTGGACGGCCCTGCGCTGGTGAACTGGCTGAACGAGGCCATCCCGCTCAAGCGCGGGCAGGTCACGGAGCTCCTGCGCGAGTTCCGGCGCGTCACCGTCACCGTGCTCGTCTCCACCATCGCCACCGGCGGGGTGCAGTCGGTGGTCGCGTTCGTGGGCTTCCTCATCGCGGGCGTGCCGAACCCGATCTTCTTCGCCGTCATGACCTTCGTCCTCTCGCTCGTGCCGTTCCTGGGCGCGACGATCGTCGTCGTGCTCGTGGCGGTGGTGAAGATCGCCACCGGCCACACCGCCGCCGGCATCTTCCTCGGCGCCTACGCCTTCGGGGTGGTGGCGATGATCGACAACGTGGTGAAGCCGATCATCATCCGGGGCGGCGTCCCCATCCACGGCGCGATCATCTTCTTCGCCCTCTTCGGCGGCCTGGCGGTCTTCGGCCCGGTCGGCTTCCTGATCGGGCCGCTCGCTGTCTCGTTTCTCGTCGCGGTGGTCCGCATGTACCGCCGCGACTTCGGGAGCTAGCTAGCCACGGGTACCCGTGCGAGTCGAGGAGCCACCCTATGGATGCCGGATGCGTGCCCGAATACGTCCTTCGTCCGGTGGGAAGCGTCCGTTCGCCTCTCCTGTCGAGGGAACAGTGCCCGAAGCAGGGCCGGGAAGGAGCACCTGACGCCTGGCTCGAGATCGATCCGGCGTTCGCGGACGCACTCGACGGCATCGAAGCAGGCTCCGAGATCCTCGTCCTCACTTGGCTCCACCAGGGGCGCCGCGACGTCCTCAAGGTCAACCCCAGGGGGGACCTTGCCCGACCTCCTCGGGGGGTCTTCTCGACGCGGTCCCCGGACCGGCCCAATCCCATCGGCCTGCACCGGGTGGAGGTGATGGAGGTCGGAGGACCGACCCGCCTCAGGGTTCGCCCGCTGGAGGCGATGGATGGGACGCCGATCGTCGACATCAAGCCCGTCCTCCCCCGGATAGAGGAGGGCTAGCCTAGACGCTCTCCAGAGTCCTCGCGACGATGATCTCGCGGAGCGCCGTCACGTCCGCGGGACCCTCGTCGAAGAGCTCGCGCAGCGTGGACAGGTGGCCTCGACAGGCCGACGGGTCCACCACCGTGGCGCGGATGGCCTTCTTCGCCCGCGCGTAGGCGCGCTCGTGCGACTCGAGCGCGTACAGCTTCACGCACGCCTCGGCCACCGGATCCACCGCGCCCGCTCGCGCCGACTGGAGCGCGCGCGCCACGGCGCTGTCCACCGCGTACGCCTCGATGGCGATGTCGGCCAGCGCGCCCAGGACCTCCTGCCTGTCGGAGAGCGCCGGACCGAAGGTATCGACGGCGGTTTGCAGCGCGTGGACCATGAGGTACTTGTTGAGCTCCGCCATGCGCTTCTCGCGCGCCAGCGGGCCAGGGCCGATCCGTGGCAGCTCGCCCCGGGCGATGGCCTGGCCGACCGAGCGGGCCAGCTCGAGGAGCGGGAACTGACCCTTCGCGGCCCGCTTCAGCATGGTCCCCGGGATGAGCATCCGGTTGATCTCGTTCGTGCCCTCGAAGATCCGGTTGACGCGGTTGTCGCGGTAGACCCGCTCGATGGCGTACTCCTCGACGAAGCCGTACCCGCCGTGGATCTGGAGCGCCTCGTCGGCGACCTGCGAGAGGGCCTCGGAGCCCCACACCTTCAGGATGGAGGCCTCGATGTTGTACTCCTCGATGGCGGCGATGACGTCCTTGTCGTGCTCGAGCGAGCCGCGCTTCGCAGACGAGAGCGCGATGCGGTCGTCGATGAGGCCGGTGGTTCGATAGCTCATCGCCTCACCCGCGTAGACGAGCGCCACCATGTGGGCGAGCTTCTCGCGGATGAGCCCGAACGCGGTGATGGCCTGGCCGAACGCCTTGCGGTCCTTACCGTACTGGACCGCGAGCTGGATGGCGTTGCGGCAACCGGCGACGCAGGCCACGCCCAGCTTGAGCCGGCCGATGTTCAGGATGTTGAAGGCGACGCGGTGCCCCTTGCCGGGCTCTCCGAGCAGGTTCTCGAACGGGATCGTGGCGTCCTCGAAGACGAGCGCGCAGGTCGAGCTGCCGCGAATCCCCATCTTGTGCTCCTCGGGACCGACCGTGAATCCGGGAGCGCCCTTCTCGACGATGAAGGCGCTGAAGCCCTCACCGTCGATCTTGGCGAAGACGATGAAGAGGTCGGCGAAGCCTGCGTTCGTGATCCACTGCTTCGAGCCGTTCAGGACCCACTGTTTGCCGTCGGGCGAGAGCACCGCCTTCGTCCGCGCCCCGAGGGCATCGGAGCCGGACGACGCTTCACTGAGCGCATATGCGGAGACGAGCTCGCCGCTCACCAGCCTGGGGAGGTACCTCTGCTTCTGCGCCTCGGAGCCGAAGTAGACGATGGGGAGGGTGCCGATGCCGGCTTGCGCGCCGAACGTCACCGACCACGAACCGTTCTTGGCCATCGCCTCGGTGACGAGCATCGAGGAGGTCTCGTCCTGGGCGAGGCCACCATACGCCTCCGGAACATCGAGCCCGAGCAGGCCGAGCTCGCCCGCCTCGCGCAGGAGCCGGCGCAGGAGCGGGAAGTCCTTGTGCTCGATCCGCTCGGCGTTGGCCAGGACGCGCTCGACGGCGAACTTCTCCGCGGTCTTCAAGAACGCGCGCTGATCGTCGGTGAAGTCGTCGGCGGTTCGGATGCGCTCCGAGCCGACCGGGGCGATGAGAAACCCTCCACCTGGAGGGAGGGGCGGGAGGTTCATCTTCTCGGCTGGAGAGGCCATGTCGGGCTCCGTTGATTTTCGAGTCAACGACACTGCCAGTCTGATTGCGGTGACGCCTCGCGTCAAGACGCCCCGCGTCAGGGGACTCCCGTTGGAGCCACCCCGTTCCAGTTGGCCGTGGCCTCGAGCCGCAACGGTCAGCCGTCACCACCGTCACCTTGGCCGGCGAGCCCGGGTGCGCCGAACATCGCAGCGGCGCCGGACAAGGTCATTCTCGACGCCCCCGCCACGAATGACTCGATGGCCGTGGCTCGCGCGCTCGCCTCATTGAAATGCGAGAGGGCCTGTTGCATCGGCGCGTCCCAGCGCCCGTGCCATCGGGCCAGCTCCTCGGCTGCCCCGATCGGCGCGGTCGCATAGGCCAGGCCCCGGGCCCCCGGAGCCATGAGCGCCTCGTATGCGGCCCGGATGCGGCGGAACCCCTCAGGATCGATGTGCGGCGGATGCCTTTGCAGGAGCGCGAAGTATGCGCGCTTCACCTGCGCCACATCCAGGGTGGCGGTGATCTCGAGGGCCTCGAAAGGGTCTTTGTCTGCCATGCCGGCTCACCTGCGCGTGCCGCTCTGTTCCAGCGGGAAGAGCTGCTGCTGCTCGTGCCTCTGTTTCCGGCCCGCATCCCTCTTCTTCGCGGGCCTTCCACGTGCGTTCGCGCGCGAAGGCCGACGCCGGCGATCCAGTAGACTCGCCTCGAGTCGAGCCGGCGCCACGTCGCGCGACTCCGCTTCGCCGCGCGCGCGCGCCTGCGTGTCCACGGCTTCGAAGGCGCGCGCCAGAGGCCCTCGAATACCCCGGCGAAGGCGCAGCCGCCCCGCCTCCAGCAAGGCCCGAGCGAGGCCGTCGCGATCCCCCTTGAGGCGCCCCACGAGGCGCTCGAGCATCGCCTTGGACGCGCGCGGACAGTCCTCGCGCTCTGCCGACCGGATGGCCTCGAGCATGGTGAGGGCGTCGCCGCTCCTGTCGCCGAGGTAGCGCTCGGCGGCGCGATCGCGCTCGACCTTGCCCTTCGAGTTCTCCAGCGCCGTTTCCAGATACGAGATCCGGTACGGCACGATCCTCTCCGCGAAGCGATCCCAGAGGCGGCGGGCCACCTCCGGGAGCCGCTCGCCGGTATCAGGCATCGCCCCGGCCATCATGCGGCGCGCCAGCTGACGCCCCATCGGAGAGTCGAGCATCTCGCGCAGCTCACCCTCGTTCGGCTCCATCCCCATCTCGGCGGCCATCTCCAGCAAGAGCCCTTGCAGGAGCGCGGGGGGCAACGCGGGCGGCCTTCCCTGGGTGGCGCGCACCCGCGAGAGCAGCTCGTCGAAGCCGTCCAGCAGCGCCTGTTTCGCGCCGTCGTCTGCCCACCGCCACGCCTGGTCGAGGAAGCGCTCCGCGTCGGCAACCGGCAAGGAGGCGGGAGCGGTCGCGACCGCCGCCTGCTGCGTGCGGAGGGGCACCTCGCGAAGGCATCGGGCGAGCTCGCCTTGGCGGTCGAGGAGCTGGGTGAATCCACGCTCGATCCATGGTGGCGGGCAGGCGCCAGGCTCGGCCCTGGTGGCCCAGACCCCCAGGGCCTTGAGGAGCAGCGGCGAGCCGTCCGGCAGCTGACACAGCTCCTTCAGCATGTCCAGCGCGATCGACCGCGCCCCGATCGCGAAGGGCGTGTGTGCGGCGAGAGCCACCGCGGCGCCGCGCAATCCCGGGTGCAGGGCCGCGGCGCCCACGATCTCGGCGACGGACAGCGCCTCCTCGCGACCGAGGCCCTCGCTCCGCTCCCGCGCCGCGGCGCCCGCGGCCCGCAGCGCGAGCGTTGCCTCGGCGGCGAGCTCTGCCGGCGCTCCGAGGCGGCGGAAGAAGCGCGCCACCGCCCGCGCCGGTTCCCAGGCGGGAGCGCCTGCCACGAGCCGCGCGCAGACGTCACCTGCGACGAGTCGTGCCGCCAAGGTGAGGAGCGCCGGCGCCAGGCCGGGAGGAACCCCGTCGGCCCATCTCTCCATCGCGACCACGAACTCCGCGGGTCCGAGGAGCGCCCGGCTGGCGAGCACGGCAGGCTCGACCTCCTCGGGGCCCATCGGAGCGCGTGCCGACGCGCCTCTGGACGCCGCGCGCTGCCCGGGGTCATAGCCAAGTCGGGGATCGGCCGGGCTCTCCTGTGGCGGCGGCCGCAGCGCCAGGAAGAGCTCCGGTTCCGGCGCACCGTCCGCGGCCAGGTACGCTTGAATTGCAGCGGCGAGGCGCGCCGGCAGGTGGGCGGCGAGCGCGGAGAAATGGAGGCGAGCGCGCGCCCATTCGCGCGAGCGGGCGGCGCCCCACATCAGCGCCCAGCGCGCCTCTCGTTCGTCCTCGGCGGCGGCGTCCTCCACCAAGAGGCGCGGCTCGCGCTCGGCGCGCGCCGCGCAGGACACGAGGCGCGACCAGTTTCCTGCGCGAAACTCCCTCGCCACGGTGGCGCGGAAGAGCGGGGCGACGTCGGCGAGGCCGGAGGCCCTCTCGGGAGCCGGCAGCCGGAGCAGAGCCGAGACCGCCCGCTCCGCGTCACCACGCGCGAGCCCCGTCGACAGGTCCTGGAGCGCCTGTTGCCGTTGCCGCTCTTCCCGGTTCGGTCTCGCCATGGCCGCCTCCGTGTTTCAGGGCTCACCGCCGTCTTGCTCGAGATCCTCGAGATCGAGGAAGAAATCGAGCAACGCTTCCTCCGCGACCTGCCGTTCGGTCCCCTCCGAGGCGACGTAGCTCTCGAGGAGCGCCTCGAGCTCGGCTCGGTCGTCACCCGTGAGCTTGGAGAGCAAGCCGCGCGCCTTGCGCTCCACGGCGCTCTGCTCGGCACTGCCCTGTGCGGCTCTCCCCGCGTCGGCCACCGAAAGCGCCACCGTCTTGGCATTGTCCGTGCCCGGCTGCGAGACGGAAACGCGGACGACCCCGTTGAGGTCGTAGGCGAACTCCACGCGCACGGGCGAGTCCGCGGGGGCCGGCCGCAAGGCGAACGTGAACGAGCCCACGCAGGCGTTCTGCGAGCAGCGGGGCGCTTCGCCCTGGAACACCTCGACGTCCACCTCCTCCTGATCTTCGCTCATCGTGTAGTACTCCTCGGTCCGGGTGGCCGGGAGCACGGTGTTGCGCCGCAGGACGGGGGCGAACGTGTCGGGCTGCTCGCGCTCGAGGTCGCCTTCCGAGACCACCCGTACGCCAAGCGAATGCGCGGCCACGTCCACGAGGATGCGCTCGACGTCGATGCCCGTGAGCATCCCGGCTTGCACCGAAGCACCCAGCGCGACTGCCAGATCAGGGTCGATCTCCTCGTGGATATCGGCCTGGAATGCTTCGGTGAGCAGCGCGCGGGCCATGGGGATGCGGGTGGAGCCGCCGACGAGGCAGATGCGCCCGAGGGACTGTCCGGAGAGCCGGGCATCGTCCACGGCGCGCCGGCAGAGCGCGATGGTGGACTCGAGCAGCGGCGCGATGCGCCGCTCGAGCTCGCGACGGGTCACCGTGCGGTCGAGCTGGACGGGGCGGCCGCGATCGTCTCGGCACAGGAACTCCTCGCGCACCCGGATCTCGGTGTCGGACGACAACCGGATCTTCGCGTCCTCCGCCAGTCGGCGGAGGCGGGCCATCGCTCGAGCGTCGTCCTTGGGGCTGGCCCCGCTCTGGCGGAGCTCCTCGACGAAGAGCTGCACCAGCGCCTCGTCGAAGTCGTCGCCCCCGAGGTGTGTGTTGCCGGCGGTGGCACGCACTTCGCGCACCCCTTCGACCACCTCGAGGATGGACACGTCGAAGGTGCCGCCGCCGAGATCGTAGATCATCACGATCTCGGGAGCGGCCTCGGCCTCGGCGACCTGGTCGTAGACGAGTGACGCGCTGGTGGGCTCGTTGAGCAAGCGCAGCACGTTCAGGCCCGCCAGCTCACCCGCCTTCAATGTGGCGCGCCGCTGGGCGTCGTCGAAGTACGCCGGCACGGTGACGACGACGTCGTTCACCGCCTGGCCGGTCACCTCCTCGGCTCCGCGCTTCAGCGCGCGAAGGATCTCCGCCGAGACCTCCTCCGGGGTGACGGATCGGCCGGCGGCGAGGTACTGGTGCTCCTGTCCCATGCGCCGCTTCACCGAGCGGATGGTCGCATCCGGTCGCTGCAGCTCGAGGTTTCGCGCCTCGCGGCCCACCACCACGCGATCGGCGTCGTACATCACCACCGAGGGCATGATGGGGTGGCCATCCACCAGGATGGGCGTCGGCTTGCCCTCCTTGAGCCAGGAGATCGAGGAGTTGGTTGTTCCGAGGTCGATTCCGAACGCGGTCATGCTCAAGGCCTCCGATTGATCAAGACTTCTCCCTCTCGAACGACGCGCTCGCCTGCGAGGGTCGCGGCGCGCACCACCTGCGCCGGTGCACCATCTGCGAGGTCGGGGCGCTCCACGATACCGACAGCGCGAAAGAGCCTGCCGTCCAGCGTAACAGGCGGCTCCGCCACACGCGTGAGTCCCATCCGGGCGAGAAAACGCTGCAGCCGATCGACGACTCCGCGAAGGCCTTGCGCCGCTGGCGCGTTCCCGGCCCCCTCGAGGGTCCGGCACGCCTCGTCCAGGATGTCCATGGCGTCTAGCACCTCGTCGAAGGAGAGCGCAGCGGCAGGTCTGGGGCTGACCCTGGAGCGCAGGTCGGCGAAGCCACCCTCGAGCTTCGATTCGAGCGCCTCGATGCGCGCCATGGCTCTGGCTTGCGCGCGGCCGGCCTTCTGGACTCCCTCCAGCAGATCGAGAGCCCAGGGAGGCACCGGGGCCGGTGCCTCGAGCAGGGCCGGCGTCGGTTCGCGTCCGGGAGTGAAGAGGCGCCTGAACCAGTTCATGTGCCCAGGGTTCCCGGGGCGCAGTTGCTCGCGACAGCTTCCTGGTGGGGGACGCCACCCGCTCGAGCTCGTCGAGCGGTGTGACGCATGGATGACAGAGGCATCGAGGGTTCCTTCGTGAAACCGGGCAGCTGGGGGGATCAGCAGCCTCCAGGGTCGTTGACGCGAGTCCTCATACCAGAACGGTCCGACGCGGTGGCAAGGCGAAAACCCATCGTAACGAATACGAATACCGTCCGAGGCGGGGAGTGAGCCTTGCCCTAGCAGCTAGGCCAGCTCGGCGCTGCTCCGTGCCAGTCAGCCGTGACCTCGAGCCACATGGCGAGTCCGGCGAAGCGGCCGTACGGCTCGTACCAACGCTTCATGGCGCGGTCGGACGGCGCGCGCCGGGATCCTCTCAGGCGGGCGAGCTTGCTGCGCGTCCACGAATCCAGCGCGAGGTGATCGTAGCGCCCGAGCAGCTTCAGGAGATGCTCGGTCGCGTAGGGTCCGAAACCGGGCAGCTCCCGGATGCGCACGGCGAGCTCGTCCGTGGGCAGCGCGGAACCGCGCCAGCGTTCCATGTCGAGCGTCCCAGAGGCCACTTCCCGTGCGATGGTGAGCATGGCCCCCGAGCGGTACCCGGCGCGGATGAGGTCCCGGTAAAAACGCTCCGGCTGCTCCGCCATCGCCTCGGGTGTCGGGAAGGTATGGCCGCCGAGCGGCGCCGGCTTCCCCAGCTTCTCGACGAGGTTCTTCACCATCACCCGCGTGAGCGCCCAGGTGCAGTTGGTGGTGCAGAGCGTCTTCATCGCGTCCTCGAAGACGCTCGGCGACCTCAGGAGGCGTCCGGCGCCGCGGTCCACCACCCAGGCGAGCTGGGGCAGAGGCCTCCGCGTGGGCCGCGCATGTTCCAGCTCTCTGATGCGCGAGTAGAAGGGCGACAGGTCCTCGTCGAGCGCGAGACAGGCGCGCACCAGGGATCGCGCGCCGCGCGCGTCAGCCGCCGAGAGCCGTCCCTCGACCGCGATCCTGAGCGCCAGCCCCGCGCTGGCGCTCTCGCGGGGCGCGACCTCCACGGAGACCCTCCGACGGCTCGCGAGGAGGAGCGGGCGCGCTAGCAGGCGCCGTGCCGGATCGTAGGACCAGGGCGCGAGGTCGTAGAACCCGTGGCTGCGGACCGTGAGGTCGAGATCGAAGGGTATCGGCGTCTCCACGCTCACCCCCTCATCGGGATTCTCAGGATGCCGACGGGACCGCTGTTTTGGGCGGCCCCTCTCAGGGTCGTTGCAGGCCCTTGACCGTTCGTGTGCTCATGTGGGCCGACCTTCACACAATCACAGGCGGTTCCACCCCTCGCCGGAGGAGGTGCCATGCCACCGGAACAGATTCGCGACGAAGAACCCCGCCACGAAGAGCACCGCACCGAAGAGGCCGAACAGCCTCGTGAGTCCCCGCTCGACGCGCCGATGGAGGGCGACGAGGGGGCGCCCGAGATCGATCGCCACGCTGACGTCGGGCGCGCCATCCTCGAGACCCGCATCCAGGACGTCACCACGTCGTCTCCGGTGACCCTGCCCCTGGACGCGCCGGTGTCGAAGGCGATCGAGACCATGCGCAAGAAGAAGGTCGGGGCGGTGATGGTGGTCGCGAAGAAGCGGCCGCGCAAGCTCGCCGGCATCCTCACCGAGCGCGATCTCCTGCAGCGCGTGCTCGCCAAGAAGGGCTACGGGCGGATCGCGCTGGAGAAGGTGATGACGAAGGCGCCCGAGACGCTTCACCCGAAGGACAGCCTCGCCTACGCGCTCAACAAGATGAGCGTGGGCCGCTTCCGTCACATCCCGCTCGTCGACGATCAGGGCGTACCGGTGGGCATGCTCTCCATCCGCGACGTGATCGACTTCGTGGTGGAGCTCATCCCGGAGACGGTGCTGAACCTGCCTCCTGAGCCCGAACTGGCGCTGCCGAAGGAGGTCGATGGCGCGTAAAGACGTCCACGGGCCATAGGCTACGTCACGCGCAGGAGACGGCGCGGTTTCAACGCAAAGTAGGAATGTCCGCTTTCTAGCAAAGTAGAAATGTCCTGTTTCGGCCTGCGCAGGGTCGAGGTCAGGCGCGTGTCACTTGGTCTTCCCATGGGAGGAGGCCGCGCTGTGACGCGTGACGCATCCAGCCACTGCCTCCCTCGCGACCCGCACGGCGGGCGCCTCACCGCCTCGACCCCTCGAGGCTGGTGCGCGCCTCTTCGGCCTCGCGAACGACGCCGCGGCCGTCCATGATGCCGCCCGCCGCGATCACGGGGACGCGGAGCCGGTCGGCAAGCTGTGGCACGAGCGCGAGGGTCCCCACGAACGCATCTTCCGCCTGCCCGAAGAACGTGCCGCGGTGGCCACCTGCCTCGTAGCCTTGGGCAACCACGGGTGCGTCACCGCAAGGTAACACCACGCGCAGAGTCCGAAGGCCGTACCGCGCGTGGGCGCCGTAGCTCACCGCTCACTTCCAGTGCCCTGGCGCGCGCGGTCGGCCTTTTGGCACGCGTCGTCAAGCGAGCCCCGGCGCGACTGGCCCACTGTCGCCGCATGATTCGACGACCTGCGATGCTCCATCCCGGAACGGGCCATGGGGCGGCCCTGCTGCTCCTTGCCGCTGGTTGCGCGGCGGCCAGCATCCCGCGAACGGTGTCGGACGACCCCTCCCTCTCGAGCCTGGAGGTCGGACACGTGAGGCTTCACTTCCGGACCTCGGGCGACCCGAACAACCCGACAGTCCTCGTCCTCCATGGCGGACCCGGAGGCGACCACCGGAGCCTCTTGCCTCTCGAGGCGCTCGCGGATCAGTACCACGTGGTCTTCTACGACCAGCGCGGCAGCGGGCTCTCCGAGCGCGTGGGCGAGGATCGCCTGAAGCTCGCCGACTTCTACGCGGAGCTCGACGCCGTGGTCGACCATTTCAGCCGCGGCCGGACGGTGAGCCTCATCGGGCACTCTTGGGGAGCCATGCTCGCCTCTGGCTATGTCGGGCAGCACCCAGAGAAGATCGACCACGTCGTGCTTGCTGAGCCGGGGATGCTCTCCGTCGAGACCGGCCGGATCCTGATGGCTGCGACGAACCGCATGCGCCCGGCGGTGAGCTTCGGCCTCATCTGGGCGGGCACGAGAGTGTGGTTCGAGTCGCTCGACGTTGACGGCCTCGACGAGGAGGCGCGCCATGACTACCGCGCCAACGCCCTCATGACCGCCCGCGTCGCGGGCCACCCCATGGCGGGCTACTACTGCGGGCGGGATCTCTCCACTGCCAGGATGGAGACCTGGCGCTTCGGCGCGCGAGCCAACGCCGCCCTGTTTCGGGAGGGATTCGACAAAGAGGGGGACCCCAGGGTCGAGTTCATCACGGGCGTGGAGCAGTTCCGCCGCAAGGTCCTGTTCCTCGCCGGGAGCTGCAACACCGTGATCGGCGAGGCCCAGCAACGTCGCCACATGCGGTACTTCCCGAACGCCGAGCTCGAGGTCATCGAGGGAGCGGGGCACACCATGTTCGGCGAGAAGCCCGCCGAGAGCTTGGCGGCAGTGCGCCGCTACCTCGGCGCGCCGAACTAAGGCGGCGAGCGTGATAGCCTGGCGCCATGGTCCCGCTCGTGGCGCCGGTCGCGTGCCGCGCGCTCCTTGAAGCCTGCGGCCGCCTCGGGCTCGACGCCGGCGCCATTCTGGCGCGCGCTGGACTGGGCTGGGACGCGCTCCGGGATCCCGAAACTCGGGTGCCTGCCGCAGCTTCGGACGCGCTCTGGCGTGAGGCCTACGCCACCGCACGGGATCCGCACCTCGCGCTGCACGCGGCGGAGGCGGCCCGCTTCGGCGCCTACCGCGTCCTCGACTACCTCGGCACGACCGGGCCGACGCTAGGCGACGGACTGCGGCGCGTGGCCGCCTACTTCCGCCTGATCGATCCTCGCGGTGACCTGCGCGTGGAGGAGTCAGGCGACCAGGTGGGCCTGGTGTTCAGTGCGGTGGATGGGACGCCGGTCCCCGCAGCGGCGCAGGAGTTCACGCTGGCCATCCTGGTGCTGCGCGCCCGCGAGGTGACGGCCCAGCCGTGGGACCCGCTCGGCGTCAGATTCACCTTCGCGCGCCCCGACAACGTCGGAGAACACGTTCGCCTCTTCCGCGTCCGACCACGCTTCGACGCCGATTCCGCCGCGGTGACCTTCTCTCGCGACGCTTGGGAGCTCCCGGCGCGCGCGGGGGATCCTGAGCTCTTCGCGCTCCTCGACGCCCACGCGCGCCTTCTGCTCGACCGCGACCCGGCGGGCGCAGACCTCGTCGCCCGGGTCCGCCTCGCCATCGCGGTCGAGCTCCCGGGCGTGCGCCCGTCGCTCGCGGCCGTGGCTCGCCGGATCGGGACGAGCCGGCGGTCGCTGCAGCGATCCCTCGAGGCGCGGAAGACCACATTCGGAGAGCTGACGGACGCGGTCCGGCGCGAGAGGGCGCAGGTCTTCCTGAGCGCGGGAGACGTGTCGCTCGCCGAAGTGAGCTGGCTGCTCGGATTCTCCGAGCAGAGCGCATTTGCTCGCGCCTTCAAGCGCTGGACGGGGCGATCGCCAACCGAGCACCGCCACGAGGGTCCAGGGATGCAACCTCGAGACGGGTCATGACGCGACCACGCGCAAAGGTTGCTCAACAACAGGCATCGAGAGGGGAGGTGGGTTGCCCCAGTCCTGAGCGGGCAGCTACGCGGTCGCCTCGGTCGCTCCGTGGCACTTCTTGTACTTCTTCCCCGACCCGCACGGACACGGCTCGTTGCGGCCGACCTTGGGCTGGGTGCGGACTACGGTCTCCTGCTTCGGCTTCGCCGCACCGTCACCGTCTCCACCGTGGCTCTCGATGACGCGCTGCTTGCGGGCCAGGGCCATGCGTTTGGCCTCGATCTCCTCGGCGGTCTCCTGCCGCACGAGCTGGAGGCGGAGGATGTTGCCGATGACGGCGCTCTTCACGCGCCAGGTCATCTGCACGAACATCTCGTAGCCTTCCTTCTTGTACTCCTGCTTCGGGTCCTTCTGGCCGTAGCCGCGCAGTCCGATCCCCTGCCGCAGGTGGTCCATCGCGAGCAGGTGGTCCTTCCACAGTTGGTCGATCGATTGTAGATAGATGTACTGCTCCCACCGGCGCAGCACCGGCACGCCGTCGGCGTCCAGCGCCAGCTGCTCCTCCTTGCCGCGGTAGGCCTTCTCGACGACGTTGAAGACCTGCTCTTCGATGGCGGCGCGCGCCTCGCCACCGCGAGCGGCGAGCTGGCCGCCGAACTTCACCTCGAGCCCGAACTGGTCCCGCACCAGCGTGGAGAGCGCGTCGAGGTCCCACTTGGCGGGTGACGTGCCCTCGGGGCAGGTGTTCGCCACCATGTCGATGACGAGGTCCTCGACCACGTCGAGGAGGTGCTCGCGCGCGTCAGCCCATGTCCACACCTGCTCGCGGCGCGTCTTCTTGCGCGTCTTCGGGTCCTCGTCGAACTCGACGACGGGGACCCCCGCTCCGAATCCGAGCACCATGCGGCGCAGCCGGTAGACCGACTTGCGCTGCTGGTTCATCACGTCGTCGTAGTCGAGCAGGTTCTTGCGGATGTCGAAGTTGTGGGCCTCCACCTTCTTCTGGGCGTTCTCGATGGCCTTGGAAAGCCACCGGTGCTCGATCTGCTCGCCCTCCTTCATGCCCAGCGTCTCCATCATCCTGGAGATGCGGTCGGACCCGAAGATCCGCATGAGGTCGTCTTCGAGCGAGAGGTAGAAGATGGAGGAGCCGGGATCGCCCTGACGTCCACCGCGGCCGCGCAGCTGGTTGTCGATGCGGCGGGACTCGTGCCGCTCGGTTCCGAGGATGTGGAGGCCACCCAGGGCAGTCACCTCGTCGTGCTCCTTCGCCGTCTGCGCCTTGAGGCGCTCGGTCAGCTCCTTGAGCCGGCGCTCCCGGTCGGCACGGCGCGCCTCGAACGCATCCTCTTCCTCGCCGTCCATCGGCGCGTCGGGCTCGGGACCGATCTCGTGCTTCGCCATCATCTCGGGGTTGCCACCGAGGACGATGTCGGTGCCGCGGCCGGCCATGTTGGTGGAGATGGTGACCGCGCCCTTGCGACCCGCCTGCGCGACGATCTCCGCCTCGCGCTGGTGGTGCTTGGCGTTGAGGACGTTGTGCGGCACCGCGCGCTTCTTGAGGAGCGACGAGACCACCTCGCTCTTCGCCACCGAGACGGTGCCGACCAGGATGGGCTGTCCCTTCCCGTGCCGCTCCTCGATCTCGGCGCAGAGCGCGTTGAATTTCTCGCGCTCGGTCTTGTAGACGAGGTCCTCGGAGTCCTTCCGGATGTTCTGGCGGTTGGTCGGCACCACGACGACGTCGAGGTTGTAGATCTTGGCGAACTCCTCCGCCTCGGTGTCGGCCGTGCCGGTCATGCCGGCCAGCTTCGAGTACATGCGGAAGTAGTTCTGGAAGGAGATCGTCGCGAGCGTCTGGTTCTCGTTCTCGATCTTGACGCCTTCCTTCGCCTCGATCGCCTGGTGCAGGCCGTCCGACCAGCGGCGGCCCGGCATGAGCCGGCCGGTGAACTCGTCCACGATGACGACCTCGCCCCCCTTCACCACGTAGTCCACCTCGTTGCGGTACAGGTGGTGGGCGCGCAGGGCCTGCTCCACGTGGTGGAGCGTCTCGATCTGGTCCGGGTCGTAGAGGTTTTCGATCCTGAGCTTCTTCTCCATCTTGCCGATGCCGGAGTCGGTCATCACCACCGTGCGGGTCTTCTCGTCGACGGTGAAGTCCTGGTCCCGGATCATCGACGGGATGACCTGGTTCACCAGATAGTACTTGTCGGTCGCCTCGTCGGTGGGGCCGCTGATGATGAGCGGCGTGCGCGCCTCGTCGACGAGGATGGAGTCCACCTCGTCGACGATGGCGTAGTGGAGCTCCCGCTGCACGTAGTCCTGCAGCCGGAACTTCATGTTGTCGCGCAGGTAGTCGAAGCCGAACTCGTTGTTCTGCCCGTAGGTGATGTCGCGCCCGTAGTTGTCCTGCCGCTCGCGATCGGTGAGGCCGTGGACGATCACCCCTACCGAGAGGCCGAGGAACTTGTACAGGCGGCCCATCCACTCCGCGTCTCGCCGCGCCAGGTAGTCGTTGACGGTGACCACGTGCACGCCCCGGCCCGCCAGGGCGTTCAGGGCACAGGGGAGCGTCGCGACGAGGGTCTTGCCCTCGCCCGTCTTCATCTCTGAGATCTTCCCCTGGTGAAGCACCGCGCCGCCGATGAGCTGCACGTCGAAGTGGCGCATCCCGAGCGCGCGCACGCTCCCCTCGCGCACCGCCGCGAAGACCTCCGGCATGAGCTCCTCGAGACGCCGGCCCTTCTGCACCTCTTCCTTCCACGACGCGGTGAGGCGAGGGAACTCCTCGTCCTTCATCGCCTGCATCTTCGGCTCGAGCTCGTTCACGCGCGCCACGAGCGGACGCAGCTTCTTCAACTCGCGCTCGTTTTTCGTGCCAACGATCTTCTTCAGGACGTAGTTCAGCATCCGGCGTTCCCTCGTGTTCGCGCGGCGTCCAGAGACGACGAGCGCTCGCACCCTGGTATTCCGGCGCAAGCGCCCGCGAACGCTACCGTCGGGTCGTCTGCCAAGCCGTCAGCGCACCCGCCGGGCCGAAATCGAGCTGCGGCCAGCCCGGCGCCTACCCGGAGGACCGGAACCTACCCCCTTAGGTAATGCATCGCCAGATGAAAGCAAATGCGAACGGGGACGCGGGAGCGCAACCCCGCCAGCCCTCTCCTGGCGGGGACGAGCCCCTGCCCTACTCCAGGATGAACTTCCTGGGGTTCTCCGGGATCCCGTTCACCCGCACCTCGTAGTGCAGGTGTGGGCCGGTCGAGCGCCCGGTGTTTCCGACTGCAGCCACCCGCGCGCCGCGCTTCACCTGGTTGCCGAGCTTCACGAAGATCTCGGAGAGATGGCCGTAGCGCGTCTTCACGCCGTAGCCATGGTCGATGACCAGTACCTTCCCGTATCCGCCCTCGGTACCGGAGAACACGACCGTGCCATCCGAAGGTGCGTAGATCGCCTGCCCACGCGGTGTCGCGATGTCGAGCCCATGGTGCATCAGGCGCTCGGCACTGTAGGGGTCGAGGCGCACCCCGAAGTCGGAGGTCACCCAGCCACGCGTCGGCCACAGCGACGGGGTGGAGGCCAGGAGCGACTTCTGGTCGTCGAAGTACTCTTGCAGCTCGCGGAGCGAGGACTCCTGGCGCGATGCCTCCGTCTCCAGGGTGGCGAGGCGCGAGGGCAGCGCGGAGAGGTTCTCCTGCGCCGCCGGCCCCGGACCGGGAATGCCCGGCTCGTCGGGCTTGCCGACCGGACCGATGGCCAGATTCCGCTCCGGATCCTGAAGCTGCGTCACCGCCGTACGGAGCTTCGCGTCGAACCGCTCCACCCGATCGAGGGTCGCCGAGATGTGGGCGACCTTCTCCTGCACGAGGAGGACCTGCGAGCGAAGCTGTGCGTTCTCCTCCTTGAGCACGCGGTTCTCGGATCCGACCCCGAGCAGAGAGAAATAGTGACCACCAGTGATGAGCCCGACCAGGGCGAGAGCGCCGAGCGCTGCCGCACCATTCGTCACCGAGCGCCTCAACAGGCGAAACTTGCGAACTGCCTGCGAGTGGTCGCTGACCACGATGACGGTGTATTGTTGAGTTCTCTGAGGTGCCGGCATCCCCTTACCGTCCCTAGGGCTTCACGAGCATCCGCGCAAAGCTAGGGGCGCAGGCGCACGCCGGGAAGAGCGGATCACCGCGAACCACGTTTCGGTACACGGTTAGCATCGCCCCTTCAGAGGTGTCAACGAGAAGTATCGAGGCCGCGAATCTAGCGCGCACCTCTCCGCACAGCGGCCCCTGCAGCCCGACGACCCCTGGAATCGACCGTGCGGTGCCGGGATGAGGCCATACCCTAGGACACCTGGATCACGATGGCGGTGATGTTGTCATCGCCGCCGCGATCGTTCGCGAGCTCGATGAGCCTCTCGGGCGCGGCCTCCAGCGGGATCTGGGTGACGATCTCCAGGATCTCCTCGTCGTCCACCAGGTTCGAGAGGCCGTCGCAACAGATGACGAGCCGATCTCCTGGTTCGAGCTCGAGCCCCATCATGTCGACCGTGACGTCGGCCTCGAAGCCGACCGAACGGGTGATGATGTTCTTGAACCGGCTGTTGCGCGCCTCTTCCGGGGTTATCGCACCCGCCTTGAGCTGCTCGTTGACGAGCGAATGGTCTTCCGAGACCTGATAGATGTGCCCTTTTCGGGCGATATAGCAGCGACTGTCGCCGACATGAGCCACGAAAGTGTTGGATCCCGCGAGGACAGCGGCGGTCACGGTCGTGCCCATGCCCGCCAGGGAAGGGTCGCTCTGCGCAGCCTGATATATCCTCTGGCAGGCGGTCTCCACTGCCTCGCGCAGCACCTCGCGCAGCGGACTCTCCTCCAACGCCCCGAGGCGGCTGAAGAGCTCCGGATCCGCCTCGCGCGCCGTCTGCAGGCTGGCGCGAATGGTCTGGACTGCGATCCGCGAGGCAGTCCCGCCGCCCGCGTGCCCGCCCATGCCATCGGCCACGAGGTACAACCCCAGATCCTCGTCCACCAGGAACGAGTCCTCGTTGTGATCTCGCTTCCGGCCGACGTCCGTCTGGCCCCGGGCCGCGATGTTCATGGGGATAGAGCACCGGTCTTCTGCACGATGTAGATCGTATCAACCCCCGATACGACGGGTCAACGACCTGAGACGACCAACTCACGAATCGTTCACCCGATGCGAACGGAGACACACATCCTACCTCCCCGCTCGACGCGCTGCACCGCGCGCCGGAATCGCCCTGTGGCCGTGCAGTGCACAGGCAGGAGCGGACCGCGCTGCCGCGATGAGCGCCCCTGCGTGCTCGAGCGCCGAGTCGGTCAGCGTGAACCCGGCGAGCATGCGAGCCACCTCCGCCTTGCGCTCGTCCTTCGATTCGAGCGCGACGACCGAAGCGGAGGTCCTCTTGCCCTGGACCCGCTTGCTGACCCTGAGATGGCGATCGGCGAAGGCCGCCACTTGGGGCAGGTGCGTGACGCAGATCACCTGTCGCTCGCGCGAGACCTCCGAGATGAGTCGCCCCACCGCCTCCGCCACGCCACCGCCGATGCCCGAGTCCACCTCGTCGAAGACGTAGGTCCCGACCGGGTCGGCACGTGCGAGGCTTCGCTTCACGGCAAGGAGCACCCGCGAGAGCTCCCCGCCCGACGCGATGCGCGCGAGTGGCCGCGCGGGCTCGCCCGGATTTGGCGCCAGCAGGATCTGCGCGCGCTCCGCGCCGTCCGGGCCGAGCGCCACGCCTGCGTGTAGGAGCGCGTTCTCCGGTGGCAGAAACGCCACATCGACCAGGCATCGGCCCATGGCGAGAGCCTCCAGCTCTCGGCGCACGTCGCGCGCAAAAGCGCGCGCCGTCTCCGCACGCACCCGGGAGAGAGCACGCGCGAGCCCGACCGCCTGTCTCCCTGCCTCGGCGATCTCCGCCTCGAGGCGCTCCAGGCGCTCTGCGCTACTCTCCACGGACGCAAGCTCCGCGCGCATGGCATCTGCCCTCGCGAGCGCCGCCTCGAGGCTGCCACCGTGCTTGCGCGCCAGGGCCCTCAGCAACTCGAGCCTCTCTTCAATCTCGCTGAGGCGCTCGCGGAGGCGGGCGGGATCGCCGCCTGACGCGTCGCAGTAGCTCGCCAGGGCCCTTCCCGCCTCCTGCGCCTCGGCGAGCGCCGAGCGCAGGAGCAAGAGCGCCGGGTCGAGCCGCGCGTCGAGCGCGGCCACCTCGCCGAGCGCACGCGTCGCTCGACCGAGGTGCTCCGCGGCGCTCCCCTCGTCGCCATAGACGAGGGCTTCCGCAGTCTGCGCAGCCCCCCGCAACTTCTCCGCACCGGCGAGCGCCTGCCGCTCGCGCTCCAGCTCGGCGTCCTCGCCGGGGCGCGGCTCCGCCGCCTCCAGCTCGCGGAGCTGGTAGGCGAGGTAATCGGCCCGCCGGGCCCGCTCCTCGCGTGCCAAGAGGAGCGCGTCCCGCTCGCGGACGGCCGCGGCGAGCACCGCGTACGCCGAGCGATACCGCTCGAGGATGGTGCCGTCGTTTGCCCTACCCGGGTACGGGTCGGACGTTTGCCTCTCAGGTGGGGCGGGCGCCTCCACTTCAAATAGAGCGGCGGTCTGCCCCGTCGGTAGGGCGAGGGCTCGTCCCCCGGGCGAGCCAGCGGTCTGTCCGCCTGGTAGGGCCGGGGTTTGTCCCCCGGCGGCATGGGCGTCCAGCAGCGCCAGGTGGGTGGCCTCGTCGAGGAGCGCCACGTGCTCGTGCTGACCGGTGACGTCCACGAGACCGCGCAGCGACGCCTCCAGCATCGAGACGGTGCAGAGCACGCCATTCACGAAGGCGCGCCCCCGCCCGCTGCGGGACGCAGTACGGCGGACGAGGACCTCGGTCGAGCCGGCACCCATCGGCACACCTCCCGCTGCCAGACGCGCGGCCACCGGATGGTCGGGGGGAAGCTCGAAGAGCGCCTCGACGGTGGCCTCGCTGACTCCCTCGCGCAACACGTCCGCGCTCATGCGTCCACCGAGGACCAGGTGGAGCGCCTCGAGCAGGATCGACTTCCCGGCGCCCGTCTCGCCAGTGAGGACGTTCAGACCTGACCCGAATCCGACCTCGACCTGGTCGACGATCGCGAACCCGGAGATGCGCAGCGTCGTCAGCATGGGCGCACTATGCGCCCAGGGTACGACACTGCGCAAGTTTTCAGTAATCGGCATCGATCCTGAGGTATCCCCTCTCCGCTATCGTGCTCGGGCTCGGGCTCGGAAAAGATGAGGGGATGCGACAATGGACCGATCTCTCGTGGCGCTTGCGCGGAGCGACCCTTCGCGCCATGTGTTCGAGGATGCCGATGAGCACGCCGCCGGCCCAGCGCGTCGAACGGCGCGAGATCGAGCTGCACGGCCAGCGCTACACCTATCGCACCGCTGGCAGCGGCTCGCTCGTGATCCTGCTCCACGGCATCGCGGCGAGCTCGGCTACCTGGGAAGAGGTGATCCCGCGCCTCGCCGGCCACCACACGGTGATCGCCCCCGATCTCCTCGGCCACGGCAAGTCGGCCAAGCCGCCCGGTGACTACTCCCTGGGGGCCTATGCGAACCTGGTCCGCGACCTCCTCGAGGCGCTCGGCCACGACCGCTGCACCATCGTCGGTCACTCCCTGGGTGGCGGAGTGGCCATGCAGTTCGTCTACCAGTTCCCCGAGCGCTGCGAGCGGCTGGTCCTCGTCGCCGCGGGCGGCCTGGGCCGCGAGGTGCATCCGATCCTCAGGGCCGCGGTGATCCCCGGCGCCGACGTGTTGCTCCCCTGGGTCAGGGTAGCCGGGACCCGCACCATCGGGATGCTGGTGAAGACGATGGGCAGGTTCGGCTTCCGGGCGAGCACCGACTTCGGAGAGACGTGGCGCAACTTCGTCGCGCTCGAGGAGCCCGCGGCGCGCAAGGCCTTCCTCCAGACCGTGAAGGGCGTCATCGACCTCCGCGGCCAGCGCATCAGCGCGACCCAGAGGCTCTACCTGGCCGCCGAGCTCCCCACGATGGTGATCTGGGGGGAACGGGACTCGCTGATCCCGGTCGCCCATGCCCAGCGCGCCCACGACCTGATGCCCTGGAGCCGGATCGAGATCTTCCCTGCCGCGGGACACTATCCGCACCTCGACGACCCCGAGCGCTTCGCCCGGGTCCTGCTCGATTTCATTCGCGCGACGCAGCCCTTGCCGGCCAACGCGGCCCGGCTGCGCAACTCCTTGCGCGCGGGTCCAGGGATGCCCAAGCAGGATGCCTTTCAGTGAGCGACACACGGAGGACCCTCTTCCTCGCCCGGCACGGCGAGACCGACTGGAACGCCGAGGGGCGGTGGCAAGGGCAGACCGACGTGCCGCTCAACGCGAACGGCAGCGCGCAGGCGCACGCGCTCGCGGAACGCATGCGGCGCGAGGGGATAGCGGCCATCGCGTCCAGCGATCTCTCACGCGCGCGCGCGACGGCCGAGATCGTCGCCGAGGCGCTCGGAATCACCGGGATCCACACCGATCCCGACCTTCGTGAGCAGCACTACGGGTGCTTCGAGGGGCTGACGCGGACCGACAGCGCGGCGCGTTTTCCCGAAGAGTGGGCGCGCTACGTGGCCGACTGGCGCACCACACCTCCCGACGGCGAGTCCTACCCGGCGCTCGTCGCACGCGTCCGCGAGGCCATGCGTCGAATCGCCGAGGTCTTCGCGACGCCCGCGCTCGTCGTCATGCATGGCGGGGCGATCCGCGCACTTCTCGGCGAGCACACCTCGATTCCCGGGCCCTCGTCGGCGGGTTGGGCGCTGCACGGGATCCCGAACGGCGGCGTCTTTCGGGTGATCGTCGCTTCGGATCACATCGTCGAGGTGCTGCGACTCGACGCCACGGCGCGGTGAGCCCAGGATCTCGGCGAGCCCTCCATCAGGTCAGCGCGTTCCCCACCTCAGCTTTGCCCTCAGGATCCCGAAGTAGTCGATGTTGGGATTGCACACGAGCTGGACGCGGTTCTGCGACTGCTTGATCTGGACGCGATCTCCGCGCTGGAGCTGCTCGCCGCTCTGACCGTCGAGGGTGAGGAACACCTCGCTGTCGGAGATGAGGACGATGTTGACCGTCTGGTCGTCGGGCAGCACGAGCGGCCGCTGTGTGAGCGTGTGAGGGCATATGGGGGCCAGGATCATCCCGCGCATGGACGGGAAGAGGATGGGCCCATTCGCGGCCAGCGAATAGGCGGTCGAGCCGGTCGGAGTCGCCACGATGATCCCGTCGGCCTTGTAGCTCGTGACGTAGTTGCCCCCGGCGGTGGCCTCGAAATCCGCCATGCGCGAGAGGGTGCCCTTCGCCATGACGGCGTCGTTCAGCACCTCGCCGTCGACGACCTTGGCCCCGGGGGCGATGCCGCGGTGGACGTGCACGCGCAGCTTCATGCGGTTCGTGACCTCGGCCTTGCCCGAGAGGACGTGCTCGATCGCCTGGTAGAGCTCCGCCTGCGGCACCTCGGTGAGGAAGCCGAGGCTCCCCATGTTCACGCCCAGGATGGGCGCTGGCCTGCCGTCGAGGATGCGCGCCGCGTGGATGAGCGTGCCGTCGCCGCCGAGGACGAGGACGAGGTCGGCGCGCCGGGCGATCTCGCCTTCGTCCTCGAACACCTCCAGCCCGCGCGAGACGAGGTACTGCGAGACGGCAGCCGCGCACGCGGCCGCCGCCGGCGCACTCCGCTTGTGGACGATGCCGACGAGGCGCGGGACGGGGCAGGGCTGGCGGTCCATCCCTGTCATTATATAAGGGGTCGAGCGATGGACCTCTTCGACCATGCGATCGAGAAGGACGAAACCTCGAAACCGCTGGCGGAACGGCTGCGGCCGCGGACGCTCACGGACTTCGTGGGGCAGGAGCACGTGCTCGGGCCCGCGAGCGCCCTCCGCCGCGCCATCGAGGCCGACCAGGTGCCCTCGCTGGTCCTCTGGGGTCCACCCGGCACCGGCAAGACCACCCTGGCGCGCATCGTGGCCAGGCGCACAGGGGCGTTCTTCGTCCCGTTCAGCGCGGTGCTGGGAGGCGTGAAGGAGGTCCGCGAGATCGTGCAGGCGGCCCGCGACCGGCGCCGGATGCAGCGGCAGCGCACCATCCTCTTCGTGGACGAGATCCACCGCTTCACGAAGTCGCAGCAGGACGCCTTCCTGCCGCACGTCGAGTCGGGCGCCTTGACGCTCGTCGGGGCCACCACGGAGAACCCCTCCTTCGAGATCAACGCAGCGCTCCTCTCGCGCTGCCGCGTGATCACCCTGAGGGCGCTCACCGAGGAAGAGATAGCCACGCTGCTCGATCGAGCAGTGCCCTCGCCGCAGGGGCTGGGCGGCGACCTCACGCTCGAGGGTAGCGCGAGGGAGATCTTCGCGCGGTACGCGTACGGCGACGCCCGGCGAGCGCTCAACGCCCTGGAGGTGGCGGCCGCGGCGGTTCGCCTCGCCGGCCGGAAGGCGATCCTCCCCGCCGACGCCGAGGAGGCAATCCAGCACAAGGCCCTCCTCTACGACAAGTCGGGAGAGGAGCACTACAACGTCGTCTCCGCCTTCATCAAGTCGCTGCGCGGCAGCGACCCCGACGCCGCGGTCTACTACATGGTCCGGATGCTGGAGGCGGGCGAGGATCCGCGCTTCATCCTGCGCCGGATGGTCATCTTCGCGAGCGAGGACGTGGGTAACGCCGACCCGCGCGCGCTCGGCGTCACCGTGGACGCGCTGCAGGCGGTGGAGCTGGTGGGCCTCCCCGAGGGGGTCCTCCCCATGAGCCAGGCGGCCATCTACCTCGCGCTCGCCCCCAAGTCGAACACCTCGCTCACCGCCTACGCCGCCGCCCGGCAGCTCGTGAAGGAGAAGGGGCCGCTCCCGATCCCGAAGAGGCTCCGCAACGCGCCCACCCGGCTCATGGAAGGGCTCGGCTACGGGGATGGCTACCGCTACCCGCACGACTTCGAGGGACACTACGTCGCGGAGACGTACCTCCCCGACGCGATCCGCGGCGAGCGGGTGGTGCGCCTCTCGGAGAGCGGGCTCGAGAAGGAGCTCCGGGAACGGCTGGCTGCGCTGCGGAAGAAACGGGACGGCGAATGAACAGGGGCGAGGTGATCCTCTACCTGCACGGCTTCGCCTCGGGCCCCGGCTCCACCAAGGGCCGCGCGCTCGAGCAGCTCTTCGGTGCCCAAGGCGTGCCGCTCCACCGCGCCGACCTGACGCCGGGTGAGCAAGGGTTCGAGCGATCGACGCCCCTCACCATGCTGGCCGAGGCGGAGCGGCTCCTCGCAGCTCACCGCCCGAGCGTCCTCATGGGCAGCTCGCTCGGCGGATACCTCGCGGCGCTGCTCGCGCCACGCCACGCGTCGATCGAGCGCCTCGTCCTGCTCGCTCCGGCGTTCCACCTCTTCGAACGGTGGCGCGCGCGGCTCGCGCCGGAGGAGGAGCGGCGCTGGCGAGCCGAGGGCCTCGAGGTGTTCCACCACGCCACGAACCGCAAACGCCGCCTGGGGTGGTCCTTCATGGAGGACGCGGCGACCCTGCCGGCGTACCCGGAGGTGCACATCCCGGCGCTCTGTCTCGCCGGTCGTCGGGACGAGGTGGTCCCGTTCGAGGACGTGGAGCGCTTCGTCGCGATGACGCCGACAGCGCGGCTCGTCCCCCTCGACGACGGCCACGAGCTCATCGCGTCGATCGACCGGATCTTCGAGGAGGCGCGCGCGTTCCTGACTCCGTAGGGCGGGGGACAAGCTCCCGCCCTACAGGACGATCGACCATCGCCTTGCCCGGGCGAAGGGCTAGCCGTTCGCCCTGTTCAGCTCCGGCCCCTCGTCCCCCGAATCGTAGTCGATGTCGATCCGGTACTTGCGCAGCACGCGCTTGAAGTTCGAGCGGTCCATGCCGGCCTTGCGCGCCGCGCCCGAGATGTTGTTGTCGCAGGCTCGCATGAGCGCCTCGACGTAGCCCTTCTCGAACCGCCGCAGCGCCTGCTCCTTGGCCGCCGCATAGCTCATGGAGGCCCACGTCGCGTCGTCGCCGGCGGAGGGCGCCTCGCGGATGAGCGGGGCGGTGCGGCCGGAGACGGAAGGCGGCAGATCGGCGGGGGTGACGGTCTCGCCCCGGCACAGGACCACCGCGCGCTCGAGGGCGTTCTCCAGCTCGCGCACGTTGCCGGGCCAGCGGTAACCGCAAAGGAGCTCCACGGCCTCGGCTGTGAGCGTCTTCACCTTCTTGCCAAGCCGCTCGGTGTAGCGGCGCAGGAAGTGGTGGGCGAGCAGCGGCACGTCCTCGATGCGGTCGCGCAGCGGCGGCAGCGGGATGGCGATGACGTTCAGCCGGTAGAAGAGGTCCTCGCGGAACCTGCCGCTCTTGACCAGCTTCGGCAGGTCACGGTGGGTGGCGGCGATGACGCGCACGTCCACCTTGATCGACTCGGCCGAGCCGACGCGCTTCAGCTCGCCCTCCTGCAGCACGCGCAACAGCCGCACCTGGGTGGCGGGAGGGATGTCGCCGATCTCGTCGAGGAAGATCGTGCCCCCGTCGGCGGCGTCGAAGAGGCCCTTCTGGTCGCGCTGCGCTCCTGTGAAGGCGCCCTTCACGTGGCCGAACAGCTCCGACTCGAGCAACGTCTCGGTGAGCGCGCCGCAGTTGAGAGCGACGAAGGGCTCGCCACGGCGCGGACTCTTCACGTGCAGCGCGCGGGCGACCAGCTCCTTGCCGGTGCCACTCTCGCCCTGGACCAGCACCGTGGCGGCGCTGTAGGCGACCGCGTCGATCATGCGCGTCACGTCGCGCATGGGGCCGGAGTTGCCGACCAGGCCGTCACTCTGGACGCCACCCTCCTTCTCGCGCAACGCCGTCTCCAGCTCGCGATTGCGGTCGAAGAGGTGCTTGCGCTCGGCCGCCTTCGTCACCGCGCGAGCGACCAGCTCCACGTCCTCGAAGGGCTTGGTGAGGTAGTCGTAGGCGCCGGCCTTCACCGCCGACAGCGCAGTCTCGACGGTGGCGTGGCCGGTCATCATGATGACCTCGACCTCGGGCCGCCGGTGCTTCACCGCGGTGAGGAGCTCCAGGCCGGAGAGGTCGGGCATCTTCACGTCGAGCAGCGCGACGTCGAAGTCCTCCTGGGCCAGCCGCTGCGTCGCCGCGATGGGCGAGTCCAGCGCCGTGACGTGGTGGCCCTTCTTGGTCAGCAGCGCCTCCAGAGCCTTGAGGAGCACGGGCTCATCGTCGACGACGAGGACGCGAACGACCCTATCGGTGGTGCTGTCCATGATGCCCTCTCCTCACGAATTGACGGGTGCTGCCGGGAAGTCCACGACGAAACAGGCTCCACCCTCCGGCACGACTTCCTGGCGGATGGTGCCCCCATGCTCATCGGCGATGCGGTAGCAGATCGAGAGGCCGAGGCCGGTACCCTGCCCCTCGGGCTTGGTGGTGAAGAAAGGCTCGAAGATGCGCCCCGCGATCTCGGCCGGGACGCCGGGCCCGTCGTCGGAGACGGAGAGCTGCACGCGCCCGGGCTGGCCCGCGCCGGTGCTGACCATGATGCGGCCCTTCTTGCCGATCGCCTGCATCGCGTTGACGAGCAGGTTCACGATGATCTGCTGGATCTGATTGCCGTTCCCGATGGTGAATGCCGGCTCGAGCTCGCGCACCACCTGTACCTGCCCCTCCTTCATCTGGGACTGCATGAGGAAGAGAGCGTCCTCGGCCAGGCGCGCGAGATCCACCTCGCCGCGCTCGTCGTCACGCGGGCGACGCGAGAAGCGGAGCAGCGACTCGACGATGCGCTTCGCGCGCACGGCCGCATCCTGGATGAGCCGCAACGGCTCGCGATCGCTCTCGGGCCGCTCGTCTTGCAGCATGAGCTGCGCGAAGGCGAGGATCCCGCCGAGCGGGTTGTTGATCTCGTGCGCCACGCCGCCCGCCAGCTGGCCCACGGCCGCCATCTTCTCGGCCTGGAGCAGTCGGCGGGTGACCTCGCGCTCCTCGGTGACGTCCTTCCAGACCACCACTGCGCCGCCCTCCGCGAAGGGGAAGGCGCGCACGAGCCAGCTGCGGTCGCCGTGCTGCAGCTCCTGCGTCCCGAGCAGCTCGTCCGAACCCGGGCCCTCGGCTCCGGGGAGCCCCCCGTAGGTGCCGGCGGCCGGCCTCATTCCCCTCAGGCTTCGCAGCGCGACCTCGGCGTGGCGGGCGAAGGCGGTGTTGGCCCGCACCACCTCGCCGTCGTGGCGCAGGATGGCGAGCGGGTCGACGATGGCGTCGAAGCAAGCGCGCCACTCGTCCGCGGCCCGCACCAGCGCTTTCGAGCGCTGCTCGACCTTCGCCTCCAGCTCGCGGTTGACGAGCTCGAGCTCGGCGTTGCGCTGCGTGAGCAGGTCGGAGAGGCGCGCGTTCTCCTCGACCAGCCAGTACTGGTCGATGGCACTCTGGATGGTGAGGAGGAGGTGCGCGTCGTCCCAGGGCTTCCAGATGAACCGGAAGATCTCGGAGTGGTTCACCGCCTCCTCGATGGCGGCGGTGTCGGCCTGGCCGGTGAGGAGGACGCGCTGCACCCGCGGCCAGCGCTCCTTGACCACGCGGAGGAACTCGACGCCCGACATGCCGGGCATGCGGTAGTCGGACACGATCACGTGCACGGGCTCGACGGCGAGGAGCGCCAGCGCTCCATCTGCGTCGGGCGCCTCGTGGAGCTGGCAGCGAGCTCGCTTCAGGACGCGCTTGAGAGCGCGCCTGACGTGCTCGTCGTCGTCCACGACCAGGATCGACGCCTGGTCGTTCCGGATCACGGTGCTGGCAGAATCGGAATGAACGTGTGCATCCATGGGCCCGCCCGGCTGGGTGCATGCACCGATCCGGGTGCGAACTGACCATTTACCCGTACTTACGGATACTTGGTCCTGGGCAGACCCGGGTAGATTATCACCCGGTGGGTCTCCGCGCACCCTGTCGGTAGGGGTCAAGGACCGTCACCAGCGGGGCGAGGCGATTCCGGTCGGTACAGGCAAGTCCTGTCTCGCCCCTCGCTCTTCGCGCGGTAGAGCGCCTCGTCCGCCAACTTGACCAAGGTCTCCTGACTGTCGACGCCCTCCGAAGGAAAGGAAGCGATGCCGGCCGAGACCGTGACCCGGACCTCGACGGGATTGCCACCAAGAGTATTACCCCCCTCGATAGGGTAGGTCTTCTCGCGCACCTTCTTGACGAAGCGCTCCGCCACCGCCTGCGCGCCCTGGACGAGGGTGTACGGGAGGATGACGGCGAACTCCTCGCCGCCGTAACGCGCACAGACGTCCGAGCCTCGAAAGCTCGTGGTCATGAGCTCCGCCGTCCCCCGCAGCACCCGGTCGCCGAACGGATGTCCGTGCTCGTCGTTCACGCGCTTGAAGTGGTCGAGGTCGAGCATGATGAGCGACAGGGGGTCGCTGTAGCGCTGGCTGCGGGCGAACTCCTCGCCGAGCCGCTTCCCGAAGTGGAGGTGGTTGTAGAGGCCGGTGAGTCCGTCGGTGACCGAGAGCCTCTCGAGCTGCGCCTTCGCCCCCCGCAGCTGGTCCTGCAGGCTCTTGATGCGCAGCATGGCCGCAGCGCGCGCCTTGATCTCGGCGTCGGCGTAGGGCTTGGCGAGGAAGTCGTCGGCGCCCAGGCGCAGCCCCACCACGCGGGAGTCGAGATCCGACTTCACGGAAAGCAAGATGACCGGGATGAACTGGTCGCCGGACGGCGACTTGATGAAGCGCAGCACCTCGAGCCCGTTCATGTCAGGCAGGATCATGTCGAGGAGGACGAGATCGGGCGGGTCGGTGCGCACGCCGCGAATGGCCTCGCGCCCGTCCGCCGCCACCCGCACCTGGTAACCCTCTCCCGCGAGCACCTGCGCCAGCCACTGGGCCTGGGTAGGGGAGTCTTCGACCACGAGCACCCGCGGAGGGGGGACAGCCGAGCGGCCGCCCTCTTCATGGCTCGCCGAGGCGCCGGTTGGGCGCGTCGCCTCGCTCATGGCTTCACGCCTTCCCAGTGGCGCGGGCGCACATCAGCAGCGTCCCTGCGTCCGGAGCCCAGCATCACTACACCCTCGGTACAGCACGGTCCGTGCCGAGCGAACGCACCTCCCCCTTGGCGCTGCCCGATGGGTAACAGATGACTCGGGTAGGGACGCGACGCCACTCATTCAGACTCGCCTTTCACCGTTTCTCGTGCTCACCGAGCGCTTTCAGAGGCGAGTCTGAGTGATTTCCGGGCCCGCTGCGCTTCGCGCAGCGAACCCTCATTTTTGGGGGAGCGACCGCCGCTCCCCCCAATCCCCCCACCGGATCAAAGGGGCCTTTCACCGTTTCTCGTGCTCACCGAGCGCTTTCAGAGGCGAGTCTGATAGCGCATGCCACATGAACTGACGCTCGAGATGGGGGGCGCGGGGGGAGAGTTCTCCCCTCCGCCTGAGGCGCCGCAAGGCGCCGGACATCAGCTCACAGCGGCGGCGGTGACGCTGGAGAATCACATCAACCGGTCGCCGCTGTGAGTGATTTCCCCACCGGACCAAGAGGAGGCCAATCATCGCAGGGCGGCGAGCACGTCCTCGGGGATCACGGGCGCCAGGCCGCCGCCCCCGAGGATGTTCACGACTGGCGATGCTGCGGCGCGCACCACGCTGCCTGAGGGCGCAAAGGGACCGAGCCCGGTGTAGGTGGACACGTCGCGATAGAGGTCCGACCGCCCGACGCCCTCCGGCGCGACGCGCGTGGCGGGACGGCGCGCGGCGAAGATCCGCTCCTGCGCCACGAATCCGCCGCCGCGCCGGTCGGCCAGGGCCGCCTCGACCACGCGGGCCCATTCGTCGGGCAGGAGCTCGCGGCCCAGGTGGACGCTCTTGCCGCCGTAGTCCCAGCTCCGCTTCAGCACCCACTGCTCGCGCTCGGCGAGGAGGCGCGGGGCGAGCGCCGCGTCGAGACGGCGCGTGACCGGCAGCCTCCGCGCGGCCGCGAGCTCCGCCTCGTCCAGCCCTGCGAGCCGGGCCAGACGCGCGTCCTCGGCACACTCGGAGAGGCGCGCGAAGAGCGCCTTCGCCTCCAGCATGCCATTCACCGGGTTGGCGAGGACGAACCTCGCCGGGGCCCGGAGCGCCCTCGCAAACGGGCTCTCCGGCGGGGTGTTGTGCGCCCAGACGTGGCGGTAGAGCAGGTCCCACTGCTCGGGCTCGCATCCGGAGGGAACCAGGTTCTCCGCCTGGTGGCCCATCTGGCGAAAGTGCTCGGCGAGCCGGCGCAGCTCCCCGAGCTGCGCGTCGCCAGGTCGAGCGACGAGGGCGACGGACGGGCGCTCGCGCGAGCCTCCTCGCGCGCGGTAGTAGGCGACGAGCGCCTCGCGCAGGTTCTCCATGTTCGAGCCGCAGGCGGCGACGAGGCCATCCGCCTGGCGCGGGGTCATGCCTCGCGCTCTCGCCGCCGCGCGGAGCCATGCGTGCGCCGCCAGGTCGGCGTAGGCGGGCATGGCCGGGATGGTGGCGTTCAGTTCCAGCGCACGCGGCAGGGCCGCGAAGCCGGGCACCGCACCTTCCCCGGTGCCCCGGACGAGAAAGGCTTCCCCACCGCGTTGAGCGGGCTCGCCCCCCAGGGGGCCCCGGACAGGGAAGGCGGCTCCGCCGCGTTGATCGGGCTCGCCAGGCTGCAGGAAATCCACGCGCGCCACCACCGCCGCGCAAGGCGCCTCCTCGAACAGGCGCGCCATCGCCTCGGCCTCGAGCCCCTCGAAGGGCCCGAGCAGCGCCTCTCGATCGCGCGCGTCGCCCTGCGCGACGAGGGCGCGCGCGAGCTTCACAGCGCCGGAGAGAATGGCGCGCGCCTCGGCGGCGAGCGCGGCGAGGGCCGAGCGCGTGAAGACCTCCGGCTCGGCCACGAGCGGGATCTCGACGACGACGCCGTCGGGCCGGAGCACCGACATGCCGCCCTGCCAGGCGGTGCGGGCGGCGGCGGCGCCTACGTCTGCGAGGGCGTCCTCGGTGAAGGGGGTCATGTGGACCTACGGTTCGAGCCCGCTCTCCGGAGAGCAGGACGGAGGGGTTGCGGGAGGGTAACGAGCGGTGTTAGCTCGCTCTGGGATGAAGATCTACACGAAGACCGGCGACGCTGGAGAGACTGGCCTGTTCGGGGGACCGCGCGTCGCGAAGGACGACGTGCGCGTCGAGGCCTACGGCGCGGTGGACGAGCTCAACGCGGCGCTCGGCGTGGCACGCGCCCGCGGCGCCGACGCCGAGATCGACGGGTTGCTGGCGGCGGTGCAGGACCAGCTCTTCACGGTCGGCGCCGATCTCGCCACGCCTCCAGGCGCCAGGGCGCACTCCGCCGTGCCTCCCATCGCACCCGCGTGGACGAGCGCGCTCGAGGACGCCATCGACCGATTCGAGGCGGAGCTGCCGCCGCTCCGGCACTTCGTCCTGCCGGGCGGCAGCGCGCTCGGCGCCGACCTCCACCTGGCGCGCACCGTCTGCCGGCGCGCCGAGCGGCGCGTGGTGGCGTTGAACCACCACGACCGCGTGGCCGCGGACGTCCTGACGCTGCTCAATCGCCTGTCCGATTTCCTGTTCGTCGCGGCGCGGGTCGCGAACCATCGGGCCAAGGTGGCCGAGGTCATTTGGGATCCCCGCCACGCAAAGTGATGAGACTCGCCCCTTCCCGGGGCCGGGCTTCTCCAGGGCGGGAGGGGGCATGCCGCGAGGGCACAGGGTAGCGCTGGTCACCGGCGCGGGCGTCCGCGTCGGGCTCGCCATCGCGCGAGATCTCGAGCGCAACGGTTTTCGGGTCGCGGCGCACTACCACAGCCATCGCCCGCCGGGCAGGATGGTCGCGCTGCAGGCCGACCTGGCGGCGCCCGAGGGCGCCGATGCGCTGGCTCGCGCCTTCCGGGCGCGCTTCCGGCGGCTCGACCTCCTCGTCTGCTTCGCCGCCGGGTTCGAGGCCCGACCGCTCGACCAGACCGACGCCGGCGCGTTCGACTCCCAGATGGACCTCAACGCCCGAGCGCCCCTCCTGCTCGCGCGCGCCTTCGCGCCGCTGCTGCGGCGGTGCCACGGGTCGATCGTCAACGTCGCGGATGTCGGTGGCGGGATGGTGCCATGGGCGGGTTACTCCGCCTATGCAGCCTCCAAGGCCGCGCTCGTCCGCCTGACCGAGTGCCTTGCCCTGGAGCTGGCGCCCGAGGTGCGGGTGAACGCGGTGGCTCCGGGCACCGTTCTCTGGCCTGACGGCTACAGCGCGCAGCGTCGCCGCGAGCTGGCCAGGAGGATCCCCTTGCGCCGGGCGGGCACGCCGCTCGATGTCGCAGAGGCGGTGCGCTACCTCGCCGGGGCGGCGTTCGTGACCGGGGCCGTGTTGCCGGTGGACGGAGGCCGCCGGTTGAGCGGAAGGATCGGTTGAAATCCAGGGTAACCCTTCGTCATGTGACGGGCCAGCGTTGAAGCTCGCCTTCGGGCCTGTTACTATCTTTGTTCCACATCAATTTGCCGGACCAGAACGGAGACAGGATGAGCATGGAGACCACGACCGCCACCCCGATCGCCCGCACCCCGACCGAGCCGGTCGCGCCGAGCCCCTTGACCCTCACCGCCAAGGCGGTCGAGATGGTCAAAGAAGCCATGGTCAAGGAGAACCTCGCCGGGTACGGCATCCGCATCGG
>MEMX01000070.1:174346-174623 GCA_001768075.1 Anaeromyxobacter sp. RBG_16_69_14 | reverse complement strand
GGCTGCTCGGGCTTTCAGTACTCGATGGACTTCGAGAACGCCGAGCGCGACGGCGACTCGCTGTACGAGCAGGACGGCGTCAAGCTCTACGTGGACACGATGAGCTCGATGTACCTGCAGGGTGTCACGGTGGACTACGTGATCGGCCTCCAGGGCGCCGGCTTCAAGTTCGTGAATCCGAACGCGCGCAACACCTGCGGCTGCGGCAGCTCGTTCACGCCCTAACCAGGCGGGTTTCTGGGGCCTTGCGAGCGCGGGCCCCCTCCCCGCGCCGCAG
>MEMX01000070.1:157354-174332 GCA_001768075.1 Anaeromyxobacter sp. RBG_16_69_14 | reverse complement strand
TGCTGGTCGTCCGCAACACCGTGGTGGGTCCCTTCGCCGAGAACACCCTCCTCGTCGGCGACGGCGAGACGGGGGAAGCGATCCTCGTCGATCCCGGGGGCGCGGGGGGTCCCGGGGGTGACCTGGAGCGTACACTCCTCATGCGGGAGCCAGGTTCCTTCCGCATCGCTCGCGTCTTCCTCACCCACGGCCACATCGACCACGTCGCCGGCTGCGCCGAGGCGAAGGGCCGGCTCGGCGTCCCTTGCCAGATCCACCGCGGCGACGCCCCGTGGCTCGACGCCATCCCGCAGCAGGCGGAGATGTTCGGGTTCGAGTGCGCCGGGGAGCGCCCCGACATCGACCACTTCCACGAGGACGGCGAGACGCTCACGCTGGGTGAGCACGAGGGACGCATCGTCCACACGCCCGGCCACAGCCGCGGCTCGTGCTGCCTCTTCTTCGAGAAGGCGCGCATCCTCATCGCCGGCGACACGCTGTTCGCGGGCTCGGTGGGAAGGACCGACCTGCCCGGCGGCGACTTCGAAGCGCTGGAGCGATCGATCCGCGAGAGGCTGTTTCCGCTCGGCGACGACGTGCGCTTCTTCCCCGGGCACGGCCCGAGCGCAATGCTCGGGGACGAGCGGCTCCGCAATCCCTTCGTCGGCGAGGTCGCGCGGCGCGGGCGATTCGTGTAACTGCCCTCGCCTCGCTCCGAGCTCACCGCCTACCAGTTCCGCCGGTTCGAACGGCGATCGGGGCCGCAGTACGTCCTGGAGTGAATGTGCCCCTCGGGTTCGCGCCGCGACTTCTGTTCGGCGCGGAGGGCGAAGGCGCCGCAGGAGCACGATTCGTTGAATCCGAACGCCGACGAACGTCCGGGTTCGGCAAGAGTGTCACAGGAGGTCTTCATCGGAACGGGGACCCCTCGGATGGAGAATGTACGCGCAGCCTATACGAGGAATGGCCCGGGTGGCGTCACGTTGTCATGGCGCAGCGATTTTGACCCCTGGGTTTCACGGCGCCACACTGCCACCTGACCCTACACCGGGATGTCCAGGGACCGACCAAGGCTGTGGCAAACTGTGGAAGTCGGAGCGGAGCCGCCGGTGCTGGCGCCGCGACCGCCCTTTCGATCGAATGACCACCAGTGCACGCGATGTCGATCCGGCGCTCGCCTCGGAGCTGGAGCACCTGCGGTCGCGCGTGGCCGAGCTCGAGGCACGCGAAGCCGCGCTGCGGGAGAGCGAGGCTCGGCTGCGCGAGCGCGTGGCGGCGCTGACCGCCCCGCTCGAAGGCGGCGATTCCCTGCGGCTCCAGGACCTCATCGACCTGAACGAGATCCAGGCGCTTCAGGATGCCTTCGCGGACGCCACCGGCGTCGCCTCGATCATCACCGACGTGGAGGGCGTGCCCATCACGCGCCCTTCCAGATTCTGCCGGCTCTGCCTGCACGTCATTCGCGGGACACCTCGTGGGCTCGCCAACTGCATGGCGTCGGACGCGGCGCTGGGGCGACGGGCGAACGGGCCGACCTTGCGACCGTGCCTCAGCGGAGGGCTGCTCGACAGCGGTGCGAGCATCTGCGTCGGCGATCGCCACATCGCGAACTGGCTCATCGGGCAGGTGATCGACGAGGCCTGCGACCCGCAGTGCCTCCTCGACTACGCGTCCGTGATCGGGGCCGATCGGGAGGAGTTTCGGGCCGCGCTCGCGGACGTGACGCGCATGCCGCGAGAGCGCTTCGAGAGCGTGGGACGGGCGCTCTTCCTCTTCGCAGGGACCCTCTCCAGGCTCGCCTATCACAACCACCAGCAGGCCCGGCACATCGCCGAGCGCGAACGGAGCGAGCGCGCGGTCGAGGAGAGCGAGGAACGTCACCGGAGCCTCTTCCAGTCCAGCGCGGACGCCATCGTCGCGCTCGACCTCGAAGGACGCTTCACCGACGCGAACTCCGCTGCCCAGCGGCTGCTGGGGTACACGCGCGGGGAACTGCTGGAGCGCACCTACCAGCAGATCACCCCCGCGTGCTGGCGCGCCATGAACGACGCCATCCTGAACGAGCAGGTCCCTACGCAGGGCTACTCGGACGAGTACGAGAAGGAGTACGTGCACAAGGACGGCACCGCGATCCCGATCAGCGTCCGGGCCTTCGTCAAGAGGGACTTCGCGGGGAAGCGGGTGGGCGTCTGGGCGATCATCCGCGACCTGACCGAGCGAAAGCGCGCCCAGGAGGCTCTGCGGGAGAGCGAGGAGCGCTTCCGGGTCGCCTTCCAGACCAGCATCGACTCGATCAACATCAGCCGCGTCGAAGACGGCGTCTTCGTCGCCGTGAACGAGGGCTTCTCGAAGATGACGGGCTGGACCGAGGCCGAGGTCCTCGGGCGCTCGGCTCTCGAGCTGCACATCTGGGACGACCCCGACGACCGCGCTCGCCTGGTGGAAGGCCTGAGGAAGGACGGCTACGTCCAGAACCTCCAGGCGACCTTTTGCAAAAAAGACGGGCGGACCCTGCCCGGGCTCATGTCGGCGCAGCTCATCAGGCTGAGCGGCCGGCAGTACCTCCTCTCGATCACTCGCGACATGAGCGAGTGGAAGCGGGCGGAGGAGGAGCGCGACCGGCTGAAGTCGGGGCTTCACCAGGCGTCCAAGATGGAGGCCATCGGCCAGCTCGCGGGCGGAATCGCGCACGACTTCAACAACCTGCTCACGGTCATCCTCTCCGGCGCCGAGGCGCTGAAGCACGGCATCGCGGGGGATTCACCCCCCGATCCGGAAGTCGTCGAGGAGATCGGCGCCGCGGGCGGCCGCGCACGGGACCTGACCCGGCAGCTGCTCGCGTTCGCGCGCCGGCAGGTCATCGCGCCGGTGCCCCTCGACCTGAACGACCTGGTGCGCGGCAGCGAGAAGCTCCTGCGCCGCGTGCTCGGGGAAGACGTGGAGCTCGTCGTGATCCTGCACCCTGAGCTGTGGGCCGTGCGCTGCGACCCCAGCCAGATAGAGCAAGTCGTCCTGAACCTGGCCGTGAATGCGCGCGACGCGATGCCGGGCGGCGGCAAGCTCACCATCGAGACGGCGAACGTGGTGGTGGACGAGAACCTCACGGCTTCGCGCCCGTGGATGCACCCCGGGCCCTACACCAGGCTCTCGGTCCGGGACTCGGGCCAGGGCGTTTCGCCGGAGGTGAAAGCTCACCTGTTCGAGCCCTTCTTCACCACCAAGCCTGTCGGGAAGGGGACGGGGCTGGGCCTGGCGACCGTCTACGGCGTCGTGAAGCAGAACGACGGGTACATCCTGGTGGACAGCGAGCCGGGGCAAGGCGCCACCTTCGCGCTCTTCTTCCCCCGCATTCCCGGCGCGGCGATCGCGGCGTCACCCCCTGCCGTGGCCACCACGCCGCGCGGCACGGAGACGGTCCTCGTCGTCGAGGACGATCCTCAGGTCCGCGACATCACGGTCCGTTCACTTCGCTCGGGCGGTTACCGGGTGCTCGTGGCCGGCGCCGGGCACGAAGCCTTCGAGATCGCCGCCGGCGAACGAGGTCGCCTGCGCCTCCTCGTCACCGACGTCATCATGCCGGGACTCGACGGACGCGCCGTGGCAAACGAGCTGCGCCGTCACCACCCCGACCTGCGCGTACTCTACGTCTCGGGCCACGCGCAGGACGTCATCGCGAAGCGCGGGGTGCTCGAGCCCGGCATCGAGCTGTTGCCGAAGCCCTTCACGGCGTCGTCGCTCCTGGCGCGAGTGCGCGCGGTTCTGGACTGTGGGGCGAGGAGCTCGTGACTGACAGCGCATGCCACATGAACTGACGCTCGAGATGGGGGGCGCGGGGGGAGAGTTCTCCCCTCCGCTTGAGGCGCCGCAAGGCGCCGGACATCAGCTCACAGCGGCGACGGTGACGCTGGAGAATCACATCAACTGGTCGCCGCTGTGAACTCGTGATGTACCATCCCGCCTGAACGAAGGCCGGCCGGGCGTCATCCAGATGAAGCATGGACAGTCCAGCCTGTCGGGCCTCGCCACCGCCCTGGCCAACCTGTCCATTGCGCTGCCGTTCGCATTCTTCGCAGCGGCCCACCTGGCAAACTTCGCCCGGCATCACCGACCGAGCGCCATCCTCGTCGTGGTCCTGGAGGCGCTGTTCGCGTTCTTCGTCCTCGTCCGCGCGCCCGCGGACAAGTCCTCGTTCGCTCCCTGGGATTCGATGATCACCCTGGGCGGGACCTTCACCCCTCTCCTCTTGCGGCCGGTAGAGGCTAACCACGATCTCGTCGCAGGCGAGGTCGTCCAGGTGATCGGGACCTGTCTCGCCGTGCTCGGAGTCCTCTCTCTGAATCGGAGCTTCGGGCTCGTCCCGGCCCACCGGGAGATCAAACGAGAAGGTCTATACCGCTGGGTGAGGCATCCACTCTACTGCGCCTATACCGTCAGCAACGCCGGATACCTCGTCAACAACTTCAACGTCCTCAATCTCGCGCTGGTACTCGCCGCGCTGGCGTTTCAGGTGCTCAGGATCTCCAGCGAGGAGCGTTTCCTTTCGCAGTACCCGAGCTACGCTGACTACAAGGCCCGCACCCCCTGGCGTCTGATCCCGTTCGTCTACTGATTTCGCGAGGCCTGTCCGGGTCACCACATCACATATGGCGTCCCTGAAAGACGGTATCGCACCGCTCGGTAGCGTGGTCTATTTTCAAACTCTCAAATCCACCCGGACGAGTGTCAACGGCTTGGAACAAGCAAGCGACAGGACGCGCGTGAGCGCGTGCTCACCGGGAACGTCGTGCGCGGAGGGAAGCATCATGCGGAATATCGTGCTGAAGCTTTGGAAGGACGAGGAAGGCGTGACGGCGGTGGAGTACGCCTTGATGCTGTTCGTGGTCATCGTTGCGGTCGCAGCGGTGATACCGGCGCTCCGGACGGCGGTGGTGGGTGCTTTCACGGGTGCGACAACTGCGTTCGGCAACGCAGCACCGTAGCCCGAAAGCCGTAGTCTGTAGCCCCGCGAAGCCGGCGGAGATCTGTCCTCGCGTCGCTCCGGGTCGCGACCGCGACCGTCAGGACTGAGGTCGTCGACGGCGCGGAGGTCGCGCTGGCCGTGAAGTCGAGTGTCGTCAGGCCGTCAGGAGGGCAGGCATGGCTCACGCCCAGGGGCACCTATTCCTGCTCACCGCGATGCTGGCCCTGGCTGCGGCGTCGGACGCCGCGCGCCGGAAGATCCCCAACTGGATCACGGTCGCGATCGCGGTCACCGGCCTTGCCTCGCAGTGGATGGGCGGAGGCTTCCGCTCCGCGGGTGGCGGCCTCCTGGCTGCGATCGGCGTGGGTGCATTCCTGGCGCCGTTCTGGATGAAGAGGGGCATCGGCGGGGGAGACCTCAAGCTCGGCGCCACGGCGGCGGCGTGGGTCGGCCTCGCGCGCCTGCCGCACTACATGCTGGCGAGCGCGCTCGTGGGGGCGGTCGTCGCCGCCGCCTGCTACGCCGCCTCCAGCATCGAGGCGCGGGGATCCATCCGCGCGAACCTCCACGCCCTCCATGCCCCGGCATGGCCCAGGGCCGCCGAGGCCCCTGGGAAGACGGTGCTCGTCCCGTATGGCGTCGGGTTCGCGGTGGGAGCGCTCTATGCCCTTCACCTCTAGAAGGGGCTCGACGAGGCGCGCCGGCAGGCGCCAGAGGGGCGCCGCCGCCGTCGAGTTCGCCATGGTCCTGGTCCCGCTCCTCCTCATCCTCTTCGGGATGATCGACTGGGGCTACTACCTGTATCTCCGCGCGGTCGTGACCAACGTGGCGAAGGCCGGGGCGCGCGCCGGTTCGCTCAACCCCACCATCGCCATCGCGCGGCCCGCAGCGAGAAGCGCGGCGAGGGCCTACCTGACGGACGCCGGCATCACCGCCACCGCGCAGGTCACGAACCCACCTCCGCCTCCCGGGGGCGTCTGCGTCCAGATCGTATTGCCGACCCGGTCGATCACCGGATTCACCCCGTTCCCCAACATGCTGCCGGCGAACACATCCGCGCTGGCGTGCATGCGTCTCGAGCCTTGACACACTGGAGGGATGATGGCAGGCGCACCCGAAAAGAAAGCGCGGTCGGCGGAGGGGAAGGGACGCCTGCGCGCCCTGCTCTACCTCGCCGCCGCGGTCCTGGCAGCGCTGGGGACGGCCGTGCTCCTGACCCGCTACATGGACACGCGCGTCGCCGCAGTTCGAATCCCCACCGAGAAGGTGGTCGTCGCCGCGACGGAGCTGCCCATCGCGACGGAGCTCGAGCTCGGGGCCCTCGCCACGATCGACTGGCCGGCGGCGTCCCTGCCCGAGGGGACCGTGAAGGATCCCAAGGACCTGGAGGGCCGGATCGTCAACGCCACCATCGCCAAGGGAGAGGTGATCCTGCTCTCCAAGCTCGCCTCCGTGGACGAGACGGGCAAAGGCGCCCTCTCCACCGTGCTGTCGCCCGGCATGCGGGCCATGTCCGTGCGCGTTGACGACGTGGTGGGCGTGGCAGGCTTCATCCACCCCGGCGATCACGTGGACGTGATCGTGACGATGAGCCCCGACCCTGGGAGCTCGCCTCCCGTCTCCAAGATCATCCTCCAGTACGTCAAGGTCCTCACCGTCGGCCAGGAGCTGGAGGAGCGCGCCGCCGCGGACCCCCAGAAGCCCGTCGCGGCCACGGTGGCGACCCTCATGGTGGACAGCGATCAGGCGGAGCGGCTCGCGCTCGCGGCCTCGCAGGGGCAGCTCGTGCTCGCGCTCCGCAGCAGCATCGACACCGAGACGGTGGCCACGGCCGGGGTTGTACCGAGGGGCTTGCTCTCCGGGTCCGCGGCCGTCGCGGAGAGGCGCGTGCGCAGATCACGCAAGGTGGAGGTGATGCGGCCGACGCCGACGCCGCCGCGTGACTCGAAGATGGTCGAGATCCTCCGCGGCGACATGTTCGAGAAGCGCGACTTCCAGAAGGACGGAGATCAATGACCACCCTAGCACCCCACCTGCCGACGCTCGCCGCCCTCCTCCTGGCGGCGCCGGCGGCCGCACAGGCACCCGTCCACCTGCGGGTCGATCGCGAGGTCGGCGCCACCCGCGAGCTGGCGCTCGAGGCCGGGCAGAACCGGCTCCTCGTCCTCACCGAGGAGATCGGCCGCATCTCGGTGGCCAATCCCGACGTCGCCGACCTCAAGGTGGTGACGCCGACGCAGGTCCTGCTGACGGCGAAGGGCGTCGGCGCCACCGATCTCACCGTGTGGAACCGGTCGAACCAGCCCCTGGTGGTCGCCCTCCAGGTGGCGAAGAACCTCGACGGCCTGCGCAAGCGGCTCAAGGACCTCTTCCCGGCCGAGAGCGTCACGGTCTCGGGGGCCGGCGAGCTGGTCGTCCTCTCGGGCGAGGTCTCCGACGTGCGCATCCCGGAGCGGATGGCCGAGGTGGCGCGGCTCCACGCGAAGCAGGTGGCGAACCTCGTCAAGGTGACCGGGAACCAGCAGGTTCAGATCGAGGTCAAGTTCGCCGAGGTGTCGCGCACGGGCCTGCGCGACATCGGCGTCAACTTCTTCTACAAGTCGAAGACCGGAAACCAGATCGGCGGCATCACCGGCAACGGAGTGAGCCCGGGCAGTTTCCTCAACACGACCACCAACCCCGCCATCCCCGGCACGGGTGGGCGAGGCATCGCTCCCGACGTCCATTCCCCGCAGTTCAGCACCCAGGGGTTCTCGCTCTTCTTCTCGAACTTTCCGGACTTTCCCTTCAGCGCGATGGTGAGCCTCCTCGAGTCGAACGCGCTCGCCAAGGTGCTCGCCGAGCCCACGCTCGTGACGCTCTCGGGTCAGGAGGCGAAGTTCCTGGCCGGGGGCGAGCTCCCCATCCCGCTCGCGGGCTCGCTGGGCCAGGTGACCGTCGAGTGGAAGAAGTTCGGCATCCTCCTCAACTTCACGCCCACGGTCATCAGCGACAACACCATCCACCTGAAGCTTTCGACCGAGGTGAGCGACATCGACCCCACGCTCTCGGTGAGCGTCGGCGGGAGCACGATCCCGGGGCTCAGCTCCCGGCAGAGCGAGACCACGGTGCGGCTCGGCAACGGCCAGAGCTTCGCCATCGCCGGCCTCCTCTCGGACAAGATCCGCTCCCAGATCCAGAAGGTGCCGCTGCTCGGCAGCATCCCTGTCCTGGGCGCGCTCTTCCGCTCCAGCCAGTACCAGCGGCAGGAGACGGAGCTGCTGGTCATCGTCACGGCCCGCATGGCCGAGCCGCTCGCCCCGCACCAGGTCCCGCCGCTCCCCACCGACTTCGAGATGAACGACCCGAGCGACCTCCAGCTCTTCCTCCTCGGGACGGACGGGACCACGAACGCGTCGGTCAGACCGGCCTCGGCCGGCGGTCCCAGCGGAGCGAGCGGCTACACCCGATAGAGCGTGAGGACAGCGTGGACGGGAACACCACCATACTCCTGGCCGGGATCGAGCCCGTCGTCGAGGCGGAGCTCCGCGCGGCGTTGCAGGACGCGCTCATCACCGTCCTGCCCGATCTGGTGGCCGCCAAGGAGGAGGCCCGGGCGCTTCGCGCGGCAGTCGCGGTGGTGTCGATCGGGCCGGAGCGCGACGCGTCGTTCCGGCTCGTGAATGCCCTGTCCGCGGCGGGGACGCACGTGGTCGTCGTCGGCCCCACGAAGGATCCGGACCTCATCCTGGGCGCCATGCGGGAGGGCGCCCGCGAGTACCTCGTCGCAGGCGAGACGGACAGGCTCGTGCAGGCCATCCGGGAGCAGGCGCGGCCTCCAGAACCCGCAGGCCTGGGATCGGTGCTCGCCGTCTTCCCTGCCAAGGGCGGGGTCGGCGCCACCTCGGTCGCCACCAACCTGGCCGGGGTGCTGGCCCGGAACGGCGAGCGAGTCTGCCTCCTCGATCTCGACCTCGCCATGGGCGACGCGCTCGCCTTCCTCGACCTCTCCGGCGGGTACGCCATCTCGGACGTGGTCCCCAACATGCACCGGATCGACCGCGCCCTCCTCGACGCCTCGGTCCTCCAGCACCGCTCGGGGGTTCGCGTCCTCGCCCAGACCGACAAGCTGGAGGAGGCGTCCCGCGTCGACCCGGCTGGTCTCGGCAGCCTCCTCCACTTCCTGCGCCAGCACTACAAGACGATCGTGCTCGACGGGCTCCGGACCTTCGACGACCACGCCGTGGCCGCCCTCGACGCCTGCGACCGCGTCCTCGTCGTCGTCCCCCAGGAGGTGCCCGCCGTGCGGCGCGCCCAGCGCTGCGTCTCCTTCCTGCGGCGGCTCGGCCACGACGACGCGCGGATGCGCCTCGTCGTGAACCGATACTCCAGGAGCGCCGAGGTCAAGTGCCAGCTCCTGGCCGACACGGTCGGCCTGCCCGTGGCGGCCACCGTCGCGAGCGACTACCCCGCGCTCATCCGCGCGATCAACCGGGGGAGCCTCCTCGTAGAGGAGGCGCCGCGATCGCAGCTCGCGAAAGACATCGCGGCGCTCGCCTCGCTCATCGGCAGCCCGCAGGCCGGGGCCTCCGGGAAACGGTCGCTCCTGCGGCGCTTCTTCGGCCAGAAGACACTCGATGTCACTTAGCGATCGCATCCTCCAGCCGTTGCTGCGAGATCCCGCCTCCCCGGCCGCGCCGGGCATCGCCGACGACAGGATCGGCGTCTTCGCGGAGGTGAAGGACGAGCTGCACCGGCGGCTCGTGGACAGGCTCGACCTCAAGAACATCGAGACCCTCTCGCCCGAGCGCGTCCGGGAGGAGATACGCTCCGTCGTCGTCTCGATGGTGGGCAGCTCGCGGGTCCCGCTCAGCCAGGTCGAGCGCGAGCGGCTCGTCCAGGATCTCCTCGACGAGGTGACCGGACTCGGCCCGCTCGAGCCCCTGCTCCGCGATCAGAGCATCTGCGACATCCTGGTGAACACCTACAGCACCATCTACGTCGAGCGCGCGGGAAAGCTCGAGCTGACCCGCGCCCGGTTCGACAGCAACGAGCACCTCCTGCGCATCATCACCCGCATCGTCTCGCGGGTGGGGCGGCGCGTGGACGAGACGTCGCCCATGGTGGACGCGCGCCTGCCGGACGGCTCTCGCGTGAACGCCATCATCCCCCCTCTCGCCATCGACGGGCCCGTCCTCTCCATCCGCCGCTTCGGGCGTTCGCCCCTGAGGGTGCGCGAGCTCCTCGCCCTGGGGAGCGTGACGAAGGAGGCGATCGCCTTCCTGGGAGCCTGCGTCTGCGCGAAGCTGAACGTCCTCGTGAGCGGCGGCACGGGCACCGGCAAGACCACCTTCCTGAACGCGCTCTCCGCGTTCATCCCGCGCGCCGAGCGCATCGTCACCATCGAGGACTCCGCCGAGCTCCTGCTGCAGCAGCCGCACGTCGTACGGCTGGAGACGCGCCCGGCCAACGTCGAGGGCAAGGGCGAGATCCTCGCGCGCGACCTCGTCCGCAACAGCCTGCGCATGCGGCCCGACCGGATCATCGTCGGCGAGGTCCGGGGCGGCGAGATCCTCGACATGCTGCAGGCCATGAACACCGGCCACGAGGGCTCGATGACCACCATCCACGCGAACTCGCCGCGCGACGCCCTCACGCGCCTGGAGGCGATGATCGGCATGGGCGGCGTGCCGATCTCGGAGACGGCGAGCCGGCAGATGATCTCCCGGGCCATCCACCTCCTCGTCCACCTCACTCGCGGTACCGACGGCCGGCGCCGCCTCGCCAGCATCTGCGAGGTCACGGGAACGGAGGCGACGACCATCAGCATGCAGGAGATATTTCAGTTCCAGCAGCGGGGGACCGACCCCCACGGGCGCGTCTTCGGCGACTACGCCTTCACCGGGATCCGGCCGCTGGCGATGGAGCAGGTCCAGCGCAGCGGGATCGACCCTGCCCGTATTCTCGAGGGGCACCTGCGGGAAGCCTAATCCATGCGCATCGCCTTCATCGTCCTCCTGAGCCTCGCGATCGTCCTTGGCCTCGAGGCCGTCTACTTCGCCGTGCGGTCCGTCCTGAAGCGGCGGACCGACGAGCTGAAGCGCAGGCTGCAGACGCTCGGAGCCCCCGGGCAGGAGGGTGAGAGCACCCTGCTCAGGCGAGGCCGCTTCGCCTCCAATCCTGCCCTGGGCTCCCTGCTGCGGTCCCTCCGGCTGGCACAGCGGGCGGAGCGCTTCCTCGTGTCGGCGAACTCGTCGCTCACCGTGGCCCAGCTCTGGGGGTACTCGGCCGCGCTCGCCGCCGGCGCGCTGACGCTGACGATCGCACTCGGGCTCCCCTTCCTCCCGCTGCTGATCTTCGTCGGCTGCGCGGGGGGCCTGCCAGCCATCGCACTCGCCGTCGCGGCCGACCGGCGCTGCCGCAAGATCTCCGAGCAGCTCCCGGAGGCGCTCGACATGATGGCCCGCTCGCTCCGGGCCGGGCATGCAACCTCGGTGGCGTTCCAGATGGTGGCGACGGAGCTCCCTGAGCCCGTGAGCCTCGAGTTCGGCCGCGCCTTCGAGGAGCAGCGCCTCGGCCTCCCCCTGGACCTCGCCATCCTGCACATGACCGAGCGGTCACCGAAGAACCGCGACCTCAAGATCTTCGCCACCTCGGCCATCATCCAGAAGGAGACGGGCGGCAACCTGGCCGAGCTGCTCTCGGGCATCGCCGAGACCATCCGCGCTCGGTTCCGCTTCGAGGGGAAGCTCCGCGCGCTCACCGCCGAGGGGCGGGCGTCGGGCGTGGTCCTAGCGCTGATGCCGATCGTCACCGTGGTCACGCTCCTCGTGGTGAGCCCCGAGTACTTCAGGCCGCTCGTCGCGGAGCCTGCCGGGCGCGCCATCGCCTTCGGCACGTGCCTGACGTGGGTCGCTGGCGTCGCGTGGCTCCACCGATTGACGAAGGTCGATCTCTGACAGAGGTGCATGGCATGCCGCTCGACGGTGTCGCGCTCATCGCTTCCTTCCTGCTCCTCGCCACCGTGCTCACCGCGGTCATGGCGGCGAGGAGCCTCCTGTCTCGCGAGAGCGTCGTCGCGCGTCGGCTCAAGACGAGCGACGCCGGCCCGGAGCCGGACGACCAGCTTTCGTTCTTGAAGAGGCTCGCCCGTGCCCTGGGCCTCGTCGCGAAGGCGGCGCAGCCTCTCAACGAATCCGAGCTGTCGCGCCTGCGGCTGCGGGTGCGGATGGCCGGTTTCCGGTCCGACCCGGGATTGCAGATATTCCTCGCGAGCAAGGTCATCCTGGGGCTCGTGCTGGCGCTCGCCTTCGCCTGGGTCAACTCCTCGCTCGCGCGGCCCCTGGAGCCCGGCGTCATCCTGGCCGTTGGACTCTTCGCGACGGGCTACTACCTGCCGAGCACCTGGCTGTCCTCGCAGGTGAAGGCGCGGCAGCTCGCCATCGAGCGCGGCCTTCCCGACACACTCGACCTCCTCGTCACGTGCATCGAGGCGGGGCTGGGGATCGACGCGGCCCTCCAGCGCGTCGCGGCCGAGACCCGGCTCGCCTGGCCCCTGCTCGCCGAGGAGCTGGAGCAGACCTTTCTCGAGGTCAAGGCAGGCATCCCGCGCGTCGAGGCGTTCCGCCGGATGGCACACCGCACGGGGGTGGCGGAGCTGAAATCGCTCTCGGCGACCCTCGCCCAGAGCCAGGCCTTCGGCACCAGCGTGGCGCTGGCGCTGCGCGTCCAGGCGGAGAGCCTCCGTGTCCGGCGCATGCAGCGGGCCGAGGAGCGCGCCGGGTACGTCTCCGTCAGGATGTCCTTCCCGCTCATCCTCTGCATCCTTCCGACCCTCTTCACGGTCGTCCTCGGGCCGGCGATCATCAACATCACGAAGGTGCTACCTATGCTGGGGAAGCGATGAGCCGGCCCGTCTCCGTGCGCGTCTTGGCCGTCGCGGCGGCGCTTGCCGTGTGCGCCTGCGCCGGGGCGCGCGCCAAGCGCTCCGAGACCTACGGCGCGCGCAAGGGACTGGCGCAGGAACTGGTGCGCCGCGACGACTGGAGCCGGGCGTTCGCGCTGGTGGATGCGCTCTACCGAGAGGATCCGAAGGACCCGGAGGTGCTCGCCTTGCGCGGCGTCATCTACCGGGAGCAGAAGCTGTTCAAGGAGGCCGAGGCCGACCTCGCCGAGGCGCTCTCGCTCGCGCCCGACAACGCCTACGCCCATTCCAACCTCGCACTCGTCTTCGACCGGGAGGGGAGAGGCAGCGAGGCGCTCGAGCACCACCGCCGCGCCGCCGCCCTCGACAAGCGCAACGCCGGTTACGTCAACAACCTCGCCTTCTCGCTCTTCGCGCACGGCAAGCCTCGGGAGGCCATCCCCGTCTTCCACGAGGCGCTCCGAATCGATCCAACGAACCCGCGCATCCGCAACAACCTCGGGTTCGCCTATGCCGGCACGGGCGACTTCCGGCATGCCGCCGAGCAGTTCTCCATGGGTGGCGGACGGGCCGAGGCGAACAACAACCTCGGCTACGCCTACCAGGTGGCGAGCAACTTCGCCCAGGCCTTCGATCTGTACGTCGAGGCGCTCAGGCTGCAGCCCGGGCTCGCCAGGGCTCGGCAGAACCTGCAAGAGGTGGCGCGGCGGCTCGGCAGGCCCATCCCCACCGACCTCCCACCCGAACCCCGTCCCCCAACGGAGGGCACATGAACTGCTCGCTCACGCACAGGAGTTGCTCGCTCAAGCTCGCGGTCTTGCTGGTCGCCAGCCTCGCTGGCTGCGCGCGCGCCCGCATCACGCCCACGCATGGCAAGGCCTACTCCGCCGTCTTCGCCCAACAGGCCCCGGCCAAGGCCAAGGTCACCGGGCCGGTGAGCGGCCTCGACTCGCAGGAGGCCGCCATCATCTCCCTGTCGTACCGGCGAGGCCTGGCGTCCAAGGAGACGCAGCCCAGGGAGGAGCAGCAGTCGATCCTGCTCCTGGCGCCGCCGTCGGCACAGGGTGGCGGCTACGGCGCGAAGCTCGCGCCGTCGGTGCCCAGCGAAAGGTGAGGGGACCATGCGTCGCCCGGTCACCGGCCTCTCCCGATCCCGCGAGCGAGGGGCGATCGCGGTGGTCGTGGCGTTCGCCATCTCCGCCCTCCTCACGCTCCTCGTCCTCGTCATGAACGTCGGACACGGCTACTCGGTCCGTGCCGAGTTGCAGAACGCGGGCGATAGCGCGGCGCTTGCCGGGGTCGCAGATATCGGCGGGGTTAACCTAGCCGCTCTGAGTGCCAGCCTGGGGACGGCTCGGGCCACTGCGTTGAACTACGCGGCAGCTCACAGGACGGACGCGACGAACGTCAGCCTCCTGGGTGGGGACGTCTGTTTCGGGACCGTGCTCCCTGGCGCCCCGTTCCAGCAGCTGTCTTGCGGCGGGCCGCCGGCGAACCCCAACAACGTCTATGCGATCAATGCAGTGCAGGTCGGCGCCGTCCGGAACTCGGCTCACTCGGGGTCGGGGGGTGCGCTCACGGTCTACGGGGGCGGCCTCCTGGAGCGGGCCACGATGGATGTCGTGACGAGCGCCACGGCGGCCCGTTTCGCCCCGTGCACCGTCACACGCGCAGCGCCCATCGTCTTCGCGATGGCCCAGATCGACGCAGGAGTGTTGCCCTGCGAAGCTCCCAGCTTGCCGCTCGCGAGGAGCCAGGTCGGGTTCACCAGATACCGACAGCAGGGGCCGGTCACCGCAGCCTGGCTGAGGCATGTCCTGACGAGGGGAGGGGTCTACGATCCACGCTGGTACACCAAAATAGGTCGTCTTCCCGCCGCTCCTGCAGGAACGATCAACGTCCGGAACGGCAGCGGCTTCGCCGGTATCCCTTACGCCGCGCTTTCGCATCTTCAGGGGGTAGACGTGGGCATCGTCAGTGGTCCGGCGCCCACCTCGGGAACCCACTCCGTCACCACCTGGGCGAGGATCACGGTCGTCGGCGTCAACAGCGCCGCGGGGACCATCACCGTCCGGCGCGAGTGCGGCGAATCCGAACAGGATGCGACCCCCGTCGCAGGCCGGTGCCGGGTCGCCGGTCTCCTGAGCACCCGGCCCGTGCTCATACAGTAGCACCTCCAGTAGCACCTCGATCCCTGGCGGCTTCACCCGTCCCTCTCCTAGAACCCCGGCCCGGCTCCCGGTCCATGGCCGCCTCGCCGGTGCTCGCGCGACGCAGAAGGTCGGGCGCGTGCTGCCGGGGCCAGCGAAGCCGGGCGCTGCTGCGCAGGCGCCGGCGGATGCAGGGCCCGTCGCCAGCCCGGGTTCGAACTCATAGGGCGGGGGCTTGTCCCCCGCCGCTGGACACCGGGCTGCTATCTCGAGGACGGAGCGTCACCGCTCTCCGGCCGGTACGTCACCACCACGGAGCCCTGCTCCTGGGGCCGGATCTCGCCCGCGCTGAAGTCCAAGGAGAGGACATGCGACTCCTGCGTCTCGGCCTCCCAGCCGTACAGGTCGATGAGACTCTCCCCGGTTGCCCACGAGGCCTGACGCGTCCAGGTGCCGGAAGCGGGCGGTCCGCCGTTGCTCGAGTCCGGCGACCCGTGCTTCCTGGACAGCCAGGCGGTGAGATCGTCGTAGGCGGCCGCGATCTCGCCGTGATCGGCGAGGCGGAGATGGACGGCCCCGAGCCCTCCGGCAGAGTCGAACAGGAACGCGGCGGCGTACCGGCGATCGCCGATCCCGACCCGCCCGATGCGGGCTGCGGTCACGAGCCCGTCCACGCTCTCGCTCTCGCGCTCGCGCTCGCCCGACTGAAGGCGAACGGCCCTCCCCGGAAAGGCCGCCAGGATCTCCTCGACGGTCATTCCCCAGCGCGCGTTCCTCCATGCAACCGCTCCCACGCGCCCGCTCGCTACGGCCCGGGAAGCCTCGGTGGCGCCGCTCCGCGCCGTCGCCCGAGCGTTTGGCTGCGGTCGTGCCCCGTCAGGCTGAGCGCTCGAGATCCGCGATTCTCTATCGGGAGCCGGGGAGGCGGGCTGACGGGCTCCGACGTCGTTCCAGTCCGACGGCGCGGGGGCCGGCGCAGAGGCCGGGAGGTTCGGTGGCGCTCTGTCCCCCCCCGGCCCCGGCTTCGGGGCGGCTTTTCCAACGAGGACGAAGGCCCAGACCGCGCTGGCAGCCATCGCCGAGACGGCTGCGGCGATCAGCGCCACGACGAGGGTCCGTTCGCCGAGCCGCCGTCGCAACGCATCCGGGGCCGTGGAACGCGACGGTCCCGCCTGCCGCGCTCGCTCCAGGGGCAGCGCGGCCATCTCCGGCGCCGGACCGGGCGCCGCTGTGCCCAGGCCCAGTGCGCCTTGTTCATACGGTGGCAGAGAGCCCTGTTTCGGGTCCCAGGACCACCCCGCAGGGTCAGGATCGACTCTGGCCTCCTGAGCAGCGAGATCCCACGGAGGCCAGACCAGAGGAGCGGGCGACGACTCCTGCGCCTCGGGAGCCGCGCTCTCGGAGGTGCCCATCGCTGCCCCAGGGCTGGCCGGGCCATGAGGAGCTTCGCTCGCAGCAGGCGGCGCAGCGCCCGGACCCGGCACGGGCGGCGTCGGCGCACCGGCCACCGGAGTGGGAGCCCGGGCTGGCTCGATGGCGTCCGGGACGGAGCGCTGCGCTGGAGAGGCCTTGGCGGTCGGCACCGCGAGCCTCGCCAGCGGAACGGCAGCGAGCCTTGCTTCCGGAGGCGCACCGGCAGCCCTCTGACCTGACCGTGGAGCAGCGGCACTGGTGGGGGGCGCGGGCTCGCGACGCTGGGACGGGGCCGCGGGCGTCCGTTTCTGACTCTCCTCCCCACGCTCTCCCTTGACGGCCTCGAGGAGGCCATGGGCGAGGATGGGCATCGTGCTCTTCGAGACTCGCTGCAGCATCTCGAGGAAGCGCTGCCTCCTCGTCGCGAAGATCTTCTCGTGGTGGGCCCGCGCTTCCACGTCGCCGGGATCGAGGCCCAGGGCGTCGATCCAGCGGGCTTCGGCCTCGCGGACGAGGGCATCGAGCCGGCGGCGCTCGGCCTCGGCGGCGCGCTCCTGCGCCTCGTCCTTCATG
>MEMX01000070.1:154634-157341 GCA_001768075.1 Anaeromyxobacter sp. RBG_16_69_14 | reverse complement strand
GCTCGCCACCGCTCGCTCCGTCGTCCTTCGGGGCGCTTCCGCTCGCGCCCGCCTCGAACGTCGCACGCGCGGACCGCTCACTCAAGCCCCTGTTGCGGAGGACGCCCGAATCACGCCCGGGGCGACACCCGAATGGGGCGCTGCCGGAATACGCAGTCGGACCGCCAGCCTACCGCTGGACCACCGTGGCGCAGCGGCCCTTCTCGCAGCGTACGCCCGCGATCGGCGGACACGACTCGCCGGGTGCGGGGCAACCTGCCGCCGCCCAGACGCGCTCGAGCTCCGCGAGCCCGATTCGCCCGCTTCCGGCCGCGCGAGCTCGATCACACAGGCCGGGGCCTCGCGCCGGCAGCGGATCCAGGACGCACTCAGAGTCGGCGTGGCAGGGCTTCTTCGACTCGTAGATCGCGACGCTGCGCCGCAGCAGCGCGCCACACGGATCGCGGAGCGAGCGGAAGAGGAGGATCCCGCCCACTGCGCCGGCGACGAGTGCGACGGTGAGCACGACGCGTTGCGGAGTACCCATGGGCGCTGAGTGTAGCCGAGGGCGGCAGCGCCGTGCTCGCGAACTCCCGTACCCTGACCCGGAGGTCGAGCCGAGGGGTCACCACATGCGCTACATGCTCACGACGCCCATGATGTTCTGCCCGGCGTCCACGTGAAGCGTCTCTCCAGTCACGTTCCTGGCGAGGTCCGAGCAGAGGTAGAGGGCGGCGTCGCCCACGTCCCCGTGCTCGATGTTGCGCCGGAGCGGCGTCTTCTCCGCGTTCTCGCCTATCATCGAGCGCATGCCCTTGATCCCGGCCGCGGCGAGGGTCTTGAGCGGGCCGGCGCTGATGGCGTTCACGCGGATTCCATCCAGCCCGAGGTCCTGCGCGAGGTACCTGACGCTGCACTCGAGCGCCGCCTTGGCGACGCCCATCACGTTGTAGTTCGTGACCACCTTCTCGGCGCCGTAGTAGGTGATCGTGATGATGCTCGAGCCGGGCCTCATGAGCGGCTTGAAGGCCCGCGCGAGGCCGATGAGCGAATACGCGGAGACCTCGAGGGCGATGCGCCACGCTTCGCGGGACGTCACGTCGGTGAAGCGGCCGTCCATCGCCTCGCGCGGCGCGTACGCGATGGAGTGTACGAGCACGTCGAGGTGGTCCCAGATCCCCGAGATCGCCCTGACCGTGCGATCGATCTCCTCGTCCCTGGAGACGTCGCAGTCCAGGACTGCCTTCGCGACTGGCTTCACGACGGGGATGACACGCTTGCCCATCGCATCGCCCGGGTAGGTGAAGGCGAGCTCGGCACCGTGCTTCAGGAAGGTCCGCGAGATCGCCCAGGCGATGCTGCGCTCGTTGGCGACGCCGGTGATGAGGGCGCGCCTGCCCGCCATGAGAGCGGCGCCGCGACCGGCGTCGTCCGCTTCCCTCCGGGCCGGGGCGGTCTCCACCGTCGTCTTCTCGTCGATCGACATCCTCATCCCTCTCCCTGCGCCTCGAGGACCTCGAGCGCCTGCCCGAGCTCGCTGCGCGCGTGATCGTGGTTCTTGCCGGTCGCTGCGGCGATCCCATTCCGGTAGACCCGCGCCGCGTCCGGACCGCGCCCGAGCTGCTCGAGCACCTGCCCCAGCATCAGATACGCGGGCACGTAGTCCGGTTTCCGGCGCAAGAGCTCCTCGAACTCGAGCGCCGCCTCTGCGGCGTGGCCGAGCGACCGGTGGCTCATGGCAAGCGAGTAGCGGGCGAAAGGCTCGTCGGGCCGCTGCTCCACCATCTTCCTGAAGGCCTGGAGACGCTGTTCTGGAGTCACGGGTGGTCTTCATATCCCAATTGTCTCGATCGCTCCAAGCGAACAGGCCCTTCTTGGCGGTAAGCTACCCGTCGCGATGCAGCAAGGACCCGCCCCCCCTACCCTGCTCGCCGATTGCACGGGTGCGCTCGTCGCAGGAGGCCATGCGAGCCGCCTGCACGGGCTCGCGAAGGGCCTGCTCCAGATCGAGGGCGAGCCCATCGTCGCGCGCTCGCTGCGTTTGTTCCGCCAGCTCTTCTCCACGGCGCTCGTGGTCGCGAACGATTCCGCGCCGTACGCTGCCTTCGGGGCGCCGGTCGTGCCGGACGTGATCGGGGGCAAGGGCGCGCCGAGCGGCCTTCACACGGCGCTCACCGCGGCGCGGACCGAGTGGGTCTTCACCGCGGCCTGCGACATGCCGTTCCTCGCGCCCGAACCCATCATGTGGCTCGCCACACGCCGCGAGGGGGTCCGCGCGGTCGTCGTGCTGTGGCACGGCCAGCTCGAGCCGCTGCACGCCTTCTGGTCGCGCGCGTGCCTGCCGCTCGTGGAGCGCATGCTGCGCGAGGGCAACCCGTCCATGTGGATGATCGCCATCGCCGTGGGGGCGAAGCTCGTGCTCGAGGAAGAATGGCGCCTCGTCGATCCCGACGGCCGCGCCTTCGCCAACGCCAACACGCCGGAGGACGCGGCTCGGCTCGGGCTGAAATTCCCCTGAACGACCGAGGCCTGTGCCGGTCCAGACGATCCTGGATGCGCGCCAGCCCATTGCCGAGACCCCTCTCCCTCGGGAGGGAAGAGGCCTCCACGCCACCGACGACCCTCTCGGAGAGTTCAGCGGGACGGCGTGCCTGGCCGCGACTCGGGCCGGACCTCGCTCGTCTTCTGCTTCATCCGGAACTGGACGTCCGTCTTCTGCCGGTTCGCC
>MEMX01000070.1:153921-154591 GCA_001768075.1 Anaeromyxobacter sp. RBG_16_69_14 | reverse complement strand
TCGCCGGCTCCAGCGCATACGCGGCGTGCTTGCCCGCGCGCGACGAGGCGTTGTGCGGCGTCTTCTCGTTCGCGCCATCGGCGCGTCCACGCGGCCGCGCGGGCTGCTTGGCCTTCTTCGGACCAGACCGCTCCACCTCGTACCGGAACCGCTCGCTCCTGGTCGCCATGTCTGCCCTCGGAGTAGAGAGAATGGTGCACGTCTGCAGCGAGGGTCACAAGTGCCTGAGCCTAACCGCCCCGCCTGGGGTCCAGCCCCAACTTGGCATCGACTTATCCACGCTATCCACAGCGCTCTTCACAAAAGGAGGGAGGCCCGTCGCCCGCTGTGACGCGCTCGCGTCGGCTGCGGGGCGTCTCTGCGTCGGGCGCGCGTCACTTCGCGGCCGAGCGGACCAGTCGTCACCCGCTGAGGTGGCCCGGCCCGCTTTGTCGATCCGAGCCCCCGAGCTCGAGAGCCCGCGAGCGCTCGAAGCAGCGCCGGCACATCGCCGGCGGGACCGGGGCTCTTCGGGCCCAGGGCCTTACAGGAGGGTGCGGTTGATGGTGGGCTGCGGGCTGCCCACCTCCGACCAGATGCCCCCCCCGTTCGCCCTCGTTCGCTCCTCCCCCCACGTCGTTGCCTTCACCCTGGCGTTCCTTGCCGGGATCGCCCTGGCGCGCGCAGATCC
>MEMX01000070.1:153422-153884 GCA_001768075.1 Anaeromyxobacter sp. RBG_16_69_14 | reverse complement strand
GGGCCCATCCGCCAGCTCTTCCTCGACCCCACGCTCGCCGACGCCCGCGCAGTTGGATCGCGCTCGTTCGCGCTGCGGCTCGAAACGGCGAACAGCTGGAGCGTGCCCACCATGGTCGCCCGCGGAGGGCGCACCGTGGCGGTGCAACTCGACGTACAGGCCGACGGCCTCCTCCTCGCAGGCCGCCTACCCTGGTCGGCGCTCGGCGGCGGCTCCGGCAGCTGGCAGGCTCGCGTGGCGACCACGCTGCGTTGGCGCCTCACCGGGTTCTGGGGCGGGTTCGAGGATGGCGGCATCGAGGCCTGGCACGGTCTCGTCGGCGCCTACAACTTCCGGCGCAACCACTACCCCCGTGATCGCGTCAACCTGCGCCTCGCCGAGCAGGGGGCCACGGCCTTCGACCTCGACTCCGGTCGGCTCGCGGCGGGCGACCTGGTCGTCGGGACGCAGGTCCTCCTGGCG
>MEMX01000070.1:152770-153411 GCA_001768075.1 Anaeromyxobacter sp. RBG_16_69_14 | reverse complement strand
GCGTGGCGGAGGCGGCTGCGGGGGAGCCGGCCTGGGGCATCTCGGCGCGGCTCGACCTCAAGGCGCCGACCGGCTCGCTGGCTCGCGCGGGCGGGTCGGGTGGCGTCGATGCGGGGCTGGCGCTCCTCGCGAGCACGGAGCTGGCGCCCTGGGCCGTCCTGCATGGAATGGTGTTCGGGAGCGTGGTCTCCCCGCTCGCGTCTCCGGTGGCGCTCCAGCCGCGGCGGTTCCACGCCGGCGTGGACGTGTCCCTGGTGTTGCTCTCCGGACGCTGGGCCTTCATCGTCGAGGACCGAGTCCTGTCGCCCCTGCTCGAGTCCGGCTGGACCGTGCTCGACGGCGGCAACGACAGCGTTTACATCTCCTCGCCGGCGGGCGCGCTCTTCCGCACCCACAACCAGTTTTCGGTAGGGGTCCGGCGCGGCTCGGTCACCCTCGCCCTTTCGGAGGACTTCACTCCGGGGCCGAATCCGCGCGGCGCCAGGAAGTGGTTCTACAACGCGAACGCGCCGGACGTGGTGCTGGCGCTGACCGTCGTCACGCCGTTCTGATAGCGCATGCCACATGAACTGACGAGATGGGGGGCGCGGGGGGAGAGTTCTCCCCTCCGCTTGAGGCGCCGCAAGGCGCCGGACATCAGC
>MEMX01000070.1:152063-152648 GCA_001768075.1 Anaeromyxobacter sp. RBG_16_69_14 | reverse complement strand
CTCCGCTTGAGGCGCCGCAAGGCGCCGGACATCAGCTCACAGCGGCGGCGGTGCCGCTGGAGAATCACATCAACTGGTCGCCGCTGTGACAGTCCCTATCCTTCCTTCCGGAGGGACGATGCGCGCGATGCCAACGACGGTCGCCTTGCTGGCCGGTGTGCTGGTTGCCAGTCGAGCGGCTGCTCAACACATGGGCTCGGGCTCTGGGAAGAGCGCTGTCACGGCGCCGGCGACGAAGAGCAGCGGCACGGCGGCCGAGCGTGCCGAGCTGCCGGCGGACAAGCCACCGATCGAGCCCAGGCACGCCATCCTGGCGGCGCCGGGCACTGCGCCGTCCTACGGCGAATCCGCCGAGGCGGGCGCGAGCGGCGAGGAGGCCCACGAGGCGTGGAGGTCGGGCGACCTCGTCCGGAGCTGGACGTCGGCAGACGTGCGCGCGTCGCGGCGGCAGCAAGCACCCGATCTCGAGTGGACCACCGCCCGCGCCGCCGCACCGAAAGGGCCGCCGCAGAGATCGCGGCAGGAGGAGCGCCAGGAACGACGAGGGGCGAAGCGGTGACCCTCTCTCCCACGCCCTCTCCCTTC
>MEMX01000070.1:151641-151990 GCA_001768075.1 Anaeromyxobacter sp. RBG_16_69_14 | reverse complement strand
GCGGGCGAGGGCAGGTCCTCCTCCGGCCGCCTGACGGGGCCGGCCGCCGGCCCTTCCTCGAGCAACACCACCGGCATCTCGCGGCCCCGGCCCGGGCTCCATTGCAGGAGCTCCGCGTCGTGGCCGCGCACGCGCAGGAACGTGTACTGGACGCGCTCGCGGGGCACCAGGATGTCGTGCGTGAAGACGGCCAGCCAGGTGCCGGTGTTGAAGTACCAGGCGCGCCCACTGGCGCGGGCGATCGGGCTCACCACCTCGTCGTGAGTGTGACCGAACGTGACTATTGGCACGTCGAGGAGCTCGGCGATGCGTTCGGCGGCGGCGCGGAGCGGCCGCGGCGGCTCGTCGG
>MEMX01000070.1:140927-151619 GCA_001768075.1 Anaeromyxobacter sp. RBG_16_69_14 | reverse complement strand
GACGAGTGCGGAGGCGGAGAGCGCGGCGAAGGCCAGGTAGAGCACGAGCGACAGCAGCGCCTTCCAGCCGAAACCGAGCGTGAGCGCCTCGATGGCGTGCGAGGCGGCGGTGAGGAGCGCCAGCGCCAGGATGGCGGACCCTATCGCGCCGGCCGCCAGCTTCACGGCCTGCCGCATCATGCCGCTCGCGGCGCGCGCCGCGTCGGCCCCCCGGAACTTGAGCGCGTCGATGGCGCGCAGCTTCTCGCCCAACCCCGAGCGCTCCGCCAGCTGCTCCAGCTCCGCTCGCTGCGCCACCTCGGCCGCGCGCTGCCACCCCGGTTCGGGGTGGCGCGCGAGCCGGCGCAGCAACTGCAACAGGAAGCGCCCCTGGCTGCGCACGACGCGGACGAGGAGCCGCGGCTGGTTCGCCAGGAGAAAGCGGAAGTAGCGGTAGTTGGCGCGGCTGGACGGGACGATGAAGGTGATCGACCCGAACGCGTTGTACAGGTACCGCTGGAAGAAGTTGCCGAGAGGCATGTCGCGCTCGGCGATCTGGGCCACGAAAGGAGACTCGGCCAGCCGGCTGCGCAGCGGAAAGTGGAAGGCGTTCTCGGGATCGTACTGGCAACCGTGCTCGATCCAGATGCGCCCTGGCTCATACACGAACCAGGGCTCGAAGCGGAGCCGCGCCAGCGCCTCGGGCGCGCACCGCGCCGTCAGCGCGACGGTGAGTGCGCGTCGCACCTCCTCCTGCACCTGCGGCCACTGCAGCTCGAGGTCGTGATTGCCGGAAACGAGCACGAGCTCGTGTCCGGCCGCGAGCACGTCGGCGAGCGCCTCCACGAAGGAGGGGTGACCGGCGAGCACGTCCGCCACCATCCTCGCGGCGATGGGCGGTGTCGGGAGCGCGCCGAAGCGCTTCTCCAGATGTGTCCCCGCCGCCGGAATCTCGGGCTCGATGCGCAGGAGGTCGAACACGTCACCATTGAGGATGAGCGTCAGCGGCATGCCACGGGCGGTAGCGTCGGCGCAGGCCCAGCGGCAGAAGGCGCGGAAGTCCTCGTCGTAGAAGAAGGCCTCGAGCCGGTGGTACCGCTTCGTCGCCGGATCGTACCCGCGCCCGAGATGCAGGTCGGACACGACGATGATGTCGCGTGGGCCGGGCGGGGCTGCCGCGCCCTGCTGGATCGCAGGCACTCCTACTTCTTAGCAGAAGGGCGCTTTTGCGGGTAGCGGAGCCTCTTCCGCGGTAGAGAACACCTGTGACGTATTCTCCATACTCGAGAGGCCCATGAACGAAACATTCAGGGAGATCAAGGAGCGGCTGCGCAGGCTGGAGGAGATCCTCTGGCACCGCGGCGGTCTCCAGAACGCCGATTTCGCGCAGGCGCTGAGCCGGGTCCACCGACTCGTCCGCAAAGGCGATCGATCCCGAGAACCCAGCGCCGAGATCCGGACCTCGCTGGATCGGGCAGAGACCCTCGGTCGGGCTGTCCGGTAGGGTTCCCTTGCGTGAAGCGGAGGGGGCACGCTCCTGTCCCCGCCGGCCAGGAGGCCAGGGATGGAGAAGACGGACCATGATCTCCTCCGCCATCCGCTGAGCCTCGCGGGCGCGGCGCTGGCGACCGTCTCGGGCGTGCTCGTGACTGCGCTCGTCTCCGCCAGCTTCCTGGGGTTCTTCGAGGGTAGCCCCTACCTGGGGGTCGTCGCCTACATCGTCCTGCCCTCGATGCTCGTGATGGGGCTCGTCCTCGTCCCGCTCGGCATGAGCCTGCAGCGGCGGCGGCGGGGTCGCCTCGCGGCCGCGGGCAAGACCGAGCCGCCGCTCCCGACCATCGACCTCAACCGGCCGCGAGTGCGGATGTTTGTGCTCGTCTTCCTGGGCCTCACCACGGTCAACGTCCTCATCCTCGTCGCCGCCTCGCACCGAGGGATCGAGGTGATGGACTCGACCGCCTTCTGCGGCTCCTGCCACAGCGTCATGGATCCCGAGACCACGGCGCACAGCCGCTCTCCGCATGCGCGCGTGCGCTGCGTGGAGTGCCACATCGGGCCTGGCACGAGCTGGTTCGTGAAGTCCAAGCTGTCCGGCAGCTGGCAGCTCGTCTCGGTCATCTTCGGGCTGTATCCACGACCGATTCCGACGCCGGTGCAGAACCTCCGACCGGCCCGCGAGACCTGCGAGCAGTGTCACTGGCCGACGAAGTTCGTCGGCGATCGGCTCAAGGTCCTCACGCACCACTCCGACGACGCGGAGAACACGCCGCTCAAGACGATCTTCCTACTCCACGTGGGCGGGGCACAGGGAACGCGCGCGAGGGGGATCCACTGGCACGTGGATCCGGGCGTGCACATCCGCTACCTCTCCGACGCGAAGCGCGAGAAGATCGGGACGGTGGAGCTCACCGCGCCCGACGGCGTGCGCCGCAGCTACGCCGTCAAGGGCGAGTCGGTCCCAGGCGGGCGATGGCGCGAGATGGACTGCGTCGACTGCCACAACCGGCCCACGCACGTCTTCCATGGCCCCGAGGACGAGGTGGACGCCGCCATCGAGAGGGGCGGGATCGACCGCGCGCTCCCCTTCGTGCGGCGCGAGGCGGTGAAGGCGCTCCGCGTCTCCTATTCCTCCGCGGATGCGGCCCGGGCAGGGCTCCGGGCGCACCTCTCGGACTTCTACGCCAAGGAGGACCCCGCGCGGGCAGGCGAGCGGCGCGGGGCCCTCGAGAAGGCGGCGCAGGAGCTGGGGACGATCTGGGAGCGCAACGTCTGGCCCGGCATGAAGATCGGCTGGGGCACCTACCCGACCTTCCTCGGGCACGAAGCCGCGCCCGGCTGCTTCCGCTGTCACGACGGCGACCACGCGACGCAGGACGGGCGCACCATCTCCGGAGATTGCGACCTGTGCCACCAGCTGCTGGCGCAGGACGAGAAGGCCCCGCCCATCCTCAAGCAGCTCGCGCCGTAGTCGCTGCGATCGCGCGGGCGGTCCCTCGCGCGTCAACCCGGCGCATCAGCCAGCGCGGAGAACTCGAACTTCGCGAAATCGGAGTTGCCATGGACGAGGTTCTCCACCATGGCGAGCGCCTGGGGGTCCATGCATACGATGAAGGTGCACATGCACTTGTGGTCGCACTCCTTGCAGTAGTAGTCTGCCTCCAGGACGTTTCCGCAGTAGCAGAACGGCTCCATCGCCAATTCGTCGTTCTCGTGGCGCGCGAGGAAATAGTCCCTCTTGCGGCTCTTCAGCTCTTCCAGGGTCATGGCCATAGGAATAGCTCTTCCTTTGCGGAGCGCCAAGTGGAGAGCGCCAGGGCGGAGAGCGTGCGCGGTGCCCGGCACATCACGGCGGCCGTGTCGCCGCTCCGTGCATGGCGGTCGGAGCGTTCGGAGCACTCGCCAGCATCGCGAGCATGGGCAGAGCTCTTTGGGGGCTCGTTATCGCGCGGATCTTTTCACTGGCGGCCGGCTCCTGTGTTAATAATGATTGTCAGATATGCTTTGCGGACATCCCGAGCCACCCGAGGTGGCACAAATGGCCAAGCGCAGTACCCGCAAGTTCACGGTTCCGGAGGTCTGGCGCCGGATCGTCAAGAAGAACGAGCGCCAGGGTCGCGCGCTCTATGATGTCCTCATCTGCGACCATTCCGTGCCCGCGAACGACAACACCTACCGACGGGCGAGATCCTGCCCCGAGTGCCGGATATTGGTCCAGGAGTACGCGGACCAACCTGCGGGCCCGCAACGCGAGCCCCGGCGCTGAGCTACTGCCTCCGAGAATCGGTTCGGCCGGGATGAGATCGGCACAGTTCATGAGCTCCGTGGCGAAGGCGGACAGCATTTCGACGTCGGGGATGCGCTCGTATCTCCGCAGGCGTTACTTGCCCCCTGCCCGGGGGTAGGTCGCGTTCGCGACGAGTCTCCTGTAGCAGCATCGTCTGATAGCGCATGCCACATGAACTGACGCTCGAGATGGGGGGCGCGGGGGGAGAGTTCTCCCCTCCGCTTGAGGCGCCGCAAGGCGCCGGACATCAGGTCACAGCGGTGGCGGTGCCGCTGGAGAATCACATCAACTGGTCGCCGCTGTGACCCGGCTCGCTCCGCGAGCCGGGCGCTATCCCGGTCACCCCAACGTCAGAAGGCCTTGTGGTGCGCGCGCCTGCCATCGGAGGCGCCACCCGCAAGCCCCACCGAGACGCTGGCGGGAGCGGGGGGCCTCAGCACCGTGAAGACGAGCCATCCGATGGCCGTCGCGAGGGCCAAGGCCACGATCATCGGCCAGTGTTCCTTGAGTATCCGTCTCATGGTTCGCCCGGTGATCGCAGGCACGCTGCCTAGATTAGTGGGTCGTGGCTGGCCTCGGGTCGCGGCTTTCTGCCGCGCGACGTCGCGTCGCGTGGGCTGGCGACGGATCCCTTCACCTTTCGAGTCGCCGCTCGATCGCCCTGCGGTCGTGCGCGTGTCGCGTGGCCCGCGGCACGCCGCTGCGCTCCGGGCCCTCCTCGCCCTCCAGTGAGCGGGGCCGGGGCAGCCCTCTGTCCTTGACCGTCGGCCCGTACTTGGCTAGCCTCGCTGCTGGCTCAGGAGGCGCATGGGTGGTCGTCGAGGCGATCCGGATCCGCCGTTGAACCTTGATCGCTGGCTTCTTCATGAAAGACGATCGTCTCGACCGGGGGATGGCCTGAGCCGCAAGACGCAGCCAGGGTTCACTGCCGCGGCGGTCATGCTGGCCGCTGCCGGCCTCGTCTCGAACATCAGTCTCCACAGCTATCAGCAGGCTGATCGAGCGCGGGACCAGGCGCGCACGATGCTGGGAGCCGTGGACCAGGTCCTCCAGATCGCGGTGGACGCTGAGTCGTCCACGCGCGGATTCGTGGTCACGGCGGACGAGGCATTCCTGGAGCCGGGTCGCGGCGCCACGCGCTTGGCGCCCGAAGCCGTGGCGCGGTTGCGACTCCTGGTGGCGGACAGCGCGAGCCAGCGCCAGCGGGTCGATCGGCTGGGACCGCTCATCGACCAGAAACTTGCGTGGGTGAATCGGGTGGCAGAGACCCGGCGCAACGCGGGCTTCGAGGCCGCCCGGCAGCTCGTCGCCAGCTCGCAGGGCAGGCAACTCATGAACGAAATCCGCCGGGTCTGCGGGCAGATGAGCGCGGAAGAGCTGGGTCTGCTTGCACAGCGCGAGGCCGCGGTCCACCGGCACGGCCGCGCTGCCCAGTTCGTGACCGTCCTGGGCACCGTACTGGCCCTGCTGCTGGTCGGCGGAGCGATACTGGGCTTCGGCCGATCGTGAACGCGGTGCGCCAAAGATGACAAGCTTCGAGCGAGCGCCAGAACTGACGCTTCAGCCCCGCCTGGGCACTGCGGCATTCGAGCGACAAGGATAGCAACCATGGTGTAACAAGTTCTTGAAGCAGGGTGAGGCGGGGCTCGCTCCCGTCCAGGCTTGCTCGCTCTCGCATCTTGCCCAGAGCCCCTGGGCGGGTGCAGGGACGCACAGGACAGGATCGACCCGCCACAGGGAGGGTAGCCATGCAGGCGATGGAGACGCCGCTTCGGACCTTGCTCGACGGCAAGCCGGGGGCGCTGTATTCGGTGACGCCCGACATGACTGTCGCTACGGCGGTCGAGCTCATCAATGCGAATAAGGTGGGCGCCGTGCTGGTGATGAGCGGGGCGCAGCTGCTCGGCATATTCACCGAGCGCGACGTCCTTCGTCGCGTGGTCGGAGAGCACCGCAGCCCCGAGGCGACGCGCATCGCCGACGTGATGACGCGAGAGCTGATCGTCATGCGACCGGCAGCCACGGTGCAGGACGCGATGACCGTGGTGGCCGAACGGCGCTGCCGTCACCTGCCCATCGTCGAGAATGGGAAGGTCCTGGGGGTCATCTCGGCGGGCGATCTCAACCACTGGCTCATCCGCAACCGCGAGGTCGACATCCAGCAGCTCGTCGAGTACATCAGCGGAAAGTATCCGGGGTGATCGTGCAGAATGCGCCGGAGGCGTTGCTGCCGGGACGAGGCCCGTGAGCTACACGCCCGGAGCGACCCTAGCTCGTTCCGGTGTCGTGCTCGCGGGTTCGCAGAGATCGATCTGCCTGTCGAGCCGCTCCACGAGCTGCTGCGAGTAGCCCCCCAGGTGCAGGTAGAGGGCCCCGAACGAGAGGACGATCTTGAGGGCCCTCGGGTTGTGCACCAGGCAGTGGCCGAGCGTGAGCCACCATTCGGCGCGCACCCTCGAATCCATCACGCCCATGCGCCAGGCCATACGCGCGAAGCCATGGAGGTCACGGGCCACGTTGCGCAGCGAGGGAACGACGTGGTGCGCTGAACAATCGAGCTCCCGTGCGGCGCGGCGCGCTCGCCCGAAGAAGGCGGCGGGAGCGTAGATTCTGTCGATGACCGCTCGGTGGTCGCGGAGGATGTCTCGGCGTGGGCGCAGTGGCTCGAAGTTCAAGCCCGAAGAGCACTGGTCGGCGTCGTCCTCACCGGGTCGGTGCCCGTCAGGCTCGAGTCTTCCCTCGGCGAGTAGGCGTTTCGCGAGCTGCGTGCCGGGCAGTGCATAGAGCAAACCGACCATGCACACCGGGATGCTGGCTCGTTCGATGCAATCCACCATAGCGGAGGCGACGTCATCGCCCTCGGCGTCCAGGCCGATGATGAACCCGGCGTTCACGAAGATCCCTGCGCGGTGGATCTTGTGGACGCTCTCGACGATGTCGCGCCGGGTGTTCTGTCCCTTGTTTGCGGCGAGCAGCGCCTTCGGGTCAGGAGTCTCGATCCCCACGAACACGGCGAAGAAGTTGCTCTTCCGCATCAGCTCGAGCAGCTCGTCGTCGTCGGCGAGGTCGAGGCTCGCCTCGGTGGTGAACTCGAAGGGCCTGCCTCGCGCGTCGAGCCAGGTCGACAGCTCGCGCAGAAACGGCTTCAACGCCTTGCGGTTCCCGATGAGGTTGTCGTCGACGAAATCGACGTGTCCTCGATGACCCGTGGCGCGCAGCGCGTCGAGCTCCCGGAGCATCTGGCCGGGCGTCTTGGCGCGTGGGGCACGTCCGTTCAGGTCGATGACGCTGCAGAACTCGCAGTTGAAGGGACATCCACGGGAGAACTGGACGCCGACGTGCAGGTACTGGTCGAGCTTGAGGAGGTCGAAGCGCGGCACGGGTGAGTGCGCCAGATCGGGAGAGGCGCGCGCCTTGAAGACGCCACCTGCGGCTCCTCTCTCCCATTCCGCGAGGAATTCGGCGATGATCTCCTCGGCCTCGCCGAGCACCTGGAAGTCTGCAGCCTGGTACACGCCCGGGTTGCACGTGGCGTCCGGGCCGCCGATCACGACCGGCTTGCGGCGCGCGTGGGCCAGGGCGATGACATGCAAGGTATCGCGCTGCTGCGGCAGCATGCCGCCGGTCATGACGAGGTCCGCCCACTCCAGATCCTCGTCCCGGAGCTCCTCCGTGTTTCGGTTGACGAGCCGGACGGACCACGTCGGAGGCAGGAGCGCGGCGACCGTGATCAGGCCGAGCGGAGCCGCCGGGTACTTCGCGCCCAGGATCTCGCAGGTGTCCCGGTAGTTCCAGAACGAGGTGCCCGCGAACTCCGGGTAGACGAGAAGCGCTTTGCAGTGTCCCACGAAGCCCCACGAAAGCTTATCCGACCCCGCAAAGCAAGAGCGGAGCAGCCCCTGCTCCTCTCGCGTCGGCTCCGGTCGCTGCCCTTGCGTCACATCGCGCCGGCCGTAAATAGACCATCAGGGGGATTTGGCCATGACCGACACCTTCGGTGCGCTGCAGGATCTCGAGCTCGGCGCGGGCAAGGAGGCGCGCTTCTTCTCGCTCCCGAAGCTGGAACAGGCCGGGCTGGGCCGCATCGGGCGGCTGCCGGTCTCGATCCGGATCGTGCTCGAGTCGCTCGTCCGCAACTGCGACGGAAAGCGGGTGCGCGCACAGGACGTGCTCGCCCTCGCCGCCTGGAAGCCGCTCGAAGAACGGGCGAGCGAGGTTCCCTTCGTCGTCGCGCGCGTGCTCCTCCAGGACTTCACGGGGGTGCCCCTCCTCGTCGACCTCGCGGCCATGCGCTCGGCCATGAGGCGGCTCGGCAAGGATCCGCGTCGCATCGAGCCGAAGGTGTCGGTGGACCTCGTCATCGACCACTCGGTGCAGGTGGACGCCTTCGGTACGTCGGACGCCCTGCGGCGGAACATGGAGGTGGAGCTCGAGCGCAACCGTCGGCGCTACGAGTTCCTCAAGTGGGGGACGCAGGCCTTTCGGACGTTCAAGATCGTCCCTCCCGGCCTGGGCATCTGCCACCAGGTGAATCTGGAATACCTGGCCCAGGGCGTGATGGAGCGGGACGGTGTGCTCTTCCCCGACACCCTCCTCGGCACCGACTCGCACACGACCATGGTGAACGGCCTCGGGATCGTGGGATGGGGGGTGGGCGGCATCGAGGCCGAGGCGGCCATGCTCGGCCAGCCGAGCGGCATCCTCACGCCCGACGTCGTCGGCGTGCACCTCTCCGGCGCGCTGCGCGAAGGAGTCACCGGCACCGACCTCGTCCTCACCATCACCGAGCTCCTGCGGCGCGCCAAGGTGGTGGGAAAGTTCGTCGAGTTCCACGGGGAGGGCGCGCGCAGCCTCCCTGCCCCCATGCGCTGTACCATCGCCAACATGGCCCCGGAGTACGGCGCCACGCTGGGTCTGTTTCCGGTGGACGAGCAGACGCTGCGCTACTTCGAGGTCACCGGTCGAAGCCCCGAGCAGCTGCGCGCCATCCGCGCCTACCACGAGGCGCAGGGGATGTTCGGCGTGCCCGGGAAGGGCGAGTGCGACTACTCGACCGTGATCGAGCTCGACCTCGGGTCTGTCGAGCCGTCCGTCTCCGGCCCCAAGCGGCCGCAGGACAGGCTCGCGCTCTCCGCGCTCAAGGAGCGGTTCACCGCGCTGTTGCAGTCGAAGGACGCGAGCGGGTTCGGCCGGCCTGCCGGCGAGCTCTCGAAGCGCCACCCCGCTGCCGAGACGGACGGCAGCCCGCTCCCGGGCGGCGGGCTCCAAGACGAGCTCCACGACGAGCTCCAAGGCGAGCGCGCGAGTCGAGCCGGGCTCGCGGTTCTGAACACGAACCCGCTCACCGAGCTCGAGATGATGAACAACCGGAACACGCCCGACCGCGTGCCGGCGCACGCCGGCCGGTCGAGGCTCGCGACGAAGGACATCGAGCTCGGCCACGGCGACGTCGTGATCGCCGCCATCACGTCCTGCACCAACACGTCGAACCCCCAGGTGATGCTGTCGGCGGGCCTCCTCGCCCGGAAGGCAGTCGAGAAGGGGCTCACCGTGAAGCCCACCGTGAAGACCTCGCTGGCGCCGGGTTCGCGCGTGGTGACGAGCTACCTCGCGAAGACCGGGCTCCTCCCGTATCTCGAACGGCTCGGCTTCGACGTGGTCGGCTACGGCTGCACCACCTGCATCGGGAACTCGGGCCCTCTCGACGCGCGCGTCGAAGAGGTGATGCGGAAGAACGAGCTCGTGTGCGCCTCCGTGCTCTCCGGCAACCGCAACTTCGAGGCGCGCATCCACCCGGCGGTGAAGGCGAACTTCCTCATGAGCCCGCCGCTGGTGGTGGCCTTCGCCATCGCCGGCAACGTGGCGACGGACCTCTCGAGGGAACCGCTCGGCAAGGGGCGGGAAGGACAGGACGTCTACCTGCGCGACATCTGGCCCAGCGAGCGGGAGGTGCAGGCGGTGCTCGACTCGGCCAGCGATCCCGCCGAGTACCGGCGGAACTACCGGGACGTGCAGGCGCAGAACGCCGCGTGGAACGCCCTGCCCGCCCCGACGGGCGAGGTGTACACGTGGGATCCCACGTCGACCTACGTGCGCGAGCCCCCCTACTTCGTGGCCTTCGAGATGCAGCCCGCCGCCCCGGCTGCGCTCCGCGGAGCGCGCGCACTCGCCATCTTCGGCGACTCCGTCACCACCGACCACATCAGCCCGGCAGGCTCCATCAAGCCGTCGTCGCCGGCCGGGGTCCATCTGACCTCGCAGGGCGTGACCGCGGCCGACTTCAACAGCTACGGCGCGCGGCGCGGCAATCACGAGGTGATGGTGCGCGGCACGTTCGCCAACGTGCGCATCAGGAACCTCTTGGTCCCCGGGGTCGAGGGTGGCGTCACCGTCCACCAGCCGGACGGTACGCGCATGTCCATCCACGAGGCCTCGCTCGCCTACGCCAGGGAAGGCGTGCCGCTCGTGGTCATCGCGGGCCAGGAGTACGGCACCGGCAGCTCGCGCGACTGGGCCGCCAAGGGGACGCAGCTCCTGGGCGTGCGCGCGGTGGTGGCGCGCTCCTTCGAGCGCATCCACCGGTCGAACCTCGTCGGCATGGGCGTCCTCCCCTGCCAGTTCGGCGACGACGTCTCTGCCCAGACGCTGTCACTCGACGGCACGGAGACCTACGACCTGCTGGCCTTGTCCTCGGAATCTCGAGCTGGAGAGCTTCAAAGCAGGGGCGTGGAGGGCGCGCTCCAGCCACGACAGCAAGTGAAACTCGTCATCCACCGGAAGGACGGCCGCGCGGACGAGGTCCCGCTCACGCTCCGCATCGACACGCCCATCGAGCTCGAGTACTACCGTCACGGCGGTATCCTGCACTACGTGCTGCGGCAGCTCGCGCAGGCGCCGTGAGCCGCGTTCAGTCGCCGGCGACGGCGCTG
>MEMX01000070.1:136827-140921 GCA_001768075.1 Anaeromyxobacter sp. RBG_16_69_14 | reverse complement strand
TGCTGCACCATCAGCTTCTCGCTGATGCGGCCGAGCGTCGTCGCGGGGAGGGCGCCGTCCAGCCGCCGCATCACGCCCGCGACGATCCCGGGCCAGGCGGGAACGAACCAGCCGCTCGACGAGCGCCCGCCCTCGTCGTGGACGCGATCGAGCGCGCCGAAGACCTCGATCCGGAGCGCGTCGCGGAGCCGTTCCGACGCCTCGCGCGCCAGGCGGACCTCACCCGTGACGGCGGTGAACGCGCGCATGGCGATGATTCGCCCCTCGATGAAGGAGAGCCCTCGGATATCGTCTGCGGAGAACCAGATCTCGTCTCTGCGGCGCGCCTCGAGCTGCGCGAGCGCATCGTCGCTCGCGAGGCGACGGGCGCTGGGGCCCAGCGCCTCGAGCGCAGCTCGGAGCACGGCCTCGCCATCGACGCCCTCCCGGAACGACAGGGCGAAGAACGTCCCCGAGCACTCGACGCGGGCGTCCGCGATCCCGGGAATCCGGTGGAGTCGCGCCAGCACGGGCGCGAGGACGGTGCCTCAACCGAGGCCCGCGACGGGACCTCAGGAGAAGCCATCGGTCCGCACGACGATCTCGGGATCCATGTGCACCGATGATACACCAGTTTTACCCCCAGCATTACCGTCTTGGGACGTCTCTCTACCGGCCCGCCACCAGCATGGGGTCGAGGCGAGAACGCTCCCCCTCGAACGCGGCCCTGGCGCTGCCCTCCAGCGCCACTTTTCTCGTGGCCAGGACCGCGAACGGATCGAGGATCCGGCCATCCGGCGCCTCGAGCTGATAGTGAAGGTGGGGCGCGGTCGAGTGACCGCTGTTGCCCGACCTGGCGACCACCTCTCCCCTGGTCACCTTCCGCCCGGGCTGCATCTCCTTCGGCACGGTCTCGAGGTGCAGGAAGATGGCGTGCCGGCCCGTCTTCGCCTCGACGACCTCGATGCAGTTGCCGTTGACGCCGAAGTGCCAGTTGCGGCGCGTGATCTGGCCGTCAAAGGGCGATTTCACTGGCGTGCCCACCGGCGCCTTGAAGTCGACGCCCTTGTGGCGTCGCCCGTCGCGCAAGAGCGACGTCACCTGCTCGTAGTCGGAAACCGGGCCGTCCACCAGGTGCTCCTCCACCTCCACACCCTCGCTCGTGTAGTAGCGCGCGAAGGGCGCGCCCTCCGGCTTGAAGCGGTAGGCGGTGATGAGGCGGCCAAGCTTCTGCGAGCCGTAGCGAAGGGCAAGCACGACCGGCTCCTTGCCGACTGGACCCGCGTCACCCACCGCCACCACGGCGCTCGGCTGCAGCGTCGGCAGCTCGTACAGCACCTCCAGCTGGTCGCCCTTTCGGGCGTCGCGGGAGATTTGCAGCGACCACACCAGGATGCGGTTCATGACCTGGGTGAGCTGCTCGGCCCAGGCCCTCTCGCCCGGGGCCAACGCCGCCGAGACGCTGTCCTCGAGCGGTCCACGCACCGTCACGGAAATGCGCCGCAGGAGCGTTACCTTGGGCGTGCTCGTGGCAGCGCTCGGGGACGTGGACGGCGCGAGTGGCTGCGCGGCGGTGCTGGCCGCGGGCATCCCCGCTGCCACGAGCGCCGCGACTCCCGCAGCCGGGGCAGGGATAGGAGCCATCTCCCGTACGGCAGCGGTCGGTGGCACCATGCCACCGGCGACAGGCTGGGACATGGTCGAGACGGGGGCGGCAGGGTGGACCGCGGTGGGCGGCGGCGCGTGCCGCGCGGTCTTTCGGCCCGCGACGAAACCGCCAGCGAGCCCGACGGCGAGGACGATCAGGTAGGCGAGGTAGCGGCCGAAGCCACCCCCACTGTTTTGACTGCTACCGAAGGGAGGGGGATCGAGCGACAGGTTGACCATGGACCACCGTTGCGCGAGCAGCGTTCCAGAGAACCGCTGGAACCGCTCGCCTGTTCCACCATCTGCGGGACGCCGGATCTCGGCAGCCTACCATGCGATAGTTCGCTCGGTGTATGGGGGGCCACAAGGAAGCTAGAAGAAGAAGCGATCGACGACACCTCGGCTCCACTCGACCACTGTCGGCCAGCCCACGACCGCGTCCAGTGCGTCCTCGGCGAGCGACGGCTCCACCTTCCCCTCCACGAGGCTCGCGCTACAACCGAGCAGGCGACAGATGCCTATCTTCCTCGCCTGCTGCAACAGCGCCGCGGGATGGTCCGGATCGCCGTGGGCCTCGACCAGCGCCGCGACCGCCGGCCCGAAGACGAACACGTCGACGCGGTCGTTCATGGAAGCCGCCGTCAGCGCGCAGGAACCCGCGAGGCGCAGCGAGGTCGCGTCTGCATGTGAGAGGAACAGCACCACTCTGCCGGCCATGGGGCAGCTTCCTTGTGGACCTCAAGACTCGCCTTTCGCCGCGTGGAATGGAATCGATGACGCGCTGCAGCGAATTCACTTTCTACACTTTCAGAGGGAGCGCGCGTCCTTCGCGGGCAGCAAGCTCTCGGCTGATGCCCTTCTCCCCGCGCTCTGCTATAACCCGCGCCCGCCATGGTCGATGAAAAGAAGCCCCAGTCACCGGGTCCGGTGGTGATCCGCAAGGGCCAGGTCACGCCCGAATCACCGCCGGACGCGCAGATCGAGGCAGCGCATCCCCCCCCCAAGCAGGACGACCGCCCGCTGTGGCAAAGGGTCGCTGACCAGCGCACGGGCGGCGGCCCTGCCGGGCCCAGCGGGGGTTCAGGCCGTCCGCCCGGACGAGGACGTCAGGGTGGACAGCGCGGAGCCGGCGACCGCGGCCGCGGCGACAGGTTCCGCGAGCGGCCACGGCGCGATCGCGAGGAGCCGGCCAGCGACCGCGAGCCCTCCATGCAGGGCGAGCCTCCCCCTCCTGCGCTCGAGGTGCCGCCGCCGGACGAAGGCTCTTTCTCGGATCTGCTGGCGGGCGCCGAGAGCGGTCTGCGCAAGCGGTACCAGGTGGGCGAGAAGATCGCCGCCAAGATCATCCAGATCGGCCACGACGTCGCCTTCCTCGAGCTCGGCTCGGGCGTCGCCGAGGGCATGATCGACCTCGCCGAGCTCCGCGACGACGCGGGCGACGTGGCCGCGCGCGTCGGGGACATCGTCGACGGTGTGGTGGTCAAGGGCGGCGATCGCGGCGTCGTGGTCTCGAAGGGCCGCGCGCAGTCGAAGCTGCACCGGGACCGCGAGGCGCTCATCGAGGCCGCCCAGACCGGGCTCCCGGTGGAGGGCTTCGTCAAGGCGGTGAACAAGGGCGGGCTCGAGGTCGAGGTGTTGGGCCAGCGGGCCTTCTGCCCGGTGTCCCAGGTCGACGTCCGGTTCGTGGGCGATCCCGCCGCGTTCGTGGGACAGAAGCTCCAGTTCAAGGTCCAGCGCGCCGACGCGCGCGACGCGGTGCTCTCGCGGCGCGCCCTCCTCGAGGAAGAGAAGGCCGAGCGCGCCCGCAAGACCCGCGAGCAGCTGGCCGAGGGCGCCGCGTTCGACGGCACCGTGACGAGCGTGCAGGACTACGGCGCCTTCGTCGACATCGGCGGCATGGAGGGGCTCGTCCATGTCTCCGAGCTGTCCTGGGACCGCGTCTCGAAGCCGGGCGATCTCCTCAAGGCAGGCGACGCGGTGAAGGTCCAGGTCCTGCGCATCGACCAGGATCCGCGAAAGGGCGAGCGCATCAGCCTCTCCGTGAAAGCACTCGCTCCGCGACCGGAGCCGCAGGTCACTGCCGAGCGGTCGCCGCGCGTCGCGCCCCCTCCGCCGCCGAAGGTGGGCGACGTCGTGAAGGCGTCGGTCGACAAGATCGAGCCGTTTGGCCTGTTCGTCCGCTTCGCGGGTGGCCGCGGCCTCGTGCCTGCCAGCGAGACCGGCACGCCGCGAGGTACGGACCTGCGCCGGGCCTTCAAGGTCGGCGAGGAGATCGCCTGCGCCTTGAGCGCCGTCGACGAACAAGGGCGGCTGCGGCTCTCGATGACCGAGGCGGCGGCCGCAGCCGAGCGCAAGGAGACGCAAGAGTACCTCCGCAGCTCGGCGCCCCAGGGCAAGGGCAAGGGCTTCGGGACGCTCGGAGATCTGTTGCGCGAGAAGGCAAAGAAGTAGGGCGGGGGCTCGTCCCC
>MEMX01000070.1:136569-136785 GCA_001768075.1 Anaeromyxobacter sp. RBG_16_69_14 | reverse complement strand
GCCTTCCCGAGCCTGCCACCCCCAGCCCGCCAGCCCGCCCACGGGTGCTGACCCGAGGTTCACCGCCACGTCCAGCCCTGGGCGGCTCAGCGTGACCTTGGTCCGGTCCACCGTCACCTTGGGCCACCAGCTCCCGATCATCGACGCGTGCCGTCGCCGCAACCGGAGCATGGCCTGGTAATGCCGCCACAGCTCGCCATGGTGCCCGTCTCGCCG
>MEMX01000070.1:132994-136552 GCA_001768075.1 Anaeromyxobacter sp. RBG_16_69_14 | reverse complement strand
GAGCTCTGGAACGTCGCTTCCGCCTGGGGGTCCGGGACATGGCGCCCGCCAGGCCCGGCGATGTGCTCGGCGCGCCGCCCCTCCCGGACGGCACTCGCCAGCGCCGGATCGCCGTGACTCGTGAAGTACAGGAACGGCCGCTCCTCGCCGTACTCCTCGCCCATGAAGAGGAGCGGGAGCCCGGGGCCCAGCACGACGAGGGTCGCCAGCGGTGCGAGCGCCGCGCACGGCACGAGCACGGACAGGCGCTCACCGGCCGGTCGGTTGCCGACCTGGTCGTGATTCTGGACGGAAGAGACGAAGCGGGCCGGCTCGAGCCCCGCCGTGCCCGTCCCCCAGACCTTTCCCCGGAACTCGGAGCGCTCGCCCTGAAAGGCGAAGCCCTCGCGCAGCGCCCTGACGAGCTGCGCCAGCCCGCCGAAATCGGCGTAGAAGCGGTGCCGCTCACCGGTGAGGAGCGCGTGCACGGCGTGGTGGAAGTCATCCGCCCACATGGCAGAGCAACCCCAGCCGAGCGGCGGCGGGTCCACCACCATGCGATCTTCGAGGTCGCTCTCCGCCACCACGTGGACGGTGCGTCCTTGCTCGATCGCGAGGGCTCTCGCTGCGTCACAGATGTCCGCCACCAGATGGCGCGGGCTGTCGTCGGGAATGGCGTGGACGGCGTCGAGCCGCAGCGCGTCCACGCGAAAGTCGCGCAGCCACTGGAGGGCAGCCTGCAGGACGAAGGCGCGCACCTCCGCGGAGCCCTCGCCGTCGTAGTTCATGCCGTCACCCCAGGGCGACCTGTGACGTTCTGTGAAGTACGGACCGAATGCGGCGAGGTAGTTCCCCTCCGGCCCGAGGTGGTTGTAGACGACGTCCAGGCACACCGCGAGACCGAGGCCGTGTGCGGCGTCGGCGAAGCGCATCAGGGCGGCGGGGCCGCCGTAGCCCTCGTGCACCGCATGGAGCGCCACGCCGTCGTATCCCCAGTTCCGGCCGCCCGGGAACGGCTGCACCGGCAACAGTTCGACACAGGTCACGCCCAGCTCCACGAGGTCACCGAGCCGCGCCGCCGCCGCGTCGAGCGTACCCTCGGGCGTGAAGGTCCCCACGTGGAGTTCGTAGAACACGAGTTCCTCGAGCGGGAGCCCCACGGCAGGGTGCAGCCAGGTGTGGCGGCGCGCTTCGAAGACCTGCGAGCTGGCGTGGACGCCGTCCGGCTGCCGACGCGACGCAGGATCCGGGAGCGCCCGCCCGTCCGGCAGGACAAAGGCGTAGCGGTCGCCCTCCTTCGCACCGGGGACGAAGGCGCTCCACCAACCATCGCCGCCGGGCTCGAGCGGAAGGTCCCGGGCCCCCACCCGGAGCGAGAACCGCCGCAACCTGGGCGCCCACACGGAGAAGCGGACGCCGTCCCTCGACACCTCGGGACCGTGGACGGGCCGTGCCATGCCGGAATGTAAGGCTCGCGCGCTCGAGCAGAAAGGTAACCTGCGGCGGAAGGCCACGTGCAAACGCGGGCCACGAACATCACCTTCAGAAGTGGCGCCGAGCCATCGCCCCGGCTAGACCTCCCGCCTCAACTGCTATCCTTGGAAGGAAGATCCCGCATGCGAGCACACGCACACCTCGAAGAGGGGCACCCGCGGCCGACATCGAATCCCCATCTGCTGGCCTGGGTCGACGAGATGGCGAAGATGTGCAAGCCCGACCAGGTGTACTGGTGCGACGGATCGACCGAGGAGAAGCAGCGGCTCATCGCCGAGGCGCTCGCCTCCAGGGCCCTCATCCCGCTCGATCAGAAGAAGTTGCCAGGCTGCTACTTCCACCACTCGAACCCGAACGACGTGGCCCGCGTCGAGCACGTCACGATGATCTGCACGCCGCGGCAGGAGGAGGCGGGCCCCACCAACAACTGGATGGAGCCGAAGCAGGCGTACCAGAAGCTGGGAGCGCTCTACGACGGCGCCATGAAGGGCCGCACCATGTACGTGGTACCGTACGTGATGGGACCGGCGAGATCGCCGTTTTCCAAGATCGGGATCGAGCTCACCGACTCCGTGTACGTCGCCCTCAACATGGGGATCATGACGCGCATGGGGAAGGTGGCCCTCGATCGCCTGGGCAGGGACGGCACGGACTTCAACAAGGGGCTCCACTCGGTCGCCGACTGCAACCCGGAGAAGCGTTTCATCTGCCACTTCCCGCAGGACAACGCCGTCTGGTCGGTGGGCTCGGGCTACGGGGGCAACGCGCTCCTCGGCAAGAAGTGCCTGGCACTCCGCATCGCCAGCTACGTGGCGCGTCACGAGGGCTGGCTTGCCGAGCACATGCTCATCCTCGAGGCGGAGAGCCCGACAGGCGAGTTGCAGTACGTCGCCGCGGCCTTCCCGTCGGCATGCGGCAAGACCAACTTCGCCATGATGGTTCCGCCCGGGGAGTTCGCGGGCTGGAAGATCCGGACCATCGGTGATGACATCGCCTGGATGCGCGTGGGCGAGGACGGGCGCCTGTGGGCGGTGAATCCGGAGTACGGGTACTTCGGCGTGGCGCCCGGCACCAGCCGGAAGACGAACCCGAACGCCATGGACAGCATCAGGAAGGACACCCTCTACACCAACGTCGCGCGCACGAAGGACGGTGACGTGTGGTGGGAGGGCATGGACGTCGAGCCGCCCGAGGAGCTCGTCGACTGGAAGGGCCAGCCCTGGAAGAAGGGCTCGAAGGAGAAGGCCGCCCACCCGAACAGCCGCTTCACGGCGCCCATGCAGAACAACCCCGCGCTCTCGCGCTTCGCCGACGATCCCAAGGGCGTGCCTATCAGCGCCATCATCTTCGGCGGCCGCCGCTCCACCACCGTGCCACTCGTGGTCCAGTCGTTCAACTGGACGCACGGCGTGTACATGGGCGCGACCATGGGTTCCGAGACCACCGCCGCCGCCACCGGCGCGGTGGGCGTGGTGCGCCGCGACCCGATGGCCATGCTGCCTTTCTGCGGCTATGACATGGGCACCTACCTCGCGCACTGGCTCACCATGCAGGGTCGGATCCCGAACCCGCCCAAGGTCTTCCTGGTGAACTGGTTCCGCAAGAGCCAGGACGGCAAGTTCCTGTGGCCGGGCTACGGCGACAACATGCGCGTCCTCAAGTGGATGCTCGACCGCAGCGCGGGCCGGGCCGGGGCGCTGGAGACGCCGCTCGGCTTCACCCCGCGCGAGGGCGACCTCGACCTGCAGGGGATCAAGGACGCCGACGTCGCCGCCGCCACCCGGATCGACCTGAAGGAGTGGGAGGGCGAGCTCGTGGACCAGGCCGAGTGGTTCCGGAAGCTCGGAAAGACGCTCCCGCCCGCCCTGGAGCACCAGCGCCAGCTGCTCCTGGAGTCCGTGAGGGCTTCGCTGGCGGCCAGCTAGGGTGGCGTGAGTCCGTCTCCCTCTCCCCGCGAAGCGGGGAGAGGGGCAACTCGGAATGCCCCGGAGGCGCCTGTTCCGCCTCCCGGGACGGGGGCCCCATCTCCCGCCACGAGTGCCCATCGTGTGTACCCTCGCGGTCGCCTTCCAGAATGACCGCCGC
>MEMX01000070.1:130187-132987 GCA_001768075.1 Anaeromyxobacter sp. RBG_16_69_14 | reverse complement strand
TGGTGGTGGCCGCGAACCGCGACGAGCGGCTCGGCCGCCCCGCGGAGGGGTGGGCCCTGCGCCAGCCGTCACGAGGCCCGCGTTACGCCGCGCCTTTAGACCTCCTCGCCGGCGGCACCTGGATCGGCGTCTCGGCGCGCGGCCTGTTCGCGGCCGTCACCAACTACCACGCTCCATCCGGCGGCTTTCCCGATCCGAAGCGCCGCTCCCGGGGCGAGCTGGTGGGAAAAGCGCTCCACCACGGGGCCGCCCACGAGGCGCGCGCGGTGCTGCCCAGGGAGGTGGACGCGGCCGCGTACAACCCGTTCCACCTGCTGGTCGCCGACGCCCAGTGTGCCTTCCTGTGGCGCTACGACGGGGAGGCGGTGGCCATCGACGACCTCGACCCGGGTCTCCACGTCGTGACGGAGAGCGCACCGCACGACCGCGGGCCGCGCGGCGAGCTGGTCCGCGCACGCTGGCCCCTGGACCACGACATCGTGGGGCTGCGTCAGCTGCTCGCGATCCACGGGCGCGATCGCAACGCGACCTGTATCCATTCCGACCCGTCCTACGGTACGCGCTCGTCGACCGTGCTCCGGTTCGCCGCATCGCTGGCGGCCTCGGAGCTGTACGTGGCCGACGGGAGCCCATGCGCCTCGCCCCTCGAGGACCGATCGTCGCTCTTGCAGACGCTGGCGGCTTCGCCTTGACACCACAGGGCCTTCCTGGTCATTCAAGACTTCCCATGGGCTTCCTCGATCGCATCTCGTTCAAGCAGAGCACCACCCCGCCACCCGAGAGCATCGCGGTGGGAGAGAAGGGTGAGCTTGTCATCGTGTGGTCCGGGGGTCCCAGGGTCGCCATCCCACCCGTGCAGCTGCGCGACCAGTGTCCCTGCGCGAGCTGCATCGAGGAGGGCACCGGCCGCAAGATCCTCGATCCGGCAAAGATCCCCGCGGACATCCGGCCGCTCGAGGTGACAGGCGTCGGCAACTACGCCGTCAAGATCGCCTGGTCGGACGGACACGACACCGGGATCTACACCTGGGAGACCCTGCGCCGCGCCTCGGGGCTTTGACCGTAGCCGGAAAGGCGAGGCGTCCGGCCCTACACCGCCGCCTGCACCGGCCCTATCGTCGTGTGCCGGTTCACCGTCGGCGCGTGCCCGAGGCGATGGCGGCCGAACCGCACCTGACGCATCTCTCCCTTCGCTCCGCGCAGCGCGTGGACGAGCAGGCGCACGGTGTTCATGTCGGCGTGGCCCGCGCCGGCCTCGCAGATGAGCACGTCGGCGGCGCCGCGCGCGTCGAAGGGCTCGGAGCGGAAGGCGCGCGTCTGCGTGAGCGCGGCGAAGGCGCTCGCCACGCCCACCACCTGCACCGCGCGCGGCGGCGAACTCGGCAGGCTCGGATAGCCGTACCCATTTCGCCAGTGATGGGCCAGCGCCGCCTCCACGGCCGGGTGCGTGCCGAGCACGTTGGCGAGGTGCCAGGCACCGAGGAGAGGATGGGACGCCACGTCCATCACCTCTCGCTGGTCGAGCCGATCGCCGTTCCGCACGAGGTGGAACGAGAGGTGGCGCATCCCGATGTCGTGGAGGAGTCCCGCCGCTGCCAGATCCGGGAGCGCCGGGGCGTCTCCCACCGCCGAGATGAGCATGCGCGCGGTCACCGCCGCCGTGGTGAGCCCGTGTCGATAGCGGGAAGGGTCCGAGATCTTGAGGCTTGCGAGCTCGTCGAAGAGCTGCTGGGGCAGCGACACGCCCAGGAGCACCCGCGCGACCGCCGCCTGCACGCCCGAACCGCGGAACAGGTGGCGGTAGGGCGGATCGGCGAGCGGGAGGTGGAGGTCCTCCGCGGCGGGCGTCTCGGAGAGGAGGCGGCACGGCATCGCAGGCGCGTTCCGCGCCGCCTCGTGCACGGAGGCCACGGAGATCACGAGACCCGCCTGCCCGAGCACGCCCCCACGAACGTCGACGAGATCGCGGGACAGCACTACGCGGTCGAACATGCACTCCAAGCCTAGCAGAGCCTGCGCGACCTGGCCTACTGCCTTTCCACGATCCGTGTAGGCGAATGTGGTAGGCGCACTGCGTCGACCGGTTCCATCGCTTCGCCGCGCCACGTGCGGGGCTGGAGCCGCGAGCGGGAGCCGATCACCGCCGCTTCCGCGACATCGCCCGATCCATCTCCCGCTTCGTCTCCCGCTCCGCGATCGCGTCCCGCCTGTCCTCGTGTTTGCGGCCCTTGGCGAGGCCGAGCTCCACCTTCGCCCAGCCCTGCTTGAAGTAGATCGAGAGAGGAACGAGCGTGTATCCGCGCTGCTCGACCTTGCCGCGGATCTTGTCGATCTCCTCGCGCTTCATGAGGAGCTTGCGGTCGCGCAGCGGGGCGTGACCGAAGAACGCCGCCGGCCCGTACTCGCCGATACGGCAGTTGACGAGGAAGAGCTCGACCCCCCGCGGCTGCGCATAGGCATCGGAGAGCGAGAGGTTGCCGGCGCGGAGTGACTTCACCTCGCTGCCGGTGAGCGCCAGCCCCGCCTCGTAGGTGTCCTCCACCTGGAACTCGAAGCGCGCCCTTCGGTTGGTGGCGATCACCTTCGTGCCGTCCGCGGCACCCTTTGCCTTCCCTCCCCCCTTGCTCATGGCAGCGCCACGTTGTCGATGAGGCGGGTGGCACCGATGAAGGCGGCGACCAGCATGCGGCTCCCGGAATCGGCGCGAGCGACGCGCTGCAGCGACGTCGGGGCGACGATCTCCACATAGTCGACGCTCGCCCCCGCGGCCTGCAGCGCCCTGGTCGCACCCGCGACGAGG
>MEMX01000070.1:127812-130168 GCA_001768075.1 Anaeromyxobacter sp. RBG_16_69_14 | reverse complement strand
CCGCTCGCCGGTCGCGGCCCGCGCTTGCGCCTCCGCTAGCGCGCGAGAGAGCGAGAGAGCGCGGGCGCGTTCGTCCCCGGAGAGATAGGCGTTGCGCGAGGAGAGCGCGAGCCCGTCCGGCTCGCGCACGATTGGCATTCCCACGACGTCGATGCCGAAGTCGAGGTCCCTGACCATGGCCCGGATCACCTGGAGCTGCTGCCAGTCCTTCTGGCCGAAGATCGCGACGTGCGGGCGCGTAAGGTTGAAAAGCTTCGCCACCACGGTGGCGACACCCCGGAAGTGGCGAGGCCTTCGCTCTCCGCACAGCCCCTGCGAGACGCGCTCGACGTCCACCCAGGTCTCGTGCTCCTTCGCGTACACTTGGTCAGATCGCTCGGGGGCGAGGACCCAGTCGATGCCGGCGGCGGTACACCGCACGAGATCGATTTCCAGGTCCCGGGGGTAGCGGTCGAGGTCCTCCGCCGGCCCGAACTGAGTCGGGTTCACGAAGATGGTGGCGACGGCCAGGCCCTTTCGAGAGGGAAGGGCCAGGCGCCGCGCCTCGCGCATGAGGGAGAGGTGCCCTTCGTGCAGGAAGCCCATGGTCGGCACGAGCGCGAGACAGCAGCCACTCTCGCGGGCGGACCAGCATCGGCGCTGCCATTCCCGGGGATCTCGGATGAGCTCGGTAGGCATGAAGAATCTCTCTCGCGCCCGCGCCGGGGCGCGGGCGGATTCAGCCCAAAAACGGCGAAAGGCGAGTCAGGCGGGCGAGCTACACCGGCGCGCCGAAAACCTGGAAACCGTCGGAGCGCTCGCCCTCCACCGCGTGCAGCAGGCGAAGCGTCGAGGAGTGGAAGCTGTGCTCCTCGGCCGGGAAGGCGCCCTTGTGCACCTCGCTCACATAGGCACCGACAGCCCCGGCGATGGAGCCCCCGAGATCGGCGTAGCGCTTCACGAACCTGGGCTTGAACGCGCCGTCGACGCCGAGGAGGTCGTTCACCACGAGCACCTGGCCATCGCAGTGCGGCCCGGCGCCGATGCCGATGGTGGGGATCCCGACCTGGGCGGTGATGAAGCGCCCCAGCTCGGCGGGGATGCATTCCAGCACCACCGCGAAGCAACCAGCCTCCTCGAGCGCCCTCGCGTCGGCGAGCAGGCGGTGCGCCTTCTCCGAATCCCTCCCCTGCACGACGTAGCCGCCCATCGCGTGCACCGACTGCGGCGTGAGGCCGATGTGGCCCATCACCGGCACACCCGCGCGCACGATGCGGCGGATGACCTCGCAGTACTCCGCGCCACCCTCCAGCTTCACCGCCTCGGCGCCCGCCTCGGCGACGAGGCGCATGGCGCTCTTCACCGCCTCGTCGACGCTCGCCTGGTAGCTGCCGAAAGGCATGTCCGCGGTGACGTGTGCATGCCCGCGCGAACGCATGACCCCGCGCCGCACGGCGGACGTGTGATAGATCATGTGCTCGAGCGTGACGGGAAGGGTCGAGTCGTGACCCTGAAAGACCATCCCCAGCGAATCGCCCACCAGGATGGCGTCCGCTCCGGCTTCGTCGACGAGTCGCGCCACGGCGGCATCGTAGGCAGTGACCATGGCGATCTTCTCGCCGGTCCCCTTCATCTTGCGTAGATCGGCGATGGTGAGGCGCTTGCGTACCCCCGACGGCTGGCTGGACATATTTACCTCCGGTGCAGGCCCGTCGCCGGGTCCCGCCCTTGGTAGTTGGCCATATTTACCTCCGGTGCAGACCCGTCACGGGATCCGCCCTTGGTAGCAGATCTATCTCGGGCTGCGACTCCTGCCAAGCTGCTAAATGGACGCATACAGGTCGTAGATCAGCGCGTCGGGTTGTAGTGCTGCGTTCCCTTGCGGTGACGCCGGACGACGGAGACGAGCGCATCGGCATCGGCGGCCGAGCCGCCGACGTCGATGTCGCTCGTGTTCACGACCAGGAGTGGCGTCTCCTCGTAGTGGAAGAAGAAGTCGCTGTAAGCCTGGGAGAGCGCCTCGAGATAGGAGGGCTCGATGTGACGCTCGAAGTCGCGGCCGCGGCGGCGGATGCGCTGGAGCAGCACCTCCCGCCGCGCCTGCAGGTAAATGACGAGGTCGGGCTTCACGGTCCTGCCGCCGATGAGCGCGTAGATCTGTTCGTACAGCGCGAGTTCGTCGGGATCCAGGTTCAACGCAGCAAAGATGCGGTCCTTCGCGAAGAAGTAGTCGGCGACGGTGACCTGGCTGAAGAGGTCTTGCTGAAACAGCCCTTGCTGTTGCTGGAAGCGCGAGAGCAGGAAGAAGAGCTGGGTCTGGAAGGCGTATTTGCGGCGATCATCGTAGAACTTGCCCAGGAAGGGGTTCTCACCGACC
>MEMX01000070.1:126189-127805 GCA_001768075.1 Anaeromyxobacter sp. RBG_16_69_14 | reverse complement strand
GCCGGCCGCCCAGGCGCTCCACGAGCAAGGTGGCGAGGGTAGTCTTTCCTGCCCCCATCGGGCCTTCCACGGCGATATAGCGGGATCGCTGCATCAATCCAGAGGTCGCGGGAGCTTGCCACGGCCCCGCTACGACGTCCACGCTCCTGTTCGCGCCCGGCGCTATCCTTCCCCGCCCTGAACGGCGGGCTTGTCGCGCATCCCGGTCGGCCCAAGCGCGCGGTCGAGCGCTGCCCACTCCTCCACCGTCAGCGTCTCGCCACGTCGGCGCGCGTCGATTCCCGCCGTCGCGAGGGCCCCCGCCAGCTGCTCCTCCGGCGCGATGCCGGCCGCGGCGAGGGAATTCGCGAGCACCTTGCGGCGCTGCGCGAAGCCCGCCTTCACCAGCCGCCGGAACCGCCGCTCGTCGGAGACCGGGGTGCGAGGAGGACCAAAGCCGATCCGTATCAACGCGCTCTCCACCTTGGGTGGCGGAAGGAATGCACCTGCCGGAACTCGCCGCTCGAGGGACACCTCTGCGCGATACTGGAGGAGAACGGAGAGCAGGCCCCAGTCCTTCGTGCCCGGCTTCGCGGCCAGACGCTGTGCCACCTCGCGCTGGAGGAGGAAGACCGCGCGGGCCACGAGGTCCACCTGGTCGAGGAGACCGAACAGGATGGGGCTGGTCAGGTGGTACGGCAGGTTGCCCACCACCACGAGCTTGCCACCGCACGCGAGCGGGCGATAGTCGAGCCGCGCCGCGTCGCCCTCGATCAGCTGGACGGTTTCGCCGAGCTCGCCGCGCAGCACGGCCGCGAGGTCGCGATCGCGCTCCACCGCTATCACCGCGGCCCCACGCGCGAGCAACCGCGCGGTGAGGTGACCGAGGCCGGCGCCGAGCTCCACGACCCGCTCTCCCGCAGCCTCCACTGCCAGGCGCGCGATGTGGTCGAGGATCTCCTCGTCGCCGAGGAAGTTCTGGCCCCAGCTCTTCTTGGCGCGCAGTCCGTACTTCTCGAGGAGGAGCCTCGGCGACGGGTATCCCGCCCGCTCGCCCCGGACGCGCCGGGAGCCGGAATCGGATTTCACCTTTCTCACGGCGGACTTTCGGTCATAGCCGCCAGCCCGCGTCCGCGTTGAGCTCCGGTCCCTCGCGCTCCCCGCGCAGAAGGGCCTGCGTGCCCGCCACCGCGATCATGGCGGCGTTGTCGGTGCAGAGCTTCGGCGGAGGCAGGAACACCTCGACGCCCTCGTACTCGCTCGCGCGCTCCACCACCGCCGCGCGCAACCGGCTGTTCGCGGCGACGCCACCCGAGAGCACGATGCGCTCGAACTGAAACCCACGGGCCGCCCGGAAGAGCTTGTGCACCAGCGCGCCGACGATCGCCTCCTGGTAGCTCGCACACAGGTCCGCGAGCCCCTGCCCCTCGCCTGCACCGTGCTTGCGCACGTGATGGAGCAACGCCGTCTTCAGGCCCGAGAAGCTGAAGTCGAGCTCGCTCCCGCGGACGATCGCCCTCGGGAACCGCACGGCACCGCGATTCCCTGCCCTGGCGAGCTCGTCGATGGCGACGCCGCCCGGATAGGGCAGTCCGAGCAACTTGGCGCCCTTGTCGAAGGCCTCGCCGGCAGCGTCG
>MEMX01000070.1:125280-126129 GCA_001768075.1 Anaeromyxobacter sp. RBG_16_69_14 | reverse complement strand
CCGCATAGAGCGAGGTGTGACCACCCGAGACGACGAGCCCCAGGAAGGGGAACGTGGGCGGTGTCTCGGCGAGGAAGCTCGCGAGGAGATGACCCTCGAGGTGGTTCACCTTGACGAGCGGCTTCTCCCACGCGACGGCGAGCGCCTTCGCCACCTGGACACCGACCAGCAGCGCGCCGACCAGCCCCGGGCCGCTCGTCACGGCGATGCCATCGAGGCTCGCGGGGCTCACGCCCGCGCGAGCGAGCGCCTCGTCCACCACCGGCATCACCTGCATGATGTGGCTGCGGCTGGCGATCTCGGGCACGACCCCCCCCCAGCGGCGGTGCAGATCGACCTGGGTCGCGACCACGTCCGAGAGCGCGCGCCGGCCACCCTCCACCACGGCCGCGGCAGTCTCGTCGCAGCTCGTCTCGATGCCGAGGATATTCACTTTGAGCTGTCTGGCCCGATCGGGGCCGAGATCGGCGTCGCCGTCGGGGTGGCGCTCTCGACGGGCGCCGCGGGACGGCTCGCGACCACCGCCCAGATCCCGAAGCCCGTCGCGACGAGGGCGGACCCAACGAGCAGCGCTACCACGAGCGAGCGCCTCTTCGCCATCCTGGCGTCACCCTGCACCGGGTGAAGTGCTCCGGCTGGGACGATCTCCTGCGCCGGCGCGGCGTTCACGCGCGGCGCACGGTCGTGCGCAACCGCCTCTGGTCGACGTCCCGGAGCAGGCCCATGCCGGACCCCAGACAGCGCGTCGGACCGTGGATCTCGCCCGGCTCGCGGCCTGGCGGGGAAGCGCACGATGCGCGGCGGCAGATCGCCGCGAGCCCCGGCGCCCGGGGGCCCATCGGCGAGGCC
>MEMX01000070.1:123986-125240 GCA_001768075.1 Anaeromyxobacter sp. RBG_16_69_14 | reverse complement strand
GCGAACCAGTCCTCCGTGCCGCCGAGGCCGCTCCCGTTTGCGTCATCTCCCTCGCGGGCCGCGTCCTGCACCCGAGCCTCGTCATGGGGCTCGATCCGGGTCTCGCTCTCGACAGGTTGGATGATCTTCTCGACGAGGAGCCTCGAGAGGATTCTCACCCCCGCGAGGTCCTCGTGGCTGGCCTTCTCGATAACCTGTGCCAGCGTGCGCTGCCCGTCGAAGAGCCTGAGGATCTCGTTGGCGTCGTCAGGGATCTCGGCCAGCCGGTCGGAGAGCAACCGGTAGTCGATCTGAAAGACGCGGTCGAGCGGTAACTGCGCGACGACGCGGCCCCATTCCTCGGCGCGCCGCATGCCTCACCTCTTCCTGGGAAGCCCCCCCATGGAGGGCTTCTCGGTTCGAGGGGCAGCGCGCGACTCGAGCGCCCGGAGCTCGCGCTCAGCCTCGGTGTTTCGCGGGTTTGCCTGCAGCGCGCAGCGGAGCAGGCGCTTGGCCTCTTCGCCGTTCTTTTCGTCGCGCGCCAGCGCGGTGCAGACTGCGGCGGCGCGGTCGAAGCTGGCAGGATCGCGCGACGCCGCCTCGGCGAGCGCCTTCGCCCGGAGGCGGTCGCCGTGCGGGTCCTGGAGCAGCACCCAGGCATATGCGACCTGGTAGTCTGGCTTCGGATCGGCGCGCAACGCCGCCTCGTAGAAACCGCGCGCCCTGCCGAAGTCGCGCGTCCGCGCGCATGCCTCGGCCTTCTGGAAATCCACCGCGGCCGCGTCCCGTTCAGCAGCCTTGGCGGCGTTCGTCCCGACGGATCCGGACCGCGCCATGTAACCGGCGCGCTTGCGGTCGTCGGAGAGGATCTCGTACGCCTCGTTGAGGTTGGCGAAGAGGTCTTTCACTCGGTGCGCGAGATCGGCGAACGCAGCCGAGGTGAAGCGATCGGGGTGGAGCTGCTTCGCCAGCTGGAAGTAGGCAGCCTTCACCTGATCGCGCGTGGCGGTGCGCGCGATTCCGAGCCGCTCGAACATGTCGGCCGCCCGCGCCCGGGGCGCAGCCGCCTCGAAGGCGCGGCGGAGCTCTTCTTCGGCTGCCGTGGCGGCCGGGCGCGCGGCCGGCTTCCCGGCTTCGGATGTCGGTCGGCGCGCAGCGGTCGGCGGGGGGCCCGACAACGGTCCCACACCCATGTTCTGCATGGCGCGCAAGAGCAGGCGCTGGCGGCGGCGGCGCGCCTCCTCCGGATCGCTGCGGCGGCCGGGCGAGGTCGGC
>MEMX01000070.1:122029-123879 GCA_001768075.1 Anaeromyxobacter sp. RBG_16_69_14 | reverse complement strand
CGGCCAGATCGGCGAGGTCCACCACCAGGCCAGGCACCGTCTCGATGCTGTCCGCGGGTGCTTGGCGCGCGAGCCCCAGCAGGAGAAGCGCCGCCAGAATCGCACGCGCGCGCTCGGGAACGACGCCGGGGTCGGCGAAGAAAGCGTCGAGCGTGGTGAGCGCCTGGAGCCGATCTACCAAGGCGGCCTCGGCCGCGCTCCAACCGAAGGCCGCCGCGAGCTGGCGGTAGCCCGAGGCGAGCGCGATGGGACCGGCCGCCACCGGCTGCAGCGCGGAGATGACGAGCGTCGCGGCCTGCGGCTTCTCCAGCGCCTCCACGATGGCCTTGAGGGGAGAGATCCGGATGCCCTTCGTCCAGGCCGGGACGGGGGCCGCCGCGTCGAAGGAGAAGCGGCCCGAGGTGAGCGAGGCCACATCCGAGAGATAGGCCGCCTGCTGCTCCGTCAGGGCGCGATCGACCTGCTCGCTCGTGACGGCGCCCATCTCGATCAGCACCTCCCCCTGCGGCCTCCCGCTGCGGGCCATCTCGGCCAGGCTCTGCCCGAGCACGTCGACGTCGATGGCACCCGCCGCGAGCAGGACCCGTCCGAGCGGGTTGAACCCCCCGAAGGACTGGGCACCCACCGGAATTCCGCCGCACACGAAGAGACGCGAGGCGCCGCCACCGTGCGAGACGGTGAGGACACCCGTCGCGCGCTGGTTCAGCGCCTCGATCAAGACGGCCGCGAGTGGGACCTCGGCCAGGTCGCCGGGCTCTTCGAGGAAGGACATGCCTGACGTAATCTTACCCCGACAGGGCCATTTTCGCCGTCCTCGCCCTCGCCCAGCGCTTCATCGGCAGCTCCTGAGCGCCTCGTACACGCCGATGCCGACGGCCGTGGCGAGGTTCAGGCTGCGCTGACCCGGGACGAGCGGTATGCCGACGCATCGGTCAGGGTAGGCGTCGAGGAGCGCCGGCGGAAGACCGGCCTGCTCGGAGCCGAAGACGAGGAAGTCACCCGGCGAGAAGCGCGCGTCGAATACGCTGCAGGCGGCGCTGCCGGTGAAGAGATGCAGCTTTTCGATTTGACCCCGGAGGGCGCGGGCCTCAAATTCGGGCCACCCGGCGTGGACCTGGGGCGAGAGCGATGCCCAGTAGTCGAGACCGGCGCGGAGGAGGCTCTTCTCGTCGAGCGAGAAGCGAATGGGTCCGACGAGGTGGAGGTGCGAACCGGTCACCGCGCAGGTGCGCGCGACGTTGCCGGTGTTGGGCGGGATCTGGGGACGGACGAGCACCACCTGCAGCGGCGGTCGGGGAGGGACGAGCGAGGGCATGGCCGGCATCGGCATCGTGAGCAATCCCCTGGCGCGGCGCAACCTGCGCTCGCCCGAGACGGGCAGGCGGCTACGCACCCTCCTCGACGGAGAGGGCGAGGTGGCCGACGCGGCAACGCCCGATGAACTGGCCCGCGTCGTGGCCCGCTTCAAGTCGCGCGGCATCGAGGTGCTCGGCGTGAACGGCGGTGACGGGACCGGGCACGTCGTCCTCACCGCGTTCGCCGAAGCGTATGGCGACGCGCCGCTGCCGTCGGTGGCGCTCCTCCGCGGCGGCGCCATGAACACGGTGGCCGACGCCCACAAGCTCCGCGGCTCGCCCGAGTCGATCCTGAGATCTCTCCTGGAGCGGCGAAGCACCGGCATGCCGACGCGCACGGTGGAGCGAGATCTCCTGTCGGTGGAGTTCGACGGCGCGAGGCCGCGCTACGGCTTCCTGTTCGGCACCGGCCTCGTCGTCACGTTCCTCGACGCCTACTACCGCACTGGGCACCCTACCCCCATCATGGCCGCCGCGCTCCTGGCACGCGCGATC
>MEMX01000070.1:120134-122021 GCA_001768075.1 Anaeromyxobacter sp. RBG_16_69_14 | reverse complement strand
GTGGGCGGGCGTTTCTCGGCCACGATCACGGCGCGCGAGCTCCTGCGCGTCACCACCGACGGTGACGAGTGGCCCGACGAGCCGTTCCTCGCCGTCATCGCCGGCGCGGTACCCGAGATCGGCTTCGGCTTCACTCCGTTCGCGCGCTGCGACGAGCAGCCCGGCTTTTTCCACGCGGTGGGCCTGACCGGCTCGACCTTGCAGGTGGCGGCGCACCTGCCGCAGATCTGGCTCGGCCGTCCCTGGAAGCGCACGCTCGCCGTGGACGCCGTCACGCGCGACCTCGCCATCGACGGGCCGTTGCGGTTCACGATGGACGGGGACCTCTACCAGGCAGACCGATCGGTGCGGGTGCGCACGGGTCCGCCCGTCAGGCTCATCGTCCCCTGAGATTCATCCGGACTACAGGCGCTCACGTCGCCCCGGCCGGAACGCGATCCGCTCCCGCGGCTACAGCGCGCGTGACCTCCTCGCCGGGGGCGAGCGCCGTCCCTTCCCACACCACCGCGTGCGCCACCCTGGCGCCGGCCGCGACGCGCGCTCGCGCGCCGACCACCGCGAACGGCCCCACGGTGGCGCCGGCCTCGAGTCGCGCGCCCGCGCCGACGAGGACCGGGGCGTGCAACGCCACGCCGGGATCGACGTGGGCAAGAGCCCCCATCCACAGTCCTGGCCGGCCGAAGAGATCGAGGCCGGCGAAGGGATCCGCGCCGTGGAGACGCCCCAGCGGCATCCGGCCGGCGAGCACGTCCTCGTTGGCGGCGAGGTAGCGCGCGGGCGTGCCGAGGTCGTTCCAGTAACCGCCCGTGACGTACCCCCGCACCAGGCCCGCCGCCATGAGCGGCGGATACACGTGGCGATTCACGTCGACCTCGAAGGGCTCGGCCGGCACGCAGTCGAGGAGTTCCGGCGCGAGCACGTGCACGCCGGTGAAGTGCCACGGCGTGAGCCCCTCCCCGCCCGGGCCGAAGTGGCCCGCGATGCGCCGCACGGCGCCCAGGGCATCGGTCTCGACAGCCGCGTAGTGCGCTCCGGCAGGCATGGGCATGAGCACCATGGTCGCGAGCGCACCCGAGGCACGGTGCGCGGCGAGCGCTTCCGCCAGATCGAGGTCGAAGAGGATGTCCCCGTTCACCACCACGACGGCGCTGGCGCCTGACAGCGCACGGCGCGCCTCGCGGAGCGCGCCTCCCGTACCTGCGATGACGGGCTCGCGCGACACGTCCAGGTCGAGCCCGAGGGCGCGCGCCGAAGCCGTGGCAGCGTCAGCCATCAGCTCCGGCAGGTGGTGCGCGTTCACCACCACGCGATGCGCCCCGGCGTGCGCCAGCAGGGCGAACGCGTACCGCACGAGCGCCACCCCGCAGACCGGCGCCGCGGGCTTGGGCAGGCGCAAGGTGAGCGGGCGCAAGCGCGTGCCCAGCCCGGCACAGAGGACCATGCCAACGACGTCACCGTTCATCTTTCTCCCCTTCGGCGGGCTACCGACCACGGAACACGGGCCGCGGTCCCTGGTCCGGTTCGCCCAGCTGCTCAGCCGCTCGTGCGGCGGTCCACGTTCCCGGTGACCCGACTCCCAGGCCCGTCTCTCGTCCCCACCCGCGTCCCCGACCGCCCCGAAGCCGAACCCGCTCCCGGTTTCTCCCTGGGCGGCGAGTCTGTGGCCTCAGGTCCATTGCAGACTATCTTGTCGAATGTCGCCCGCCGCGCGCCTCAGGGTCTTCTACTTCCTCTACTACGGCGCTGTCGGCGCGAACCTCCCCTACTTCGCACCGTATCTGCGAGGTCTCGGCTTCTCGGGCGAGCAGATCGGAACGGTCCTGATGATGGGACCCATCGTGGCGGCGCCGGTGGCGCTCGCCTGGGCTGCGGCCGCCGACCATTTCG
>MEMX01000070.1:109275-120056 GCA_001768075.1 Anaeromyxobacter sp. RBG_16_69_14 | reverse complement strand
CGCCAACGCCGATCGGTTTGTCAAGGGGATGCAGTGGGACGACGACGAAGGCCATAGCAAGGACAGCTACAGTTACGGTGGCGCTGGAGTGGACGCGCGCGCACCCCGGCGCCTCGTACGCGCGCCTCAGGCTCTTCGGATCGCTCGGTTTCATCGCGCTCGCCCAGGGCCTCGGGGTCCTGCTCGCCGCCCGCGGCGACCGCCAGGGTGACGTGATGGTACCGCTCGCCGTCGCGGCTTGCGTGGCAGGCTACGCACTCGCGGCACGGCGGTTGCCCGCATCGCAGCCGGGCGCGACCCGGCCGCACGCGCGCGAGGCGCTCGCGATGACCCGAGATCCGCGGCTCCTCGCGCTTCTCCTCGCCTGCGCCGTGCACTGGGCCGGTTGCGCGCCCTACCACCTCATGTTCGGCGTGTTCGTCCGGGACCAAGGGCTGCCCGCCAGCGTGACCGGCCTCTCCATGGCGGCTGGCGTGGGCGCCGAGGTGCTCGCGCTCCTCGCCTTTCCGCGGCTCGAGGGACGCCTCGGCGGCCGCGCCCTCTTCGCGCTGGCCTTCGCCGGGACCGCGCTGCGGTGGATGCTCCTTTCTCGCGCGCACGGGCCCGCGCCGCTGGTGCTGCTGCAGCTCTTCCACGGGCTCACCTTCGGCGTGTTCTGGGCCACGAGCATCCGGATGCTCGGCGACATCGTCCCTCCCGCGCTGCGCGCGACGGGCCAGGCACTCTTCTCGGCGGTCGTGTTTGGCGGCGGCAACGCCGTCGGATATCAGCTCAGCGGAATCGGCTACGACCGCCTCGGAGGCGTCGGTCCGCTCTTTGCGTGCGCTGCGGCGCTGGAGACGATCCTGCTCGTGGCGACGCTCCTGTCCTGCCTTCGTACGCGGCGGCCCCCTCCGCGCCACGACTGAACTGACCGCGGTCGTCGTTTGAACCAAGCCCACGGATCGACTACGCCACCGCTTCAACTGGCCAGCGCCGTGCTATGAGGTTGCGGCGAGCTCCGGGTGGGGAGCCTGGGGAGCGGCGATCGTTCCCCCACCTGAGGGTTCGCAGCGCAAAGCGCAGCGAGCCGGGGATCGATCGGGGTCACCTCGGAAACGGCAGGGAGGACGCAGAACGGCGAAGGCGAGTCTGACGCCTGTGACAGGTCGCCCTTCCCCCATCACTGTTAGTACAAAAACCGCACCGCGCCCCCAAAGGGACTCCATGGCGCTCCCCACCCATGATCCGTCCTTCTTTCAGCGATCTTGGCGCGGCCTCTGCCAGGGCCCGATGCAGATCTTCCGCCACGACCCAATGCGTCATGACGTCGCAGCACAGAGCGTGGCATGGATGAAAAGCACCCACACCGAATTGAATTTGACTCACGTCAATTCAAGGGGTTGGGGGGCCGTCGCCCGGTACTCTCAAGCCCGAGTTTGAAACTCGGTCAAGAACGAGCAGGCACAGGAGAAACAGGACGCGCTGTCAAAAGACGTGATCCCGAATTCTCGAAGCGGGCCTTCTGACCAGAAGACCCTCCGGACCGAAGGAGACGACGTATGGCGGACATCGCCCGAACCGTGGCCAGGGACGTTCGAATCCACAAGTCAGCCCACGAAGTCATCAACTCGCCCGATTTCAAGAGGATCGTCGCGAAGCGCTGGAGCGTGAGCGGCGTACTCCTTGTCCTGCTCTTCGTCTCGTACTATGGGTACGTTATCCTGATCGGCACCAACAAGGCGCTCCTCTCGCAGAAGGTCGGCGAGGTGACGACCCTCGGCATCCCGATGGGGATCGGGATGATCGTCTTCGCGTTCATCCTCACCGCGATCTACGTGGTGTGGGCGAACCAGATCTATGACCCCGAGGTCGAGCGCCTCAAGGGTCAGCTGAAGCCGCAGTAGGACCTTCACGTCCCACAACGGAGGATCATCTCTATGCCCCCCGGCGGTCAGATCATAGAAACCAAGCTCGGAAGCCCCAACGCCGCGTCGATCTTCTTCTTCTTCGTCATCGTCGTCGTAACCCTCATCATCACCTACTGGGCTGCAAAGAGGACGAAGACCTCGAAGGAGTTCTACGCCGCGGGGCGCAGCGTATCGGCCGCGCAGAACGGCCTCGCGCTCGCCGGCGACTACATGTCCGCCGCGAGCTTCCTCGGCATCTCCGGCATGGTGGCCCTGAAGGGCTACGACGGCATGATCTACGCGACGGGCTGGCTCGTCGGCTGGCCCGCGCTCATGTTCCTCATCGCCGAGCCGCTGCGAAACCTCGGCAAGTTCACGTTCTCCGACGTGGTGGCGTTCCGGCTCCAGCAGGGCCCCGTGCGCGTGGCCTGCGCCATCGGCGGCATCCTGACGGTGCTCACCTACACCATCGCGCAGATGGTCGGCTCCGGCGCGCTCATCAGGCTCATGTTCGGCATCCCGTACGAGATGGCCGAGATCATCGTCGGCGCCGTCATGCTCGCCTACGTGCTCTTCGGAGGAATGATCGCGACGACCTGGGTGCAGATCATCAAGGCTTGCCTCCTGATCTTCGGCGTGAGCGTGCTGACCCTGCTCGTGCTCTCGAGGTTCGGCTTCAATCCCGCCGAGCTCTATGCGGCGGTGGCCACCCAGTACGGCCAGAAGACGCTCGAGCCCGGCGCCCTCGTGACGAGCCCGCTCGAGGCCGTATCGCTCGGCCTCGCGCTCATGCTCGGCCTGCTCGGGCTGCCGCACATCCTCATGCGGTTCTACACCGTGCCCGACGCCAAGGCGGCCCGGAAGTCGGTGCTCTACGCCACCGGCCTCATCGGCTACTTCTACATCATCATCCCCATCGTCGGCTTCGGCTCGGCGGCGCTCGTCGGCCGCGACATGATCCTGAAGGTGGACAAGGGCGGCAACATGGCGTCTCCGCTCGTCGCCGAACTGCTCGGCGGGACGCCCTTCCTCGGCTTCATCGCCGCGGTCGCGTTCGCGACCATCCTGGCCGTGGTCGCCGGCCTCACGCTCGCCGGCGCCTCCGCCTACTCGCACGACATCTACGTCTCGCTCATCAAGAAGGGCAAGGCGACCGAGGACGAGCAGGTCACGGTCGCCAAGCGCGCCACGTTGGTGTTCGGCATCTGCGCGGTGCTCCTCGGCATCCTCTTCAAAGGTCAGAACGTGGCCTTCATGGTCGGCCTCACCTTCTCCATCGCCGCGAGCGCCAACTTTCCCGCCCTCCTCATGTCGGTCGTCTGGAAGAGGTTCACGACCTGGGGCGCGGTGGCCTCCATCATCAGCGGGGCGTTCATCTCCATCGCCATGATAGTCGTCTCCCCGACGGTGTGGGTGGACGTCTTCCACAACAAGGAGGCGCTGATCGGCCTCAAGAACCCGTGCATCGTCTCGATGACCGCGGCGTTCGCCCTCGGTATCATCGTCTCCCTCCTCACGCCGGATCTGTCGGCGCAGGCGAAGTTCGAGGACGAGAAGCTGCGCACGTACCTCGGCGTCGGCGCCGAGTAGCGCAAGAGCCCGCCGTGCCAAGGGAGGCGGAGCCACCGGCTTCGCCTCCCTGCGTTTGCGTGCCCGCTTTCACCCTCGCAGTTCCGGCACGTGCCGGGCCAGGATCTCGTGCAGGTCGGCCAGATCGGGCCGGCGCACCAGGGCGTCGCGCACGTAGCGGAGCGAGGCCGGGATCGAGACCAGAAAGCCGGGGTTCTTCCTGACGCGGTCGATGAAGACGAAGCGGCCGGCGTCCTTGAGCTTGCGCTGGACAGTGAGGAGGTCGAAGACCTGACGGAAAGGGCCGTACTCGAGGTTCGGCCCGCCCGCCTCGGCCAGCTTGGTGAGATAGCGTCGCAGCATGGCGTCGACGAGCTCCGGCGGCAGCTCGACGTAGCTGTCGCGGAGCAGCGCGACCAGGTCGTACTGGCGTGGGCCGAGCAACGCGTCCTGGAAGTCGATGACGGCGAACTCGATCGCCTGCTCGCGCGAGGACAGCACCATGAGGTTCCGCGACTGGTAGTCGCGATGGGTGAACCCCTTCGACTCCGCCTCCAGCGTCCGCGCGATGCGGTCGAACTCGCGCTCGACCACCGACTGCTCGGCAGGCGAGAGTCTTACCCCCTTCCACGACTCGAGGAGCCACTCCCGAAAGTGATCGAGCTCCCAGCGGTAGAGGTCGAGCTCGAAGCTACGGGTGAAGGCGACGCAGCCCTCCGGGTGCCGCTCGGCGGCGGCGCGCAGCGCGGCGAGCTGGTCGACGGCGGCTTCGTAGAGCCTCCCTCGGTGGTCCCCCGGGAGCCCCTCCGCTCGACGCAACGCGTCTTCGAGCGTGATGTCGCCCAGATCCTCCAGCACCATCAGCCCACCGCGCGGGTCGTCTCGGTAGCTGGCGACGATCCCGGGCACTCGGACACCCAGGCCACACAGGTAGCGCTGCACGTCGACGAAGGGGTCTACCGCCGGCTGACCACCCTTGGTCACCTCCTCCGGCTTCGCGTCGGGTGGGAGGACCATCACGACCTGCGACGCGGGAGGCGACCCCACCCGCCAGTAGCTCCGCATCGAGGCGTGGCCGGCGAGCCGCTTCACCGGGCTCGTCCTCGAGTCCCGGCCGGTGGCGTGCGCCACGGCCTCACGCACCCGCTCTTCCGTAGTCACCTCGTTCACCGCGCCACTCCCTTGGCGAACGCTCGCCAGCTGCGTGGGGCCCTGCCCGCGCGGACCCTTGCGTTGACACCCCGGATCGGGCACGCCTATAACCCGCTGTTTCCAGCGGTACTTCCCCCCTCCGGAGCGCGTATGCCCTACCACGAGAACGTCCTCTCCGCGATCGGCCGCACGCCCCTCGTCCGGCTGGACAAGGTCCTCGGCCCGCAGCCCGAGGCCGCGGCCGCGGTGCTGGTGAAGCTCGAGTACATGAACCCGGGTGGGTCCATCAAGGACCGGATGGCCCTCTACATCATCGAGAAGGCCGAGCGCGAGGGGCTGCTCCGGCGCGGCAGCACGATCGTCGAGAACACGAGCGGCAACACCGGCGTGGGCGTGGCAATGGCGGCCGCCGTGAAGGGCTACCGGTGCATCTTCACCATGCCGGACAAGATGTCGAAGGAGAAGCAGGACACCCTCAAGGCCTTCGGCGCACAGGTGGTGGTGACTCCGACGAACGTGTCTGCCGACTCGCCCGAGAGCTACTACTCGGTGGCCAAGCGCATCGCGGCCGAGATCCCCAACAGCTTCTACCTGAACCAGTACCACAACCCCGACAACATCGAGGCGCACTACCGGCTCACCGCGCCCGAGATCTGGGAGCAGACGGGCGGGAAGCTCGACGCCTTCGTGGCCGGCATCGGCACCGGCGGGACCATGAGCGGGTGTGGCCGCTACTTCAAGGAGAAGGATCCCAAGATCCTGAACGTCGGCGCCGACCCGGTGGGCTCGGTTTACCACTCCATGTTCAAGACGGGGAAGCTCTCCACCCCGCACGTCTACAAAGTGGAAGGCATCGGCGAGGACATGATGTGTGGAGCGCTGGACCTGAAGGTCCTCGACGACGTCCGTCAGTGCGACGATCGGCAGGCCTTCGCCATGGCTCGCCGGCTGGCGCGCGAGGAGGGCATCTTCGCCGGCGGAAGCTCCGGCGCCGCGGTGCACGTGGCGGTGCAGGTCGCGAAGGAACTGGGCAAGGGCAAGGTGGTGGTCGTGCCGCTCCCCGACAGCGGGCGCGCCTACATCTCCAAGTTCTACTCGGACGAGTGGATGCGCGACAACGGCTTCCCGGTCGAGAACGGCGCAGAGGGGTTGGCTTCCTCCACGGTCCGTGACGTGCTGGGCGGCCGGCGCGGCGAGGTCATCACCGCGCGCAAGAGCGACAAGGTGGAGGTGGTGGTGAAGAAGCTGAAGGACCACGACATCTCGCAGATGCCGGTGGTGGACGCCGACGGGCGCTGCATCGGCATGATCCACGAGTACGACCTGCTCAACTTCCTCATCGAGGGCAAGCACCGCCTGACCGAGGTGGTGGAGCCGCTGGTGCAGCCGCTGCAAGGCCTGGTGGGGCCGGACACACCGGTGGGCAAGCTGCGAGACATCTTCAACGACGACAACGTGGCCGTGGTGAAGGAGGGCGATCGGGTGACAGGGATCCTCACCAAGATCGACCTCATCGACTTCCTGGGACAGAAGCTCAGGTAGCTCCACCGCCGAAGGGCGACCATGACCGACGACCGCACGCTCCACTTCGAGACCCTGGCCATTCACGCCGGGCAGAAGCCGGACCCGACCACCGGCGCCATCATGACGCCGGTCTACATGACCTCGACCTACGTGCAGGACGGCCCCGGTGAGCACAAGGGGTACGAGTACTCGCGCACCCGCAACCCGACCCGCGACGCCCTCGAGGGTTGCCTCGCCGCGCTGGAGGGCGCCGGGCACGCTCTCGCCTTCGCCTCCGGACTCGCCGCCACCGACGCGATCCTGCACCTCCTCGACGCCGGCGACCACGTCCTCGCCTCCGACGACGTCTACGGCGGCACCTTCCGCATCTTCGACAAGGTCTTCCGCCGGCTCGGGCTCGCGTTCAGCTACGTCGACATGACGGACGCGCGGGACGTCGAGCGGGCCTTGCGCGAGAACACGAAGCTCGTCTGGATCGAGAGCCCGACCAACCCGATGCTCAAGATCGTCGACCTGACCGCGGTGGCGAGCCTGGCGCGGGCACACGGGGCGAAGACCGTCGTCGACAACACCTTCGCGACGCCCTTCTTCCAGCGCCCGCTCGCGCACGGCGTCGACATCGTCGCGCACTCCACCACCAAGTACCTGAACGGCCACTCCGACGTGGTGGGCGGCGCCGTCATGACGAGCGACGCCGCGATCCACGAGCGGCTCAGGTTCCTTCAGAACGCGGTGGGCGGGGTACCCGGCCCCTTGGACAGCTTCCTCGTGCTGCGCGGCCTCAAGACGCTCCACGTCCGCATGGAGCGCCACACCGCGAACGCCGCGGCGGTGGCGCGGTTCCTCGAAGGCCATCCGCAAGTCGAGCGGGTCACCTACCCCGGCCTGCTCTCCCACCCCCAGTACGAACTCGCCGCGCGCCAGATGAGCGGCTTCGGCGGGATGCTCACCTTCGTCATCCGCGGGGGCCTCGAGGCCGCACGCGCCTTCCTCAAGGCCTTGCGCATCTTCGCTTGCGCCGAGTCGCTAGGCGGCGTGGAGAGCCTCATCGAGCACCCGGCCATCATGACGCACGCCTCGGTGCCGGAGGAGACGCGCGCGCAGCTCGGTATCGCCGACGGCTTCATCCGCGTGTCGTGCGGGATCGAGAATGCAGACGATCTCCTCGCCGATCTCGAGCGCGGGTTCGCGGCAGCGAAGCGGGCGTAAGCGACGCCTCCGGCGCCGGTGTGGCGGCTGCGGTGCTCGCGCCGCCGACTACTCTTCGACCTTCGGCTGCGGCCCGGGGATGATGCCCGCGATGTCCGGATCCTCGCCCCCCGGGGCCTTGGGCCGATCCTTCGCCTGGTTCTTGCGCTCCTCGCGCTCCGACTTCTTCTCGCGCTGGCGCTGCTGGCGCGCGAGCTCCTTCTGCCGCTTCAGAGATCCTGGATTCCTCGGTGGTGCCATCGGTGCTGACAATAACACAGCGCGGCGATGCCGCAACCAAAGCGCGGATGGCGATTTTCGGTGGCCCGATCCGCACGAACCACGCCCTTCCCGCCGCGCTGCTGAGGTGTCCGGACCTCCGGCCCGCCGAGTTCAGGGCGTCGGCCCCGCCGCTCCGCTGACGCTCGGGTCGGAGGAGGCGACGTGGGCGCGCGCCTCCTCCCCGTTGCCGATGAAGACGTGGTTGGAGCCGGGCGCGTCGTCGTAGACGCACACGCACTGCCCGAGGCAGAAGTTGATCTCGAACTCGTCCCAGCCCACCCGCAGCGCGGGCCAGGGGTCGTCCCCGAAGCACAGTCCGATCCTTCCGTTCCAGTGGCGGCAGGGGGTGCCGCCGCGCCGCTCCGCCCACCTGCGAAGCTCGAGCAGATCTTGGGTAGCGCGCAGCATGCACATCCTCCGACGAGTGAACAGGGTCATTACCCATGCCGGGCGCGCCGGCAGCAGGCCGCTCCCGAAGGGGGCCTGCTCGGTCGAACGAACTCACGGAGGTTGGCGCCCCGCTCGGGGGTGAACCTGGCAGCGGTGCGGTCCGCGACCGCGCGTGGCATAGATGGTCATGGCGCGACGCCTTCTTTGCCTGCACGGGCACTTCTACCAGCCGCCGAGAGACAACCCCTGGATCGAGGAGATCGAGGTCCAGGACTCGGCCGAGCCCTTCCACGACTGGAACGAGCGCATCGCCGCGGAGTGCTACGGGCCAAACGGAGCGGCGCGCATCAAGAACGCCACCGACCGCATCGTCGACATCGTCAACAGCTACCTCCACCTCTCGTTCAACTTCGGACCGACGCTGTTCGCGTGGCTCGAGCGCCACCGCCACGACGTCTACGCCCGTATCCTCGAAGCCGACGCGGAGAGCCTCGAGCGTCGCGGCCACGGCAACGCGCTCGCGCAAGGGTACAACCACGCCATCCTTCCGCTCTGCTCGCCGCGGGATCGGCGCACGCAGATCCGATGGGGCATCCACGAGTTCCGCCGCCGCTTCCGGCGCGCGCCGGAGGGCTTTTGGCTCCCGGAGACCGCCGCGGACTCGGCCACCCTGGAGACCCTCGCCGAGGAGGGGCTTCGCTTCACCATCCTCTCTCCTTACCAGGCGCGGCGCGTGCGCCCGCCCGGCGGCGAGTGGCTCGACGCCTCCTCCGCGCGCTTCGATCCCACGCGCCCCTACCGCGTGAGACTGGGCCACCGCGAGATCGCGGTCTTCTTCTACGACGGCCACATCGCCCGCGACCTCGCCTTCGGCGATGGCCTCTCGTCACCCGACGCCCTCCTCGCGCACCTCGAGGCGGGGTTCGACCCGGCGCGGGGCCACGACGAACTGCTGACAGTCGCGCTGGATGGCGAGACCCTGGGTCACCACAAGAAGGGGGCCGACGAGGCGCTCGCCGAGGCGTTGCGGCGCGCCGCTGGCCGCGACAATCTCGAGGTCGTCAACCTCGGGCAGGCGCTCGACCGCCTTCCCCTCGAGTGGGAGGCCGAGATCGTCGAGGGATCGTCCTGGAGCTGCGCGCACGGCCTCGAGCGCTGGAAGTCCGACTGCGGGTGCGAGGCGGGCGGACAGCCAGGCTGGCGGCAAGCGTGGCGAGCGCCGCTGCGCGCGGCGCTCGACGCCCTGCGAGACCGCCTCGCGGACGTCTTCGAGCGCGAAGCGGGCTCGCTCCTCCGTGATCCCTGGGGGGCCCGCGATCACTTCGTGGACCTGATCCTCGATCCCGAGCGCAGGGAAGCCAGGCGGTTCCTGAGCACCGAGGCCGCGCGGCCGCTCGAGGCCACCGAGCGGGTCAAGGTCTTGCGTCTGCTCGAGATGCAGCGGCAGGCGATGCTCATGTACACGAGCTGCGGCTGGTTCTTCTCCGAGCTCTCCGGTCTCGAGACGGTCCAGGTGCTGAAGTACGCCGCCCGCGCCATCCAGCTCGCCCGCGACGCAGCCGGCGTCGAGCTCGAGGGCGAATTCAGGCAAGCGCTCTGCGAAGCCCCGTCCAACGTGGAGGAACTCGGTGACGGTGGCGGGGTGTACGATCGGCTCGTCAAGCCGAGCGTCGTGTCGCTCGAGGGCGTGGGCGCGCACCTCGCCATCGCGAGCCTGGTCAAGGACATGCCCGAGAGCGGCCGGGTCTTCTGCTATCGATACCAGCTCGCCGCCGGGCGCAAGACGCAGGCCGGTCACGCCACCCTGACGCTGGGATGCCTCCAGCTCGAGAGCCTCGTCACGGGGGAGGTCCTCGACGCCCTCTTCTGCGTCATCCACTTCGGCGCCTCCGACTTCCGCTGCGGCGTCGCGCCTTACCCCGGCGTCGAGCGGCACGCAGCGCTCGAGCAGGTCCTCTTCTCGCAACCCGACCGGCTGTCGCTGGCTCAGCTGCTGCGCGAGGTCGACCGCGTCTTCGCAGGGCGTGACTACACGCTGCGCGATCTCTTCCTCGACGAGCGCCGTCGCGTGGCCGACGCCCTCCTCGCGGACACCATGCGCCGGTACGAGGCGGACTACCTCGAGATCTTCGAGGACAACAGGTTGCTGATGGACTTCCTGTCCGAGATCGACTCGCCTATCCCTGGGCCCCTCCGCGTGGCCGCCGACGTGTCGCTCACCCGCAAGCTCCTGGGCGTCACGGCGAAGGCCATCCGCGGGGAGGTCGACTTCGCGGAGGCGGAGACCGATCTGGCGGCTACGGTGGATCTGGCGCGACGGCTCGGTGCGCACCTCCACCTGGATCCCGTGCGGCGCGACGTCGCCGAGCTCGTTCGAGCGCGGATGGCAGCGCTCGTCGACGGGCAGGGCGCCGAGATCCGGGCCGACGAGCTCTGCGAGATCCTCGGCCTGGCGCAGCGCCTGGGGCTCGGCCTCGACCTCTGGGACTCGCAGAACCGGCTCTGGGAATGGGCGGCGACCCGCGAGGCCACGTTCGACCGCGATACGCTTTCCCGGCTGGCACGAAGCCTCTGGCTCGACGAGACGACGGTGGACGCGCGCGCCGGCTACCTGCCGCGCCCGCAGTGAAGTCAGGGGGGAGAGCCGCCGTCCAAGTCCAAGTCCAGGCCGGTCTCGGAAGCCAGCGGGCGCCCGCGATGACTCAACAACGAACCGGAGCCGACCCCGCAACCGGCGGGTCCCCAAGGGGCCGCCCAGGGAAGGCGACTCCACGACGAGCGGCTGGC
>MEMX01000070.1:108944-109255 GCA_001768075.1 Anaeromyxobacter sp. RBG_16_69_14 | reverse complement strand
CCGCCACGACGTGGTTGCGGCGACGCGCGCGGCTGGTCTACGTTCTCCCCATGCTGACCCTCGGGCGATACCGGCTGGCATCCATCCTCGATGCCAACTTTGCCCTCGACGGGGGGGCGATGTTCGGGATCGTTCCGCGCCCGCTGTGGGAGAAGCAGAGCCCACCCGACGGACGCAACCGGATCCGCCTCGCGGTGCGCTGCCTCCTGGCGTTCGACGACGACGCAGGGCGGCGCATCCTGGTGGACGACGGGATCGGCGACAAGTGGGACGCGAAGCACACCCAGATCTACGCCATCGACCGCTCGGCC
>MEMX01000070.1:103000-108888 GCA_001768075.1 Anaeromyxobacter sp. RBG_16_69_14 | reverse complement strand
ACATCACCGATGTCATCCTCACCCACCTCCACTTCGACCACGCCGGGGGCACCACGCGCCGGGGACCGGCCGGGGCGCTCGAGCTCGCCTTCCCCAACGCCACCTACCACCTGCAGCGCCGTAACTGGCAGTGGGCGCATGGCCCGAGCGAAAAGGACGCCGGCAGCTACCTGGCCGAGAACTTCGCGCTGCTCGAGCACGCGGGGAGGCTCCACCTCATAGAGGGCGAGGGCGAGCTCTTCCCCGACCTCGAGCTCATCGTGTCCGAGGGCCACACCGTCGCGCAGCAGCTGCCGCGCTTTCACGGCGGCAGCACGCACCTCACGTACTGCGGTGACGTCGTCCCGACCCGCGCGCACGTTCGCGTGCCGTGGGTGATGGCCTACGACCTCTACCCGCTCACCACGATCGAAGAGAAGAAGATGCTCCTCGCCGAGGTGCTCGAGGACGACGGCATGCTCTTCTTCGAGCACGATCCCGACGTCGCCGCCTGCCGCCTGCGCGAGGAGGAAGGGCACCCCGCGTTCCGCGAGGCCGTTGCGCTATAGATGGGATGCGAACGCAGGTACTTGACCATGGAACCGAGCGTGACAGTCTCCCGGCGAGGCGCCGAGCGCCTCGCCCACGGGCACCCCTGGATCTACCGCGGCGACGTGGAGAGGGCACCCACCGGGCTGGAGGGAGGCGAGGTGGTGGTGCTGAAGGACGGCCGCGGCCGCTTCCTCGGCAAGGCCTTCTGGTCGGCGCGCTCCAAGATCGCGCTGCGGGTCGTCACGCGCGAAGACGTCCCGATCGACGAGGGCTTCTTCGCGGAGAGGATCGCGAGCGCCATCGCACTGCGCGAGAAGGTCTTCCCGGACGAGCCTTCGGTCAGGCTGGTCCACGGCGAGGCGGATCTCCTGCCGGGCCTGGTCATCGACAAGTACGGCGACGTGGTGGTGATGCAGACGCTCATCCCTGCCACCGAACGCCGCAAGCAGATGGTGGCCGACATGCTCTGGAACGCGTTCCGGCTGCGCTGCGTGGTGGAGCGGAACGACGTGAAGGTCCGCGAGCTGGAAGGCTTGCCGATGGTGAAAGGGGTCGTGCGCGGCGTCGAGCCGGGCCAGCTCGAGTACCGGGAGGGCGGGGCCCGCATGCGGCTGGACGTGCTGGGCGGGCAGAAGACGGGCGCCTTCCTCGACCAGCGCGAGAACCGGCTCCGTGCCGCCGAGTACGCCACCGGCCGCTGCCTCGACTGCTTCAGCTACGCCGGCGCGTTCGGGCTCCAGCTCGCGCGGCGCGCCGAGCGCGTGACGGCGATCGAGATGCAGGGATCGGCGGCCGCGCTGGCGAGCGAGAACGCGGGGCTCAACCAGGCGTCGAACATGGAGGTGGTCGAAGCGAACGCCTTCGACTACCTGCGCGACGCCTCCGAGCGCGAGCCGGAGTTCGACCTGGTGGTGCTCGACCCGCCAGCCTTCGCCAAGAACAAGGCCGCCATCCCGGCGGCGCGGCGTGGGTACAAGGAGATCAACCTGCGCGCCATCCAGGTACTGAAGCCGGGCGGAGTGCTCGTCTCGGCCTCGTGCAGCTACCACATGAGCGAGGAGATGCTGGAGGAGGTCATCCTCGACGCCTCGCGCGACGCGGGCCGGCCCGCGCAGGTCATCGAGAGGCGCGGCGCTTCGCGCGATCACCCGGTGCTGCTGGGCGTGCCCGAGACGCGCTACCTCAAGGTCTTCGTGGTGCGGTTGCCGTGACGGCCTCCTCAGGGGGCAGCCCGCTCCGGGGCTAGGATTCCTCGGACCGCCGGTCTCCTCACGGGAGGCCGCAACGAGACCAGGTTTGACTTACGTGACCTCACGTGACTACATTTGAACCATGAAGACGGCGGGCATCCGGGAGCTGAAGGCGAGGCTGAGCGACTACGTACGGCAAGTCACGCAAGGCGAGGTCGTGCTCATCACGGACCGTGGTCGGGTCGTGGCAGAACTGCGCCGGCCAGGCCCCGAACAGGGAGCGCTCACGCTGAGCGAACTGCGCCTCCACCAGGCCGTGGAGCGCGGCCTCATTCGACCCTCGCCGCTTCGGGCGGAAGACAACCAGCGCGCCGTGGAGCGGCTGCTCAAGGGTGCCCCCGGCCCGTGGCTGCCCGAGGGTTCCGCGCGGCGCATCCTCGACGAGATCCGCGAGGAGCGCTCGTGAGACCTTACGTCTACCTCGAGACGAGTGCCGTCCTGCGGCACGTTCTCGAGGGTGACGAGCGTGTCCTCGGCGGCGCGAGCGGCGGGCGCCTCGTCACCTCCGCGCTCACGAGCGTCGAGCTCGAACGTGGTTTGCTTCGAGCGTACCTCGCGAAACGGATCACTGCCGCGGAGCGGCGCGCGAAGAAGACGTGGCTGCGCGATCTCCTGGAGGCGTGCGAGGTCATCAACCTCGACTCGAGCGTCCTTGAGCGCGCAGGGCAGCCTTTTCCCGTCGAGCCCATCCGCACGCTCGATGCATTGCACCTGGCGTCAGCGGTCCTCTTCGAGCAGGCGGTCGGGGCGGCGCTCTCGATCCTCTCCGTGGACGACAGGGTACGTGCCAGCGCGGAGGAGCTCGGGTTCCGGGTGCTGCCCGAATCCGCCGCCTGAGGATCTCGACCTCATCGGTGGGCGGATGCTGGTCCTGTTCCGTCTTTGCTCGGTGAGGACTGTATCGGCGAACGACATCGCTCCGCTCCTGCAGCCAGCCAGAGTCAGTTGGGTGCAGATCGGCCAACGCCACGCCGCCACTCCTAGCAGGACTTTCGCACGTTTGACGAGCCTGACTAGGCGCCTGCATCGCCGAATGCCTGCAGGGACTGGCTTTCCTTTACATTGGGGTGGCCAAGAACACGATCCGCTTGCCACCGATGATCTGGCAATCGCGGCGCGGCCCATAGGTCGCCACCACGCCCAGCTCGGCGTCCGCAAGGGTGAGCACCTCGACGGTGTATCCTCTGGGCCTCGGACCTCGGCCTCGAGATGCTCTTGGGTTTCGGACAGGTCCGGTGAGGCTCTCGCATGAAGATGATCGACGTAGGGGCGACTGAGAAGACCGAGCGCGTGGCGGTCGCGCGCGGGTGCGAGCGCAGGGGCAGGCTGAGAAGCCTGGCCCAGGGCGACCTCGGACAGGGTTCCCGCCGCTCCGCCGATCGCGACGAGCGCATCCGCGTAGGCCACCAAGGCGTTCCGGGCGTGCGCCAGACCAGCGGGGAGGACCAAGACTGGCTCTGGCGCGGCGGGTACGACGCGCTGGCGCCAACTGTCCCCGGGGACAGCTGCCCGTGGAGCGGCTCCTCGCACTGCGCGAACGCATTCGCAGCGTCCTGCCAACCGCGCCGGATAGTTCCATCCCGGTCACGGCACGCGCGTGGGCACTGCGCGGGACCAAGCGACCGGAACGGCCATGTGCGAAGGCCGACGATCAGCACGCGCCGGCTGGGGGACGAGCGCTCGGAGCAGCTTCGACCGATGCGCCGCAGCGTGTCCGACATCGGAAGCTGGTGGACGGATCTGTTCACCAGGAGGCGAAGGTCTTCACTCGATGACCTCGACCGCATCGAGCCGACCGCGCGGGGAACCAGGAACAGGATGAGCTGGCTCGTCCTCCTGGCCTTACTCTGCCTCGCGCTCCCGGGCTGTTCGCTGCTGAAGCTCAAGCAGGAATCGAGGGACTTTCACTCCTCCACGGTCCTGGTCGGCCGCATCTCAACCGCGGCCCCCTGGGACAAGCCGGTCGTGGTGGCCGCCTACGCGAAGAGCGGCGATCGGATCGCCATCGTTCACCACGCGTTCCTGCACGAGCCGGGGAGCTACGAGCTCATCGTTCCGAAGGGCGAACATCGCCTGTTCGCCTTCGGCGACTCGAACGGCAACCTGAGCTACGACGAGAGCGAGCCGGCCGGCGTCTATCCATCGCCGATTGCCGCCTCGGGGGCGGGCGTGATCGCCTCGCTCGACCTCCTGCTCACCTCCGCCCCCGCTGACCGGCTGGGCGTGCCGGTCGGCACCACGTTCTCCGCCGGCCACCTCCGGCGACCGCACAGCACGCAGGCCGGCGCCATCGCCCACCTCGACGATCCGGTGTTCTCGAGCGCCTCGGGCAAGCAGGGCTACTGGGCCCCCATGGAGTTCTTCAAGGAGGCGGGGGGCAACGTCTACTTCCTCGAGCCCTACGATCCAGCGAGGACGCCCATCCTCTTCGTGCACGGCGCCGCCGGCTCGCCCCAGGACTGGCGCGCCTTCTTCGATCACGTCGACCGCAGCCGCCATCAGGTATGGTTCTTCTACTATCCCTCCGGCGCCTCGGTCGACTCGATGGCGCACCTGCTCTTCTGGAAGCTCTTCAACCTCCAGCTCAAGTACCGCTTCGAGAAGGTCCACATCACCGCCCACAGCATGGGCGGGCTCGTGGTCCGGTCCTTCCTCCTGAACCACGGCGGCCAGTTCCCGTACGTGAAGCTGTTCCTGTCGATCTCGACGCCCTGGGGCGGAGAGCCCCTGGCGGAGTTTGGCGTCAAGCACTCCCCCGCCGTGATCCCCTCGTGGAACGACATGCAGCCCCAGGGACGTTTCATGCAGTCGCTATTCGCGCGGCCGTTGCCCCCGGGAATCGACTACTACCTCTTCTTCGGGCACAGGGGCGGCTACGGCCTCCTACGGCCTACCAGCGACGGTACCATCACCCTGGCGAGCCAGCTCCGGGCGCCGGCGCAGGCCGAGGCGAGAATGATCTACGGGTTCGACGAGGATCACGTCAGCATCCTGTCGTCACCGCAGGTAATGGCGCAGTACCAGGCGATCCTGGGCAGCGTGGAGAAGAGGACCGGCGCCGGGCTTCCCGCGGGCGCCCTGCGGCTCCGCTTCTCCTACGATGGGCAGGAGGGCCCACGGCCGCTCCCGCTGCTCGTGCTCCGCCCCGTGGAGGCGGGGCGGGCCGCGGTGACGCTCTCCCTCGCAGCGGAAGATGCGGGCCGTGAGATCGGGCCCATTCCCGCCGGCGTCTACGAGGCCAGCCTGATGGTCGACGCGTACAGGACGGAACCGCGCAAGGTCCGCGTGACGATCGGGGCTGGCCGGGCGCCCGCGGTGGACTTCCGCTTCCTTCCGCAGGGAGCCCTCGCCGGCTGGGTGGGCGCGGACGTCGACGCCGCGGACCACCCCGCCGGCGCCTATCGCCCGCCACACCCGACCGTGAAGTTCTCGTCCATCACGCTCACGGGGGCCGGCGAGCGGCGTACGCTCGTCCCGCGCGGCCAGGGGGAAGGCGACGGGCTCGAGCGGTATGTCGCGGGCGAGGACGACGCATTCGGACCCTACTTCTCGTTCGTCAACCTGCCGAAGGGCGACTACGAGCTCACGATCGAGGCCGTGGGGTATCGCCCGTACACGGCGCGCCATGCGGTGGTGCCCGGCCGCCACGGCCAGCTCAGGCCGATCGAGCTCACGCCGCTGCGATAGATTGGCGGTTGACGGAAGCCGTGCCCAGTGGGTACTCGAAGCCCTCGTCGATGAACACGCGTGCGCGAGCCGCAGAAGCGATCCTGGTGCTGGCCGGATCGCTCGGCCGAACCGCACGGGAGGTCGAGACGAACATGGCTGTCGCTCCCCCGCCACCGCCGGCGCCGTTCATGGGGCCGAACCTGCGCGAGGTGAAGACGGCCCTCGCGTCCGGCCGCGCGTGCTTCCCGATCACCCTCGGCAGGTACACGCCGAGCGCTGTGATCGAGCAGCGGGCCGGGGCGTACGTGCTGCGGCTGCTCGAGACGAATGCCGAGAAGGCGGAACGTGTCTACCGAGGACAGAAGGCGAAGGGCTACCACATGCCCGAGCACGCGTGGCAGGCGCTCGAGCCCGGCCGCGAGCTCGCCCGCGCCGCCT
>MEMX01000070.1:100115-102988 GCA_001768075.1 Anaeromyxobacter sp. RBG_16_69_14 | reverse complement strand
CCGAGCTCGCGAGCCAGCTCGACCGGCACTGGGGCGGCCTCGGCCCGTACGTCCACGACTCCGAGACCTTCACGGTGGTCCTACTCGAGGTTCCACATAGCGACGCGAGGGTACGGCGCGCGCTCGCGAAGGCATCGCCCTCCGCCGCCGTGCGAAGGGACCGCAACCGCGGCGCCGAGGATTCGCGCGACGGGCCCACGATCTCCGCCGTCATACCGCGGCCGTTACCGACGGCAGTCGCGGCGCGCCTCGGGTACGCGCCCGCGCTAGAACTCGCCGGCGCGCTCTCGGCGGCCGGAGCGCGCGTCGCGGTGGAGGCGGTCGTGGAGGAGCTGGGGGCGGGCGAGCCGGTCGTCGCCGAGCGGTACCGGATCGAACGCTAAGCTCGTCGGTCAGAGCCGGCGGCCCCGAGCGCGATGCGCGCGAACGACGGCCCGAACAAGCACACGGCGATGTCGTGGCCGCGGAGTGAGGTCACTGCAAGGAATCGATCTGCCTACGGGTTGCCGTGACAAGCCCTTTGGGCGCAGCCCGCTCCAGGGCTAGAATTCCTCGGATCGCCGGCCGTCGCGACGCGAGAGGACCTCATGGCAGCTACCCCGCAGCAGCTCTCGTCCTTGCAGCCGGAGGACTGCCTCGCCGCGCTCGCGAGGAGCCCCCTGCTCGCCGCACTGCCACCGCGCGGGCTGGAGCGCCTCCTCGACGTCGCGGACGTCGTGGATGTGCCGCCCGGCGCGGCGATCGTGCGCGAAGGTGAGGAGAGCAGCGAGATGTACTTCGTCCTGGCGGGCGAGGCTCGGTTGCGGCGAAACGACCTCGCGCTGCAGGCTCTCGGACCGGGCGGCCACTTCGGCGCGCTCGGGCTGCTCACCCGACAGCCTCGCACCGTCACCGTGACCGCCGGGTCGGGGCTCGTCCTGGCGCGCCTCGACCAGACTCGCTGGGCCGACCTCGTCGCGCGCCATCCCAAGGTCGCGGTCTCCCTCCTCACCGCGCTGCTCGTCCACCTGCGCGAGGACCTGGTGGAGATGACCGACACCGTGGGACTCTTGCTGCACGGCCGCTCCCTGCCTCGCGCGCGCGAGGTTTCGGTGCGCGCCGGCGGGAAAGAGCGACGCGTCGCGACCGGCACGCCGCTCAGGCGCGTGCTCCCGGGCGAGGTGGGTGGCAAGCTGGTGGTGGCGGGCCTCCTCAACCAGAAGCCCGTCTCGCTCAACACGCCGCTCTTCGCCGACGCTGCCGTGGCACCGCTCACCATCGACGAGCCCGAGGGACGCCACGTGTGGGTCCGCAGCCTGGGGCTGGTCCTCCTCGAGGCAGCGCTCCAGATCGCGCCCGAGATCGTCATCCGCATGGGCCCGTCGCGCGGCCCGCTGCGGCTCGTGCACGTGATCGGCGAGGGCGACCGCGCGCACCTGGCCGAGCGGCTCAGCGCCGCCATGCAGCTCGTCGTCGAGGCCGATGCGCCCATCCGGCAGGAGCTATGGCCTGTCGAGGAGGCGCAGGCCTACTTCGAGGAGCGTGGCTGGGGCAACGCGGCGCGCCTGCTCGCCACGCAGCGGCAGGCGACCGCCCCGCTCGTCACCTGCGGCGATCTCTACGCCGTGGCGATGGGCCCCTTCCTGCCGTCCACCGGCACCCTCCGTGACTGGAAGCTCGTGCCGCACGGTGACGGGCTCATCCTCGACGACGGGCGTCCGGACTCGCGCGACGAAAACGGTCTGGCCGCCGCCCTCGCGCCGGGGGTGGAGGGCGACATGGCGAGCGCCCACCTCGCATGGCTCGACGGCATGGGCGTGAACAGCGTCGGCGCCTTCAACGACCTGTGCATCTCCGGCCGTGTGGTGCAGCTCATCAGAGTGGCGGAGGGCTTCCACGAGAAGCGGATCGGCTCCATCGCCGACGACATCGCCGCGCGCCGCGACCGGGTGCGCATCATCGCGATCGCCGGCCCGTCTTCCTCGGGGAAGACCACCTTCATCAAGAGGCTCAACACGCAGCTCAACATCGACGGCCTCCGGCCGGTGGGGCTGTCGCTGGACGACTACTACGTCGATCGAGAACGTACCGTCCGAGACGAGAAGGGAGACTACGACTTCGAGGCGCTGGAGGCGCTCGACCTCCCCGTCCTTCAGGATCACGTGCGCCGGCTGCTCGCCGGCGAGACGGTCGCGACCGCGAAGTACGACTTCCTCACCGGCAAGAGCCATCCCCAGGCAGGCCCGAAGATCCAGCTCGGCCGTGGCGACGTGCTCATGCTGGAGGGCATCCACGGGCTCAACCCCCGCCTGCTGGGCGGTATCCCGCAGGAGGGCGAGCTCTACCGCGTCTTTATCCAGCCGGTGACCACCCTCCCCTTCGACCGCCTTTCGCGCACGTCGGCCAGCGACCTCCGGTTGCTGCGCCGCATCGTGCGCGACCGACACCATCGCAACTACCGCGCCGACGAGAACATCCTGCGCTGGCCGTCGGTGGAGCGCGGCGAGCGCCGCCACATCTTCCCCTTCCAGGGCGAGGCGGACGCGGTCTTCGACAGCTCGCTCATCTACGAACCGTCCGTGCTGAAGGTCTACGCGGAGCGGTACCTGCTCGAGGTACCGCAAAGCTCGCCCGCCTACGCCACGGCCTGGCGGCTACGCCTGCTCATCGATCGCTTCGTCTCGATCTACCCGGACCACGTGCCACCGACGTCGATCATGCGCGAGTTCATCGGCGGGAGCGGGTTCGAGTACTGAATGCGCGGTGCTCCCTCGAGGCGCTGACCTGGTTCAGTCGCCGGGCGAGGGCGAGGGACGCGGGTCCATGGGGTCGACAAGCGACCAGTCACGCAGGCGAACGTCGTGCCCCGCGCCGTTCACCGCGCGCCCGCGCCT
>MEMX01000070.1:99213-100088 GCA_001768075.1 Anaeromyxobacter sp. RBG_16_69_14 | reverse complement strand
CTCACCGAGGTGCGCGCGTGGAGCGAGCCGAGGAGTCGGCGCGTGGTCGCGGCGACCTCCCCGACCGCGTCTGCCCAACACTCGAGCACGGTGCCTGTAAACCGTGCACGGTTCTGCACGGCAAACATGCAGGCCGCCCAGGAAGCAAGCAATTGGTCGCCAGCGATCGTGTTTGACCAAGTCTTGGGCGCTTTGTTTGCCAAGTATTCGCGCAGATCGCGTAGCTTGCTCTCTATCACTGGGTTTCAGCGTCCCGAGAACAAGGCAGCGCGTGCCGCACCACCGGCACGTGCGCCTTCCCCATCCTTCGCATCCGCTCCGGCGAGACCAGCTCCAACAACCCCAGGACGACTCGATCATGACTCCGACCCTCGACACCGGAAACACCGCCTGGATGCTCACCTCCACCGGGCTCGTCCTCTTCATGACAATCCCGGGGCTCGCGCTCTTCTACGGCGGGCTGGTGCGTACGAAGAACGTCTTGTCCGTACTGATGCAGTGCTTCTCGATCACCGCGCTGGTGACCTTGATCTGGGTGGCAGTGGGCTACAGTGCCGCCTTCACTCCGGGGGCGCCGGGGTTCGACGCCGTCATCGGAGGTACGAGGAAGGCCTTCCTCGGCGGCGTCTCGCGCGACGCGCTCTCGGGCTCCGTTCCCGAGAGCGTCTTCGCGATGTTCCAGCTTACCTTCGCGATCATCACGCCCGCGCTCATCATCGGCGCATTCGCGGAGCGCATGGCGTTCGGCGCGATGCTCCTCCTCATGGGGCTCTGGTCGCTCGTCGTCTACGTGCCCGTGACGCACTGGATGTGGGGCGGGGGCTGGCTCCAGAAGATGGGTGCGCTCGACTTCGCCGGCGGCATCGTCGTTCACG
>MEMX01000070.1:97209-99197 GCA_001768075.1 Anaeromyxobacter sp. RBG_16_69_14 | reverse complement strand
GCCTCGTCACCTGCCTCTACATCGGCAAGCGCCGCGGCTTTCCGAAGACGCCCATGCCGCCGCACAGCCTCACGCTCTCGGTGGTCGGCGCGGGGATGCTCTGGGTGGGGTGGTTCGGCTTCAACGCAGGCAGCGCGCTCGCCGCCAACGGCCAGGCCGGGATGGCGGTCGTCGTGACGCAGATCTCCGCCGCTACCGCAGCCCTGGTGTGGTGCGGGATCGAGTGGCTGCGAAACGGACGCCCGAGCACGCTCGGCATCATCACCGGCGCGGTGGCCGGCCTCGCGACGATCACACCGGCGTCGGGCTATGTCAGCCCCCTCGGCGCCATCGCCATCGGTACCGTGGCAGGCGTCGTGTGCTTCTACGGCGCGACCTCGCTCAAGCGTCGCTTCGGGTACGACGACGCGCTCGACGCGTTTGGCGTGCACGGGATCGGCGGCTTCACCGGATCGATCCTCACCGGCGTGTTCGCCGCCAGCGCGGCGGGAGGCACCGAGGCCGTGGCCATCGGGCGCCAGGTCGGCGTGCAGCTTCTCGCGTGCGCGGCCGCGACCGCATGGTCGGCCCTCGCGACCGTCGTCCTCCTCAAGTTCGTCGACGCCGCGGTCGGCCTCCGCGTGGACGAGGAGCAGGAGACCGTCGGGCTCGACCTCTCGCACCACGAGGAGCGCGGATACGATTACTGAGCGGCGCGGCCGAGCAAGTGGTGCGAGCATCACGTACCAAGGCCCCTGTTTTTCCCCGCAGGACGAAACCGACGTCCGGTTGCCCCGGCGCGCGGGGTGACGCAACATCGTCGCCGTGCACGGCTCCATCCAGCTCGCGTGGCGGGCGCTCGCGGTGTTCGCCATCGGCGCATGCGCGGTCGCCCTGCTCGCCGCGGGCGTCTGGCTCCTCTGGCGACGCCTCCGCTCGCGGCGTGTCCCGCGCCGCGCGCCGCGCCTTCGCCACCCGGTCGTGCTGGCCCACGGGCTCCTCGGCTTCGACGAGATCCTGGTGGCGGGAGTACGGCACGACTACTTCCACGACCTTCCGGCGCGGCTGGCGCTCCAGGCCGGGGCCGTCCACTGCCCGCGAGTCGCGGCGGCCGGCTCCGTCGTCGCCCGCGCCGAGGAGCTGGCGGCGTGCATCCGCGCGCTCCCCGACCGGCGCGTGAATGTCATAGCGCACAGCATGGGTGGCCTCGACGCCCGGTACGCCATCGCGCGGCTCGACCTGCGATCGCGGGTGGCCTCGCTCACCACCATCGGCACCCCGCACCTTGGCACCCCCCTCGCCGACGTCGGGACACAGATCGGCGAGCGCCTCGGCCTCCGTCGCGCACTGGAGCTGCTTGGATTCGGGCTCGACGCATTCCACGACCTGACCACCGCACGGATGGCCGAGTTCAACCGCGCGGTCCCTGACGCGCGAGGCGTGGTCTACGCCAGCGTGGTCGGGGTCGCGCGCGCGAGGCGCCACACCCACCCGCTCCTGCTGCCCGGGTGCTTGTACCTGCGTGGAAGAGCCGGCGAGAACGACGGGATCGTTCCGGCCGCCTCCCAACGCTGGGGCGAGGTGCTGTTCGAGATCGAGGCCGATCACTGGGCCCAGATCGGATGGTCGAAGCACTTCGACGCCGCCTCATTCTACGACGGGCTCCTCCGCGAGCTGCGCGGCCGCGGATTGTGATACCGCACGCTGGAGACGGGCTACGCATGGTGTGATAGCGCATGCCACATGAACTGACGCTCGAGATGGGGGGCGCGGGGGGAGAGTTCTCCCCTCCGCTTGAGGCGCCGCAAGGCGCCGGACATCAGCTCACAGCGGCGGCGGTGACACTGCTGGAGAATCACGTCAACTGATCGCCGCTGTGAGAGGAACCCAGCGTTCGATGCGGTAGCATGGACCGGGGTCCCCAGGAGGTCCGATGCCCCGCCACCCCCGCGTCAGCTCGAGCTCCAACGGCCTGTCCGACCGCGTGTATGGCGCGCTCGCCGAGCGGG
>MEMX01000070.1:83789-97181 GCA_001768075.1 Anaeromyxobacter sp. RBG_16_69_14 | reverse complement strand
GCTTCACGTGGGCGACACCTGGCTCGAGCCACTCCCCGCCGCCCGCGCCGAGGCCCAGCGCACCGCTGAGCACCCGCGCCTGCACAACTACGCGCCCGTCCAGGGAGAGGGCGCGCTGCTCCAGGCGATCCGGGCGCGCCTCGCGGTGCGCTACGGCGCGGAGATCGATCCGGAGTGCCTCCAGGTGATGCCCGGCGCAACCGGCGGCCTCGCCATGGTGATCGCGGCGCTCCTGGAGCCGGGCGAGGAGCTGCTGCTACCCTCACCCTTTTGGCCGCTCATTCGCGGCATCGTCAGCTTGCGGGGTTGCACGCCGGTCGAGGTCCCGTTCTTCACGCGCCTCGGCGAGCGCGGCTTCGATCCCGAGGAGACGCTGGAACGTAAGGTCACGGAGCGGACCGCGGCCATTTACGTGAACAGCCCGCACAACCCCACCGGCCGGGTGCTCTCCGCCGAGGTCGTCGCCGCCGTGGCGCGCGTGGCGAGGCGTCACGACCTCTGGATCCTCGCCGACGAGGCCTACGAGGATCTCGTCTACGTCGAGCCCACCCGGCCCATCTGGTTGCACGCGGACGTGGCGGACCGCACCATCGCCACCCATACGCTCTCCAAGAGCTACGCGCTCGCCGGGGCCCGGGTCGGATACACCCACGGGCCCAAGGCCGCCATGCAGGCCGTGCGCAGCGTGCAGACCTTCGACAACTACTGCGCCTCGCGGCCCATGCAGTTCGCGGCGGCGCGGGCGCTCGCCGAGGGCGACGCCTGGCTGGAGGAGGCCCGCCGGGCTTACGCCGATGCCGCCCGCGCAGCGGCGGCGGTGGCGAGCGTTCCCGCGCCCGAGGCCGGCCCGTTCCTCTTCTTCGACGCGGCGCCGTTCTTCCGGCCCGGCGAGGCGCTCGACGGCTTCCTCGCGCGGTGTCTCGAGGCCGGCGTGCTGCTCACCCCCGGTCCGGCCTCGGGCCGAGACTTCGAGAGCTGGGTGCGGCTCTGCTTCACCGCGGTGCCGCCCGACGAGCTGCGCCAGGCGCTCCTCCAGCTGGGCGGCGTGCTCGGAGAGAAGGCTGGTCATCGGGCACCGCCATGAGCGCCCCGGAAGGGGCGTGAGCGACGCACTGCTGCCGGGTGCTCCGGAGGAATTCGACGCACCGTCAGTCCAGCGCGACGACGGCCAGCTCGTAACTCACTCGGCGGAGAGGTGGACGAACCGCGGCTTCGCGAGCCGGAGCGTCGCCCCCACGCCTGCATGGTCCGAGGGCCAGACATCGCCCACCGCGAAGTCGGCGGATTCGAGGGAGGGCAGGATCTCGGCGTGCACCGGAGTGACGCCCTTGCCGGTGAGCACGAGGTCGATGCGGGTCGTGAAGGGCGGGCCCGCCAGCGTGAGATCGGCGAGGTGGCAGCAGGTGAGCCCCGGCTCTCCGGGGTGTGCAACGGACCACGCGTCCCGGAAGGCGGGAGCGAGCAGGGCGGCGTAGGTGTCCGTCCCGGTCCCGTTCGCGTCGGAATTGAAGTCGCCCAGAAGCGCCACCGGAGTCACGCCAGCCTCCGCGCGTATGACGAGTTCCAGGGCCTGGAGTTCCTGGATGGGGCTGCTCGTCTCGAGGTGCGCCTCGAACACCCGGAGTCTCTCGCCTTGGAGCTCCACCTCCACCGAGGTCCAGCCCCGTGGGATGGCGATGGGGACGCCGACGTCGGGGCCGACCATCGCGGCGAAGTTCCCGCCCTGCGGGTTGGTGAACGTCACGTCGCTGCGCGCCAGGATGGCGTCGCGGTCGGTATAGCGGAGGTCGAAGCGCTCCCCGGTACCGGTGCGACCCGGGAACTCACCGTCGAAGTTCTGGATCACCGAGGCCGGGACGTAGTCGAGGTGGCGGGCGGCGAGCGCGGCGAGGAGGATACTTAGATAATCGACCTCGATCGCGTCTGGCGGAGCGCCGGGCGCGCCGTCGCCGGGCGTCTCGACGCGCCAGAGCGCCATTTCCTGTAAACCGATGAGCTCCGGCCGGACCTGCTCGACGAGGTCGGCGATCTCCTCTGCGCGCCGCGGGAAGTCGTTCTTCTGCACCAGGGCCCAGCCCTGGCCGACGAGGAGCTCGATCTGCTCCTGCGTGGCGCCTCCGATGATCGCCCCGATCAACGGTTCGATGTCGGCGCCCAGGTAGAGGTTCTGCGTCATGACCGTTATGATCCCGTCCCCGACCGCGCTCCCGTCGCCGCCGGTCGGGCTGGAGACGGCGGCGCTCGCCGTGGCTCCAGCCGCGAAGGGATCGGGAGCGAAACTTGCGAGCGCGAACAGGACGGCCGGGACGAGGATCCGCTCGGAGCGCATGGTCTACCCCCTGTCGAGCCGCCTCGAGTGAGGGCGCCGGCTCGTCCGCCCCCTCTAGCGCGCCTGCGCGGCGCCGGCGCCGACTCGTCGGGGCAGGACCCGCCAAGTCCCTCGCCCACAGCTGGCGGAGCCCCTCGCGCCGACCGGTCTCGCGAGTCGAGCTACATCGGCCGGACGGGCACGCAGATGTCGACGATCGCCTTGCCCTGCGGGTGCTGTTTGGGATCGTTCAGGTAGAGCTCGAAGCAGGGGCGGTCGTCGGGCTGGTAGCCGCTCTCGGGCAGCCAGCCGCCCATGACCGCCTTCCAGGCCTCGCTGTACTCGTGCTCACCGAGTTCGAAGTGGGCCACCGCGTACTTGCCGGCCGGGAGGGTAGTCCTGCCCACCTCACCCTCGGCCTGGGTCTCGGGCGGCACGGTCATGCCGCAATCGACCCGCAGCCGGCCCTCCTCGGTGACGTGGGGATCGTCATAGTAGACGCTCAGCATCTTGGTCTGGGGAAAGCGGATCAGGCCGCGCGGTCCAGCCCACCGCATCAGCTTCCCGAAAAACTCGGCAAAGAGCTGGCCCTGCCCGGCGTACGGCCCGATGTGGCGCACGTAGGCCACATGCATCTCGGGGAGCTCCTTCACGTCTACCACGATCTCCGCCTTCTTCGCTTTCATCTGGACCCTCCAGGTCGGTTGATTCGTCTGGAGGTCAATATGGAAGGAGACGACAGCGAAGTCCTTTCCCGGATTGCTTTTCGATTGGCCTGGCTTGCTCTCCTCTTTGCCGATCTTGCGGTCCCGGCGGCCTCCGTCGCGCCAGGCGCTGGGGCTCACCCCAAAGGCCTCGCGGCACGCGCGCGAGAAGGCGGCCGGGCTAGAGTAGCCGCAGTCGAGGGCGATCTCGGTGATCGACTGGCCCGGGTTCAGGGAGAGCCGCGCCGCCGCCCGCTCCGCGCGCAGCCGGGTGATGAACTGGTTCAGGGTCTCGCCCACCATGGCCGCGAAGACACGGTGGAAGTGGAAGGGCGAGAAGCTCGCCACCTTGGCCAGGACCACCAGCGACAGCTCGCCGTCGAGGTGGGCCTGGATGTGGTCGATGACACGATTGATCCGGGCCACGTATTCGGCGCGGCGTGGGCTCTCGGGGAAGGGCGGCGTCACTGGCCGAGGCTAGCAGTGGCGCGCGGGCGTGCGCATCAAGGATCGTGTGGCCACCTACAGGAACTCCTTCGCCGGGAACAGGAGCACCTCCTCGATCGCTGCCGCGCCGGTGAGGAGCATGAGGAGCCGATCCAGGCCCACCGCGACCCCGCCCGCCTCCGGCATGTGCGGTAGGGCCGCCAGGAACCGCTCGTCGAGCGGGTAGGCCGGCCGTCCCATGTGCTGGCGCAGGGCGCGCTCCTCTTCCAGGCGCCGCCGCTGCTCCGCGGCGTCGGTGAGCTCGGAGAAGCCGTTCGCGAGCTCCAGGCCGCCCGCGTAGAGCTCGAAGCGCTCCGCGAAGCGCGTGTCGGACGCCTTCACCTTCGAGAGCGCCGCCATCGGCGCGGGCCAGTCCACCAGGTAGGTCGGACGACCGAGCCCGATGGTCGGCTCGATGTGCTGCAGGAATGCGCGGAAGAACAGGTCCTCGAAGCTGTCGTCAGCGCGGCCTTCGTCGAGGCCGCGGCCGATGAGCTGGGAGCGCAGCTCGGCCACGCCGCCCCCGCAAGCCCCGATATCGATGCCGACTCGGGTTCGAAAGGCGTCGGCCACCGTGAGCCGCTCGAAGGGTGCCGAGAGCTCGAGCTCGCGACCGCCGGCTCGCACGCGCGTGCCGAAGGTGAGCTCTCGAGCGCAAAACCCCATGAGCTCCTCCAGGTCGGCCATGATCCCCCGGTAGTCGGTCTCGCCCCGATAGAACTCGAGCATCGTGAACTCCGGGTTGTGCGTCGCGGAGACCTCGCCGTTGCGGAAGACGCGCGCGAGCTGGAAGATCCGCGGGAAGCCCTCGGCCAGGAGCCGCTTCATCGCGTACTCCGGGCTCGAGTGGAGCCAGAGGGGCCGCGCCGCCCCGGAGCCCTCGAGCAGGAACGGCGCCTCGAAGGCGTCGATGTGCGGCTCCATCCCCGGGGCGGACACGAGGCACGGCGTCTCCACTTCCTCGAACTCGCGAGCCGCGAAGAACGTCCGCACCGCCGCCTGCAATCTCGCCCGCGCCCGGGCAGCATCGCGTCGATTCATTCCACTCCTCCCCCGGGGCGGTACCCCGCCCGGAGCGAATCGCCGGAGCGACTTGCCTCTCCCTGCTCGGGGCAGCCCCGAGCCGCCTGGCAACTCTCGCACGGGCAACGCAGCTTACCGTCCGAGGCCGAACTCGGGCTAACATGCCCGGCACGTGAGCCGCGCCAGCCGCATCGCAACCCTGCTCGTAGCCTGCGCGGCCTGCGCCCACGGCGACCGGACCACTCTCCCCGAGGCTCGCCCCGAAAGCGGGGGGGGACCGAAACCCGCGACCGAGGCCACGTGCTCCGCCCCCTTGCCCCTCTTGGGGGATAAGGAGCGCCTCGCCTCGATCCGCACCGGGGTAGACCAGCTCCTCACGGCGCAAGCGAGACTCCTCTGGGAGACCTGGACCCGCGGCGCAGCGCCCAACCTCGAGGCGAGCCTGGCCGGTCGCGAGGCGCTCTTCTCGCCCGAGACCGTCGCCTTCGTGAAGGACGCGCGCGACCGTTCCGAGGGCGACGAGCGGCGCGCCCTCGCGCTGCTCCACGCGTTCCTCGTCGGCGAGCACCTGGCCCGCGAGGCGGCCGCAGGTTCGCCGGCGGCGGCCGGGCGGCTCGCGCTCACCTGGGAAGGCCGCACGGTGGCCACCGAGCGCGTGCCCGCGCTCCTCGCCCTGGAGCCGGATCCGGAGCGCCGTGCCGGGCTCGAGCGCGCATGGGCGGACGCCGAGCGGCGCGGCGCGGCCATCGCTGACGCGCGCTGGCGTGGCATCGCCGCCGCCGCCGAGCGCATCGGCTACAGCTCGTTCCTCGCACTGGCAGTCGAGCTGCGCGGCGAGCCCATCCGCCGCCTCGGCGCCCTCGCCAACTCGGTGCTCGGCGAGACCGACGCCGAGTACCGCGCGCTCGTGGACGCCCTCGCGCACGTGGAGATGGGCACGGGCCTCGCCGAGCTGCGAGGCCGCGACATGCCACGCCTGCTGCGCGCGGGCGAGGATGCGCGCGCCTTTCCGACGGGCCGCGCGGCCGGCGACGTCGGGAAGATGCTGGCCACGATCGGCCTCGACCTCCCGGGCCGGCCCGGCGTCGTCCTGGACCTCGAGGCGCGCTCCGGCAAGGACCCGCGCGCCCTAGCGCTGCCTGTCGAGGTCCCGCGAAGCGTGCGCGTTTCCTTCGCTCCCCAGGGGGGCGCCACCGAGCTGCGAGCGCTCCTGCACGAGATGGGCGTGGCGGCCTACTACGCGTACGTCTCGACGCCCATGCTCGAGTTCCGCCGCCTCGGCGCGGTCACCTCCGAGACGTGGGGCGGAGTGTTCGAGGACCTCGCCGGCGATCCGAGGTGGCTGGCGGAGCGCACCGGGCTCGACGACAGCCACCTCGTACCTATCGTCCGCGCCGCAGCGGCGCGCCGCCTGCACCGGGCCCGCACACTGGCGGCGCGCGTGCTGGTCGAGATCGGGCGCGCCGGGAAGCGCGAGGGGAGCCCCGCCGTGGCGAAGGCGATCCTGGAGCGCGCCTTCGCGCGGCCGGTCGAAACCGACGAGCTGCAGCTTTTCCTCCTCGACCGCGACCCGCTCCTCGAGAGCGCCGACGCTCTGCGGGCGCTCCTCCTCGCCGCGCAAGGGGAGGCCTTCCTGACGGCCCGTTCGCCACCGTCGTGGTGGCATTCGAAGGAGAGCGGCGCCTGGCTGGCAGCGGCCTTCGCCGATGGCTCACGGCTCGCACCAGCGGACCTGGCTCGAGCCTTCGGCGTTGCCCGGGTGGACGCCTCGGCACTCGCGGCCTCCAGCCGCGCGCGCGCCGCGGCGGCAGGCATCCGCCAGGCCGGTCGAGAGGGCCCGTCCTCGCCGCGCAGCCTTCGGCCTGAAGCGGTGACGGGCGTCGCGCCGTGATGATTCCCTCGATAGAGGGCCGAAGCGTACCGGCCGCTGCCCCTTGGTAGCCTCCGGAGGTCTCCCGCCGCGCGTCCGGTCTCAACCGGTGACGCCGCCCTCGTCCCCCTCGTCCCCGCCCTCCTCCGCCAAGGGCCGGAGCGGACCGATGAGGCCGTAGCGCTGGATCTTGCTGAAGAGCGTGCGGCGATCGATCCCGAGAGCCCGCGCCGCCGCCGATCGGTTCCATCCGCACAGGGCGAGCACGCGCTCGATGTGCGCCTTCTCCACCTCTGCCAGCGTGAGCCCCCCGGGGGGCAGCGTCACGGAGGACTCCGAGTTTCGGGACGGGATAGGCGCTCCCGGGCGGACTGCCAAGGGGAGATCGACCACGTCCACCCTGCGCCCGCGCGCCGCCAGCAGGGCGCGCTCGAGGACGTTGCGCAGCTCGCGAACGTTGCCCGGCCAGGCGCGGCGCCGCAGCGCATCGAGCGCGGCGCCGGTGAAGCCGAGCGCGGGCGCCCCCTGCTCGCGCGCGACCTCGCAGAGGAGGTGCTCGGCGACGGCCGGCACGTCCTCGGCGCGCTCGCGCAGCTCGGGCAGCTGGATGCGCAGCACGTCGAGGCGCCAGAAGAGGTCCTCGCGGAACGCGCCCCGCCCGACCATCACCTCGAGATCGCGGTTCGTCGCGGCCACCACGCGCAGGTCCACCTTCACGCTGCGCGGCGCGCCGAGCGGGGTGAGCTCCGAGTCCTGGAGGACGCGCAGGAGCTTCGGCTGCTGCGAGGGCGGGATCTCCCCCACCTCGTCGAGAAAGAGGGTGCCGCCCGACGACTGCTCGACGAGGCCGGTCTGGCTCTCGGCGCCGGTAAAGGCGCCCCGGCGGTGGCCGAAGAGCGTCGACTCGAAGAGCGCCTCCGGGATGGCGGCGCAGTTCACCGGCACGAAGGGCCCGGCCGCGCGCGGGCCCTCGAAGTGGATGGCGCGCGCGGCGAGCTCCTTGCCCGTGCCGCTCCGGCCGGTCACGAGGACGGTGGCCGTCACCTGCGCCGCCTCGCGTAGCGCGTGGCGGACTGCGGCCATGGCGGTCGAACTGCCCAGCAGCGCGTCCGCCGACCAGCGCCCGCGGACCGCGCGCCGCAGCCCCTCCACCTCGCGCCCCAGGGCCACCTCGCGCGCCGCGTTGCGCAGCACCGCGGCGATCTCGTCCACCTTGAACGGCTTCGTGACGTAGGTGTAGGCGCCGGCGCGCATCGCCTCGACCGCGTCGTCCACCGACCCGAAGGCGGTCATGAGGACGACCTTCACCGAAGGGAACCGCTCGCGTGAGATCTGGAGCAGCGTGCGCCCGTCCATGCCGGGCATGCGCACGTCCGAGAGGACCACGTCGGACGGCGCCTCGGCGAGGAGCTCCAGCGCGCGGCCAGCACCGCTCGCGCCACGGACCCCGTACCCCATGCGGTCGAGGTGCGAGGTGAGGATGTCGAGGAGGCGCGGGTCGTCCTCGACCACCAGCACCGAGAGCGGCGAGCTGGACGTCATCGACCCGCCTCCGGCGCCACCGGCAGCAGCACGCTGAAGCATGCCCCGCCGAGCGGCCCGGCACCGACGCGGAGGTCGCCACCGTGCGCCGCCACGATGCGAGCGCACACCGCGAGGCCGAGCCCGGTCCCGTCGGGTCGGGTGGTGAAGAAGGGGTCGAAGACGCGCTCGCGCAGCGCCTCCGGCACGCCCGGACCGTCGTCGTGCACCTCGAGCGCCAGATGGGCGCCGTCCGGCCCGGTCCGGGCGCGCACGCCCACGCGCCCCCCATCCCCCACCGCGCTCACCGCGTTCACGAGCAGGTTCACCAGGACTTGATGCAGGCCGTCCGGATCGGCAAGGACGGGCGGGAGCGTCGCCGGCAGGTCTGCCTCGACGCGCACGCGCTTCTTCTCCGCGGGGATGGCGAGCAGCGAGAGCACCCGGGAGACCGCGGCAGGGACGTCCACCAGGGCGCGCTCGGCCCCGCTCCCGCGCGCGAAGGCGAGCAGCTCGCGCACCAGACGGCTGATACGGTCGGTCTCGCCCACGATCTCGCGCAGGCGGCGCGCCCGCTCTCCGGGCGCGCCGTCCACCATGAGGTACTCGGCGGTGGCACTGATCACGTTGAGCGGAGTGCCGATCTCGTGCGCCAGTCCGGCCGCGAGGCTCCCTACCACCGCCAGCTTCTCGGAGCGCATCATGCGGCGCTCGAGCTCGAGCTGGCCCGAGACGTCGCGCGCCACCAGCGCCACCCCTCCGCCGGCGAGCAGCGCCGCGCTGACCTCCACCGGCACCTCGCCGTCGGCTCGCCGCCATGCAGCGCGCACGCCGCGCACCACCTTCTCGCGCTCCACCTGCCCGAGCAGCGCCGTCGCGGCGGGATCGCCCGCCACCTCCGCCAGCGGCCGCCCCAGCGCCTCTCCGGCGCCGAGCCCGAGGAGCCCCTCCGCCGCCCGGTTGAACCCGGTGACGCAGCCGTCGCGTCCCACGCCCAGGATGGCGTCCGCCGCCTCGCGCGTCACATGGGCGAGGAGCTGCTCCTGCGCCGCCAGCCGACCGCGCAGCTGGTGCAGCACCGAGAGGTCCTCGAAGGTGCACGAGCGACCGATGAACGCGCCTGCCTCGTCGCGCAGCGCCACAGCCGAGAGCGCCACCGGCACGAGGCGGCCGTCCCTGGCGCAGCGGACCGTCTCGGTGCGTGGAAACCGGCCTTCGCGCGCGACGCGCTCGGCGATGGCTCGCTCCTCGTCCAGCCGCTCTGCCGGCACGAGCAGGTCGATGCGCCGGCCGAGCGCCTCGTCGAGCGCCCAGCCGAAGACCTCCACCGCGGCCGGCCCCCAGGAGACGATGCGCTCCTGCGCGTCGACCACCACCAGCGCTGCGCTGCTGGCCGCCGCCGCCTCGGACGCCAGGCTCTTCAACCCCGAAGCCAGGTCGGACGCGACGCCGAGCCCGGAGAGCCGCACGAAGCTCTCGGCCGCCCAGCGCAGCTCGCCCGCGGCGTCCACCACCGGCACGGCGCGCACGCGGTACGCCTCGACGGGCGCACCCGGCCGCCCGCGCTCGCGGACGCCCTCCTGGGCCTCGCCGGTGCGGAACACCAGGAGCGGGAGGCAGTCCGGACAGCGCTGGCTCGACTTCCACATCGCCGAGAAGCAGTGGCTGCCACCGCACGACAGCTCCCGGGCCATCCCGAGGATCCAGCCGTTGGCCCAGCGCACCTGCATCCCGCGATCGACGAGCGTCATCCCGATGCCGAAGGCGGAGAGGGCGTCACCGAGCGGGTCGAGATCCTCGGGTTGCGCGATGCGCAAGGGGGGGTCTGCCACGCGCCGACTGTAGTACGGCTCGCCGAGAGGCGCGAGGGCCGTTAGCCGCGGCCCGTCGCTCGCCCTCACCTCGCGGATTCCGTGACAGTCACCAGAAGTGATGTGCGGAGCTCGCTGGCAGGGGGGCGGAGCCGGCCGCCCAGACGGCGACCGCACTTCAACAGGTCGGGATCGCCAGTCACTACGCGCACTTGACAGCGATATAACACCCTGGTAATAGAAAAATGTCGGAGCCATTTTCAGAGCAGCGATCCGCTTGGGCAGCGAACTCGTCGCAGAGCCCGAACTGGAGGAGCGACGCGTATGACCCTAACGCTATCGGTTGACGAAGAGACCGTCTCTCGCGCGCGTGAACGAGCCGCGGCGCTGGGCAAGAGCTTGGATGATCTCCTTCGCGACTACGTGGAGCAGCTAGCCAAGGGTGGCCGCGACGCTTGGGCAGAGGAGTTCCGGCGTCTCTCGCTCCACTCCGGCGGCCACTCGCGCGGCCAACGCTGGACTCGCGAGGACGCGCATGAGCGCTCGTAGCTTCCTCGACACCAACATCCTCGTGTGCGCGGACGACGGCGACTCGCCGGAGAAGCAGAAGCGCGCGATCGAGATCATCCTTGAGCACCGCGCCGCCGGAACCAGCGTCGTGTCGCTGCAGGTGTTGCAGGAGTACTTCGCCATCACCACCCGCAAGCTCGGTACCGATCCCGGGGTGGCGCGTCGCAAGATAGAGGTGCTCGCCCAACTCGACGTGGTGGCCCCGACTCTCGACGACCTCCTGGCGGCTATCGATCTACATCGCGACCATCAGGTTTCAATCTGGGACGCGTTGATCGTGCGTGCGGCTCAGCGCAGCGGGTGCGCCGTGCTGCTCACCGAAGATCTCCAAGACGGGCGGGTGTTCGAGGGCCTCAAGGTGGTCAACCCGTTTCGTTGAGGCAGGCGCGCTCATGGCTCGTAAGAGCAAGAAGACGCCCAAGGTCGTCGGCATTTCTCACGCCGAGGCCATGGCGACAGAGCTGAAGAGTCCCACTTTCCGCTTCGGTTACGAGCAGCGCGGAACCGTGGCGGAGATCGCTCTGGCTGTACGTGCCATGCGCAAGCAGGCGGGTATGACCCAGGTCGAGCTCGCGAAGCTCGTGGCCGTGAGCCAGCCAATGATCGCGCGCGTCGAGAAGGGCATCGGGATGCGCCCGCCGGGATGGGATCTGCTCCGGAAGATCTCCATCGCGCTCGGCAAGCAGATGCAGCTGTCCTTCGTGGACGCGAACGACGCCGTGGACCGACACCTCGTGTACGTGGACGGAAAGGCGCCGCCGGTCGAGGGAGGCCAGGCCACAGGGCGCTAGATGTCTCTGGTTGAGGGTTGACGTCGTTCTCGCCGACGGAAGAGGGCGTGAGCCCAGGCAGCGAGCGGCTGCCCTCGGATGCCCCTGATAGCGCATGCCACAAGAACTGACGCTCGAGATGGGGGGCGCGGGGGGAGAGTTCTCCCCTCCGCTTGAGGCGCCGCAAGGCGCCGGACATCAGCTCACAGCGGCGGCGGTGACGCTGGAGAATCACATCAACTGGTCGCCGCTGTGAGATTCTACTCTCCGGATCCGTGGGAGCCTCGGGGGAGCGATCCCCCGAGGCGACCCGACCACGGCGGAGGCCGCTACCCCTTCTTGCTGGTCAGCGCCTTCTTCGATCCGTAACCGACCGTGGTGCCGCTGATCACCGGGGTCTGCACCGAGCCGTTGAGCTTCTCCTCGAAGTGCAGGTGGGGAGCCTGTGAACCGCCGGTGCTGCCGACCTTGCCGAGCTGCGTGCCGGTGGAGACCTTCTGATTCACCTTGACCGAGAAAGCGGACAGGTGGGCGTACAGCGTCTGCCAACCGCGGCCGTGCGAGACCACGACATACTTGCCGTAGCTGTCGTTGCCGAGGTCACGCACGGTGGTGACCGTCCCCGACGCCGCCGACTTCACCGGCTCCTTGTCGACAGCGTCCTTGCCGTAGCTTTGCCAATCGATCGAGTTCTTCGGCTTGTGCCCTTGCCAGTTGTTGGCGTAGAACGTCTTGCCATACGAGAACGGCATCTTGAAAGCCGGTCTGGCGGTGGCGCCCACGTCGGCATTGGCGAAACCGACGGGAATCGCTACGGCCGAAACAATACTTGTCACCAACAGCGCTCGTCTGAACATCGCGTACTCCTCCTTTGTCGTTCTGTCGTTCGCCGCGTCTCCCAGGCGCGGTCGCGTCGACATGAAGCGCCCTCCATGCCAGCCGCGACCTCCCGGTGCGATCAATCGCGCCAACACGAGCGCCAACGAATTCGTGCAGTGGCGTCCGTGTCGACTCCCTGCGACGAAGGGCGACGCAAGCACGCGCTGCCAGCAGCGAAGAGTGTGCCCTGCTGGTAGGATGGACAGGATGACGCAATGTCCAGGGTGCAATCGATGTCGCACCCTCGCCATCCGGGTCGACCGCTCTCCCCAGGCGTGGCAGGCGAGCTGGCGCCACCGGTTGATGCCGAACGGCGGTCTCGGTCACCACCCCCGGGGCCGATCGGTGTCGTCAACCACCCTGACGGAACTGGTTGACGATAGCGGGGGCGCTGGTAGGCTGCCGGCAGGTGGACCGCGGAGCGCGACCAGCGATGCCATACCTCGAGACCGAACCGGGCGTGATGATCCACTGGGAGGAGGCCGGAGCCGGCCGCCCTGTGGTGTTCGTCCACGGCTGGTCCATGTCGAGCTGCTCCTTCGCCTGGCAGATGGAGGCGCCTGCACCGTCGCATCGCGCCATCGCCTACGATCTGCGTGGTCATGGCCGATCTCCCTGCGAGAAGCCGGCGCCGGAGGAGGGCCACGCCATCGAGGACCACGCCCGCGACCTCTCGACGCTGATCGAGCGGCTCGACCTCTCCGACGCCGCCCTCGTCGGGTGGTCGATGGGAGGCCAGGTCGCGCTCGAGGCGCTGCCCGGCGTCCAGGATCGGCTGGCCGCGCTGGTGCTCATCTCCACCACCCCGCGCTTCACGGCTGGTGGCGACTGGCCGCACGGCCTCACCGAGGTGAGCGTCCGCGCGCTCGCCGCGCGCCTGGAGCGCAAACCGCAGAAGACCTTGCACCGCTTCTTCGAGGGGATGTTCGTCGCCGGCGAGCTTGACGGGGCGCAGCTCGCCGACATCGAGCGCCGCGTGCTCGCGGGCGTGCCCCCGGTCTCGGTCGCCGCCGCGCGGACGGGGCTCGAGGCGCTCCTCGCCTCGGATCAGCGGCCGCGGCTGCGGGAAGTGAGCGTGCCGACGCTCGTTGTCCACGGTGAGCGCGACCCCATCTGCCTGCCCACCGCCTCCGCCTTCGCGGAGGCACACATCCCGGGCGCGCGGCGACGGGTCCTGCCCGGACTCGGCCATGCGCCTCACCTCTCGCGCCCGGCGCTGGTGAACGAGCTGCTCGCCCGCTTCCTCGCGGAACCGTCGTGAATTCGGTCGACAAGGCCAGGGTGCGCCGAGCCTTTGGCCGCGGAGCCGCGGAGTACGACGTTCACGCCATCGTCCAGCGCCGCGCTGTGGACCGGCTGCTCGAGCTCGCCTTGCCGGCCGTGTCCGCGCCTCGGCGAGTCCTCGACGTGGGCGCCGGCACCGGGGCGCTCCTCGCGCGCCTGGCGGGGA
>MEMX01000070.1:83343-83729 GCA_001768075.1 Anaeromyxobacter sp. RBG_16_69_14 | reverse complement strand
CGCGCGGCGCCGGTCCGCGAGCGCGCACGTGAGCGTGGGCGACGCCGAGGGGCTGCCCTTCAAGGCGGGCGCGTTCGACCTCGTGCTCTCCAGCTCCACCCTACAATGGCTGCCGCGGCTGGAGCTCGCCCTGGCCGAGGCGTACCGCGTGCTCGCCCCGGGCGGCGTCGTCGCGATCGCACTCTTCGGCGGGGCGACGCTCCACGAGCTCCACGGCGCCTGGCGCGAGGCGCTCGCCGGCGGTGCACCCGACCGCTGCCACCACTTTCACGGTGAGCGCGATATCGCGGCCGCGCTCGACGGCGCGGGCCTCGCCGCGGATACGCTCACCTCGGAGCGCATCGTCGAGCGCCACGCTCATCCGCTCGCCCTGCTGCGAGCGCTGA
>MEMX01000070.1:81158-83332 GCA_001768075.1 Anaeromyxobacter sp. RBG_16_69_14 | reverse complement strand
GCGGGCAACGCGTCCGCCGAGACCGGTCAGGCGGATTCGACCCGCGGCCTCGGCGCGCGCGGCGCGCTCGAGCGCATGGCTCGCGTGTACCAGGCTCGCCACGGCGGGCCCGACGGCGTGGCGGCGACGTGGGACGTCCTGTACGCCGTCGCGCGCAAGCCGGGCTGATGGTGGCGCGCCACCCAGATCAAGTCATCCGCCCAGGTAAGCCTTCTTGACCTCGGGGCTGTCCAGCAGCTCCTTGCTCTTGCCCTGGAGCACGATCTTACCGTTCTCGAGGACGTAGGCCCGCTGCGCGAACTGCAGCGCCATGCGTGCGTTCTGCTCGACGAGCAGGATGCCGGTGCCCTCCTTGTTGATCTCGCGGAGCGCGTCGAACACGCGCATCATGAGCAACGGCGACAGCCCCATGGAGGGCTCGTCCAGCAGCATCACCTGCCGGCCGCTCACGAAGGCCCTGCCCACCGCCAGCATCTGCTGCTCGCCGCCGGACATGGTCCCCGCCTTCTGCGCGCGCCGCTCCTGCAAGCGAGGGAAGATGTCGAAGACCCTCGCGATGTCGCGCCGCACAGCGTCCCGGTCCTTTCGCGCAAAGGCGGCGAGCTGCAGGTTCTCGGTCACCGTCAGGTTACCGAACAGCCGCCTGCCCTCGGGCACGTGGGAGATCCCCAGCTCGGAAACGATCTTGTCCGCGGGATAGGAGAGCAGGTCCTTTCCCCGGAACGTCATGCGGGACCCGGGCTCGGCGGGCACCATGCGCGAGATCGCCCGCAGCGTGGAGCTCTTGCCGGCGCCGTTGGCCCCGATGATGGTCACGATCTCGCCTGGCTCGAGCCGGAACTCGATCCCGTGAAGGGCCCGGATCCGGCCGTACGACACGCGCAGGCTCTCCACCGCCAGCATCAGTCCTCCACCCTTTGCTCGCCGAGGTAGGCCTCGATGACCTTCGGATCGTTCTGGATCTCGGAGGGCGTCCCCTGGGCCACGACCTCGCCGAAGACCAGCGTCTGCACCGCCTGGCACAGCTCCATGACCACCCGGAGCCGGTGCTCGATGAGCAGGATGCCCAGGCCCAGCTCCTCGTGGAGCTTCCGGACGATCTCGATGAGCCGGACCATCTCGTCCGGGTTCATGCCCGCGGCCGGCTCGTCGAGGAAGAGGACCTTGGGCCGGGTCGCGAGCGCCCGCGCGATCTCGACGCGCCGCTGCTCGCCGTAGGAGAGGTTCGTCACGAGCTGCGAGGCGTGCCGGTCCACTGCCAGCATGCGCAGGAGTCCCATGGCCTCCTCCTCGAACTCCCGTTCCTGGGCGTTGCGGCGCGAGGTGCCGAGGAACGCTCCCGCGAGGCCGTAATCGATCCGGGAATACATGGCGAGCTTGAGGTGCTCGAGGACGGTCATGTGGCGCCAGAGCCGCATTTCCTGGAAGGTGCGGCCCAGCCCGCTCGCGGCGATCCGGTGCGGCGGGAGGCCGACGATGCTGCGGCCGTCGAGGACGACGTCGCCCTCGCTGGGCCGGTAGATGCCGGTGATGAGGTTGAAGATGGTGGTCTTGCCTGCGCCGTTGGGCCCGATGAGGCCCAGGATCTGGCCCCGGTCGATGGAGAGGTTGTAGTCGAGGACGGGCTGGAGGCCGCCGAAATGATGGCTCATCCGTTTCACTTCCAGCAGCGCCATGGCTCCCCTCCCCCCCCCGCCCCGCCGGATCCCCTAAGGTCCCTTCGGCCCGAAGACGCTCCGCAGGTCGAAGTCACGGAAGGCCACGAGCCCCATGGGCCTGAAGATCATGACCAGGATGAGCAGGAGCGGGATGGCGATCCACTTGAACATCTCGAGCGGGCGCAGCATCTCCGAGAGGAGGTTGATGGTCACGGCGCCGACGATCGAGCCGTACACCGAGTTGAGACCGCCGAAGTAGACCATCGCCAGGACCTCGGCCAGCTGCTGGATGCCGAACATGGCCGGGTTGATGTAGCGGAGCACGTGCGCGAAGAGGCCGCCCGCCACGCCTGCCCAGAACGCGCCGAAGAGGAAGGCGATGATCTTGGTCCGGCGGGTGTCCACCGTCATGGCCTCCGCCGCCGTCTCGTTGTCGCGCACGGCGTTGAGCGCCTTGCCCAGGGTGGAGGTCACGAAGTTGTTGATGATCCAGAGACACAGCAAGGTGACGCAGAA
>MEMX01000070.1:79346-81148 GCA_001768075.1 Anaeromyxobacter sp. RBG_16_69_14 | reverse complement strand
CAAGCTGGCCCAGTCGGGCTGGCCGGCCAGGCCCCTGGCGCCGCCCACCCACTCGGAGTTCTCGACCACGCTCTTCACGATGAACATGAACGCCAGCGAGATGATGGCCAGATAGTCGCCCCGGGTGCGAAACGAGGGGATGGCGACGAGCAGGGCCCCGGCGGCGGCGAGCGCGCCCCCGGCCGCCAGGGCCAGCGGGAAGCAGAAGGGGCCGAGCGCGGCGGGCAGGAGCGGGCTCGTGGCGAAGAGGACGCTCTTCCCGAAGAGCGGCACCGAGACCAGGGAAGCGCCGTAGGCACCGAGCGCCATGAACCCGGGGTGCGAGCAGGAGAACTCGCCCATGTAGCCGTTGATGAGGTTCAGGCTGAAGGTGAGGATGATGGCGATGAGGCTCGCCTTGACGATGACCAGCCGGTAGTCGGAGAGGGCCGTCCAGTAGTGGAGCGCGACGTAGAGCAGCGCCATGTGGACGACGGCGGTCACGGCGAGCGGCATGCGCAGGAGCGCCGCGGCGGCCGCGTTGGCGACCGGCGTGGCGAGGCGGGCCACGAGCCCGATGGGCAGGACGTAGACGAGCAGCACGTACGTCAGCGTGGGGGGCGCGAGCAGCGGCTCCTTGAGCACGGTGAGGAAGAAGAGGACCGGGATCTTGGGCAGGCCCAGGAACAGGGCCAACGGCTCGCCGCCGGCCTGCTCCAGGGCCACCGACACGATGGCGGCCATGAGCCAGCCCAGGAGCGGCACCGCGGCGAGGCGGCGGCGGATTTCCCTCCCCAGGGCCCGCAGCCCGCGGCCGGGCCCCTCGCCGGACGGCGTGCGCTCTCCTCGGGCGTCGGCGCGAGCCTCGGGAATCGCCATGTGCCTCTCGCAGGTCCTCTATGCGATCTCGACCTACAGCCTGAGCTGGGCGCTGTATGCCTCGCCGAAGAAGCCGTGGGGCCTGAAGACGAGGATGACGAGGATGAGCGTGTAGGCGATGAGGTCCCTCAGCGTGGAGGGGAAGATCGTCGCCACGAAGACCTCGATGAAGCCGAGCAGGAACCCCGCCAGGCAGGCCCCCAGGATCGAACCGCGGCCTCCCAGGATCGCTGCCACGAAGGCTTTCCAGCCGAAGAGGATGCCCATGTTGGGATCCAGCACCGGGTAGGCGATACCGAAGAAGATGCCGGCCACCGCCGCCAGCGCCGAGCCGATGGCGAAGGTCAGGACGGTGACGCGGTTCAGCGGCACCCCCTGGAGCGGCACCACCGCGTAATCGAAGGCCATGGCCCGCATGGCCATACCCCATTTCGTGCGCTTCACGAACAGGTGCAAGAGGAGCATGAGCGCCAGCGACAGGCCCACGATCAGGATCTTCTTGTTCGTCACGTACACGCCGCCGACCTCGTAGGAGGTGGTCGCGACGAGCGGCGGGAACTTGACCCGTTGTGCACCGAGCAGGATCAGGTTCCCGGTCTCCAGGATGATGCCGATCATGAGCCCGGTGATCGCCGCCGAGGCCCGGGGCGCGTCGCGCAGCGGCCGATAGCCCACCCGCTCCACGGTGATGCCCAGGAGCGCGGTGAAGAACATGGAGACGAGGATCGTGAGCACCAGGATGAGCCAGTTCGGGAGCACGAGCACGCCGGATTGAGCCAGGGCCAGGAAGCCCGTTGCGGCGCCCACGCCGATGTACGACCCCGTCATGAAGATGTCACCGTGGGCGAAGTTGAACAGCATGAGGATGCTGTAGACCATGGAGTAGCCCAGGGCGATGAGCCCGTAGAAGCTGCCCCATTGCAGCGCGTTGACGACGTTCTGGA
>MEMX01000070.1:66529-79333 GCA_001768075.1 Anaeromyxobacter sp. RBG_16_69_14 | reverse complement strand
GCGTCGAGCCCCTTCCCGCAGGGCGGGTACCCGCCAGCGCGCTTCGAACCCTGCGTGCCGGTGGGTAGTCTCCCGCCGCGGGCCCACGGCTCCGGACCATGGGAGGTAGGAGGAGGCGGTCGCGCGGCGCGCTACATCTTGGCCATGGTGTCGGGGCACACCGAGTCGAAGTACTCGAACTCGCCCTTGTCGGTGATCTTCACGATGACCGCGCACTTCTCGGGGTCGTTACCCTTGGAGAAGTTCATCTTCCCGGTGATCCCGTCGAACTGCTTGATCTTGGACATCCCGTCGCGCACGCACTTGCGGTCGGCCTTGACGTCGCCGGTGAGCTTGCCGCAGTTCTGGATCGCCGTCTGCACCAGGCCGAGCGCGTCCCAGGTCAGGGCGGCGACATCGTCGGGCACGTAGCCGTACTTCGCCTTGTAGCGATCGATGAACTCCTTGGTCTTGCCCTTGGCCCCCGCCGCCGCGTAGTGCGTGCTGAACATGAGGCCCTTGCAGTCGTTGCCGCAGAGCTTGGTCAGCTCGGCGGAGCCCCAGCTGTCGCTGCCCACGATGGGCTTCTTGAACCCGAGCTCGTGGGCTTGCTGGACGATGAGCGGAACCTCCGCGTAGTACTGGGGCGTGAACAGGAAGTCGGCGCCGGACCGCATGATCTTGGTGAGCTGCGAGCTGAAGTCCTTGTCGTTCGTCGTGAACGACTCGTAGGCCACCACCGAGCCGGGTCCGTTCGTCTTCTCCCAGGCCGTCTTGAAGTTCTCGGCGAGGCCCTTGGGATAGTCGCTGGCCACGTCGTAGAGCACCGCCGCCTTCTTGAACTTGTACTGCTTCGTGACGAAGCCAGCCACCACCGGCCCCTGGAACGGGTCGAGGAAGCAGGCGCGGAACACGTACGGCCGGTTGAGCGTGGCGTTGGGGTTCGTCGACCACGGCGAGATGAGGGGCGTGGCCAGGTTGTTCGCCACCTCGCCCGCGGGCACTGCCTCGACGGAGGCCTGCGGGCCCACGATGAAGAGCACGCCGTCCTCGGTGATGAGCTTGGTGGCGGCCTTGACCGCGGACTCCGCCTTCGACTCGCTGTCCTCGATGGCGAGCTGCACCTGGTACTTCTTGCCGCCCACGGTGATCCCGCCAGCCTTCTTGATGTCCTCGAGCCAGAGCTGGGCGGCGTACCTCGTGCCTTCGCCGACCTTGGCTTTGTCGCCGGTCATGGATGCATCGATTCCGATCTTGACGACGTCCGCAGCGAGGGCAGTGGACCAAAGAAGGCACGATCCCGCCGCGCCGATGAGAAACCGCTTCATGGCTTTCTCTCCTTTCCGAAAGGTGCACGGCCACGACAAAGCACCGACGCCGCGGGCGCGACCAGCGCCGGCATCACGCAAGATGGCTCGGTCCCCACGCGCCGCGGGGAGGCTTAGCACTCACGGGCGTCGCGGATGCGTATCCGACGGGGCGTGGGGACACAGGGGCATCGCGGCCCCGGCGCCTGCATGGGGCCGTGGCCCGCTCGCCCTTCACTGTTAGCGCGGATCGCCCTCTCCCGACAGGGGCGCTGTCGAGCCGAAGACCCCCTTTTCACCTAAGGAGGCACCGAGGGCGAGCCGCGGCCCTCGAGCGCGACCAGGAAGAACTTGTTCGTGGAGCGATCGGCGATGCGGAGCTTCGCCCCGGGCCCCACCGCCTGGCGCAGCGCCTCATAGCGGGTTCGCTCGACGATGACCCACTTGCGGCCCGGACGCTCGGCCACCTCCTTCATGCGCCCCGTGTCCTGGACCTGACGTACCAGGTTGCGCGAGTAGAAGGTCTCGCCGCGCCAGTTCATGTAGTAAGCGACGATGGGCTCGTCGGCCGAGCCGCGCTCGGAGAGATAGGTGGAGAAGAGGTCGCGCTGGCTCCAGTGCGGCGCGAGCTCGCGCCAGTGCACCCAGGAGACGTAGAGAGCGAAGGCGGTGGCGGCGCCGAGGAGCGCCGCCACCATGGCGCGCCGCGCGCGCCACAGCCAGGCCGCCACCATCGCCACGCCGCCGCACGCGAAGAGCATCGAGAAGACGGGGCGTGTCCCGAGCGAGAGTCGAAACGGGCCGAGGCGGTGGCCGGGATGGAGCTCGGCCAGATCCTTCTCTGGATACGGACGCGCGTAGTTGTAGACGTACAGATCGGGGAGCGCCTTGGGCGTCAGCCACAGGCTGTGCGCCACCGCCACATAGGCCGCCAGACCGAGGAGGAGCGCGCCCACGTGCGCCTCCAGGCCCTCCTCGAGAAGCCGATCGACGAAGGCAGCGCACAGGACGGCCAGGGCCGGAACGGCCGGGAAGATGTAGTGGTGGAACTTCGTCGCCGACGTGCTCATGAGCACGTAGGTGATGACGGCCCACAGTCCGGCGAAGAGCACGACGTCGTCCCGGCGGGTGCGATCCCGCAAGCGTACCCTCGCCAGCTCGCCGAGGGCACCAGGCAGCGCGGCCACCCACGGGAAGAGGCCGAAGCCCAGCTCCCGGATGAAGTAGTCGAAGGTGCCGCCGGGTGTGGTGGTGTGCACGCCCTCCGCGAGCCGCTTCGCGTGGTCGTGGACGAAGAAGCGATACGCGAAGGTCTTGGACTCATCGTCGACGCCGCGGAACAGCGACATGACGAGATACCAGGGCGCGGCGATGGCGAGGAAGAGGGCCGGGCCGGCAGGGACCGGCAGACCGCGCACGCGCTCGACGAAGCGCAGTCGGCCGAGCAGCCGCCACTCTCCGGTGATCAGGAACCAGGAGAGGAACGCCGCGCCGGCCAGCCCGAACCCGAGTAGCCCCTTCGCCAGCGTGGCGAACGCGAGGAAGGCGTATCCGGCATAGGCCCAGGCGCTGCGGTGGGCGCGCTCGTCCCAGAGCGCTATGGCGAAGCACATCGCGCCGGAGGTCATGAGCGCGACGAACGGCATGTCGGTGATCGCCTGGCGCGCCATGAGGAAGTAGAAGGGCATGGTCGCGAGCGCCGCCGCAGCGACGTAGCCGGCGCGCCGAGACACGAGCCGCTTCACGGCCACGAAGACGAGCGCACACGCGACGATCGCGAGGAGGGCGATCGGTAGGCGCAACGCCCACTCCGCGTAGACGGAGACGCCGCTCGGGGTCGGGGTGCCCGGGAACGAGCCCGCGGGCAGCGCGTGGTCGTGGACGCCGACGAGGAGCATGGCGACTGCGGTCATCCACATGAGGAGCACCGGCTTCGAGAAGAAGTACGCGCTCTCCCAGTATGGGTGGACGTAGTCGCCGCGGACGAGCATCTGCCGCGCCACCTCGGCGTAGTGCGGCTCCCAGGGATCCCAGAACCCCACCGTCCCCAGCCAAGGGAGGAACACCAGCGACGCGAATGAAACGACCAGGAAGACCCCGCGCCCCTCCTCAGGGAGCGCTCGCCAGCGAGCGCGCGGGAGCGCCCGCCAGCGCGCCAAGCGGGCGGGCGCCGGCGAAGGCTGCCCTGCCGCAGGGGGCGCAGGTTCGGGGAAGGACGTCACGGCGGGGGAGATTAACAGGCGATCGTCCCCGCGGCCCACGTCGTGAGGCGGGGCGGGTCCTTGGCCCCTCCCCCGGGAGCGCGATAACATCTCTATGTGGTCGAGCCCGCTCGCGCCTCGCAGCTGGACTTCAAGCCCCACCTGTTCGGCAAGTTCCTCGTCCTCCAGCGGCTCGCCGTCGGGGGGATGGCCGAGATCTATCGCGCCAAGGTGGTGGGGGCGGCCGGCTTCGAGAAGGAGCTGGCACTGAAGCGCATCCTGCCCGCTCGCTCGCGGGACCAGGGCTTCATCAAGATGCTGGTGAACGAGGCGAAGCTCACCGCACAGCTCACCCACTCCAACATCGCGCAGATCTACGAGTGCGGTGAGGTCGAGGGCGCCTACTTCATCGCCATGGAGCTCGTCTACGGCGTCTCCATGAAGGAGATGATGGCCGCCTTCGCGCGTGCCAGCACCACGCTCACACCCGAACAGGCCATCTTCATCGTGCTGCAGCTCTTGCACGGCCTCGACTACGCGCACCGCAAGACCGACGCCGGCGGCGAGCCGCTCAGGGTCGTCCACTGCGACGTGTCACCCGACAACGCGCTCGTCTCGTGGGAGGGTGAGCTCAAGCTGCTCGACTTTGGGATCGCGCGCGCCGCCACCGGCCTCTCCAATTACAAGGAGGGGATGCTGATGGGGAAGCTCGGGTACGTCGCGCCCGAGCAGGCTTCGATCGAGAAGCCCTGGGACCACCGGGTCGACCTCCTCGCCGCCGGCATCATCCTCTACGAGCTCCTCACCCATCAGAAGCCGTTCCCCAAGGCGACCGACGTCGAGTCGCTCGTCGCCTCGCGCAAGGCGAAGGTCCCGGCGCCCTCCGCGATCGACAACCGCATCCCCAGGGAGCTCGACGCCATCCTGGCGCACGCGCTCGCCTGGGATCCGGAGAAGCGCTATCCGAGCGCGCGGGCGTTCGCCGACGCGCTGGTCGACGTTCTCTTTCCCACCCCGCACAGCGCCATCCAGGATCTGCTCGGACAACAGATGCGCCAGGTGTTCGCCGATCGCATCGCTCGCCAGCGCGCGGCGCGCGCCCACGACGTCCTGGTGGTGAAGGTCCTGCAGCACCTGCTCGAGATACAGCAGGGCGCCGGTGGCGGGGCGCCGGTGGTGCCGCCCGCGTCGATGCGGGAGGTCGTACCGATCGCCGACTTCGAGGCGAGCCTGGGGCCGCAGTCGACGCCGGTCGGGCATGGCCTGGAGCGGCCACGGCCGAAGCCACTCCGCCGCGGGCTCGGGTTCTGGAAGACGACCGTGCTGGCTCTGGTGCTGGCAGGCCTCGCGGCCGCGGGCACCTGGGCCGCCGAGCTGTGGCTCAGGCCCGGCGTACTCGTTGTCACCTCCGATCCGCCGGGTGCGCGGGTGACGGTGGACGGCCGCGACATGGCGGCACCGACGCCGACCGTGGTGGAGGGGGTCGATCTCTCCCGGCCGTTCTCGGTCGTCGTCTCCGCAAAGGATCGCAAGAGCGTCACCGTGCCGGTGGAGCCACAACTCGGCAAGCTGGTGCGGCGTGTCCACGCCACTCTGGCCGGGGCGCTGGGGGCCATCATCGTGGAGAGCGCACCGCCCGGAGCGCAGGTGCAGATCGACGAGCACGCGGCGGGCGTGACCCCGCTCACGATCGAAAACGTCCGGCTCGACGAGCGCCACCGGCTCGACCTCGCCTTGCCAGGCCACGAACTGGATCAGTTCGTCGTGCTCCCGGAGAAGGACGGTCAGCGCTTCTTCCGCACCCTCGCCCCCGTGCACTTGCGCGGCGGAGCGCGCCCGAAAGAGAGCAAGTAACCGGCCGGTCGGCCCTCTGTGATTCAAAGGCCGCGGAACCTGGCCGGTCGCCTCACGAGAAATGCTTCGCGCCCCTCTCGCACGTCGTCGCTTTCGAAGGCACGCTGGCGCAGCTGCGCGATCTCGTCGCGCTCGGCGTTGGTGAAGCCACGCTCGGCGGCGGCGTCGAGGAGTCGCAGAATCCGCTTCATGCCCTGCACCGCCAGCGGCGCATTCCCGGCGATCTCGTCGGCGAGGGCGAGCGTCGCTCCCTCCGCCTCGTTCGCCGGGACCACGCGATCCACCAGGCCGATGGCGAGCGCCTCGGCCGCCTCGACCGGCCGACCGGTGAAAAACATCTCTCGCGCGCGCGACGGGCCGACCAGGTGGAGGAAGCGCCGCAGGCCAGCCGGCGCGTAGACCACACCTAGCTTCGCTGGCGGCATCCCGATCGCGACGTCGGGCCGGGCCACGCGCAAGTCGCACGTGGCAGCGAGCTCCCCGCCCGCGCCGAAGGCGGACCCGTTGAGGAACGCGATGGTGGGACACGGCACCGCCTCGACCGCCTCCATGGTGCGCTCCACCGCCAGATCGGGTCGGTCGCCCTCTTGCGGGCCGACCGGGATGGCCTCGATGTCGAAGCCAGAGCAGAAGGCCCTGTCTCCCGCTCCGCGGAAGACAAGGCAGCGCACGCCGTCCCGTGCCGCCGCGGCGCAGGCGGCGGTGAGCTCGGCCAGACTGGCGAAGTCCAGCGCGTTCCGCTTCCGCGGGTTGTCGAGGGTGATGACGCGGACGCTCGCACGGTCCTCCGTGCGGAGCGCGCCCACGGTCACTCGAGCACCACGAGGACGTCGCCCTCGCTCACCGCCTGCCCCTCGCTGCAGCGGATCTCCTTCACCTTGCCGGCGCTCTGCGCCTCGAGCGGCATCTCCATCTTCATCGACTCGAGGATGACGATCGGCTCGCCGGCGCTCACGGAATCGCCCGGCTTCTTCTCGATCTTGACCACCGTGCCCGTGATGTGCGCCGCGAGGTTCGCCATGCGCCGCCCAGGCTAACCGGGCCGCGCCGCAACGGCAACGGATGGATGAGGCCGCGCCAAGAACACGAAGGGTCCGCTCCAGGCGGACCCTTCAACTGCGCGGAGCACTCACTACCTGCTCCCTTGCCAGCGGTAAGCCGGCACGCGTTGAATCGTTTATGAGCTTCTGCGCCAGGGTCGTCAAGCGCGCGCCGGCGAACGCCTCATTCGGGGGCGGAGGTGCGTGCCAAGGCGCGCACCCGCACCCGTTGGGGGCTTGGCATGAACGCGTCTTGTAGGGCGTCCCCAGCCGCAAGTCGCCCGGCGGGGGACAAGCCCCGCCCTACGAAGACTGGACTATTTCGCGGCGCCCCCGCCTTGCGCCTTCGCGGCGAGGAGTGCGCGGATGGTCCCCACGATGTCCTGGCACTTCACGGGCTTCTGGAGGAAGAGTTTCGCTCCCAGCCGGGCCGCGTGCGAGCGCTCTTCCCCGCTGCCAGCGCTGATCACGATGACCGGTATGCTCGCCAATCCTGGCTCGGAGCGCATCTCCTCGAGCAGTGCGAGACCGCTCATCATGGGCAGGTAGACATCCGTGACGACCATGTCGATGCGCGGCAGCCTGCGCAGCCGGTCGGCGGCCTTCTCGCCGTCGGTGGCGATCTCGACGGCGATGCCACCCAGGCCTTCCTGCCCTGAGAGCCTCTTCAGGGCCGAGGTGTACATGGCGGCCACGAGCGAGTTGTCCTCGACGAGGAGCAGGCGGTACGGCACGGGTCCCGCGCCGCGCACCGCCTGAGTCAGGGTCTCGAGCCGCTGCCTCGAGTCGTGCGCATCCTCGGGCACCACCACGGCGACCCCGGCGGGTCCCTTTGGCCCGGCGGCGCGCCCGCGCAGGACCTCGACCTCCAGCTCCTGCGGCACGAGCAGCCCGGGAAAGGAGAGCACGAGCGACACCCTCTCACCCGGGGAGAAGGAGCGCTCGGTCCGGATGAAGAGACCTCCCGCGGAGAGGTTCTCGGTGTAGTCGTGCACCACATCCGGCGCACCGTGGAAGTCCACGGTCAGGACCAGCGGGAACCGAGCGTCGATGCGCCTGTCCTTCTTTCGGCTCATGTCCGTCGTCCCTTCTCCCCCCGCCGAAACCAGCTTCCCACGGGCAGTCCGTGTCGCGACAGCCCCATGGAGGAGCTGCGCCCCGAACCGGGCCCCGAGAGTCTTCGACGCGGTCTGCCAAGAAACTCGCAGAGCTGGCAACAGGCGGGCCAGCCGACGTGGCGGCCAGCGACTGCGCCAGTGTCGCCGGGTGGCGCGCTGGCATGGCAGCGCTACGTTTGAAGCAGGCGCCGCGACTCCTGGCGCCCTCAGCCACATGGCCCGCCTGCGCGATCCCCTCTGGTACAAGGACGCCGTCGTCTACGAGACGCACGTCCGAGCCTTCTTCGACAGGAACAACGACGGCATAGGTGACTTCCCCGGCCTCATCGACAAGCTGGATTACCTGCAAGACCTCGGCATCACGTGCCTCTGGCTCCTGCCCTTCTTCCCCTCCCCGCAGCGCGACGACGGCTACGACATCTCCGGCTACCGCGACGTGAGCCCGAACTACGGGACCCTGGACGACTTCAGGCGCCTCGTGGCCGCCGCCCACGGGCGGGACATCCGTGTCCTCGTCGAGCTGGTGGTGAACCACACCTCGGACCAGCACCCTTGGTTCAAGGCCGCGCGGCGCGCGCCCCAGGGCTCCCCCGAGCGCGAGATGTACGTCTGGAGCGACACCGACCAGAAATACAAGGACGCCCGCATCATCTTCACCGACACCGAGAAGTCGAACTGGACCTGGGACCAGGAGGCGCACGCCTACTACTGGCACCGCTTCTTCAGCCACCAGCCCGACCTCAACTTCGAGAGCCCACGCGTCCTGCGCGAACTGCTCGAGGTGATGCGGTTCTGGCTGGACATGGGCGTCGACGGCTTCCGGCTCGACGCCATCCCCTACCTGTGCGAGGCAGAGGGCACGAGCTGCGAGAACCTCCCCGCGACCCACGAGGTGATCAAGAAGATCCGCGCCTTCGTCGACCAGAGCCACCCCGACTGCCTGCTGCTCGCCGAGGCAAACCAGTGGCCCGCCGACGTCCGACCCTACTTCTCCGAGGGCGACGAGTGCCACATGGCGTTCCACTTCCCGCTCATGCCACGCGTCTTCATGGCCCTGCGGCTCGAGGACACGAAGCCCATCGTCGACATCATGGCGCAGACACCGGCCATCCCCGAGAGCTGCCAGTGGGGACTCTTCCTGCGCAACCACGACGAGCTGACGCTCGAGATGGTGACGAACGACGAGCGGGACTACATGTACCTCGCCTACAGCGCAGATCCGAGAATGCGCCTCAACCTGGGTATCCGTCGCCGTCTCGCGCCGCTCGTGGACGGGAGCCATCGGCGGATCGAGCTCCTCAACAGCGTGCTCTTCTCCTTCCCCGGCACGCCCATCCTCTACTACGGCGACGAGATCGGGATGGGCGACAACGTCTACCTGGGCGACCGGCACGGGGTGCGCACGCCCATGCAGTGGAGCGCCGATCGCAACGGCGGCTTCTCACGCGCCAACCCTGCGGCACTGTACAGCCCGCCCATCATGGACCCGGTCTACGGTTATCAGACCGTGAACGTGGAGGCGCAGCTCGAGAACCCGTCCTCGCTCCTCGCCTGGATGCGCAACATGATCAGGCTGAGGAAGCTCTTCAAGGTCTTCGGCCGCGGCTCCATCGAGTTCCTGCCGGTCGAGAACCGCGCCGTGATCGCCTACCTGCGCCGCTGGGAGCGCGACGTGATCCTGTGCGTCGCCAACTTCTCGCGCTTCGCCCAGCCGGCGCAGCTCCCCCTGCAGCGCTTCCGCGGCCACACGCCGGTGGAGATGTTCGGGTACACCGAGTTCCCGTGCATCGGCGACGCGAACTACCCGATCACCCTCGGCGCGTACGGCTTCTACTGGTTCGAGCTGACCGAGCCGGCCGACCTGCCGTAGGGGCCCCTCTCGCGACTCGCGACGTGTCGGTGTCGACCGGCCGCGTTCCCGCCTCGCGTTCGCCCCTGGGCACAGGTAAACTACTTGGAGCGAGAGCCAGGGAGGCAGCACTTCCAGGTGAAGCACCGCCGGTGAGGGCTCCTCCCGCGGTCGGGGGCCGTGGCAACGACCGCAACGCTCGCTTTCCTGCCGAGGGGCCTCCTCGGGCTCGTGCATGACGTGCGGCAATCCACCGGTGAAAGGCAAGACATGCCGAAGCGCATCCTGAATTCGAAGCTGGTCACTTACCTCGCCCTGTCGCTGCTCTTGCTCGCGTGCGCTGCCCAGAGGGCAGAGTCGCCCGCTCCCGCAGCGCTGAAGCTGACGAAGGACGACATGAAGTACGCGACGATCTACGTCGAGCCCTTCACGATCGCTCCGGACGGGGTGGCGGAGAAGGAGCCGGCGCCACACGTGGAGAAGGCGCAGTCGGCCTGCGTCGGGCAGCTGGCCACCTCCGGGCTCTTCGAGACCGTGAAGTCACGCACCCTCGCCACCAAGCAGGCGGCCATGATCGTACGGGCCGAGCTCACCTCGCTCCGGATCGTCGGCGGCGGCGCCCGGTTCTGGCTCGGCGCCATGGCCGGAAAGTCGGACATGGAGTTCAACGTGACCCTCGTCGACGCCCAGACAGGCGCCGTCGTCAGCAAGAGCCAGGTCGGCGACGACACCAACGCCTTCGGCGGCGCCTGGACGATGGGTGGGACCGACAAGTCCTTGCCGGGCGAGGTCGGAGCGCGCCTCGCCGAGTTCGTCGTGTTCGGCGCCCAAGAGGTGAGCGCGCGCGACATGGCGTCACCGACGCGGTGAAGCACGTTCGCGCGGCCGCTGAGTCACAGCGCGACCAGTTGATGTGATTCTCCAGCGGCACGGCCGCCGCTGTGAGCTGATGTCCGGCGCCTTGCGGCGCCTCAAGCGGAGGGGAGAACTCTCCCCCCGCGCCCCCCATCTCGAGCGTCAGTTCATGTGGCATGCGCTATCAGTGGCCGGGCGCGCGTCCGTAAAGCTCAGCCAGGCCGCGCACCCGCTCGGCGAGCGCCGGCGTGAGAGCGCGCTCCTCGAAACGCCAGCGCCAGTTGCCGCTCGGGGTCGACGGCGTGTTCATTCGAGCTTCGCTCGAAAGCCCGAGCAGGTCCTGGAGCGGCGCCATGGCCAGCTCGGCGACCGAGGCGTAGACGGCGCGCAGGAGCACCCAGTTCATCTCGCCCCCATCGGTGGCGAGGTAGGCCTTCGCGTGCGCGCGCTCGACCTCGATCTCCTCCTCGGTGCGGGTGGAGCCCGCCCCTGCGCTGCTCGCCCACCAGCCGAGCACCGTGTCGTTGTCGTGCGTCCCGGTGTAGGCGACGAGGTCCCTCTCGTAGTTGTGGGGCTTGAAGCTGTCCGCCTGCGGATCCCTGCCGAAGGCGAACTGGAGGACGGCCATGCCCGGGAAGCGGAAGTGCCGCCGGAGCAGCTCCACCTCTGGCGTGATCACGCCCAGGTTCTCCGCAACGAGCGGCAGCGGGCCCAGATCCGCTTCGACGGCCTCGAAGAGAGCCGCTCCTGGGCCCTTCACCCACCGCCCTTCCTGCGCGGTCGCGGCGCCAGCCGGCACCTGCCAGTATGCCTCGAAGCCTCGGAAGTGATCGACGCGGACGAGGTCGTAGAGGCGCAGGTTGTGGCGCATGCGCTCCACCCAGAAGGCGTAGCCGTCCGCCGCCTGGGCCGCCCAGTCGTGGAGCGGGTTCCCCCACAGCTGCCCGGTGGCGCTGAAGTAGTCGGGCGGCACGCCCGCCACGGCCTGCGGCTCTCCTGCCGCGTCGATGCGAAAGAGCCGCGGGCGCGCCCACACCTCGGCGCTGTCGTGCGCGAGGTAGATAGGTAGGTCGCCCATGAGCGCCACGCCACGCGCGCGGGCGTGATCCCGGAGGCGGCCCCACTGCCGATGGAAGACCCATTGCGCGAAGACGTGGCAGTGGATGTCGGCGGCGTGCTCGCGCCGGGCGACCGCCAGCGCGCGCGGATCACGCCGGGCGAGCTGCCCTTCCCAGCCGATCCAGGCGACGCCGCCGTGGCGGTCCTTGAGGGCGAGGAAGAGCGCCAGATCCTCGAGCCAGAGCGCCTCCCGCCCGCGGAAGGCCGCCAGCGCAGCCTGCTCGGCAGCCGTGGCGCGCTGCGCGAAGCGCTCCGCGGCCCGGCGCAGAAGCGCCGACTTGAAGCGGGAGACGCGCGCGTACTCGACGACCGACGCGGCGAAGGGCGGGGGGCCGTCTCCCGCCGCGCCCGCCAGGTCCTCGTCCGCGAGCCAGCCCTCGTCCCGGAGGTCCTCCAGCGACACCAGGAGCGGGTTGCCCGCAAAGGCCGAGAGCGCCTGGTAGGGCGAGTCGCCGTAGCCCGTCGGCGCGAGCGGCAGCACCTGCCAGACCGCCTGACCCGCCGCGGCCAGGAAGTCGGCAAACCGGCGCGCGGCGGAGCCGAGGTCGCCGATCCCGTGCGGGCCGGGGAGCGAGGTGGGATGGAGCAGGACGCCGGCGCGGCGCCGCGACGGCGCCCGCTCACATGTGGTGGATCTCATTCGCCTCCTCCGCGGCCTCGCCGCGGGCCCCCTCCTGCCGACGCTGCTGCCAGCCCCGGGTCACCGCCTCGCGCGAGCCGAGGCCGATCGCCAGCGCGAGCGCCAGCACGATACCGCCAAAGAGGACGGCGAAGGAGACGGTGAGGACGGCGCCCCCGAGGCGGAGCTGCTGGAGCGAGAGCGCGATGACGAAGAGCACGACCAACCACTTCACCCCAAGGCTAAGGAGGCGCGCCGATTGGATCTGCATGTTCACGGCGTTGATGAGGGCGGTGCGCTCCAGGAAGCGGGCCACCGCGATACCCACCGCGAAGACGAGACCGGCCGCGAGCAGGTTCGGGAGGTAGGCGAGCGCGCCCGACGCCAGATCGTCGGTGACGGAGGTCTCGACCGATTTCAGGCCGGCCAGGAAGCCTACCAGGAGGACGAACCAGAAGCCCGCGTGCGCGGCGATGGCGCTCGGTGAATGCCTGGGCGCCCACTCGGCGGTCGGTGTGAAACCCCAGCGATGCACGCGCCGGTCGAAGTCCATGCCGACCAGCGAGCGGCGTAGCGCGAAGCGCACCAGATAGGCGATTCCGACGGCGAAGGCGAGCACGAGCAGCATGGTGAGCACACCGGGGAGGAACCCGGCCACCGCGAGCGCGACGCGGTGGACTCCCTTGCTGAATGCCTGCTGAACGTCTTCCCACATGGCGACTCTCCTTTCATCTGGCGGGGAAACAAGGAACCTCGGGCCTCACAGCGGCGACCAGTTGATGTGATTCTCCAGCGTCACCGCCGCCGCTGTGAGCTGATGCCCGGCGCCTTGCGGCGCCTCAAGCGGAGGGGAGAACTCTCCC
>MEMX01000070.1:57016-66516 GCA_001768075.1 Anaeromyxobacter sp. RBG_16_69_14 | reverse complement strand
CCCGCGCCCCCCATCTCGAGCGTCAGTTCATGTGGCATGCGCTATCGACCAGTTGATGTGATTCTCCAGCGTCACCGCCGCCGCTGTGAGCTGATGCCCGGCGCCTTGCGGCGCCTCAAGCGGAGTGGAGAACTCTCCCCCCGCGCCCCCCGTCTCGAGCGTCAGTTCATGTGGCATGCGCTATCAGTCCCTCGCGAGAGCCTCGAGCTTCTCTCTTTCCTGAAGCCTGTAGTCCGTGGCCCGGAGCCAGCGTCGAGCCCCCCTTCAAGGGTTGAAACGGTCGGGCCATCGCCATCGCGAGATGAGGTAGGGCTTCGCGACCTCGAAGGCGCGGCAGAGGCGCTCGACCCTGGCGTTGACCGCGGGCGGGTCGAGATCGCGCACCTCGCGCACGAACCCGGCCGCCCAGCCCAGGTAGAGCGGCGTCATGGAGCGCAGGAGAAGGGGCCGATCCATCAGGGCGAGGTGGTAGCCGACCGCGAAGTCGTAGACGATGCGGGCCCACAGCCCGTCGTCCAGGCAGAAGGTCTCGGCCGGCGCTCCCGTCAGTCGCTTCAGCGCGAGGAGGGTCTGAGGCGGCAGCACCGTACCCCACAGGCGTCCCAGCTCCTGGAACCCTAGCTGGAAGGCCGAGAGCATGGCCGCTATCTGCGGCTGCCCGGCCTCCGCGTTCGGCTGCACCGGATCGCCGTAGGTCTTGACGAGCTGCGATCCCTTCACGCGCTGCCACCTCGACGCGTGTTGCCGCATCTCGTGAAACAGCAGTCCCACGACGTGCGCGAGCGAGGCGGCCAGATCGGCGTCCGCCTCCGGGAGGTGGCGCGGCCGCGCTCCCAGCTGCGCCTGGCACACCCGGAACTCTCGAGCGAGCGCCGCGGTGACGAGCCAGACGAAATCCCCGGCATGCGCGGGGTCGGCGTGCCAGGCCTCGCCGAGGAGGTACGCCGCGAGACGTCGCGAGACCGCCAGCTCGTCTCCGATGGGCTGGCGCAGGCGCTTGCCGAAGACGGCCCGCGTGAGTGGATAGACGATCCCGGTGGAGAGCACGCCTTCGAAGCGATGCGTGGCGTAGCAAGGGCAGACGAGGTCGTGACCCTCGTCGAGAATGGGCGCGACCAGCTGTCGTGCGCTGTCGATGGGACTCTCCCCGCCCTCGGCGGCAACGAGCACACAGGCGGCCGCGTCGAAGTCCTCTGCGGCGCGCAGCACGGCCTCGAGCGGGCTCCGGCCAGGATGGCTCCAGGGGAGAAGCGGGATCGGCGGCAGCGTGGTGCGGGTAGCGACCGGGGCGATGGGCGCGGCCTGTTCACCGTCCCCGAGGAGAAGCACCACCGCCGATCGGTCGCGGTACACGGCTCCCAGCTGGCGGCTGATGCGGTGCCCGGTGCGCACCGCCTCGGCGGCATCCGGATCGCCGTGGACGCCCACGACGATCTCGGCCCTGCGGGGCAGCGGCAGCTCGGGACCCCGGACCGTCTGTTCGGAAGGAGCTTGCACCTAACCTTACACAATCTAGGCGCGGTGCAGCGCCGGCGGCGCGGCCCTCGCGAGGGGCCGGCGCACCGGGGGCCTGTGAGGCGGCCGGGGAGTCTTCCCCCTGCCATGAGGCGTGGGACCTGTCTTGTCCCCTCTTCTCGGGCACGATCCTGGACGCACGCGCCAATCCCCTACACCCCTTGACGGGGGTCCCGCTTCGGGTTCCGATGCGGGCTTTCACATCTCTTCCGGAAGGCGAGGCCTATGGAGACCAAGTTCCTGCTCGGCGAGAGCCAGATCCCCACGCACTGGTACAACGTCATCCCCGACATGCCGGGGCCGCTCGCGCCGGTCATCCACCCGGGCACGCTGAAGCCGATCGCGCCGCAGGACCTCGCCCCCATCTTCCCGATGTCGCTCATCGAGCAGGAGGTCTCCACCGATCGCTGGATCGCAATCCCGGAGCCGGTGCGCGACATCTACCGCCTGTGGCGACCCACGCCGCTCTTCCGCGCGCACCGGCTGGAGAAGGCGCTCGGGACGCCCGCTCACGTCTACTACAAGTACGAGGGCGTCTCGCCCGCCGGCTCGCACAAACCGAACTCGGCGGTACCCCAGGCCTACTACAACAAGCTGGCGGGGACGAAGCGGCTGGCCACCGAGACTGGCGCCGGCCAATGGGGGAGCTCGCTCGCCCTGGCGTGTCAGTTCTTCGGCCTCCAGTGCACCGTCTACATGGTGCGGGTGTCCTTCACGCAGAAGCCCTATCGCAAGAGCCTGATGGAGCTCTGGGGCGCCGAGGTCTTCCCCTCGCCCTCGCCCCAGACGAACGCCGGGCGCGCCGCCTTGGCGCAGGACCCCGAGAGCCACGGAAGCCTGGGCCTCGCCATCTCCGAGGCGGTGGAGGACGCCGCCACCCACGACGACACGAAGTACGCGCTGGGGAGCGTGCTCAACCACGTCATCCTCCACCAGACGGTCGCGGGACAGGAGGCGAAGCAGCAGATGGCGCTCGCCGGTGAGTACCCGGACGTGGTCATCGGGTGCCACGGCGGCGGCTCGAACTTCTCCGGCCTCGCCTTCCCGTTCCTGGCCGACCGCGCGGCGGGGAAACAGGTCCGGCTACTGGCGTGCGAGCCGGCGAGCTGCCCGAGCCTCACCAAGGGCCTCTACGCCTTCGATTACGGCGACATGGCCAAGATGGGGCCCATCGCCAAGATGTACACCCTGGGTCACGACTTCATGCCGCCCGGCATCCACGCCGGCGGCCTGCGTTACCACGGCGCCTCTCCGCTCGTGTCCCAGCTCGTCGCCGCCGGACAGATCGAGGCGATCGCCTACCCACAGAACCCCTGCTTCGAGGCGGCGGTGCTCTTCGCGCACTCCGAGGCGATCGTGCCGGCGCCCGAGGCCTCGCACGCGATCCGCGGCGCCATCGACGAGGCGCTCCGGGCCAAGGAGGAGGGGAAGGAGCGCGTCATCCTGTTCGGGCTCTCCGGGCACGGGCAGCTCGACATGGCCGCCTACGACGCCTATCTGTCGGGGCACCTCGAGGACTTCGAGTACCCCGAGGAGAAGATCCGCGAGTCGCTGGCGCGGTTGCCCAAGGTTACCGTCTAGCAGCGCGACGAGCGGGGCGCGGCGGGGAACTGATAGCGCTGCCCGGTTGACCTGGTCCCGTAGGGCGGGGCTTGTGCCTCGCCACCGTGCACCCACGGCGGAGGACGAACCCCCGCCCTACGGAAACGGAGCTCCATTCAAGCGACCAGCGCCGCGAGGCTCACAGCGGCGACCAGTTGACGTGATTCTCCAGCGTCACCGTCGCCGCTGTGAGCTGATGTCCGGCGCCTTGCGGCGCCTCAAGCGGAGGGGAGAACTCTCCCCCCGCCCCCCTCCATCTCGAGCGTCAGTTCATGTGGCATGCGCTATCACATCCCGCCGTCGGCACCCATCGCACCCGTCTTCTCGTCCGGTTTGTGCATCTTGCTACCCTTCTTGTGCTTCTTCTTCGTGGTCTTCTTGGTCGTCGTGGTCTCCTCCTTCGACTCGCTGCCCGCTCCAGCGGCGCCGGTCTCGGACTTCGTCTCCGGCTTTTCCTCCATACCGCCCGAGGTCTGGGCGAAGGCGGGGGCAGACGCGAGGAGGAACAGGGCCGCGATCATCAGGCTCAGCTTACGCATATGAGCATCTCCTTGGCGGGATGGAGTCCCGCTCGAGCCGAGGCCAGCAGCGACCGTGCCATGTGCCGATCCAGCGCCAGGGCCGGCCCCTGGCCCGCATTCGACATCACGTGCCGCGGCCGGTGACTCGGCCGGGTGGTGCGATGCTGGACGGGCCGGCCGTCGGCGCGGGGCTGCGCTCCACACCCGGGAAGAGCCGGGAGTGGCTTCCTTGCCTGCGGGGGCGCGGAACTCCCAACGAACCCGACCGGCACCGCCGCCGCACCGGTGCGGCCGTCATTGGAATAGAATGGGCTCGCGGGTCTCGATCGAGACGCGACACAGTCCGAGCAACCGCTCGAGGAGCGGCTCGCCGTCCACGTCGACGAAGCAGTCGTACAGCGACGCGGGTGCGCGCCCGCGCTCCCGGCAGATCTGCTCTTGCCAGCGGCCTTCCGCGAAGGGGCGGGGAGGTAGCCTCCGCAGCTCGTCACCGAGCGCGGCGAGTTCGCGGGCGAGCCGCGCGGCATCGCGAGGGCTCCAGTGCGTGTTCGGCTTGATGTCCGCGCTCAGCGTCCCGAAGCGGCGGAAGATGCGCCGGTCGAGCGCGCGCGCGGTCGCCCGGAACCGCTCGAAGTCGTCGTACCCGCCGACCTCGACCCCCTCGAGCTCCTCGTCTCCGCGAAACACGCACAGATAGAGGCCCATCTCAGCCTCGCCCTTCGGGGTTCTTGGTCGGCGTCAACGGGCCTCGATGTGGATGAGCTCCGGGTTGTTGGCCATGAAAAGCTGCAGGGAATTCGCCGGGCGGAAGCCGCGCGGGACGAGCAGGACGAGTCGTTTGCCCTCTCTCATCGCTCGCTCGGCCAGCGTGCGGACCTGATACGTCGCGTGCAGCGCAGCGGCGTACTTGACGAGGACGAGCGCGTCGGCCGTCTCCGCGTCGGGTCGGGTGCGGCGAGGCCGTTCGGGACGAGACTCCACGCGGCGAGCTTAGCGCGCTGCGAAAGAAGCGGCGAGCCTCTCATGCGTCGGGGCGGCGAGTTGAGGCTGATCCCGACCCTGCCGTCACCCCTCGTCGACGAACAGATCACGCATGAGCGGCTCGCCCTGCTTCACCGCGTACTCGTCGAAGTTCAGTACGCCCTCCGACCGCAGCACGTCCTCGTCGATGAAGAAGTTGCCCGTGCACTCGCGGGAGGGACGGGTGAGGATCGCATGCGCCGCGTCGGCGACGATCTCCGGCTTGCGCCCGTGCTTGGCCGTGTCCTCACCGCCGAGCAGGTTCAGCGCGGCGGTGGCAACGACGGAGCGCGGCCAGAGCGCGTTCACCGCGATGCCGCGCTCCCTGAACTCCTCGGCCATCCCCATCACGCACATGCTCATGCCGTACTTGGCGATGGTGTAGGCCACGTGAGGCGCGAACCAGCGCGCGCGCATCGAGAGCGGCGGCGAGAGCACGAGGACGTGCGGGTTTTTGGCCTTCTCCAGATGAGGCAGGCAAGCCTGGGTACACAAGAAGGTGCCGCGCACGTTCACTGCGTTCATGAGGTCGAAGCGCTTCATGGGCGTGCTGGATGTGTCGCCGAGGTGGATCGCGCTCGCGTTGTTCACGAGGACGTCGATCCCCCCGAAGCGCTCCACCGCCTGTGCCACCGCCGCGCGCACCGCGTCTTCCTCGCGTATGTCGCACGGCGCGGCCAGCGCCTTGCCCCCGGCCGCCTCGATCTCCTCGGCCGCCGAGTAGATCGTCCCCGGCAGCTTCGGGTTCGGGACCTTCGTCTTGGCCGCGATGACGACGTTCGCGCCATCCCTGGCGGCGCGCAGCGCGATGGCCTTGCCGATGCCCCGGCTCGCGCCCGTGACGAAGAGGGTCTTGCCCTCAAGTGTGGCCATGGCCCCTCCCCGTCATCGCGCCGAGCTCGGTATCTGGATCGGCGCCAGGCTCTCGCTGCTCGCGCCAAGAGTAGACGGCCTTCCTCAGCTCACAACGGTCTTCGACAGCCATGAACGTCCCCGCCGCCGCGTGAGCACGCCCCATGCAGCCGCCGGCGCAGTGGATCTCTCCCTCGCACCCCTTGCACGCCGGCAGGTTAGAGCTCCGGAGGCGGCTGAGCTCGAGGAGCTGGAACCACTTTGGCTTCCCTTCGAGAAGCGCCGCGGCCAACGGTTTATCGAAGGCGTCGAAGACGGCGAAATCGTCCGCCCGACACACCGCGCTTGGGTAGATCGTCCCTTCGGCAGTCAGGTAGGGGTGCTCGACGAAGGTACAGCACTCGGAACCTGCCCCGGACCGCCCCTTCCACCATTCCAGGGCGGCGATGTTCCCGTACCTGTCGCAAAGTTCCCGGAAACCGGGATCGGCACCGTAGCGAGACAGCAGGGCCCGATACTGTTCGGGCGTGGGCGGCGCGACGTCGGTGGCTGCGGCTCGGCCCTGCTTGACGAGCGTGCCGCTGACGAGACGGCGCAGGCCCAGCTCCTCCACCAGCTCCAGGAGGGCTGGAATGTCCTCCATGTTGTGGCGCATCTCCGTGAACGCGACCGAAACGCGACCCCCGAGCCCTGCTGCTCTCAGTCGCCGGATCCCGTCGACGCTGCGCACGAAGGTCCCACGGCCGCGCACCCGATCGTGCGTGTGCGGGGAGCTCCCATCGAGGCTCACCTGGATGGCGAGCCCCTCGAACTGCAGGGCGCACATGGCGCGAACGCGGGCATCCCCGAGTAGAGCAGCGTTGGTCTGGACGACGACGGACGTGAACGACTGCTGCTCGCAGCAGAAGGTGAGGATGTCCAGCCATCGCGGATGAAGGAGCGGCTCTCCTCCGGTGATGTAGATCTCCTCTCCTCCGAGGGCGGCAAATTCACTCACGATGCGCCGTACCGTATCGGCCGGCACATGGGGTTCGCGTGCCTTCGGTCCCCCTTCGACCAGACAGTGTCCGCATGTCAGGTTACAGATGCCGGTGATGGCGAGGGTGAGCGCTCTCGGCGGACGCAGACCCGGTTTCCAGGTGTCTTCCTTCAAGATTCCTCTGTCCATCTCGCTAACCTACCTCACGCCAGCTTTCATCCTTTTTCGCAGGCCAGCGGCCGAGCCGGGCGAAGCGGCCTACAGGAGGCGCGCCGCGAGCCGTTCCCGCTCGCCGGAGCGGACCGCGCCTGGAGGGCCTGGGGGAGGCCCTCTTCACCTACACCGGCTGCATCGTCCGATCCGGCGCGGAATTGCCCGAGAATTGCCTCCGCGGTGGATTGCGCCGGATCGCCAATTCCACGTCGTCGCACAAGTCGTCGCACATGGAGCACCTTGACTTCGAGGCTACGTCCACTGATCGTGGTACGTATGATCACGCGCGCTGATGGAATCGTCACCGCCGCAGCCATCGCACTCCTCCTCGGTGCCTGTGGCGGACCCGACGGCGGTCCTGTTTCACAGCGCGAGGGTGAGCTCGCCACCGCGCCCTATCCGCCGCCTCCGCCCGACGCTGGCAGTGTCAATCTGTGTTGCCCGCAGGACTACGTGCTGAGCGGCGGCAACGCCTGCTGCCCGGCGTGCGTCAACCAGGGCTGCTCCCTCCCATGCCTCGCTGCCTCCTCCACTTGCCCGCCTCCGCCTCCCGCCTGCACGCCGGCCTGCGCGGGCAAGCTGTGCGGCGCGGACGACGGGTGCGACCATGCCTGCGAGGCGAACTGCTGCGAGCCGATCCGGACGGAGCGCGTGTGCTCGCGGCGGCGATGTGTGGACAAGATCCACACGACGTGCGGCCCGATCGTCGTGCCCGCACGCTGAAGAACTGTCCTGGGCGGAAAAGGGCACCGAACAACGGCAGCCCCGGCTAGACTGCTCCGTCCATGCCACCGCTCCCCCCCTCCCCTCCGCCTGTCGAGAGCGTCCTCGAGCTGATCGGCCGGACGCCGATGGTCCGCATCCGGCGCCTCAACCCGAACCCGCGCGTCACCCTCTTCGCCAAGCTCGAGGGGTTCAACCCGACGGGCAGCATCAAGGATCGCATCGCGCTCAAGATGATCGAGCAGGCCGAGCGCGAGGGCGACCTCCATCCCGGCAGGACAATCATCGAGCCCACCAGCGGCAATACAGGTATTGGCATCGCCATGATCGGCGCGGTGAAGGGCTACCCTGTCGAGATCGTGATGAGCGAGGCGGTGTCGGTGGAGCGCCGCAAGATGATCCAGGCGTTCGGTGCCAAGGTCACGCTCACCGACGCGAAGCTCGGGACCGACGGCGCGATCTTCAGGGCTCGCGAGCTCGCGCGCGACTTTCCGGCCAAGTACTTCATGCCGGACCAGTTCTCGAACCACTACAACCAGCTTGCGCACTACGACGGCACGGCCATGGAGATCCTGGAGCAGACGGACGGCAAGCTCGACTACTTCGTGTCCTCGCTCGGCACCAGCGGCACGCTCATGGGCGTCGGACTCGCGCTCAAGGAGCGAATCCCCGGCGTCCGCATCGTGAGCGCTCACCCCGTCCGCGGCCACTACATCCAGGGGCTCAAGAACCTCGAGGAGGCGATCGTCCCGGCCATCTACGACGCCGAGAAGATCGATCGCCACATCATGGTGGAGAGCGAAGAGGCCTTCGACCTCGCCCGTAGCCTCGCCCTCGAAGAAGGTGTCTTCGCCGGCATGAGCAGCGGAGCAGCGCTCTACGCGGCCCGCGTCGTCGCGGCGGAGGTCGAGTCCGCAACCATCGTGACGATCCTGCCGGACCGCGGCGAGAAATACCTCAGCACGGCGCTCTTCCGCGTCTGAGAGCGCATGCCACATGAACTGACGCTCGAGATGGGGGGGCGCGGGGGGAGAGTTCTCCCCTCCGCTTGAGGCGCCGCAAGGCGCCGGACATCAGCTCACAGCGGCGGCGGTGACGCTGGAGAATCACATCAACTGGTCGCCGCTGTGATAGCGCTGCGAAGAGAGCGAAATACGAGTCCGCCCGCGTCCGCGGCCTCCCGACAGGGCGGCCGCGGACCAGACTCCCGATCACCCCTTTTTGTGTGTGTGCGTGGGCGACCCGCGCCGCGAGGTCGTGGGGTCTGAACGCGCTAGCAGATCCAACTCCTGGGGTCGTTGACAGGTGGACTTGAACTCCGTAGATCGTGTCATTAAGTGGGAAGCAGTGGCAAAAAGCGGGCTACAGTGGCCCGAATGGCGACTCCGTGTTCTATGGCACCTTTCACCACGCCATCGACGCCAAGGGGCGCACCAGCCTCCCGGCCAGGTTTCGCGACGCGCTCGCGGCGGCTGGCGAGCCGAAGCTCTTCCTTATCCAGGCGCCCGGGATGAAGGCATTGCGCGCCCTCCCATACTCCTTGTGGCAGAAGCTGGAGGAGAGAGTCCTCCAGGCGAGCCCGTTCGATCTCAAAGTCCAGAGGAATATCCTCCGCTTCGTCGCGAGCGCGCAGGAGATCGACCTCGACGAGCACGGCCGCGTGCTCGTCCCGGGTTCGCTTCGCGCCTACGCCTCCTTGCAAAAGGACGTCGTCTGGACCGGCATGGGCCGGGACATGTGCCTGTGGGACAGGGCGCTCTACGAGCAGGAGACGGCGGAGGAGATGGCGCCCGAGGACGTCATCGACTTCTTCAAGGGCGTGTGAGGTCAGGTATGTACGAAGCGAAGCACGACGCAGGCATGACCCTCGTGACGGGCATGGGAGAGCTGGGGCGCGCCGAGCTGGCGGGGATCGCCTCGCTGGCGGCTCGGGCGCGGCGCGAAGGGCGGATCGTGGTCATCGATCTCAAGCGCGTGACGCACCTCCACTATGCTGGCGCCGCGCTCCTCAAGGCCATCCCCGGCCTGCGGGCTGCGGGCGCGTCGCGCTACGTGCGCGCTCTCGTCCACGCCGG
>MEMX01000070.1:50163-56928 GCA_001768075.1 Anaeromyxobacter sp. RBG_16_69_14 | reverse complement strand
GTTCTCGCCAGAGAGGCCGTCGCGCTCCTGTGCCCCGCACCGGGCAAGCTCCTGTTCGACGGTACGCTCGGCGCCGGTGGGCACGCGGAGCTCCTGTTGGCCGAGGGTGCAGCCGTGATCGCCGTCGACAAGGACCCGCGCGCCGTCGCCGCTGCCAGCGCCCGGCTCGCCCGCTACGGCGAGGCGTTCCGGGCTGTGCGCGCCGATTTCCGGGACGCGAAGAACGTCCTCGCCGTGCTCGGCATCGCCGGCGTGGACGGCGCGCTCGTCGACCTGGGCGTCTCCTCGCCGCAGCTCGACGATCCGTCGCGAGGCTTCTCGTTCCGGAGCTCCGGACCCCTGGACATGAGAATGGGCGGTGAGGGCGAGACGGTCGCCGAGCTGCTCGCGCGCGTCGACGAACGCGAGCTGGCGCGCATCCTCAGGGAGTACGGCGAGGAGCCCTTCGCCCGGCCCGTCGCGCGCGCCATCAAGAAGGCGGTCGCCACCCTCGGCCCCGGCGACGTGATCGACACCACGCACCTGGCGGAGATCGTCTCCGGAGCCATCCCGCGCAAGGTGTGGCCCCGGCGCATCCACCCGGCCACGCGCACGTTTCAGGCGCTGCGCATCGCGGTGAACGACGAGCTGGGCGCGCTGGCGGCCTGGCTCGACAGCCTGCCCTCCATCCTCAACATCGGGGGCCGCGCCGCGACCATCGCCTTCCACTCGCTGGAGGACCGCATGGTCAAGGAGCGGTTCCGCGGGCTCACGCACGCCTGTACCTGCCCGCGCGACCTGCCCGTGTGCGCCTGCGGCGCGCAGGTCTCCTTCGCACCCGTGACGCGCAAGGCGGTGCAGGCGTCGAACGGCGAGATCGCCGAGAACCCCCGCGCGCGGAGCGCCCGCCTGCGGGTGGTGGAGCGGATCCGATGAGCGCGGCCGATCGGAAGGGGCACGGTCCCATGCGCGTGGTCGGCCGCGCCATGCTGCTCGTGGCGCCGTTGGCCGCCGTGGGCGTATTTCACGTTTGGTCACATACTTGCGTCACCGCCGCGGGATACCGGCTGGGCGAGTTGCAGCGCGCGGGGGAAGAGCTGCGCGCCGAGCGCAACCGGCTCGAGGTGGATGTGGCGATGCTGCGCGCGCCAGGGCAGCTGGAAGGATACGCCCGCGCGCGTCTTGGGATGGCTCCGCCTGCGCCGGGCGCGGTGGTGGCGGGTTGGTCGGGTGAGGCGGCGGCGGGTCGGGCGGGCAAGGCGGGCGGAGAGGAAAGCCTCCGCCCCGCGCCGGCGGAGCCAGTAGCACAGGGACGGATCGGTGCAACCGGCCCTCGCAGGGTCGCGGCGGCGACCCGGCAACCGGGGTCGGCGGCGGGCCTGGCGCCGGGTGCGGAGCGCGTGGCATCGCGGGGACCGGCGACCCGCATGCCGGAGTAGGGACGCGCCTCCCTGACATGACACCGGCGGCAGCACTCCCGGCGCATTCGCTCGTCGACGCGAGCCAACCGTCGGCTTCGCCGTCTCCGGATCCGGGGCCTCCGCCCGGACGCCTGATCGTTGGAGGACCGCGCCGTGCGAACCGGCATCGAGCCGAGGCAGGCCCGCTGGATCGGGGTGCGCATCGCCGTGGTGGCGTTGCTCCTCGCCGTGGGCTTCGTCGCAATCAGCGCGCGCGCGGTGAAGCTCCAGATCCTGCAGCGCGTCCAGCTCACCCGGCACGGTGACGATCAGTGGCGCCGCTACGTCGAGCTGCGCCCGCGCCGCGGGGCGATCACCGATCGGAACGGGCTCACCCTGGCCACGTCGGCGGATGCGCCCTCCATAGCCGCCAACCCGGCATCCCTCCGTGAGCTCTCCCCGGCCGAGCTTTCCCGGTTGGCGCTCGCGCTCGCGCTCGATCCGGGCACCCTCGAGAAGAAGGCTCGGCGCGCCTCGAAGTTCGTGTGGCTGAAACGGCACGTCTCGCCCGACGAGGCGAAGGCGGTGCAGGGGCTCGAGGGGGTCGGCGTCTTCAAGGAGGCGCGCCGCTATTACACGAGCAAAAGCCTCGCCTCGCAGCTCGTCGGCTTCGTGGACGACGACGGCGTCGGCCTGGAGGGCATCGAGTTCGCGTTCAACGAGGTGCTCCAGGGTGACGTGGCGCGGATGTCGTCCCTGCGCGACGCGCACGGTCGCACCGTCCTTTACCAGGCGCCCGTGCCCGAGGCCATGCTGGCCGGTGCGCGCGTGGAGCTCGCCATCGACGCGGGCCTTCAGCTGGCGGCAGAGCAGGCGCTCGCACGCGCGGTGGCCCAGGCTCGCGCGGCGGCAGGCATGCTGGTGGCCGTGGATCCGCGCACCGGGGAGGTCCTCGCGCTCGCCAATGCGCCCACGTTCAACCCCAACCTGCCGCGAAAGGGCGGCCTCCTGCGGAACAGGGCCGTGCTGGACACCTTCGAGCCCGGGTCCACTTTCAAGATCTTCACCATCGCCGGCGCCCTCGACGCCGAGGTCCTCCAGCCGGGCGACACCATCGACTGCGAGAAGGGCTCCTATCAGGTAGGTGGGCACAGGATCCACGACCACAGGCCGCTCGGCTGGGCAGGTCCGCTGCACATCGTCATCACCAGCTCGAACATCGGAGCGGCCAAGATCGGCGCCCGGCTCGGGCGCGAGCGCCTGCAGAAGACGCTCCTCGCGTTCGGCTTCGGGGACAAGAGCGGTACGGAGCTCCCCGGCGAGCCGCGGGGCGCGGTTCCCTTTCCCAAGACCGACATCGCCCTCGCCACCATGAGCTTCGGGCAAGGCGTCACCGCCACCCCGCTACAGATCACCTTCGCCGCGGCCGCCATCGCCAACGGCGGCATGCTCATGAAGCCCCTCCTGGTGCGGAGGGTCGTGGATGCGGCTAACGGCGCCGTCCTCTCGCAGAGCGAGCCCACGCCAGTGCGCAGGGCCGTCACGCGCCAGTCGGCCGCCATGCTCACCGGCTGGCTCGACGGCGTCGTCAGCGATCCCGACGGCACCGGCAAGCGGGCGCGGCTCCAGGGCTGGCGCGCCGCGGGCAAGACCGGAACCGCTCAGAAGGCCGATCCGGTGACGCGGCGCTACTCGGTGGACAAGCGCTTCAGCTCCTTCGTGGGCTTCGCCCCCGCGGACGTGCCGCGCATCGTCATCGGCGTCTTCATCGACGAGCCGAAAGGGGAAGTCTACGGCGGGGAGGTGGCAGCCCCCGCATTCCGGGAGGTGGCCGATCACGCGCTCAAGTCACTGGGCGTCCCTCCCTCCGAGCCGGCGCAGCCGCCGCTCGTGGAGTCACCCTCCGCCCCGCCGGCTGGTGCTGGTGACACCCCGGGGCAACCCGTCATCGAGGAAGCGGTCGGCCTCGCCGAGGGGACTGGCGGGGTGGCCGTCCCTGCGCTGGCCGGGCTGCCGGCGCGCTCGGCGCTGCGCGCGCTGGAGGCGCTCGAACTGGTAGGCGAGGTCAAGGGCTCGGGGCGGGTGGCGTCGCAATCCCCGCGCCCAGGTCAGGTGGTCGAGCGGGGAGCCCGCGTGCGCCTCGTCCTCACCCCGCCGCGTTCGTAGTAGGTTCAAGACCTTGTGCGAAACCGCGCGAGCCGTAGGATGCGCCGTACTGCCGCAGGACCTGCGTGCTGTGGCAAACTCGACACGCGCTCTCGGAACCTGCCTCGATGGCGAAGGAATCGGTCGGGCCAACGACTTGCATGACCGCATGAGAAGAGGCGTCGAGAAGCCGGGAAGCGCTTGCCGAAGGCACCGAACTGGTCGGGAGCGGCGCGCACGAAGCGCCACCTAATGCGCCTGTCGAAGGTCATGGAGCGAACGGGAGCGCGCGGTGAGCTCGGGAGCGATCCCGAGGTCGCGGTGGTCACGGGCGACTCGCGCGCCGTCGGACCTGGAGCCGCGTTCTTCGCGCTCGTCGGCGCGAAGGCCGATGGGCACCTCTTCGCCGCCGAGGCGGCGCGGCGAGGCGCGGTCGCCGTCGTGGCAGAGCGCGAGGTGGCGTGCCCTCCGGCGCTCCTCCTCCTCGCGCCCTCCGCGCGGCGCGCCATGGCGATCGCCGCCTCGAACCTGTTCGGCCGGCCCGGCGAGGCCATGAAGCTCGCCGGCGTCACTGGCACGAACGGCAAGACCACCGTCACCTACCTGGTCGAGGCCTCCGCGCAGGCGGCGGGCGTCCCGGCGGCGGTGCTCGGAACCGTGACGCACCGCTGGCCGGGCGGGTCGCGCACCGCGAGCCACACCACACCGGAGTCCACCGAGCTGGCAGCCATCCTCGCCACCGCGCGCGACGCCGGGGCCCGCCTCGCCGTGCTCGAGGTCTCCTCGCACGCGCTGGCGCAGGAGCGCGCCGCCGGACTCGCCTTCGACGCGGCCGCGTTCACCAACCTCACGCGCGACCACCTCGACTACCACGGCGATCTGGAGACCTATTTCCGCGCAAAGCGGCGGCTGTTCTCCGATCATCTGAAGCCCTCCGGCGTCGCCGTCGTGAACGCGGACGATCCGTTCGGCTCCCGCCTCGCCGCCGAGTTCGAGCTCACCCGCGGCGGGAGCTCGTGGCGCTATGGCCTGCGGGCCGGCCGTGAGCTCACGGCGCTCGGAGCCCGCTCTGGCCTCTCCGGGATCGAGGCGAAGCTCGCAACCCCAGCCGGCACCATCGCCCTCCGCTCGCCCCTGGTGGGCGCCCACAACCTCGAGAACCTCCTCTGTGCGGCTGGGCTGGCGCTCTCCGCCGGGCTCCCGCGCGACGCGGTCGAGCGCGGACTCTCCACCTGCCCAGGAGCGCCCGGCCGGCTCGAGCGCATCGCGGCCCGCGGGGTCACGGCCTTCGTCGACTACGCCCATACGGACGACGCCCTGGCCCACGCACTGTCCGCGCTTCGTGCCCTGGAGCCGCGGCGGCTCCTCGTCGTCTTCGGCTGCGGCGGCGATCGCGACCGTGGGAAGCGCCCGCTCATGGGCGAGGCGGCGGGGCGAGCCGCAGACCTGGCGGTCGTGACGAGCGACAATCCACGCACCGAAGAGCCGGAGGCCATCATCGCGGAGATCGTGCCGGGGCTCGAGCGAGCGGGCGTTCCCTGCCTCGCCGCCTCTCGCGCCCGAGCGGGGGACGCGGGCTACGTGGTGGTGCCGGATCGGCGCGAGGCCATCGCCCTCGCGCTCTCGGCAGCCCGCGCGGGGGACGCCGTGCTCATCGCCGGCAAGGGGCACGAGGACTACCAAGTGGTGGGCGTGGAGAAGCGGCCCTTCGACGACCGCGAAGAGGCGCGGCGCGCGCTCGGCATTGTATGAAGCCCCCTTCTTCGGCCACGGGCCACGGGCCACGGGCCACGGCTCGTGGCTCCTCGAGAAAGGTCGAGACACGAGCATGACTCCTCCCCACTTCACCAAGTACGAGCTCGCCTCCGCGGGCGGCGGCCGCTGGATCGGGACGCCGCCTGAAGAGGTCCAAGGCGTCTCCACCGACACGCGGCAGATCACGGGGGGGGCCTGCTTCGTCGCGCTCGCGGGCGAGCGGTTCGACGCGCACGACTTCCTGGCCGAGGCGCAAGCGAAGGGCGCCGCCTGCGCTCTCGTCAACGAGAGCTGGCTGGCGCGGCACCCTCCCTCACCCCGACCCTCTCCCTCCCAGGAGAGAAATGCCTTACCCCTGCTGGTCGTTCGCGACACCCTGGCCGCGCTGGGGAAGCTGGCGCGCTTCCACCGGCGCCGCTTCGCGATCCCGGTGGTGGGCGTCACCGGCTCCAACGGCAAGACCACCACCCGGGAGATGGTCGGGCTCATCCTGCGTACGCGCGGGCCGGCGCTGAAGACGGAGGGAAACCTCAACAACGAGGTCGGCGTCCCGCTCACCATCCTCGGGCTCTCGGCCGAGCACCGGCGCGCCGTCATCGAGATGGGCATGAACCACGCCGGCGAGATCGCGCGCCTCGCCGACATCGCCGAGCCCCAGGTGGGCATCGTCACCATGGCCGGCCCCGGTCACGTCGAGTACTTCGGGAGCGTGGACGGGGTGGCCGACGCCAAAGCGGAGCTCTACTACGCGCTTCCCCCGAGCGGCATCGCGGTCGCGAACGCCGACGACGCCCGCATGCTGAGGCGAGCGCAGGCTTCTGGCCGCGCCCTCATCACCTTCGCCACGGGAAGAGGCCAGAAGGGCGACGTGGTGGTGCTGGACGTGCTCGAGCACGGCGAGGGTGGCCTGCGCTTCACCCTCGGCCTCGGCCAGAAGGAGGTCGAGATCCGGCTCCCGCTGGTGGGCCTGCACAACGCCTCCAACGCGGCCGCCGCCGCCGCTGCGGCGATGGCCCTCGGCTTCTCCGACCGCGAGATCGCGCAGGGACTGCGCGAGGTGCGGCCGGTGGGCCGCCGGCTCCGCGTCGAGCGGCTCGCCTCCGGCGTGACGCTCGTGGACGACTGCTACAACGCCAACCCTGCCTCGATGACCGCGGCGCTGCTCACCCTCGCCACGCTCGCCAACGGCGGCGGCCGCACGGTGGCCGTCCTGGGAGACATGCTCGAGCTCGGGCCGATGGAGAGCGAGGCGCACCGGTCGCTGGGCGAGGAGGCAGCCCGCGTCGTGGGGTTCCTGGCTGCCTTCGGGCCGCGATCCCGGCGCACCGCCGAGGCCGCGCGAGCCGCTGGTCTGGGCGACGCCTTCCACACCGAGGACATGGCCGCGCTCGTCGCGCACGTGAAGGCCCTGCTCGCGCCGGGGGACGTCCTCCTGGTGAAAGGCAGCCGCGGCAACAAGCTCGAACGGCTCGTCGAGGCCCTGGGC
>MEMX01000070.1:47565-50124 GCA_001768075.1 Anaeromyxobacter sp. RBG_16_69_14 | reverse complement strand
CCGGCGAGGCGCACTGATGCGCGCATCCGACTGGCCCGCCGGCGCCATCACCCAGGCTGAAGCGCCCCGCTAATGCTCTACCACCTCCTCTACCCGCTCGCGGGGCACTTCAGCCCCTTCAACGTCCTGCGCTACCCGTCGTTCCGCATCATCGCGGCGGGCTTCACCGCGCTCGTGCTCGGCCTGCTCCTGGGGCCGACCTTCATCGAGCGAATGCGCGTCATCCAGTACGGCAGCTCCAACGTCCGGGAAGACACCCCCGAGTCCCACAAGAAGAAGACCGGCACCCCGTCCATGGGCGGCGCGCTCATCCTGTTCTCCCTCGCGGTCGCGACGCTGCTCTTCGCGGACCTGACCAACCGTTACGTGTGGTCGGTGCTGCTCACCACGCTCGCCTTCGGCGGCATTGGATTCTGGGACGACTACCTCAAGCTCTCCAAGCGCAACTCGAAGGGGCTGGCTGGCAAGAAGAAGCTCGTCTGGCAGACCCTCGTACTGCTGGCCATCTACTATCTCTTCCTCTCCGACCTCAACTTCCACCTCGATCCGGGCTTCCCCTGGCTGCGGGTAGGGAGCTACCAGGATCTCCATCTCTCGCTGCCGTTCGTGCCGGCGCGGTACTTCGACCCGTCCCTCGGCTGGGTCTACCTGCCCTTCATGGTCTTCGTCATCCTGGCGACGAGCCATGCGGTGAACCTCACCGACGGGCTCGACGGGCTCGCCATCGGCCCGACCATCGTCTCGGCCTCCACCTTCCTCATCCTGGCCTACGTGGCCGGCACCACCATCGGCGGCTTCTCCATCGCGACCTATCTCCGCATTCCGGTCATCCCCGGGGCCGCGGAGCTCGGGGTCTTCTGCTCCGCGCTCATCGGGGCCGGCATCGCCTTCCTCTGGTACAATACCTACCCGGCATCGGTGTTCATGGGCGACGTCGGCTCGCTCGCGCTGGGTGGCGCGCTGGGGACGCTCGCTGTCGTCACGAAGAACGAGGTCTCGAGCGCCATCCTGCACGGCGTGTTCTTGGTCGAGACCATATCGGTCATCGTGCAGGTGACGAGCTACCGGTACACCGGCAAGCGCGTCTTCAGGATGGCTCCCATTCACCACCACTTCGAGCTGAAGGGCTGGGCGGAACCGAAGATCATCGTGCGCTTCTGGATCATGTCCATCATGCTGGCGCTGGTCGCGCTGGCGTCCCTCAAGTTGAGATAGTTCGTTCGAGGAATCAACGTGCGCCGTGACGATCTCGATCCCCTCCGACTCGCAGGCCAGCGCGTGCTGGTGGTGGGACTGGCCCGGAGCGGTGTGGCTGCAGCGCGGGTGGCACTCGCGCGCGGCGCGCACGTGACCGTCACCGACCGCCGCGCGGCGACGGAGCTCGCGGCGGCGGTGAAGGATCTCGGCTCCTCGGTCGATTTCGCGCTCGGCGGCCACGACCCCGCCGACTTCACGAGCGCCGACCTCATCGTCGTCTCGCCCGGTGTGCCGCTCGCCCTGCCCGAGATCCAGGGCGCGCGCCATCAGGGCGTCCCTGCGATGGCCGAAGTGGAGCTTGCCGCGCGGCTCTTGCCACCGTGCCCGCTGGTGGGGATCACCGGCACCAACGGCAAGAGCACCACCACCGCGCTGGCGGGAGCCCTCCTCGCTCGCGACCGCCGCGTCTTCACGGGGGGAAACTTGGGGACGCCGCTGTGCGAGCTCCTGCTCTCGGGGCGCGGGGTGGACGCGCTCGTGCTCGAGCTGTCGTCCTTCCAGCTTGAGGGCATCCACCGGCTTCGCCCCAAGGTGGCCGCGCTCCTCAACATCACCCCCGATCACCTGGACCGCTACCGCGACCTGGAGGACTACGCGCTGGCCAAGGCGCGCCTGTTCATGAACCAGGAGGCGGCCGACTTCGCCATCGCCAACGCGCGCGACGCGCGCACGGTCGCCCTCGCCGGCGCTTCTCGCGCCGAGCTGCTCACCTTCGGCTTCGGCGAGCCCCGGCCGCACTCCGCGCGTGCCCTAGAGGCGGGCGGCCCCATCCTGCTGGCGCCCGGCCAGGGTGCCCCGGAGCAGTATTTCGTCCGCGCCCGCGCGCTGCGCGGGCGTCACAACCTCGAGAACGCCATGGCGGCCGCCCTGTGCGCGCGGGTCCTCGGCGTCTCCGGGAGCCAGGTGCAGGCCGAGCTGGATGCCTTCCCCGGCTTGCCGCACCGGCTGGAGCTCGTCCGCGAACGCGCCGGCGTGGAGTGGGTTAACGACTCCAAGGCGACCAACGTCGATTCGACCCAGGTTGGCCTCGCCGCCTTCTCCGCCGCCCGCCCGAATGTCGTGCTCATCCTGGGGGGGCGCGGGAAGCGCGCACCCTACGCGCCCTTGCGCGCACTCTTCGACCACCGTGTGAAGGCGGTCCTCACCATCGGCGAGGACGCACCTGCCATCGAGCGCGAGCTCGGCGACCTCTCGCCTTTCGAGCGCGCGGGCACCCTGGACGCCGCCGTGCAGCGTGCCGCGGAGCTCGCGCGTGAAGGCGACGTCGTCCTCCTCTCGCCCGCCTGCGCCAGCTACGATCAG
>MEMX01000070.1:43409-47432 GCA_001768075.1 Anaeromyxobacter sp. RBG_16_69_14 | reverse complement strand
GCTCCTCCTCATCGCCATCGGCGCCGTGATGGTCTACTCGGCGAGCGCGGTCACGGCCGCCGCGCGCTACAAGGACAGCTTCCACTTCCTCTGGCGGCAGCTCATCGCCATGGGGATCGGGCTCGGCTTCCTGGTGATCGCCCTCAAGAAGGGGTACCGGCGCGCCGAGGCGCTCACCTATCCTTTCCTCCTCCTCACCGGGCTCGCCCTGGTGCTCGTGCTCCTGCCTTTCGTGGGCCACATGGCAGGCGGAGCGCGCCGCTGGATCAGGGTCGGTCCCTTCTCGCTCCAGCCGGCCGAGGCAGCCAAGCTTGCGCTCGTCCTCTACCTGGCGCACTCGCTGGCCAAGAAGCGCGACAAGGTCCGGATGTTCTCGATAGGGCTCCTGCCGCACCTCGTGGTGGCGGGCGCGGTGATGGCGCTCTGCCTCCTCGAGAAGGACCTCGGGACCTCCGTGGTGATGGCGCTCGTCCTCTTCGTGATGCTCTTCGCCGCGGGTGCCAAGGTGAGCTATCTTCTCGGCGCGTTCTTGCTGTCGCTCCCCCTCGCGTGGAAGGCCATCGCGGGGACGCCCTACCGCCTGACGCGCGTCCTCGCCTGGCTCGATCCGTTCGCGTACCGCAGGGGCGCGGGGTACCAGATGTGGGAGTCGATGGTGGGTATCGGGAACGGCGGGTGGCTCGGCCAGGGGCTCGGCCAGGGCCGCTCGAAGCTCTTCTACCTGCCCGAGGCGCATACGGACTTCATCGCAGCCGTCATCGCCGAGGAGGTGGGGCTCGTCGGGCTCGCGATCCTCATCCTGCTCTACGCGATCTTCGTCTGGCGGGGCCTGCGCGCCGCCTACAACGCGGCCGACGCGTTCGGGTGCTACCTTGCGCTGGGGGTGACGACGCTCGTCGGGGTTCAAGCGCTCGTGAACCTGGGCGTCGTGACGGTGCTCTTGCCGACGAAGGGGCTCACCCTGCCCTTCGTGTCCTATGGAGGGAGCTCGCTCATGACGCTCCTCGCCGCGAGCGGGCTCTTGCTCAGTGTCTCGGCCTGCCGAGGCGGGTTCCTCCGCCGGGGGAGCCAGGCGGTGCGGACTTCCACACGAGATGCCACACGAGATGCGACACGTGAGGCGACGCCGGCGGGGGAGGGCGCCCGGTGAGGGTGATGATCGCCGGCGGTGGTACGGGTGGCCACGTCTTCCCCGGCATCGCGCTGGCGGAGGAGGTGGTCACGCGCCACCCCGACAACGACGTGGTCTTCGCCGGCACCGCCCGGGGCCTGGAGGCGAGGGTGGTCCCGGCCGCCGGCTTCCCCATCGAGCTCATCGAGGTGCAGGGCCTCAAGGGCAAGGGTTTGCTGAGGCTCGTCGCCAGTCTCCTCCTCCTGCCGCGCTCGTTCGTCCAGTGCTGGCGCATCCTGCGCAAATGGCACCCCGACATCGTGGTAGGGGTGGGCGGCTACGCCTCCGGCCCGGTGGTCCTCGCCGCCTGGTTCATGCGCATCCCCACCGCACTGCAGGAGCAGAACGCGCTGGCCGGATTCACCAATCGCGTACTGGGCCTGTTCGTGCAGGCGGCCTTCACGGCCTTCCCGGAGGCGGGGCGCTACTTTGCCGGGCGCAAGGTCTACCAGCTCGGCAATCCCATCCGGCGCGAGCTCATGGACAACTACATGCGCCCGTCGCAGATGCACGAGAAGCTCCGCCTGCTGGTGTTCGGCGGATCGCAGGGGGCTCACGCGCTCAACATGCGGGTGATCGAGGCGCTGCCGCACCTGGCCGACCTGCGCGATCGGCTCGAGGTGGTGCACCAGACGGGCGCCCGCGATCGGGAGGCGGTGGAGAAGGGTTACGGCGCGGTCGGGTTCAAGCCCGACGTGCGCGAGTTCATCACCGACATGAGCGATGCTTACGCGCGCTCCGACCTCGTCGTCTGCCGCGCCGGCGCGACCACCCTGGCCGAGCTCACCGTCTGCAAGAAGGCGTCGATCCTGATCCCCTTCCCCGCCGCGGCCGACAACCACCAGGTCATGAACGCGAAGAGCCTGGTCGACGCCGGGGCGGCGGTGATGATCGAGGAGAAGGACCTCACCGGCGAGATGCTGGCGCACGAGATCCGCGCCATCCTCACCCACCCCGAGCGGGCCGCGTTGATGTCCCGGGCCGCCGGCGGGCTCGGCAGCCCCCAGGCGGCGCGAGAGATCGCCGACGTGTGCACCGAGCTGGTGCGGCGCCACTTCGGCTCGCAGAAAGGGCGCGACCGCGGCCCAGACTTCCATCCGGTTCGGCCCGCCGAGCCGCCTGCCGAGCGCGCCGCGTCCGACGCGTCGCGAGCGCCGTGAACGCAGCGATGGCGTCCCAACTCAGGAGCTCGATGACCCTCTTCCGTTCCAGGCCCGCCAAGATCCACTTCGTCGGCATCGGCGGCATCGGCATGAGCGGCATCGCGGAGGTGCTGCTCAACCTCGGCTACTGCGTATCCGGCTCGGATCTGAAGGAGTCGGATTCGACGCGCCGGCTGGCGACGCTGGGCGGCCTCATCCAGAAGGGGCACGCCCCGAGCCACGTCACCGAGGTCGACGTGGTGGTCGTCTCCTCGGCCGTGCGCAAGGACAATCCCGAGGTGCTCGAGGCGCGCGCGCGCAAGATCCCGGTCATCCCTCGCGCCGAGATGCTGGCGGAGCTGATGCGCCTCAAGTACGGCGTCGCCATAGCCGGCTCGCACGGCAAGACCACCACCACCTCGATGGCGGCCCATCTCCTCGCTCACGCCGGGCTCGACCCGACCGCGGTCGTGGGCGGCAAGGTGAACGCCTTCGGCTCGAACGCCAAGCTCGGCAAGGGCGAGTACATGGTGGTCGAGGCGGACGAGTCGGACGGCTCCTTCCTGCGCATCCCGCCCACCATCGCGCTGGTGACCAACATCGACCCCGAGCACCTGGACCACTGGAGGACCGCCACCGCGCTGCGCCAGGGGTTCCTCGACTTCGTGAACCGCGTCCCCTTCTACGGGCTCGCCATCCTCTGCATCGACCACCCCACGGTGCAATCGCTCATCCCCGAGCTGGAGAAGCGCTTCGCCACGTATGGTGAGGCGCCGCAGGCCGACTACCGCGCCGCGCGCATCGAGGTCCGGGCGCACCGCGTCGCGTTCGACGCCTTCGATCGGGGCGAGCCGCTCGGCCGCTTCGAGGTCGGCATGGTGGGGCGCCACAACGCCCTCAATGCGCTGGCGGTCGTGGCCCTGGGGGACGAGATGGGCATCCCGACCGACGTGACGCGCGCCGCACTCGCGACGTTCAACGGCGTGCAGCGCCGTTTCACCGTCCGCGGCGAGGCGGGTGGCGTGACGGTGGTGGACGACTACGGGCACCACCCGGCCGAGGTGAAGGCCGTGCTGCGAGGGGCCCGCGAGGCATTCGGTCGCCGGGTGGTGTGCGTGTTCCAGCCGCACCGGTACTCTCGGACGCGCGACCTCTTCCAGGATTTCACCACCGCCTTCAACGACGCCGACGTGCTGGTCCTGTCCGACATCTACGCGGCGGGCGAGGAGGCCATCCCCGGAATCACCGGCGAGCGGCTCGCCGAGGCCATCCGCGCGCACGGCCACCGGGACACCACCTTCGTGGCCGATCGGCCGGGGCTCGCCGCGGCGGCGCGCGAGCGCGTGCGCCAGGGCGACCTCGTCATCACGCTCGGCGCCGGCGACATCACCACCGTCGGACCCGAGCTTCTGGGATTGCTGGAGGCATGATGTCCACCAGGTCGGCGACCTGGCAGGACGAGATCGCGCGCCGCGTGCGCGGCGAGGTCGCGCGCGACGCCCCGCTCTCGGGGCGAACCGCCATCCGCCTGGGTGGCCCGGCCGATCTCCTGGTGCGGCCGGCCGATCCCGATGACCTCGCCATCGCCCTGCGCGCGTGCCGGGAGCTCGCCGTCCCGCTCCTCGTGCTGGGTGGTGGCGCCAACCTGCTCGTCTCCGACCGCGGCGTTCGCGGGGTGGTGCTGAAGCTGCCCCCAGGCTTCGGCGAGGC
>MEMX01000070.1:35013-43395 GCA_001768075.1 Anaeromyxobacter sp. RBG_16_69_14 | reverse complement strand
AAGGCACCGAGGGCTCAGGCGAGGCAAGGAAAGACAGGACGCGGATCACGCTCTCCGCGGGCGCCCCCACGAGCCGCCTGGTCGCGCGAGCGCAGAAGCTCGGGCTCGTCGGTTGCGAGTTCGTGGCCGGCATCCCCGGCACGCTAGGGGGGACGGTGGCGATGAACGCCGGGACGCGCACCGGCGAGATGAAGGACGTGGTCCGCCGGGTGGAGCTGGCGACCGCGGACGGCGCCGGCTGGGTGGGGGCGGACGAGCTCGCGTTCGGCTACCGCACCTCGCGCCTGCCGCCCGGCGCGGTCGTGACGCGCCTCGAGATCGAGCTGCGCCCGGGCGATGTCGCCGCCAGCGCCGCGGTCATGCGGGCCGACGTCGAGCGGCGGCGCGCCACGCAACCCCTCACCCAGCCCACTCTCGGCTCGACCTTCCGCAACCCGCCGGGCGCCCACGCGGGACAGCTCATCGAGGCGGTGGGCCTCAAGGGCCACCGCCTCGGAAACGCCGCCTGGTCGGACGTCCACGCCAACTTCATCGTCAACCTCGGCGGGGCCTCCACCCGCGACGTTCTCGGGCTCGTGCGCCTGGCGCGCAGGCGCGTGGAGGAGCGCTTCGGACTTCTCCTCGAGCCCGAGGTGCACCTTGCGGGCGAGTTCGCGGATGACGAGGGGATCGCATGAAGGTGGTCGCGCCTGCGCTGGAACCGGCCGGGCGGAGCGGGAGGCGCCCGCGCGCTGATGGCCAGGGAATCCACGGGTCACGCCGGCCGTTCCGGTGATTTCACGAGGAGCAATGATGGGTGCATGGTCTGGCAAGAAGGTCGCGATGCTCTATGGCGGGCCTCGTCGGAGCGCGACGTCTCGCTGCACACGGGCAAGGGGTGCGCGGACGCGCTGCGGGAGCGGGGCTACGAGGTGGCGCTCGTGGACGTGGACCTGGAGGTCGCGGCGCGGCTGCGCGAGTCGAGGATCGACGTCGCGTTCATCGCGCTCCACGGCCGGTTCGGCGAAGACGGTGCCATCCAGGGCCTCCTCGAGTCGATGGGCATCCCGTACACGGGTTCGGGCGTGCTCGCCTCCGCGCTCGGCATGGACAAGGTCCATTCCAAGCTCCTCTTCCGCGAGCACGGGCTCAAGGTGATCGAGTACCGCGTCTTCCCGTCGGAGAAGGCCGGCCGCGTCACCGTCGGCGACCTCCCCTTCGGGCTGCCGGCGGTGGTGAAGCCCGCCGGCGAGGGATCGTCGGTGGGCGTCCACATCGTGCGAGAGGCGGATTCGCTGGGCGAGGCCTGCCGGGATGCCGCCCGCTACAAGGGAGACCTCATCGTCGAGCGCTACCTGAAGGGGATGGAGGTGCAGGTCGCGGTGCTGAATGGAGAAGCGCTCGGCGCCATCGAGATCGTCCCCAAGCACGAGTTCTACGACTACGAGTCAAAGTACCTGCCGGGCGGCTCGCAGCACTTCTACCCCGCGCGCCTGCCCGAGACGCACTACCGCGCCGCCTGCGACGCGGCCGAGAAGGCGCACAGCGTGCTCGGCTGCTCCGGCGTCACCCGCTCCGACTTCATCGTCCCGTCCGACGGTTCGCCCTACATCCTCGAGGTGAACACCCTCCCCGGGATGACCGCGACCTCGCTCGTCCCCGAGATCGCGGCAGGGAACGGGATCTCCTTCGCCGAGCTCTGCGAGCGCCTCCTCGAAGGGGCAGCGCTGAAGGCCTGAACAAGGCCTGAACCCGAGGACCTCAGGTCCGGGAGAGGCGACAGAACCGCTCGATCGCCGGTTCGAGGTCGGTCAACTGGAAGGGCTTCCTCAGATGGGCGTGCACGACCGGCGGGCGCAGTTCCTGCGTGCCTGCTGACATCGAGACGATGGGGAGATCCGAGTGCATGGGGGTGGCGCGCACGCGCCGGGCGAAGCCCGGGCCGTCGAGCCCGGGCATGTTCAAGTCCAGGAGGACGAAGCAAGGGAGCGGCTCTCGCTCGAGCTGGGCCAGCCCCGCGAAGCCGTCGGCCGCGATCGTCACGTTGCAGCCCAGCGCCTCGATGCACTCTCTCAGTGCGGCGCATATGTCCGCGTCGTCGTCGACGACAAGGATGCAGCCGCAGCAGCCCATGCCGCATGATGTGTCGCTTGCGCCCGGAGTGTCGAGGCTCTCGAAGGGCTCAGCGCGGCGAGTGCCGCAACCAAAGCGCGAACGGCGGTCCTCGGATGGCCGGCCCCTCGCGGGGCAAGGCCACATCCCCGCGCTGAGGATTTCCGGACCTCCGGTCCTCAAGGCGGGGGAGCGCCGGCTCCCCCCCCCCGCACCCCCCAGACGAAGTTGTCGCGCCGCTCGACGATTCTCGGAAGTAGTAGATCAGCACCCGAAAGGCACCCGACCACACTCCCGATCTACCGTTTCGTGCTGGCCGCCCTCTTCTTGCTCGGGTCGCAGCCGTCCACGCCCGCCAGCGCGTCCTTGTCCCTGGGGGAGATCTCGAGCGCCTTGGCGAAGGAGGCCAGCGCGCTGTCGCAGTGGCCGGCCTCGGCTTGCATCCTTCCCATGTTCACGTAGCGACGAGCGATGCTGTTCTTGTTGTCGTCGGGGAAGGTGGCACGCTGAGGATTGAGCGCTGCCTCCAGCTGCACGGCGTCGATCTCCTTGAGCAGGAAGCGGACGTGGGCGTTCACGATCTCGCAGTAACGCAGTCGCACGTAGGCCTGCATCAGCGCGACCTTGCCCTTCGCGTCGGCCACCATCACCAGCGGGTGCTGCCTGACCTCGAGCCTGCCGTAGAGATCGTCCCCCAGGTCGATCAGGACCGGGACGTGCAGCGCGGCCGCCTCGACCGCCGCCTTCACCTCCTCCCGAGGATAGCTGCCCGAGACGACCGCCACCATGTGGACGGGCTTCCCGGCGAAGGCCTTCTCGCAGCTGGCCATCTGCTTCAGCGTGTCGAGCGAGTGCTCCTGGCCCGGCCGCCAGAACAAGATCACGTTGACGGCGCTCGTTGACGTGAGCGGTTCCCTTCCGCCAGCGAGCGTGGGGAAGTCGCGGCCCTCGAGCGTCTCGCCCGCTGCCACCCGCGCGCCGGCAGCGGGCGCAGCGGCGAGCGAGAGCAGCGCGAGGCTTGCAATGACGAGGCGCATGGGGTGCGGCATAGACCTCCCGGCCGAGCTGCATTCTGGCGCTCGCCGAGCCTGTGAAGGTGGGACCATCGGGATCACGCTCTTGACTCCACTTTCACGTCTCATGGCAGCGACGCGCCGACGTCGTCTACTTCCTGGCGGCCGTGGAAAGCGACTTGTTCGCGTACGTCTTCGCGTCGTGGCAGGTCTTGGCGCACATCCCGCCGGTGGGCGTCCTGGTGAAGTTGACCTTGAGCACCCACCCGGCCGTCCCGTACGGCACGCCCTCCCGGATGCGGTAGTCCTGCTTGGCGGCATGGACGCCGTGGCAGGCCCGACAGGTGCGGCCACGCTCCTGCTTGTTCACGTGCACGAAGTGCAGGTTCTTCGAGCCGTCGCGGAAGTTGGTGAGGGTCGTGGTCTGCTCCACGCTCACCACCTTCTCGTTGTGGCAACCGTAGCAGAGCGCGTAGTTCTTGAGATCGTACGGAGCGTAGAACTGGGAGGGATACTGGGAGACCAGGAGCCGGAAGTTGTCGCCGCCGTGCGTCCGGTGGCAGGCGGAGCAGTCCTTGGCCGCGACGGGCTTGTGCCAGACCTTGTTCTCATCGAGGAAGTCCTTGTAGTTCGTCAACTTGACGCCCTTCCAGTCCTTGATGCCGTCCACGGAGTGGCAGCCCACGCACTGGTCGAACGGCAGCGCGGTGAGCAGCTTCTCGATGTTCGCCCCGTGGGGGTTGTGGCAGTTCGCGCACTTTCGGTGCGTGGTGAGCGCGCCGTGCTTCACCTTCGCGTTCTCCGCGATGGCCTTGATGCTCTTGTGGCAGTCGAAGCACTGCGCGGCCTGCTCTTCGTGCAGGAGCTTCTTCTCCCTCGAGTCGTGCGCGTTGTGACAGTTCGTGCACGCCACGACCGCCGGCGGGTGCTTGTACCGGCGCGCCATGATCTCCTGGAACTCCTCGTGACAGCTGTAGCAGAGCGCGTTGCCGGCCTTCCTGACCGGACCAGGGTTCTTGGGATCGCTGAACTGGTGACAGACCGAGCAGTCACCCGAGGAGTAGGGCGCCATCGCGCTCACCGCCTTCACGCCCTCTGGCAGCGGCCCGTTGTCCACCTTGCGCAGGGTCGGGTACCTGTACTGGCCTGGCCTCTGCGAAGCGAGCGGCGATCCACCGCCGACCGCCCCACCGAGCGCCGCAGCAGGCCCAAGGAGAGCGCCGAGCGCCAGGACGACGATGAAGCTGTTCCTCGAGCTCATGTGTTTCCACTCCGAAGGGCCCTCCCTGTACGGGTTCGCGCCAGGTCGGCGGTCATGCCGGGGACTTCCGGCGAGGCCATTCTAGACGTGGTACCCGTATGGGTTTCATTGCTCTAGATCAAGGCGGGCTCGTGCCGACGGCGAATGCGCGTCCCACGAGTCAATGAGTGTGGGGCTTTGTACTACTGGTGCTCCTGCTCGGCGGGCAGCCGTGGCCGGTCTCTGCACCGCGACGGTCGGGACCCGGAACCGAGAGCGGCGCTTGAACTCTGGGTACACCCAAGAAGAGCGTTGACGCACGGAGGCATGCGCTGCCGACCGAGGGCGACCTACCTGTCCCCTGGCCCACATTTCGCTTCGCCAAGAACTTGCGTTGTCGGATCGATCGGGCATTCTGCACTCTTGGCATAAGCGGCCGGAAGCGGTGGCCGTGACTCTGGGCGTGGGCGTTGGGCGTGGAGTGGTGCGTGGCGCGCGGTCGGAACCGCAGGCGGGTTGAACGGGGCGTGGAGGCGGGGCTGCGGCGCGGGGGCCACCGGATGGGCCGCGTTGCGCTCGCGCTGGGGCTCGCGGTCGCCACCGTCGCCGGCGTCATCCAGGGCTGGCATGCGCTCGACCGCACTCGCGCGCTCCGCATCCGCACCGTCCGCTTCGAGGGGCTGGTGCGCTCGACCGCCGACGAACTGCTCGCGCTGTCCCCGGTGAAGCCGGGCGACCACCTCCTCTCCGCCGACGTGGACGCGACGGAGCAGGCGCTCGGGCGCCATCCGTGGGTCCGACGCGTCGACGTGAAGCGCCGTTGGCCTCCCTCTCTCACCGTCAAGGTAACGGAACGGACGGCGGCGGCCCTGGTCGACCTGGCCGGTCTCTACCTCGTCGACGACGAGGCGAACGTGTTCAAGCGCGCGTCGGCCGGCGACGGCCTCGATCTGCCGCTCGTGACGGGCATCAGCCGCAACGAATTCCTGCAGCGGCCGGCAGCGGTGGAGCCGCTCCTCGCTGGCGCGCTGGCGCTCGCCCGCGCCTGGCGCGCAGGTGGCCGCGACGCGACGGACCCGCTGTCCGAGATCCACGTCGATCCCGGCGACGGGACGACGATCTACATCGGCGAGGAGGGTACGCAGGTGCGGCTCGGATCGGGCGATCTGCCGGCCAAGCTCTCCCGCCTCGAGAAGGTTCTCTCGGCGCTCCGCGCCGAGGGGAAGAAGGCCGAGGTGCTCCATCTCGAAAACCGGCTCCACCCGTCATGGGTGGCGATCCGGCTCGCGACGACGGAGCAGGTGTCGAAGGGCGGTGCACCGTGAGGCGCGGGAGGGCAACACCAAGGCAGGCGCTGGTTCGTGCCCCTCCGTGTCGAAGGCATGAAGACGGCGGGTTCGAGAGAGCCCCAAGGTGGGCGAAGCGCGACTGCGCCAATTCGCCCGGAGGTGGTGGACATGGCGAAAAGCGGTGACATCTTGGTCGGCCTCGACATCGGGACGACCAAGATCTGCGCCATCGTCGGCGAGATGACCAACGAGGGCATCGACATCATCGGCATCGGATCACACCCGTCGAAAGGGCTACGCAAGGGAGTCGTGGTCAACATCGACGCGACCGTCGCCTCGATCAAACGAGCGATCGAGGAGGCGGAACACATGGGGGGCTGCGAGATCTCGACCGTCTACACCGGCATCGCTGGCGGGCATATCAAGGCGTTCAGCTCGCACGGCGTGGTGGCGGTGAAGGACAAGGAAGTCCGACAGACCGACGTCGACCGGGTCATCGACCAGGCCAAGGCCGTCGCGATCCCGCTCGACCGGGAGGTCATCCACGTGTTGCCGCAGGAATACGTCGTGGATGACCAGGACGGCATCAAGGAGCCGGTGGGGATGAGCGGGGTGCGGCTCGAGGCGAAGGCGCTCATCGTGACAGGGGCCGTCTCGTCCGCGCAGAACATCATCAAGTGCGCTCAGCGCACAGGCCTCAACGTGGCCGACATCGTGCTGCAGCCGCTCGCCTCGTCGCTGGCGGCGCTCTCCGAGGACGAGAGAGAGCTCGGCGTCTGCCTGGTCGACGTGGGCGGCGGGACGACCGACATCGCCATCTTCTCCAACGGATCCATCGTGCACACCGCGGTGCTGGCGCTGGGCGGAAACCACCTCACGAACGACGTGGCGGTGGGCCTGCGCACGCCGACGCACGAGGCGGAGCGGATCAAGAAGCAGTTCGGCTGCGCCATGGCGTCGATGGTGGACAAGAGCGAGACGATCGAGGTGCCGAGCGTCGGGGGTGGCCAGCCACGGGTCATCTCCCGTCACATCCTCGCCGAGATCGTCGAACCCCGCGTGGAGGAGATCTTCATGCTCGTCCAGCACGAGATCCAGAAGTGCGGGATGGAGGAGCTGCTCGCCTCCGGGGTCGTCATCACCGGCGGCTCCACGCTCTTGCACGGCATGTCCGAGATGGCGGAAGAGGTGCTGGGGGTACCCGTGCGGTGGGGAGTGCCGCGCGGGGTGGGCGGCCTCGTCGACGTGGTGAAGGGACCCCAGTTCGCGACCGCGGTCGGCCTCGTGCTCTACGGCGCGAAGCAGACCGAGGCGAGCCTCCATTTCAAGATCCGTGACGACAACGTCTACCGCAAGGTCCGCCATCGCATGCAGAAGTGGCTGGGAGAAATCTTTTGAGCGCGCGAGATAGCCGCAGAGAGGACAAGAAGATGATCGAGCTCACTGACAGAAGCGAGCCTGGCGCGCGGATCAAGGTGATCGGCGTCGGGGGCGGTGGCGGGAACGCCATCAACACCATGGTGGCGGGCCGCCTCGAAGGCGTGGAGTTCATCGCCGCCAACACGGACGTGCAGGCGCTGGCGTCCAACAAAGCGCAGCTGAAGATCCAGATGGGGAAGACCGCCTCGCGCGGCCTGGGCGCCGGAGCCAACCCCGATCGCGGCCGGGAGGCGGCGCTCGAGGCGCGCGACGCCATCGCGGAGGCACTGAGCGGCTCCGACATGGTGTTCGTCACGGCCGGCATGGGCGGCGGCACCGGCACCGGCGGTGCGCCGATCGTCGCCGACGCGGCCAAGCAGTCGGGGGCGTTGACGGTGGGCGTGGTGACCAAGCCCTTCCTCTTCGAGGGAAACCGGCGGCGCAAGCAGGCCGAGCAGGGACTGGCCGAGCTCAAGGCTGCGGTCGACACCCTCATCGTCATCCCCAACCAGCGACTCGTCTCGGTGGCCGGGGAGAACGTCTCCCTCGCCGACGCCTTCAAGCGCGCCGACGAGGTGCTCCTGCACGCGGTGCAGGGCATCAGCGACATCATCACCGTGCACGGCCTCGTCAACGTCGACTTCGCGGACGTGCGAACCATCATGGCCGAGCAGGGCATGGCGCTCATGGGCACCGGACGTGCCTCGGGCGAGCGGCGCGCGGCCGAGGCGATGTCGGCCGCCATCAGCTCGCCCCTGCTCGAGGACATCTCGCTCGACGGCGCCACGGGCCTGCTCGTCAACATCACGGGAGGCCCCTCGCTCACCCTGCACGAGGTGGACGAAGCGGTCACGATGGCGCAGACCGCGGCCGACCCGGACGCGAACATCATCTTTGGCTCGGTGGTGGACGAGTGCATGGGCGACGAGGTGAAGATCACGGTCATCGCCACGGGCTTCCACCAGAAGGAGGTACCCATCCGGCTCAAGCAGATAGTGAACGCACCGGCCTCGATGCCAACCTCCAAGGCGGTGTCTGCGCGGGCGATGCCGCCGATCATCTCGGGCGCGCCGAGCGGCATGGCACCCGTCGAGGTCCAGAAGCGCGAGGTCGTATCCGCGCGCGTGCCGAGCGGCATGGCGGTCCCACCCCGCCCCCCGCCCCTCCCGATGCCTGCGCGCGTCCGGGAGCGCGGCGGCGAGGGCTTCAGACCGGGCGACGAGGACCAGTACGACATCCCTGCCTTCCTCCGCCTCCGCGGCGGGCAGGGCAACATGCCGGAGTAGGAGGAGCGAGCGGCCGATCCTGGGAAGAAACCGGGCTGCAGGCT
>MEMX01000070.1:23194-34994 GCA_001768075.1 Anaeromyxobacter sp. RBG_16_69_14 | reverse complement strand
CCGTAGCCTGCAGCCCGAGCTCAGGACCGACCGTCGAGCTCCTCGAGCAGCAGTGGCGGCGCGTGCAGGTACTCCGCGACCCGCCGCTTGGCGTCGATGTCCTCGTACACGTGGCGCACGTGCTGGGGCGTCATCCCCACCTCGGGCGCGGCGAGCTCCGGCGCGATCCCGTGGTCTTTCGCCCACATGAGCAGATCGAGCCGCCGGTAGTCGACGGAGAAGTAGAACTCCTCCTGCGACTGCGAGAGGCTATAGGTGTCCGTCGTCGGCTGGCGGCACAAGATGTCGTCGATGACGCCGAGGTGGCGAGCAAGCGCATAGACCTGCGTCTTGTAGAGGCGTGCGATCGGCTTCACGTCCGCGGCGCCGTCGCCGAGCTTCACGAAGAAGCCCTGATCGTGCTCGAGCCGGTTGGGCGTCCCTGCCACCGCATAGTTCAGGCGGTCAGCGTGGAAGTACTCGAGCATCTTGCGCGTGCGCTGCTTGAAGTTCGTGGCCGCCAGGATCTTGAGATAGGCCTGGGCCGTCAGGCGAAACGAGCGCGTCTCGCCGCCGGGGAGCTCCACCACCACCGAGAAGAAGCTGAGGCGGCCCGTCTCGAGCCGGTCGCCCTCGAGCACCATCTTCCAGCGCATCTCCTTCTCGTACCCGGGGAAGACGGAGCGGACCGCGTCGTCCCGGTGGCGGTAGCACCCGGCCGCATCGAGGATGGGCGAGATGTCCTCGACCGTCCACTCGATGCCGAGCTTGTCGCACAACTTCGCGCCGAGCTCCTGGCTCTCGGGACTGGAGTCGCGCTCCGGCAAGAGGAGCGCGTGCACGCGCTCGCGCCCGAGCGCCACCACGCCCAGCGCGGCCACGCACGCCGAGTCGATACCGCCCGACACCGCCACGACGAGACCGCGCCGCCGCAGCCTCTTCACGGCGTCGCGCAGCCCGCCGGAGAGCTGCGCCGCCGCCGCCCCGAGATCGAGGTCCATCACCGCGCGTGAAAACTGGGTCATCTTTCCGTTCCTTCCGGACGTGCCACGCGCGCACGCGCGGCAAGCTCCGCCTTGAGTGGCTTGCCCGAGGCGTTCCTCGGGATGGCCTCCAGGAACTCGACCTGGCTCGGGATCTTGTGCGCCGGGAGCCGCTCCCGGCAGAAGCGCCGCAGGTCGGCCTCGGTCGCGGCCGCCCCGGCCCGCAGGACGACGAAGGCGACCGCCACCTCGCCCTGGACGGCATCCGCCGCGCCCACCACCGCCACCTCGGCGACGGCGGCGTGCTCGGCCAGGACCACCTCCATCTCCACCGGGCTCACCCGGTGCCCGCCGATCTTGAGGATCTCCTTGGCCCGTCCGACGAGGAATAAGTAGCCGTCCTCGTCGCGCCGCGCCAGGTCGCCCGTCCACAGCCACCCGTCGTGCAGGATCGCGGCCGTCTCCTCCGGCGCTTCCAGATACCCAGGCGTAACGTTGTCGCCTCGGGCCACCAGGTGACCCGACTCGCCGGTGGGGAGCTCGCTCCCGGCCTCGTCGACGACCCGCAGCTCCACGCCGGGGATCGGGATGCCGATGGAGCCCATCTTCTCCTCGCCGCGCTCCGGCGGCAGGTAGGCGAGGCGGGCGGTGGCCTCGGTCTGCCCGTACATGACGAAGAGGCGCGCCGGCGCGAGCGCCTGCCGCGCCCACCGGATGGTCTCGGGCCGCATCGGACCGCCCGCCTGGGTCACGTAGCGGAGCCGCGGCATCGGGATCGCGCTCGGGTCGACCTCGCGCCGCAAGATCTCGAACGTGAGCGGCACGCCCGCAAACCCGGTGCAGCCCTCGCTCCCGATCGCCTCCATGACGACGCGCGGGTACATGAAGCGGGGGTCGAGGAAGCACGACCCGCCCGCGTACAGGTGCGTCTGGAGCACGCTCCTGCCGTAGCAGTAGTGGAACGGCAGGATGAGCATGGCGCGATCGGACGCGCCGAGTTCGAGGTACTGCACGATCGAGCTCGTGTTCGCGGCCAGGTTCCGGAAGGTCTGGACGACACCGCGCGGCTTGCCGGTGGATCCCGAGGTGAAGAGGATGAGCGCTGGGGCGTCGTCGGGCAGCGCGGGGCGCGGCGGTGGCGTGAACCCACGTGCCTCCGGCGCCACCGATCCGTCCGCGAGGATGACCGTGGTCCCGCGCGCTGGCATCGCGGTCCCTGCGCGAGCCGCGCCGAGCGTCCAGGCCCAGTCGAGCTGGGCGTCTTCGGCCGCCGTCAGCCAGTGTGGCGTATCCTGGGCCGCCACGACGCTGAACCGGGGTCGCGTCTGCCGGAGCACGGAAGCGAAGCCGGCGGCGCCCATTGCGCGATCGATCTCGACCGCGCAAGCGCCGAGGGACTGGACCGCCAGCGCCGCGACGGCGGCGGCCGGAGACGTCGGGAGAGCCACCACGACGCGATCTCGCGCGTTCACGCCGCGGTCCGCGAGGTGGCCGGCGAGGTCCCGGATCCGTTCGGCGAGGGCGCGGTACGAGAGGCGGTGCTGGAGCGAATCCAGGGCCGGCGCGTCGGGTGTGCGCGCGGCGTGGACGGTCACCCAGTCAGGCGGGAAGGAAGAGGTCATCCCACGTCCATGGAGACGGCCTCTGGGTTGCGCGCGGGAGGTGCGCCCCGCCCGAGCACGTGCGAGAGGAGCTGAGTCGTCGCGACGGCCGTGATGCCCATCGAGTCGATCTCGCTCACGGGCCCCTGACCGCCCAGCTTCGCGAGGAGCCGCCGCACCTTGTCCGGGTCGAACACGCCCACCCCCCGGATCGCGTCCGGCGCCAGCAGCTCACGTGCCCACAACGGGGCCGCGGCCCCAGCCCACGCCGGTGGCGAGCGGTAAGGGAACTTGGGCCGGGCGAGCACCGACGAGGGGATCTTGCCGGCCGAGTAGCGCTGCAGCACCCACTTACCGGCGAACCCCCTCAGCTTGAGGCCGTCCGGCAGCCGCGCCGCGAGCTCGATGAGGCGGTGGTCGAGGAAGGGGAAGCGCCCCTCCACCGAGCCGCCCATGAGCATGCGATCGCCCTGAGGGCCGAGAAGGTTGCCTGCCAGGAGGGTGTGCATCTCGAGCCACTGCGCGCGCGCCAGCGGCCGCCACGCCCGCGCGCGCTCCGGCATCGTCGCGAGGAGGGTCGAGACCGGGTCCTCGTCCGCGAACTCGGCGGCAAACTCGGGTGCGAACAGCCGGCCCAGGCGGGCCGTCGCCGCCCAGCGCACGAGGTGCGAAAAACCGGGCGCCCCGGGCTGGTCCAGGCCGACGCCGTACACCTGCCGCAGCACGGCTTCGCCCTGCGCCGCCATGGGCAGGTAGGGATACAGCCTCCGCAAGATCGCCGGCCGACACCGCGACGCGGGCTGGCGCGCCCAGAAGAGCCGCGCTCGCGTCTCCCGGTAGAGGTCGTATCCCAGCAGCACCTCGTCGGACCCCTCGCCGGTCAGGACGACCTTCACGCCGTTCCTTCGCACCTCGCGCGAGAGCGCGAGCAGTGGCGCCGGCGCGGTCCGGATGAGTACCTGTTCACCGTGGCGGACCGCGTCCGGCAAGAGCTCACCCGAGAGCTCGCCGGTGGCCGTGATCGCGTGGTGGCGAGTGGCGAGCGCGCCAGCCACTTCCTCCTGGAACCGCCGCTCGTCGAAACGAGGATCGGCGAATGCGATGGAGAAGGTGGACAGCGTGCCCGCGAGCTGGCGCTGCGCGATGGCGCACAGAATCGAGGAGTCGAGTCCACCGGAGAGGTAGGCCGCGACCGGCACGTCGGCCCGCAGTCGCAAACGGACGGCGTCTTCAAGCACCTCGCCAACGCTCTCGACGGCGACGCGCTCGTCCATGGGTCCGACGCACGGCTCCATGCGCGCGTCGTCGAGGTCGAGATCCCACCAGCGCTTCACCTCGAGCCGCCCATCCGCGAACCTGGCCACGGACCCAGCCGGCAAGGCGCACACGCCCTCGAGGCAGGTGCGCGGCGGGACGGTCGCCCACAGCTGCATCGCCTGCTTCACCCCCCGCCCGTCCAACCCCCCGTCGGCGAATCCACCCGCGATGAGCGCCTTCGCCTCGGAGGCGAAGGCGAGCCCGTCGGGCGCGAACGCGTAGTAAAGGGGCAGGATGCCCACCCGATCGCGCGCCAGGTGAAGCTCCGCCGTCCTCGGATCGAAGAGCGCGAAGGCGAACTGCCCGTTGAATCGGTCCAGGCAGGACATCCCCCAGCGCCGAAACGCGGCCAGGAGCACCTCGGTGTCCGAGTTGGTCCTGAACGGATACCCGGCGAGCTCGCGACGGAGCTCGATGTAGTTGAAGATCTCGCCGTTGAAGACGAGCGTGACGCCCGTCTCGTGGTCCCGCATCGGCTGCGCGCCGCCCTCCAGGTCCACGATCGCGAGCCGCGCATGGCCCAGGGCCGCGCCGTCGAGGAGCAGCCCGCGCTGGGCGTCCGGTCCTCGGTGCCACAGACTCGCCGTCATGCGGCGGAGTCGCTCGCCGAACCGTGCTCTTCGCTGCTCGGGCGCGAGCCCCCTCGGAACCGTGAAGCCCGCGACGCCGCACATGACCTTCAGGCCGCCTGGCGCGTTCGCTCGACGTAGGCTGAGATACGCGCGACCGAGTCGAAGTTCTCCGGGATCAAATCGGTGTCCGGCACCTTGGTACCGAGCTCGGACTCGATGAAGGAGACGAGCTGCATGACTCCCAGCGAGTCGATGATACCGCTCGCCAGAAACGACTCGTCGTCCCGGACCTCGTCGACGAGAAAACTGTCCTTGATGAACTGCCTCACGCGATCCTGCACGCGCATTCTGTGCCCTCTGAAAGTGATGACCACGCGCGAGCCCACGTCTCTCGGCGATGAGCCCTAGTTAAACATGACCTGCCTCCCCGTGGAAGTCGTGTGATCCGGGGGGTACAAGAGGACGCCCTGACCCCACACGGGGAGGAGGGCATCGGTGCTGCAACCGGACCGGATCACCGGGCCGGCCTCTGCGCACTCCAAGTAAAACCACCAGGTGACGGTCGTCACGACCGATCCCGTGTGGTAGTTCCCCGCTCCCGCCCACCACTCTCGCTCCTGCCTCCGAAAAGCCCGCCATCAGCGCCTGGCCCAGCCTTTAGCCCTCCGCGACGACCATGCCCTGGCAAGAACCGCTACAGCGCCGTGAACGGAGCGGAAGCGGTGCCCGCACCTGCGCCCACCGCGTTCGTGGCCGCGACCGTGAACGTGTAGGAAGTGCCAGGTGTGAGGCCAGCGATGGTAACCGACGTGGCTGAAGTCGTCACGTTACCGCCCGGCCCCCCCGCGACGGTATACCCTGTGATCGGGCTCCCGCCGTCGCTGGCAGGCGCACTCCATGACACGCGAGCTTCCCCGCTGACTCCCGTTGCCGAGGCGACAACATTTGTCGGTGCTCCTGGAACGCCCATGACGCTGGTCGTCGCGGTGGCCGTGTCGTTGGCTGGGGTCGGATCGGGCGTATCGGAGTGAGCGGTGACGGTGGCCGCGGCCGATCCGGTGGCGGGCACGGTGTAGCTCACGACGCAGGAGATGGCTGCTCCCCTCGCCAGGGTCGCCGCAGGCGTGCAGCTCGCGGGCGCCGCACCAGCCACGGTGCACGTCGCGTTCGTCGCCGTGTCCGGCCCGGCGTTGGTGCAGGTCGCGGTCCAGGACACGACGGTGCCGGCAGCGGCGCTGGCGGGGAACCCGCTCGCCGTCGCGGTCATGTCAGCCTGCATCTGGGTGGCAGTGGGAGTTACCGTCGCCGAAGGCGCTGAAGCCGGGCCAGTCCCGACGGAGTTGATCGCCGCGACCGTGAAGGCATACCCCCTGCCGTTCTCCAATCCGCCGAACGTGAATGTCGTCAACGTCGAATTCGCGGTAGTGACACCAGCGCTCGAGCTGGCCGTGACGAGATAGCTGGTGATCGGCGCTCCGTTCGAGCTTGGCGCCGTCCAGGTGAGGGTCACCTGCCCATTTCCTGGAACCGCACTCGGAGCAGCGGGAGCACCAGGCAGAGCGGCACCCCAGGTCACGCCGACTCCTGTGACGCTGGTCGTCAATGGGGTGCCGGAGTTCGCGTCGCTGGCGGTCACCACGGCACTCAGCGTGTACTGGCCGGCCACGGTCGGGGTGCAGGTCCAGGTGAACGTCTCCGTGGCGCCGCCTGCGATCCGGATCGGGGCCGTCGCGCTCGGGACCGCATTCGTGCTTGCCGCCGCCGCCGAGCAGCTCATACCGTCGGTCGGGGTGGTCGAGGGGGTGACTGCCGTCACGTCCGCCGCCGCCGCGCCGGCAGGGTTCGCGAGCACCAGCGTCATCGCGACACCTTGGCCTGCGGCCGGCGTCGCCGTGCTCGCGCTCAGCTCGCTCGTCAACGCCGCCGGCGGATTGATGACGACCGCCACCGGGGCTGCGAGATGGGCGATCACGGTTTCCCCGGTGCCGGAGTCCACGCCCGTCGGTGACACGTCGATCGAGATGTTCCCGGCATCGTTCGCCGTGTAGGTCCAGATCGCGGTCACCTCGCCGCCATGCGCCGCGATCGTCGACGGAGCGCTCGGATCCGGGCCGACGCTGGCGCGGCCCCCGTCGCTCGAGGTCAAGGCGGGTCTTCCGAGCGCCAAGTTCGTGAGCTCGCTGTCACCGTTGTTCGCGATCGTGACGGTCAGAATGAAGGTCTGCCCGACGTTCACGCTGGGATGATCGACCGTCGCCGTGGCGGAGAACGGCGGGGTGTCTACGACTTCGTAGGCATCCTTGACCGTGCCCCGGTTCCCGATCGCGTTCTCGACGATCAGGTCGTACTTGCCGACCGCAAGGCCCTGGGGGACCTTGGCTTCGAGCTTCGTGCCCGACTGCCAGGTGACGTCGACGAGCTCGCGGTCCTCGAGCCAGGCTCTGTGGCGCGTGTCGAGCGTCGGCTCGCCCCCGCCTTGCGGCACCGTCACCTTGCGGAGGAACCCGGTGCCCTCGATGACCACGTCGACGTTACCGCTCGCGTAACCCACCTTGGGGGTGATGGAGAGGTCGCGGGGAGAGTTGTCGCTGTTGGACGTGGACCCCGAGCAAGCGCCAGCCAGCAGCGCGGCGATCGTGGCCAGGCGGAGCGGTCTAGAGAGCATCGAAGCGGTACCCCAGCTGGAGGAGGACGGGGATGAAAGAGTCCTTTAAACTGGTGAGCTTTGGGTCGCCGACGTAGGACGCGCGCACCTCCAGGAACGGGTAGCCGCCCCACATCCTCGCGCCGAGCGAGACTGCCGCCGTGCCGGCGCCGACCCATGTCGCATCGTCGATGGTCTTCTGGGGAGGGATCGTCGAGCTGTTCTGGACGCGCACCAGCCCTGCGCCGAGCGACGCCCAGAGCATGGCGCGGCTCCCCAGCGGAAAGCGCCAGGCGGGAGCGGCGGTGAACGCCAGGTAGGAATTGGTGTTACTGACGGCGACCGGCCCCGACGCGGAGCTGACCGTCGAGTCCGTCGCGAACCTGAACCAGGTCCCGTCGAGCACCAGCCCGAGATTCCCGTCGGCAATCTGCGTCCAGAGCGACACCTGCGCCCCGAATGCCGGTCCGTAGGCACCGGACCCCTTCGCGATGCCACCCTTGGGCGCGATGTCGAGGCGCGACTGCGCAGCGTAGTGGAGCGGAACGTGCGTCACCCGCTCGGCACTTCCGGCACGGATGGTGACCTCGTCTCGGGACGCCGTGGCGGCGGCCGGCGGGTGGTAGACGACGTGGTAGAGGCCGACGCCCCTGCGGACCGCGGCATCGAGCTTTCCGAGTGCCGCTCTCGCCTTGGGAGCCGCGTCGTCGGTGGGATTCCCGAAGCGGTCCGTCGTGGCGACCGCAAAGGTGACCGGAGATCGACCACCGCCCCCGTCATCGGCAGTCCTGATCGTGAGGTCCGCCGCCGGCCCCCCCAAGAGGTTCACCTCGCGCTTGGCCACCTGATCGCCGGAGCTGGCGACGATGACGAGCTTGGAGTCGCCCTCGAGGCGCTCCGGGATGGAAACGTGGCCCGTCCACCGGCCTGGCATCCCACGCGTCAACCCGAGGAGCGTGCCGACGCTGGTGCTCACGCGCGGGTCCGCGTCGTCCACCGGGTTGCCGGCGCCGTCGTCGAGGACGAGCATGAAATCGAGCGCCCCCTCTCCAGCGACGACCCCCGGCCGCTCCACGTCGATCCTGAGCCGTCGCGGCGCGGCGGGAGTGCTCTGCTGCGGGGCAGCAACGCGATCGGCCTGCAGAGCAGCGCGAGAGATCGACATGCTCTCGTCGCCAAGACGCGCCTCGACCACTGCCGTGTCGGCCGCCCCCAGTGGCAGGTTCCACTGGCATTCGAAGACACCGGGATCTACCTCGCGCGCTGCCGAGAGCTCGCCAACGGTGGCCGTCAGCTGGAGCGGCGCCTTTCGCCGCGTCTTGCCATCCGGCATGACGGCGAACGCCCGGACCAGGGCCGTGCTGCTCCCGTCAGCAGCGTTGATCAAGCCACCGACCGTGACGTGCACGTGCGACACGTCGGGCGTGTTGAGGTTCATCCGCTTTCCGCCGGCCAGGGCGTAGCGGCTCCCGGGAGGGACCACGATGTGAATGAGCGCCCGACCGTCGGGGCCCGCGCGCTGCGGGCCGAAGCGCCGGCTGCCGATGGTGAGGCTCGCGTCGCCGCTCGGGCCCGCCTTCACCGAGACCTCGCCCGTCCCGGCGAGCGGGAGGGTGAGCCAGCCGTAGGAGCGCCCCGCGGTGGCCGTGATGATGGCGACCTGCGGATACGTCTCGCGGGGTGGCACATAGGTCGCCTCGAACACGCCCTTCCCGAGGGAGCGCAGCGTCTCGATCTCCCCGACGTTGGCCGCGACGACCGGCGTCTCGGGCGCGGCGATGCGCAGCTTGGCACGCGCTCCGGGGACGAGCTCCAGTTGACGCGGATCCGCCGAGATGCCGATGCGAACGGGCGGCGGCTGGACTCGAACAGGGGCCGCCTGGACCCGAGCCGGCGCTGCCTGGACTCGAAGACCCGGTGCCAGTACCAAGGTGATCAGGAGGAGATTGCCGAGGGTCATTGGTTCCACTGGACGCTGAGGTCTTCGCTCGCGTCGTCCTGCGGCTCAGGTGCCGCGTTCACCGCATTGGGAGCGTCCTGCGTCGCACCCGTGCTCGTCTCCGTGGGGCTCTCTTCCGGACGCTCGTCGGCTTGCGAGATCTTTCGCGATCCGGCGTCTGCGGGCACCGCCGCCATCCCCTCCGGCGCGGGCGCGCCGGCTGGCGGCCACTCGTCGGCTGGCGGCGTTGGAATCCCCTGCGGCCCGGGCACTCGCGGCTCGCCGGGCTGCGGGATCTTCCGCGCCCCGCCACCGACCGGCGCCGCAAACGGATCCGGCGGGAGTGGCCGTCGCTCGCCTTGCGGGCCCCGCTTCGGCCCGGCACCAGCTGGCGCGGCACCCGGTGCCGGCACTCGCGGCTCCGAGAGTGCGCCGCCCGGTCCGGTCGTGGTGGTCGGCGTGCGCTCCTCGACGCGCGCGCTCGCCGACGGACTGGAGTCTTTGAAAGGCGAGCCCGGCGGGCCGCGGGGCACCGAGGGGAGCAGCGAGGGCGCGACGACGAAGGCTGCGATGATGAGGATACCGGCCAGGATCACCGGTATCCAGTTCATGAAGTTCTTTCTCTTCCGCCGATTGTGCATGTTGGTTCCTCTACCTGCTCGAGGCCGGGCGACGCGCCGCGCGAACGATGTTGCACGGCTTGCCGGGAGCGGCGGCGGTGTTCCCGCGAAGTCCTCCCCGCCTCCCCCTCCCCTGCCCGCTTGCCAGGCTCCTAAGCGGAGGCCGGGCCGCGTCCACTACCCCCCATCTGAAGCATGATGAAGCCGAGCCCCGAATCCACGAATACTACATCCAGACCAGAGCGGGAATACCACGGCTGCGTGTCCTGCGGCCGCACCTATTCCCGGATCCGCTACCAGGAGAGAGTGGTGCCGGCGGGCTTCGTGACGGACGCAGCGACGGCAAGCGTGCAGTGGCACGGCGGAAGCATGACGGAGCGCGGAGCCATGCCCCGACGTGGCCGAGGTCGCCTGACACTCGATTTGACCCGCATTTCACCCTTGTTTCGCGGCGAGCTTCCTGATGGGAGAATGCGGAGAGCGGCGGTTCCTCCCCACTTAGAGGTATAGCCGTGCAAGGCGCGCTTGGCCCAGACAGGGCCATCCCCGGGCCCGAATGGGGGCTCCGGCTCGGTCCGAGACCGATCGGGTGAGCATGCTGGAACAGCGAAACGAGTTCGAGACCATCACGCGGCAGTCAGGTGACCGGTGCCGATCGGACCCGCTTCCAGGTTCGCAGCACCTCGGCGATCCGCTCGCTGGCCCCGCCGTCCCAGAGGGCAGGGACCCGCCCTGCCTTCCCCGGGCCGGAGAGCGCTCGCATCGCCTCCTCGACGATGCGGCGCGGGTCGACGCCGACGAGGGTGTTCGTCCCCTCGCTGACGGTGACCGGCCGCTCGGTGTTCTCGCGGATGGTGAGGCAGGGGATCCCGAGCGCCGTCGTCTCCTCCTGCAGGCCCCCCGAGTCGGTGAGCACGAGCTTCGCGTCCGCGGTGAGGCCGAGGAACTCCAGATATCCGAGCGGCTCGCACAGGCGGAGCCCGGCGAGGGCCGCCACGCGCGGGCCGAGACCGAAGTCCTCCATGCGCCTGCGCGTGCGCGGGTGAACGGGGAAGACCATGGGGAGGTGCCGCTGGATCTCGCCGAGCGCCTCGACCAACCCGCCGAACACCTTCGGGTCGTCCACGTTCGACGGGCGATGCAGGGTGAGGACTCCGTACCGCCCTGGCTCGACCCCCATCCTGGCTTGCGGCCCCGCCGCGCGCGCCTTCGGCAGGTGCGCGAGCAGCGTGTCGATCATGACGTTGCCGACGCGGAAGATGCGCGCCGGGTCCGTCCCCTCCTGACGCAGGTTTTCGTCGGCGTCGGGAGACGGCGTGAGCAGGATCTCGCAGAGCCGATCGGTGACGATGCGGTTCACCTCCTCCGGCATCTCCATGTCGAAGGAGCGAAGGCCCGCCTCCACGTGCGCGCAGGGAATGCGAAGCTTGGCGCAATCCAGGCTACAGGCCAGGGTCGAATTGACGTCGCCGGCGACCACCACCAGGTCCGGCCTCTCGTCGAGGCAGACGCGCTCGAAACCGACGAGGACCTTCGCGGTCTGCTCGGCGTGTGACCCGGAGCCCACTCCGAGATGGATGTCGGGGACCGGCATGCCGAGGTCGGTGAAGAAGACGTCGGACATGGCGATGTCGTAGTGCTGGCCCGTGTGGACCAGCTTCTGGTCGGCGAACCCCGCGCGCGCGACGGCTTGCATCACGGGCGCGATCTTCATGAAGTTGGGCCGGGCGCCGACCACGTGGAGGATCTTCGGCCGTCCGCTCATCTCCCGTCTCCCGGACGCCCTTTCGCCGTGCGGCGCCTGCCCCCGTGGTGCAGCGGGGGCGGCGACGTTCACGGCCAATTCAGGCTGGAGGGCGCGGGGCTCGTCCCGATGACGCGGGAGAGCTCCGCGCGATCAGCGGGTTGCTGTGTCATACACGTTGTAGCCCTGCCACAGGGTGTTGAGGGTCGGGACGATCTGGGCCATCACGCGACTCCAGCGAGTGACGTTGTAGGTGGCGACGAAGACGACGTCGCGCGGCTTCAGCTGGAAACCGGTGGCGAGGAGCATCGCGTCGGCCGAGCTGGCGTCGAGCTTGAAGATGTTCGGCTCGTTGAAGTCGCCGCGGATGACGTAGATCTTGGCGACGTTCGCGATCTGGG
>MEMX01000070.1:19024-23134 GCA_001768075.1 Anaeromyxobacter sp. RBG_16_69_14 | reverse complement strand
CGCCAGCGTCATCCGACCCTTGATCATGACGCGCGCCGTCTGCTGCCGGACCTCACCCATCACGAAGACCTTGTTTCGGCTGCGGTCGCCCACGTTGACGACGTCGCCGTCCCTGAGCAACCAGTTCTGCGACAGGTCTGCGTTCTCGTAGAGGGCCTGCAGGTTGATACGGTAGGTGCGGCCGTTGCGCGACAGGGTGATGTTCGCCGGGTCCGCCTCGGGGGTGAAGCCGCGCGTCGCCGTGATGGCATCCTGCACGCGCAGCGGCACGTCCGTGATGGGCACCGTGGTCGGCTGCAGGACCTCGCCCGTCACCTGTACCCGGCGGCCCCGGAACCCGACGACGCGCACGTCGAGCTGCGGGCTGGTGATGACGCGGTTGAGCCGCTCGGCCAGCAGCTTGCGGACCTCGGAGACCGTTTTTCCCGCCACTTGCACCGTCCCGACGTACGGGTAGAAGACGGTGCCCTCCGCGCTGACCCGGTTGCCGTTCTCCTCGGGGCTCCGGAACTGGCCGGTGGGCGTGGTCAGCTCCGGGTGGTCCCACACGGTGACCATGATGACGTCGTAGGGCGCGATCCGGTACTCGTACGCGATCGCCTCGGCGGCCAGCGGATCGGCCGCGCGCGGCGGGGAGGGCTCTACGGCCATGCGTTTGAGCAGGTCAGGCGTGATGGGCCTGACGTCGAAGTTGTCGTCCTTTGTCGTCTCTCGCCCGCGGTTCACCGCGGCGCCCTCGTTCATCTTCATGCCAGGCGCCATGAAACAGCCCGAGAGAAAAGCCAGGGACACAGCCAAGCACAGGACTCTCACGTCGGTTCACTCCAAGGCTCGCGATATCGCTGCATCTTGCGCCATCGCCTCATGCGGAGTCGAGGTCTTTCCTGCAGGCGCGAAGCGGTGGTTCCCCTCGACCGAAATAGGGCGAACTTAAGGGCTATCCCGCGCGCAACCGCAGCGGAATACCACATCGCAACCCCGACCGCATGTCATTTTCCGCCCGAGCGCTAGCCGCGAGCCCTCACCGGCGCTGCGGCCAGAACGCTCTTTCCAGATCATCCACACCTCGCACGACGAGCTCGAGCGCGCGCTCGAACTCCTCGCGGCCGCGCCGGTACGGATCGGGGACGTCGAAGTCGCCCCAGCGCCCGATCCGGTGCACCCGCCCGCGCGCGCTGGGGAGGATCGCCTCCACCGCGCGCTGCTGCTGCGCCTCCATGACCAGGATGAGCTCGAACGAGCGGACGAGATCGGGGGTGAGCTGGCGAGCGCGATGGCCCGAGATGTCGATGCCACGCTCCAGCATCAACTCCTGGGCCAGCGGATCCGCGGGGCGGCCGACCAGCGCCGCGATTCCGGCCGATTGGACGATCGCCTGCAGGCCGCGCTTGCGCAGTCTCACGACCAGCTCGGCCTCCGCCATGGGGCTACGGCAGATGTTGCCAACGCACACTGTCAGGATACGACTGAACATGAGTACGCATCCATAACACTGGCGGCTGACGTGACGCCAATCATGTCTGGAGGATCGCGATCGGATCGCGCGGAAAAGTGACACGCCAGCTGGCTTGGTCGGCGGTCACGGACGATATATATTGCGCCAGCATCCGTCGTAGGCGGCGAGCGTGGGCGAGGGCCACGTCGCGCGAGAGACTCCACCGCACCTTGACCAAGGCTTTCCCGTGAAGATCGAGCCACCCACTCCGTTGCCCAGTTCACCCAGCTCGCTGGACATGCCGGGTCCATCCGCCGCACGAAGCGCGAGCCCGCCACGCTCGCCCGTCAAGGAGGAGGACACGGCCGCGAAGTACATCGCCACGTTGTTCGACAGCCGGTACTTCATCGCAGCCAGTGTCCTGGTCACGGTCTTGCTGAGCCTCGCCTACGTCCTGCTCGCCACCCCTACGTGGGAGTCCGAGGCGCTGGTCCAGATCGAGGACAGGAACAAGACCTTGGCAGGCCTGGAAGACCTGTCGTCGATCCTCAGCGAGAAGAACCTGGCGGACTCCGAGATCGAGCTCATCCGGTCGCGGTCCCTCCTCGGCTCCGTGGTCGACCAGCTCAACCTGACGATCGAGGTCCGCCCGCGCACCTTCCCGCTCGTCGGCGGAGCCGCCGTGCGACTCTTCAGCGGCGAGGGCGTCGCGCCGGCGCGGCTCGGGCTGAGCTCGTATGGGTGGGGAGGCGAGGAGTGCACCGTTACCCGCCTCGACCTCCCGGACAAACTCGTGGGAGCCTCGCTCGAGCTCATCGCGAAGGGCGACCGCACGTACGAGCTGCTCGGCCCCGACGGCCAGCAGCTCGTCGCGGGAGAGATCGGGAAACCTGCGCAGGGCCCGAACGGCATCAACGTCTTCGTCCGACAGCTCGTGGCGCGACCAGGAACCCGGTTCAACGTCCGCGTGGTCTGGCGGGACGCCGTCATCGACGATCTCAAGGCGAGGGTCCGCATCGCCGAGCGGATCAAGAAGACCGGGATCATCACCATCTCGCTCGCCGGGACGGATCGGGTGCTCATCCCGAAGATCCTGGACGCGATGGCGCAGGGCTACGAGCTGCAGAACGTCCAGCGCAAGTCGGCGGAAGCCGCGAAGACGCTCGAGTTCATCGAGGAACAGCTCCCTGCCCTCAAGACGCGCGTCGACAACTCGGAGCGAGCGCTCAACGCGTTTCAGCAGATCAAGGGGACGGTGAATCTTTCGGCGGAGACGCAGTCGATGCTCGAGCGCACGGTCGAGATCGAAAAGGCGCTCTCCGACCTGACGCTGCAGCGCTCCGATCTCGCCGGCCGATTCGCCGAAGCGCACCCGCTCCTGACGTCCATCAAGCAGAAGACCGAGAAGCTCCAGACGGAACGAAATGCGCTCGCGACGAGGATGAAGAACGTACCGGAGCAGGAGCTCGATTCCGCTCGGCTCACCCGCGACGTGAAAGTCTCCAGCGAGCTGTACTTCCTGCTCCTGAACAAGGCACAGGAGCTGCGCGTGGTGAAATCGGGGACGTTGGGCAATGTTCGAATCATCGACCAGGCCGTACGTCCTCACGAGCCTGCCAGCCCGAAGCCGTTGTTCTCCTGCGTCATGGGACTCCTCCTGGGCCTGGTCGGCGGGACCGCATTCGCCTTCGTGCGCCGGTCTATCCACGGCGGCGTCGACGACCCGGACGTGATCGAATCGCTCACGGGCCTGCCCATCTACGCAGCCATCCCGCACAGCACGCGCCAGGCCGGGTTCAGCCGTACCGGCCTCAGGCGGGACTCGACAGCACCCCTGCTCGCGGCAGCGGATCCGGCTGACACCGCCATCGAGGCGCTGCGCAGCTTGCGCACCAACTTGCAGTTCGCGCTCATCGAGTCGCGGAACAACATCATCGTGGTCTCCGGACCTGCCCCGGGGATCGGCAAGTCATTCGTGTCCTGCAATTTCGGCCATATCCTCGCGGCCGCAGGGCAACGGGTGCTCCTCGTCGACGGCGACTTCCGGCGCGGCCGCTTGCACCGGATCCTGGGCGGCGAGCGCACTCCCGGCCTATCCGACATCCTCGCCGGTGAAGCGAGGCTCTCGACGGCGGTGCGAGAGACGCACGATCCCAACCTACACTTCCTGTCATGCGGCACGCATCGTCCGAATCCGTCGGAGATGCTCGGCAGCGCGCGCCTGAAGCAATTCCTGGAGGTGGCAGCGAAATCGTACGAGCTCGTCCTGGTGGACACCCCACCGGTGCTCGCGGTGACCGACGCTGCGCTCATCGGGAGATACGCCGGCGTGAACATCCTCGTTCTCCGGGCGGGCGATCACAGCGCCCGTGAGATCAAGCTGGCAGTGAAGAGCCTCCATCACGCCGGCGCGGAGATCAAAGGCATCGTCATCAACGACGCTGCCATCGGCCCGTCGCGGTACGGGAGGTTCGGCCAGTACGGTTACTACCAGTACGATTACACGCCGGATCTCTGATAGCGCATGCCACATGAACTGACGCTCGAGATGGGGGGCGCGGGGGGAGAGTTCTCCCCTCGCTTGAGGCGTCGCAAGGCGCCGGACATCAGCTCACAGCGGCGGCGGTGCCGCTGGAGAATCACATCAACTGGTCGCCGCCCGTCTGATAGCGCAT
>MEMX01000070.1:8917-18997 GCA_001768075.1 Anaeromyxobacter sp. RBG_16_69_14 | reverse complement strand
GGGAGAGTTCTCCCCTCGCTTGAGGCGCCGCAAGGCGCCGGACATCAGCTCACAGCGGCGGCGGTGCCGCTGGAGAATCACATCAACTGGTCACCGCTGTGACAGGCCGAGGACGGCCATTCCTTCGATTGCCGTCGCCGTGCGCGAGCCGTGCGGCGACGGGGGTCGGTCGTAGGACGCGGGGCAGGAAAGAGGCTACCGCTCGCGCGCGAGTAACCCGTCGCTCCGCGCCGAGAGCTCGCTCGTCCGCGCCAGCAACGCCTGGACCTGCGCGTAGAGCGCCTCCGCCTCGGCGTCCCGCCGGTCGCGGGCGCCGCGCGCCGAAAGCTCGCCGAGACGCGCCAGGAGGTCCGCCACCTTCAGGAGGTGCTGGTGCGCGAGCAAGAGGTCGCGCCCAAGGCGCGCACCCGCGCGCGTGAAGATGAGCCCGCTCTGAAACAGCCTCGAGAGCGCCTTGCGATTCGTCTCCAGCACGGCGCGCAGCCTCGCCTGGTAATCGCGCAGGCGACGGTCGTCGCGCGCATCGGCGAGGTCGACGACTGCCGACGGCCACTTCGTTCTGGGCGCGATTCGCGGCGTGGGTGCTCCTCCAGTCTGCGAATCGTAGGGCCCCGCGCGCGCCTTGGTCAAATGGGCGCGACGTGCACCGGCACCGCACACCGCACGCTTCTCCTTGACTTCGGGGGAGTCGTTCTCTTTCAACCACCGCAGCCCGCGCTCCTTGGCCGCCAACCCTTCCTAGGTCGTCGCCGCCCGGACCAACTCCTCGACCTTCGCCAGCGCCTCGTCGAGGCCGGCCGGAACCGAGCCGCCCGCCTGGGCCAGGTCGGGCTTGCCGCCGCCTTTTCCGCCGACGAGCCTGGCAGCCTCCTTGACGAGGTCGCCTGCCTTCAACCTGCCGGTGAGGTCCTTCGTCACGGCGACGAGAAGCACCGCCTTGCCGTCGTGCTCGCTACCGAGCGCGACGACGCCGCGCCCGAGCTTGTCGCGCAGCTTGTCGGCGAGCTCGCGAAGCGCGTTCCCGTCGCCCTCGACCCGCGCCGCGAGCACCTTCACGCCGTTCACCTCTCGCGCCTGGCCGACGAGATCGCCCGACCGCGCCGTCGCCACCTTCGACTTCGCCTCCTCGAGCGCGCGCTCCAGGTCCCGCAGCCGTTTCTGGGCCTGCTCGATCTTGGCTGCGACCTCGAAGGTGCCAACCTTGAGGAGCGCCGCCGAGCGCCGGAGCTCGTCCTCGGTGCGTTGCGAGAGCTCCACCGCCTTCGGCCCGGTGCAGGCGACGATGCGCCGCACACCGGCCGCGATCGACTCCTCGCTCGCGATCCTGAAGAACGCGATGTCACCCGTGCGCCGCACGTGGGTGCCACCGCACAGCTCCTTCGACGGGCCGATGCGGACCACGCGCACGCGATCGCCGTACTTCTCGCCGAAGATCATCATCGCGCCGGTCTTGCGCGCCTCCTCCAGCTCGAGCACGCTCGTGTCGGTGGCTTCGTTCCGGCGCACCAGGTCGTTCACCATCGTCTCGATCGCGCGCAGCTCCTCGGGCGTGAGCGGCTGGAAGTGCGAGAAGTCGAAGCGCAGGTAATCGGGCGCCACCACCGACCCCGCCTGCTTCACGTGCTCGCCGAGCCGCTCGCGGAGCGCGTGCTGGAGCAGGTGCGTCGCGGAGTGGTTGGCGCGCACGCGGTCGCGGCGCGCGTCGTCCACCGAGAGCTCCACCAGGTCGCCGACGGCGATCTCGCCCTCCGTGACCTGGCCAAGGTGCACGATGAGACCCGGCACCGGCCGCTGCGCGTCCTTCACGGCCACCCGTCCGCTGCGGGACGCGATACTGCCCACGTCGCCTACCTGTCCGCCGGACTCGCCGTAGAAGGGCGTCGCATCGGTGACGACCTCGACCTCGTCGCCCTGGCGCGCCCTGGCAACCCGGCCACCCTTCACGACGAGCGCCTTCACCTCCGCCTGGGCGGTGGGGCCGTCGTAGCCAAGGAACCTGGTCTCGCCCAGCTCGGTGGCGATCTGCTTGTGCAGGTCGCCCACCGCCGCCTCACCCGACCCCTTCCACTCCGAGCGCGCACGCTGCTCGGCCATGTGACGGTCGAAGCCCGGCTCGTCCACGCGAAGCCCGCGCTCGGCCGCGATGGTGCGGGTGAGGTCCATGGGGAAGCCGAAGGTGTCGTAGAGCTGGAAGGCGACCTCTCCCGGAATGGTCCCCTGCCCTGCCGCGGCAAGGCGTCCCATCTCGTCCTCGAGGATGGAGAGGCCCCTGTCGAGCGTGCGCCGGAAGGACTCCTCCTCGGTGAGCGCCACCTTCTCGATGAAGGGTCGGTTCTCGCGCGTCTCGGGGTAAGCGCTCCCCATCTCGTCGATGACGGCGCCGCAGACGGCGGCCAGGAAGAGCTGCTCCATCCCGAGCCGCTTCCCGTGCCGGATGGCGCGGCGCATGATGCGGCGGAGCACGTAGCCGCGCCCCTCGTTCGACGGCAGCACGCCGTCACCTACCAGGAAGGTCGTGGCGCGGGCGTGGTCGGCGATGACGCGCATGGAGACGTCGTCGTCCTCACCGGCGCCGTAGCGCTTGCCAGCCACCTTCTCGATGGCGCGGATGATGTTCTGGAAGAGATCGGTCTCGTAGTTCGAGCGTTTGCCCTGAACGACCGCCGCGATGCGTTCCAGGCCGGCGCCGGTGTCGATGGAGGGCCTGGGGAGCGGCGTGAGGCCCCCCTCCTGGCTGCGCTCGAACTGCATGAAGACCAGGTTCCAGATCTCGAGCCAGCGATCGCAATCGCAGGCGACGCCCTGACACGCGCGGCCGGCCTTCTCCTCGGCGCAGGGGAAGTCGTCGCCCTGGAAGTAGTGGATCTCCGAGCACGGCCCACACGGGCCGGTCTCGCCCATGGCCCAGAAATTGTCCTTGGCGCCGAGCTTGAAGATGCGGTCCTCGGGGACACCCTGCGCGCTCCAGAACTGGTACGCCTCCTCGTCCCAGGGGATGCTCCCCTCGCCCGCGAAGACGGTCGCGGCGAGACGCTCCGCGGGAACGGCCAGCCACTCCGGGCTCGTCACGAACTCCCAGGCCCAGGCGACGGCGTCTCTCTTGAAGTAGTCGCCGAAGGAGAAATTGCCCAGCATCTCGAAGAACGTGTGGTGGCGGGCAGTGAACCCAACGTTCTCGAGGTCGTTGTGCTTGCCGCCGGCGCGCACGCACTTCTGCGAGGTGGTGGCGCGGCGGTAGTCGCGCTTCTCGCGGCCGGTGAAGACGTCCTTGAACTGGACCATCCCGGCGTTGGTGAAGAGGAGCGTGGGATCGCTCTGCGGGACCAGCGTCGAGCTCGCGACGCGCCGGTGACCTCGCGCCTCGAAGAAGCGCAGGAAGGCGTCGCGGATCTGGGCTGCGGTCAAGTTCTTCATGGCGGGCAGGGCCTTCGAGGGAGGCTTTCTGATAACACCCGACCGCCCTCCGGTCCACAAGCTCCCCGCCGGCGCGCTCCGATCACCGCGCGCCGTCGGGGTCGGGGATACGCACGCGCCAGCCCCCCTCGCGAACGAGCACCACCTCCCGCTTCGGGCCGCCCTCCTCTGCCACCTCGACCACGGCCTCGTCGCGCGACTCCCGCAGGACCAGGGTCGTGGTGAGCGGGCGGGTCGTCGCCAGCGCCGCGTCGCCGAACAGGAGCTGCCGGCCGCTGCCGGCGACGACTCCGGGTGCGGCCGCCGCGGCGGTCTTCGCGCGCCTGTCGAGCCAGGCTTGAGTGTCGGCGGAGAGGAGGGTCCACGCGCGATCGGCGTCGCGCTCGCTGGCGGCGCGCGCGAAGGCGCGGTAGGCGGCATCGGGCGTGCCCGTGCCCTCACGCGCGCAGGCGAGGAGGAGAAACGCGGTGAGAGCGAGGCCTCGCATCACGGGCGTCCGCATCGCCGGCATCAGCATCACTGGGCGCTTCACTCGCATGGAAGTCGTCATGGCTTTCGCAACCGCACCCGCCATACTGCCTGTCCCGTGGCAAGGTAACGCTTCTCGCGCGTGGATGGGATCTCGTCGGGCGCCCGCTCGGCGAAGCGGCCTCGCCCGGCCTCGTTCAAGAACCCGATCGCCTCCAGGCGATCGAGGGCCTCGGCCGCGTAGCGTTCCACGTCGCTGCGGAGGTCGAGGAGCCCGCCCCGCGCGAGCAGCCCGAAGATCAGCCGCGCCATGCCATCGTCCACGAGACGCCGGCGGTGGTGACGCCGCTTCCACCAGGGATCGGGGAAGTGCAGGTGGACGGCGGCGAGCGACCCCGCCCGGAACAGGCGCGCCGCCAGGAGCCGGGCGTCGCCTTGCAGCACCACGAGGTTCGCGTAGCCGCGATGCTCGGCTCGTGCTCGCAGCCGATCGGCGAACTTCAGGCGTTGCTCGATGGCGACGAGCGCGCGCTCGGGCCGCTCGTGGGCGAAGGCGAGCGCGTACCCGCCATGCCCGGAGCCCATCTCGACCTCCAGGCGTCCTGCCCGGTCGCCCAGCAGGGCGCGCCAGTCGGGCAGGAGGTCGAGGGCGATGGGAGCGTCGTCCGCGGCCGAGGAGATCATGCGCAGCGGTTTAGCATGGCCATGGCATTCCGCGTCTGCGCGCATCGACGGCAGCCCGCCCTGCGGTGGGCCGCTACTTGAGACCGGCGACGTAGGCTGCGACGCCGTCCGCGTCCTCGATCTTGACCGGCTTCATCTTGCCCTTGCCCTCTGCGATCGCCTTCTTGACCTCGGCCGCCGGCAAGCCGGCGATCGGCTTGGGAGCCATCTTCGCGCCCTGCCCTGCCTTGCCGTGACAAGCGGCGCACTTCGAGGCGTAGGTGGCGGCGACGTCTGCGTGAGCGCTTGCTGCGACGGCGAAAGTGAAGAGGGCGGTGACGACTCGCTTCATCTTGGAGACCTTTCTCGAGCGCGTGATCTGTGACCTCACCTGGCGGACGCGGGAGCGGACGAGCCTATTCAGCCGGAGCGTCGGTCCTCGGGCAGCCGGCGACCCGGCCCTCGTACATCAAACCACGCGCTGGGTCCAGAACCGGCGCTCGGCGTCCGCTGACCTTCTGGTTGCGGCACCGCCGCGCCGGCTCACAGCGGCGACCAGTCGATGTGATTCTCCAGCGGCACCGCCGCCGCTGTGAGCTGATGTCCGGCGCGTTGCGGCGCCTCAAGCGGAGGGGCGAACTCTCCCCCCGCGCCCCCCATCTCGAGCGTCAGTTCATGTGGCATTCGCTATCAGCCTGGGCGCGGCGTGCCTACGAGCGCCGAGCCTGCCTCGCGGCGGGCGTATACCACCAGCTCGTGGCCTATCTGCAGCTTGAAGCGGCGTGGATTGCGGATGCCGTTCCAGCGGCAGAGCTCGTCGACGGCGACCCCGAACTTCTGGGCGATCCCCCAGAGGGAGTCGCCGGCGCGGACCAGCACCGTGGCGCGGAGCCGGCCCGCCACCTCGCGGCTGTCCCGCGGGAGATCCGCGGCGACCACCTTCGCCTGGCCCGGGGCGGGTGCGGCGGCCCGTGCGAGAACCGCTGCCTTGCGCGGCCCGGGCTCGCGCGCGCCGGAAGACTTCTCGACGCCCGCAGCGCGCCCGGCCGAAGCGAACGCAACGCCCTGGCTACGCGCCAGCGCATTGAGCGGGATGACGAGCTCGGTGCCGGGCTTGATGTGGCGGCCGGGGCGGAGCCCGTTCATGTGCACGATGGTCGCCTGGTCGACATGGTAGTTGTTAGCGATCAACTTGAGAGACTCGCCGCGCCCCACGCGGTGCTGAGCGAACGCGAGCTTGCCGGCCGCCTCGGAGACCTTCGGCCAGTTGCGCGCGAATACTTCCGCCTGGCCCCGCGGAAACTTGATGGAGTACGAGCGCGGGGGAGTGCACGTCCTGCGCAGCTCGGGGTTGAGATCGAGGAGCGCCTTCTCGAGCACCTCCGCCGCGTTCGCAATCGCCGAGAGCGGCGTCGCGTGCGGGATGGCGACCTCCTCGTACTCCTGCCAGCGCTCCGGCTGGATCTCCTCCTTCGTGAACCCGAACGCCTCTGCGTGCTTCGTCACGATGGCGCACGCCATGAGCTTCGGGACGTAGCCCTTCGTCTCGCTCTTCAGCACGCGGCCGCGCGCCATGGCCCAGAAGTCATGCTGGCCCTTGGCTCTCGCCTTGAAAATCTTGCCCACGCCGGCGTTGTAGCCCGCCCAGGCGAGCCGCCAGTCTCCGGTCTGGCGGTAGAGCTCCCTCAGGTACTTCGCCGCGGCTCGGGCGGCCTTCTCGGGATCGCGGCGCTCGTCCACCCAGAAGTCCTGCCGGAGGCCCATGCGCTTGCCGGTCTCGGGGATGAACTGCCACGGACCCACTGCCTTGGCACGGCTCGTCGCGAGGTTGCCGAAGCCGCTCTCGATCATCGCCAGAAAGACGGTGTCCTCGGGCAACCCCTCCTCGCGCAGGATGCGGCGGAACGTCGGGATGTACTTCGAGGAGCGGCCGAGCCACTTCACGAAGTGCGGGCGGACGAGCGGCGCCTGGAAGAAGTGCGTGTAGGCGATGACTTTCTCGTTGACCTCGATGGGGATGTCGTACTCGGCTTGGAGGCGGCGCAGGTCGTGATCGATCTCGGGGAGGCCGGCGATGCGGCCGGCCGGCTCGGCCGGCCCGGGGCTCGTCTCGCGCCCGAAGGCGTCGCGGAGGCGCAGGCGGAGTGGCGACTCGAGGCCGAGGCGCGATGCCGCGCGGCCTGCTGCGTCATCGGGAACCGTGGCGTCGCCGAGGCGTGCCCCTTCCTCGGCGCGGCGCACCTGCTCGAGGTCGGCAGACTCGGCCTGTACCTCCCGCTGGATCTCGATCTCGTCGGGCGCATTTGCTTCGGAAGCGCCCGCTTCGGCGGACTCCCCCGACTTCCTGGCGGAGTCCTTCGGGTCTGCGGGCTGGGCGACGCTCGTCGTCGCGCCAGGAGCGACGGAGGCGGGCTCCGCCAGGGGCGACTCCCACTTGGGCGCCAGTGTGGAAGGATCGGGGTCGGCGGCGGCGGGCTCCGCCGGACGCGATTCCCAGTTGGGCGCCAGCGTGGAAGGGTCGGCGTCGGAGGCGAGCGCGGCAGAACCGAGAAGGGTCGCGAGCGCGCAAAAAGGGAGCAGTTTCGTTCGGTTCATGCGCTTCCTTGGCTGCGTATCGAGGCGCTTGGCGGCCAGTAGCCTCTATGGGGAGCATCGTACCGGTCGGAGGGGTAGAAAGGAAATCGTCTGTAGGGGCGGGTGCCTGGAACAACCACGCGAATCAGGGACAGACGTCAAGGCCCCGACTTCCTTCCGATTGGCGATCCCGCTTCACGGGATCCCGCTCGTCCAGGTTCGCGCTTGCGCATCCACTGGGGACGGCTTAACAGGAAGCGGCCGTTCGCGCGTCGCTCCCCAGCCGGTGGCGCGGTGGAGGAATGACCGTGCAGATCGGGCCTTACCAGTTCCACGGGCGCTTTTTCCTCGCGCCGCTCGCAGGCGTCTCCGACCGGCCCTTCCGGAAGATCTGCCGCGACATGGGTGCCGCCTTCACGTACACCGAGATGGTGTCGGCTCATGGGCTTGTGCACGGGAGCGAGCAGACGGAGAGCTACCTCGATCGCGACCCCGAGGAGACGCCCTTCGCGGTCCAGATCTTCGCTGCCGAGCCGGAGGTGCTAGCGCGCGGCGCGGCGGTCGCCGTCCAACGAGGCGCAGACATCGTCGACATCAACATGGCTTGCCCGGTGAAAAAGGTGTGCGGGACGGGCGCTGGCGCGGCCCTCGCCCGAGAGCCGGAGCGCGTCCGCACGGCGGTCGAGGCCGTGAGGGCAGCCTGCGGCGTGCCCGTCACCGTCAAGATCCGCGCGGGGTGGGACGAGGGCAGCTTGAACTGCGTCGCCGTCGCGCAGGCTGCGGAGGCGGGCGGCGCGAGCGCCGTGGCGCTGCACGGCCGGACGCGCGCGCAGGGCTACGCGGGCAAGGCCCGGTGGGACCTGGTCCACGCCGTGAAGCAGTCGGTGCGCGTGCCGGTGCTCGGCTCCGGCGACGTGTGGACCTCGGCCGACGCGCTGCGCATGGCGCGCGAGACTGGATGCGATGCCGTGCTGGTGGCGCGGGGCGCCTGTGGCAATCCGTGGATCTTCTGCGAGCTCGGGGCGGCCGAGCGGGGCGAGGGGCCGCCTCGGCCACCCACGCGCGACGAATGGGTGGAGGTCGTGCTCCGACACGTCGATCTCCAGATCGCGCACCGCCAGGGCCTGGATCCGGACGGCGATCCTGCCGAGGTCGAGCGCCGCGCGCTGCGCGAACTGCGCAGGCACCTGCTCTGGTACACGCGCGGCCGGCGCGGCGGCGCGAGGTTCCGGCGCGATGCAGAAGCGCTGCGCACGGCCGCCGACGTGCGGCGCCTGGTCGACCTGCATTTTCCTAGCGAGGGCGACGGCTTCGCGGTTGACCCGGCGCTCGCGGCAGGCGAGCGCGAGGTCTCAGAATAGTGGCGCGGGTCTCTCGAGCACGCCGGGCGCAGCGGCGCTCGCCGCGCGGCGGCTCACGATCCGCGCCGAGCGGGAGTGACCATGCGCGCGCTCCTGCTCGATGACGCACCGGCGGCGCTCGACCTCGCCTGCGCCGCAGCGGGCATGCAGGTGACTCGCTCGCGCAGCGCCATCGAGGCACGCGGGCTGCTGGCGCGCGAGCGATTCGACCTCGTGGACGGTCGGCTCACCGGGCCCATGCCGCTCGAGTGGGAGATCTGGCAGCGCATCGAGCTGTTCTACGAGCAGCTCAAGGGTCACGCCGCGACCGGCCTCTACCAGGCGGTCATGCGCGAGGTGGAGCGACCGCTCATCGCGGCGGCACTGGCGCGAGCCAACGGAATCCGCGCCGACGCGGCCCGAGCGCTCGGCATCGATCGGGGCACGCTCGCGCGCCGCATCCGGGCGCTGGGGATGCGGGAACGAGTCGGCGACCGGACCGGGGCACACGAGCGCCACGCACCAGGCCGCCAGGCCCGCTCTCGGGCCCCGGAGGTGAGCAGATGAGCCAGGTGCAGACGCTCTCGGCTTACGCGGGCGCCATCCTCGTCGGCGCCCTGTTCGGCGGCGCACTCCCGCTCGTAGGCCGCATCCAGCGCAACGACGCTGGCCTCTCCTTCTCGGCGGGTGTCATGCTGGGCGCCGCATTCTTCCACATGCTACCCGAGGCAGCGGAGGGGGCCGGCCTCTCCGCCATCCCATTCGTGCTGGTCGGATTCCTGTTCCTGTTCCTGCTCGAGCGGTTCGTGCTCGTGCACGTGTGCGCGGAACCTGGTCCAAGGGCGGCCCGCGCGCCCGACCTGGCGCTCGCGTCCCACAGCCCGCCCGGGCACCAGCACGCGCACGCGGCGACTGGCTGCGACGTGCACACCATCGGGCTGGCCGCCTTCGTGGGGCTCTCGCTGCACACGATCGTGGACGGCTTCGCGCTCGGCGCCGCCTCCAGCGAACGCGCGCTGGGGTTCCTCGTCTTCCTCGCGATCCTTGCTCACAAGGTGCCGTCGTCGTTCTCGCTGTCCTCGATCCTGCGCGCGGAGGGGTACTCGCGCCGCCGCTCCCTGCTGATGAACGCGGCCTTCGCGACGATGGTGCCCATCGGCGCCGGGCTCTACCTCGCCCTGCGCGGGCTGGTGCACACCGAGAGCTTCACCTCGCTCGCGCTCGCCGCGAGCTCGGGAACGTTTCTTCACCTCGCTCTCTCGGACATCATCCCGGACCTGCACCGGCGCGGGGGCTCGAAGCTCCGGCTGACTGGCGCGCTCCTCCTCGGGGTCGGAGTCATGTGGCTTCTGCGCCTCGTGAACCACCAGCACTGACGGAAACGGGCTTCATTCATCTCACGCGATTCTGAGATGCGCCGCCAGTGCTCGCGATCCACCCCGCCGGAAGGCCTCGAGCGCGTCGTCCGCCGGTGAGCGCCCGGATGCGGCACGCTCCCGCAGCGGCTCGAGCCAGACGCGCTCGTCCTGCCCCTTCTGTCCGCAGCAGCGCTGGCGGCACAGGCCGCGGGCCGCGATCGCGACCAGCTCGGCGGCGACCGCGCGGAGCTCCCTTCCGGCCG
>MEMX01000070.1:8665-8897 GCA_001768075.1 Anaeromyxobacter sp. RBG_16_69_14 | reverse complement strand
ACGCGCCCGGCGGCGAGCCCGAGCGCGCGCCGCTCCTCGACGGCGAGCCTTGCCACCAGGGCGAAGGCGTCGGCCCGCGCTTCGCGATCGTAGAGGACGCCCTTCCAGAGGGCTGCCAGCGCCTTCGTCATTGCGGCGTCGCAGGAATCCGCGCTGCGCACCTCGACCACGGCCTTCACGCGCACCTCGGGGAAGAGGGTCGTGAGGTGATCCTCCCAGTCCGCGATCGTCG
>MEMX01000070.1:1082-8503 GCA_001768075.1 Anaeromyxobacter sp. RBG_16_69_14 | reverse complement strand
ACCCCGGCTCGAAGGCGAAGGCGAGGAGCCCCGAGCGCACGCGGTCCACCTCGTCCCACACGGCGGGACGGAAGCTCTTCCAGCCGCACTCGCGCCCGTCCACCACCGGTGCGTTGGCATAGAGCGCCACCACCGCTGGCTGGACGGCGAGAGCGACGCGGAGCTTCTCCGCCATGTCGCGCTCCGAGCCGAAGTCGAAGGAGGCCTGGGCGGAGGCGGTCATGGACATCATGTCCTCGGCGCGCCGGCCGCGCGCGGCGAGGAACGGCCGCATGACGACGTAGCGCGCCTTGGGCATCCAGGCGGCCGTGGAGGGCGTTCCCCATGGCCGATATCCGGCGGTGAGGAGCTCCAGGCCGAGCTCCTCCGCGATGGCACGGCACTTCTCGAGGTGGCGGTCGAGCTCGGCCGCGACCACGTGAACGTCCTGGAATGGCCGACCTGACAGCTCGAGCTGTCCGCCTGGCTCGATCGAGACCGTGAGGCCGCGCTTCTGGGCGGCGATGATGCGACCGTCCTCCTCGTACGGAGCGTAGCCGAAACGGCCGAACGCCCGCAGGGCGGCGGCGATCCCTCGCGGCCCCTCGTAGCGAACGGGGTCGAGCGTCCCCGCCACGAGCGCGATCTTCTCGTGCTCGATCCCCACCTTCCACTCGGAAGGCGCGCGCTCGCGGGCGCGAAACCAGCCGACGAGATCGCCCGTCCCACGCACCTGCGGGCTCTCGGAGACGTGGGGATCGAGCGACATTCCTCGCTTCTATCCCCGCGCCACGGGGCGCGCCACCACGACGTCTCTTCACCCCGCCATCGCGGGCACCTCGAACACGACGATGCCGTCGCCCTGGTAGGCGATCGGCACCCCCAGGGCGCGCGCCGCCGCGATCCGCTGGCCGTCCACGATCACGAACCTCACTTTCAGTCGCTGTAGCGCGCGGATGGCCTCGGCGCGCGGAGGGACCGTGCCGCCCTCCCCGAAGAAGGGCTGGAGAATGGGCGTCTCGGCGAGCAGCCGCTCCAGGCGCTCGGGGGCGCGCGTGACGTAGCCGCCCACCTGGGGATGACGGTGCAGCACCTGGTGCCAGAGCTGGCGGGTGGGGCTCGTCGCGTCGATCACGGCCCAGCGCTCACCATCCCGGGCGAGATCGCGCAGGAAGCGCGGCGCGGGCCAGCTCGAGGTGACGAACGCGTGCGGCCAGGTCTCGGCGAGGGCGAGCGACGTCACGGCACAGGCGAGGAGAGGCCCGCGCCGCCCAGCTCGGACGACGAGCGACAGGGCCGCACCGGCGGCGACCGAAACGCCGAACGTCACGAGCCAGCTGAAGCGCGTGGGGACGCCGCTGAAGCGGAGCGCCGGGAGGGCGGCCTCGAGCCAGGCGTAAGGGAGCGGCGGGCCCCCGAGGGCGTGGCCATTCACGTGAAGTCGAGGCCCGAGCGCGAGCACGAAGCCGATCAGGGCGACCGCGAGCCAGGATCGCGAGGCCTTGGCGCGCACCGCCGCGTAGAGCGCCAGCGCCAGCGAGATGTATCCGATGTAGGCGGCCGATTCGGCGTCATTGCCCGTGAAGCGGTGCCAGGACTCGAACGAGCCTCGCCAGGCGCTCGCGGCGTTGGGGACGAAGAAGGAGAGGAGATCGGCCGAGAACCTGGTCGCGTCGTGCGATCCTGCGTAGGGCTCGGCGCGGAACGCGCGCATCATGCCGAGGTACAGCCAGCCCGTGAGGAGGAGGAACGTCGCCACGAGCAAGGCGGCACGTCGCAGGAACGCCCCCGAGAGAAGCGACGGGCGCTCGCCGTGCAGCCAGCCTGCGAGCAGCACGAGGGTGGCCACGAAGCAGAGCATCAGGTGGTAGAAAGACGCGGTCGCGGCGAGCGCGAGGGCGCAGCCGGCGAGGAGGGGCGCGCCTGCGCCGCGGTGCCGCAGCGTCCGGACGAGGCCGAGGAAGTAGAGCGGCGACCACTGCATCGAGACGATGTGTAGGTGCCCGAGCGCGTGGCCAAAGTGGTAGGCGTTGATCGTGTAGAGCGCGCCGGCCAGGAACGGCGCGAGGTGGCCGCCCCAAACCTCGCGGGACAACAAGTAGGCCGTGAAGCCAGCCACGGGATAGCTCGCGAAGAGGACCGTATTGTAGAGCGCCACCTCGGGCAGGCTCGGCGTGAGCTCCCAGAGCGGCAACAGCGCGAGGGCAGCGGGGAGGTCGAAAGTCTGGAACCACATCGGCACACCCCACGGCCAGCGCAGCGCATCGCAGAAGAAGGGCGATGCGCCGCGTCCGACGCTGTCGTGCCACCACCAGAACCCCCACAGCGTCTGCCACGCGTCGCCGTGATCGCCGCCGATCGCCGTCGTGAAGCGGGGAAGGAGCGGCCATGTAGCCGCCGCGGCCAGGGCGACGTAGGCGCCGAAGGCCATGACGTGCGGGTGGCGGCGCGCGAGAGCGAGCATACCGGTGATCCAACTCTCGCCTGCGCATCCGACAAGCCGCTCCGCCCCTCGGGAGGTCACCCAAGAGAAGCCGCGGGGGGGAAACGCCAGGAACTTGAGCCACTCGTCTTAGTTCTCATGGGGGATACGACGACTACCTCTACCGTCGGGAGCCCGCTCACGAACGACGGGGCCCATGGCGTCCACAACCCTCGAGCGGGAAGAGCTGGCCGGGGGCGGTTGTTTCAGAAGCCCCCGTGGACAGGGCTTTTTCCGAAGGGGAACGGGACGAGGCCCATCCCGCATCCCGCTTGCGCCGCCCCCCTCCCCACCCTATTCTCGATACGTCAGGTCCTTCCTTGAACACCGAGCCCCGGCCCCCGACATGATCCGCCCCGCCCGCCTCCTGGCGTCTCTCCTCTTGTCGCTCGCGGCCGCTTCCGGCTTCTCCTACGCGGTCTTCAGCAAGGCCGACGCCGAGCCGCGCGCCGCCACGCGGCCATCGTACGACTCGACGAGCGACGAAGACGCCGACTACCCGCTCGACACGCTACCGGTCTTCTCGCGCGCCATTCACTACGTCTCCGAGAACTACGTCGAGCCGAAACGCGTCGACGCGAGGGGGATGCTGGTCGCGTCGCTCGAGATGATCGAGAAGACGGTGGCCGAGGTGATGGTCGAAGGCGATCCGAAGTCGGGCAAGATCACCCTCACCGTCGGCTCGGCGAGCAAACCCGTCGATCTCTCCAGTGTCGACAGCATCTTCAAGGTGCGGGCAGTGATGGGCGAGGCCGTGTCCTTCATCCAGCAGCACCTCGTCGCCCACAAGAACCTGCGCGAGATCGAGTACGCCGCCACGAACGGCATGCTCTCCACGCTGGATCCGCACTCCATCCTGCTCGAGCCCAAGATGTTCCGCGAGATGCGGCTGCAGACGAAGGGCGAGTTCGGCGGCCTCGGCTTCGTCATCGCCATGCGCGACGGGAACCTCACCGTCGTGCGCGTGCTGAAGAGCACGCCCGCGCAGAAGGCCGGCATCAAGCCCAAGGACGTCATCACCAAGATCGGCGAGCAGTCCACCGTCAACATGGACCTGCAGGACGCGGTGGACCGCCTGCGCGGCCGGCCGGCCACCCGGGTCGCCATCACCGTGCAGCGCTCCGGCTGGGCCGAGGCGCACCGCTTCGACCTCGCGCGAGAGGTCATCAGCGTCGAGACCGTCCCGCAGGCGAAGCTCCTCGCTGGCGGCATCGGCTACGTGAAGCTCTCCCAGTTCTCGGCCAACACCACCCGCGACCTCTCCGCCGCCATCGCGCAAGAGAGGGCGCAAGCTGGCGGACAGCTCAAAGGCCTGGTGCTCGACCTGCGCGGCAACCCGGGGGGGCTCCTCGAGCAGGCCATCAGCGTCTCCGACCTCTTCCTCTCCGAGGGCGTCATCGTGAAAACCGTGGGCGAGGGCATGAAGATGCACGAGGTGAAGGAGGCGCACGCCGATCGCGACGACCTCACCGCGCTCCCGCTCGTCGTCGTCGTGAACAACAACTCCGCCTCGGCCAGCGAGATCGTGGCGGGCGCGCTCAAGAACAACAACCGCGCGCTCGTCATCGGCCGCCAGACCTTCGGGAAGGGCTCGGTGCAGGTGCTCTACGACTTCTCCGATCCGGCCAAGCCGACCGAGGAGTCCGCGCTCAAGCTCACCATCGCCCAGTACCTCACCCCGGGTGACGTCTCCATCCAGGAGGTCGGCGTCACACCCGACGTGCTCCTCCTCCCGGGGCGCGCGCTCAAGGACGCGGTAAATTACTTCGCCCCGCCGCGCATGCTGGGCGAGGTCGACCTCGACAAGCACTTCTCGAACCCAGGCGACGCCCAGCTCACGCAGGCGGAGGCCGAGAAGCGCGCGCAGGAGCGGAGAAACCGCACCGAGAAGGCACCGCTCGAGCTGCGCTACCTGCTCGACGAGAAGGAGGACCAGCTCGCCAAGGCGATGAAGGCCGACGAGAAGCGCGAGGCAGCCTTGCTCGCACACGGCGAGGCAGCCCCGGACGAGCTCACACCCGAGCAGCAAGAGGACGAGGACGCGGAGGCCAACCCCGACGAGCTGGTGGAGGACTACCAGATCCGCTTCGCGCGGGACCTCCTCGCCCGCGCATCCTTCCCGGACCGCACGCACCTCCTCCAGGCCGCCAAGGGCTTCGTGGCCGAGCGACGTCTCGACGAGGGGTCGCGCCTCGAGAGCAAGCTCGGGGCCCTCGGCCTCGACTGGTCTTCGGGCTCGGCCAAAGGGACGCCGCGCCCGGTGGTGACAGTGTCCCCGCCCCCGGGCAAGCTCGTTGCCGCCGGCGAGACGCTCGCCTGGACCGTGACGGTAGAGAACAAGGGTGACGGCCCGCTCCACAGACTGCGCGCCTGGGCGCTCGCCGAGAAGGCGCCGCTCTTCGATCGGCGCGAGTTCCTCTTCGGCCTCGTGAGGCCGGGTGAGAAGCGCAGCTGGACGGTGCCCGTGAAGCTCCCCAGGGGCCTCGACAGCCGGCACGACGAGGTGCGGCTCCACTTCGAGGAGGAGGACGGTCGCGCGCCGCCTGACGCGCTCACCTCGCTCGACGTGGTCGAGAACGTGAAGCCGGTGTTCGCCTTCTCCGTCCAGGTCGACGACGCGGCCGCGGGCAACGGGGACGGCCTCGTGCAGCGCGGGGAGCAGATCGCGCTGCGCGTCGACGTGAAGAACGAAGGCCCCGGGGCCTCCGGCGACAAGACCTACGTCTCGCTCAAGAACCTCGGGGACGAGAAGGTCTTCATCAAGAAGGGACGGGTTGTGCTCGGCGCGATGAAGCCGGGGGAGGTGAAGAGCGCCGCCCTGCAGCTCGAGGTCAAGAAGGGCCTCAAGGCGGACGACGTGCCGCTGCGGGTGATGGTGGTGGACGAGAAGCTCGACGAGTTCGTGTCGGAGCGCCTCGAGTTCCCCGTCGCGCCCGACGGCAAGGGCCGCACGGTCGCCTCGGGCGCGGTGAAGGTCATCGCGCCCCAGGCCGTGCTGCATGCGGGCGCGTCCGCGGAATCGCCTCCCGTCGCCCTCGCCAGGCAAGGAGCCGTCCTTCCCGTCACGGGCCGTGTGGGCGACTTCGTGAGGGTCGAGTGGCAGAAGGGCCGCACCGCGTTCGCCGCCAGCGCCGACCTCGAGCAGGCGCGAGGCGGGAAGCTCTCCGGGAGCGTGGTCGAGATCTGGCAGCGCCAGCCACCGCGTATCACGCTCTCGCCCGACCCGACGCGCGGCGCGCCGGTGGTGACGAGCGACAGGATCCACATCCAGGGCTCCGCCGCGGTGCCGGCCGGCGTCCCCGGTGCACACACCAAGCTGCGCGACGTCTTCATCTTCGCCAACGAGCAGAAGGTGTTTTTCAAGGTGGTCCCCGCAGCGGGAGGCTCGTCGAAGATGGACTTCGCCGCCGACGTTCCGCTCAAGCCCGGCAACAACGTCCTCACCGTCTTCGCGCGAGAGGATGAGGAGTTCCAGGCCCGTCGCACGGTCTTCGTCCACCGCCGCAGCGCTGCCGAGGTGGCGCAGGGCATCCAGACGGTCGTGAAATAGCTCTCGCGGCGAGCAGTCAGAGCAGTCAGATTCGGTGGCGAGACCGTAGCCCCGGAGTCCGTCGTCTGTGGGCCCAAGGACATCCAGGAAGGCAAATGTGAGCGGTTGTCGCCCTCGCCCTCGAAGACCCGCCGCGTCCTGGCCGGGAGCCCTTTCGCCCTCCGGCCGAACCTCCGGTAGGATTACCCCCAAATGGTCGAGGGCGAGAACGGGAGCGCAGAAAAGCGCGCGCGCGGCGCAGGGCTGGAGCTCCGTCTCGAGCGCGGCGGCGCCTATGTCGCGCTGAAGCCGCAGGCGCTCGCGCCCGGCGTCGATCTCGTCGCCCTTTCGATGGAGATCCCGGGAGTCCGCTTCCCGTTCGACTCGGCGGGGGGTGCGGCGCAGTTCCGGCATCGGCTCTGCGAGCTCGATCGCCTGGAGCTCGCGATCGCGGAGCCTGGCCTGGCGGCGCTGCTGGCGCAGCTCGCCCTGGCGGACTCTGGCCTCGCCTCGCTCACGCTCGCGCTGCGCGCCGGCTTCGCCGAGGGCACGGGCACGCTCGAAGGCGGCGCGCCGTTCACCTTCAAGGTGGCGCTCCTCCCGGCCAGCGGGCAGGCGCTCGAGGTCGTGGTCTACGAGCCCCGCATCTACGCGCCCGCGCCTATCTGCGCGGCCGCGCTCCCGATGCTCCTCGCCCGGGCAGCGCTGAAATTCGCGCGCGCCGAGGGCCTGGTCCTCCTCGCCGAGCCACTCCCGGCGCTGCTGCGGCGCCTCCTCCCGGCGCGCGGCTGGAAGGTGCCGCGCACGGCGGCTGCCCATCTCGCGCTGGCGGAGGTCCTCCCAGGCAGGCTCGGGCTCGCGTGGGATCGCTCCGGCGCGGCTACCCAGCCGCCGGCCGATCCTGACCTCATGGCTGCGGTGGAGGGCGCGCGCGCGTTCGCCGTGGCCGAGCGCCACCTCGCCGCGGGCGACGCGGCTGCTGCGCGCGACGCCTACCTGGCGCTCGGCCCGACCGCCGCGGCACATCTCTTCGGCGCGTCGCGGCTCCTGGCGCTCCTCTCCGCTGACAGCACGTTCCACGACCAGGCGCTCGACCTCGCAGCCGACGCGCTCGCCCGCAGAGCGGATTTCGCGCCCGCGCTCCTCGCCGTCGCCCAGGTGCGCGCGGCCCGCGGCGAGCGTGCGCCGGCGGCGCGAGCGTTCGCGGCTCTGGCGGCCGCCGCCGCCCACCGCGGCGAGGACGGATCCGCTCTTGCAGCCGCCGATGCCTGTCTGGGGCTAGGGTTCGACGCCGACGCCGACGCGCAGGCGCGCGCCGTCGAGACCGCGCTCTCGCTACGGCGCGGCCACCTCCCCGCGCTGCGCGCGCTGCTCGCGCTGGGCGAACGCGGCGACCCTGAGGGACTTCTTCGCGCGTGCCGGCGGCTCGCC
>MEMX01000070.1:0-1039 GCA_001768075.1 Anaeromyxobacter sp. RBG_16_69_14 | reverse complement strand
CCATGCGCGCCTGGGGACGTTGCTCCTCGGCAGCGACCCCCCGGCAGCGCGCCTGCACCTCGATCACGCGCTCAGGCTCGCGCCTTCCGATCCCGTCGCACTCGCCGCGCTGGCGCGAGCCTGCGAGCTCGGCGGCGACCACCTGCGCGCGGTGCGCGCCCTCGACCGCCTCCGCGAGCTCGCGCTCGCCCGGGGTGACCGGCCGGCCGCGGCGGCAGCGTCACTCGAGGTCGCGGCTCTGTGGGAACGCGCAGGCCAGCCCGAGAACGCGCTCCTCCGCTGCCGTGAGGCCTGCGAGCTCGCACCTTCCGCCGACGCACGGGAGCATACCGCGCGCCTGGCGGAGACCCTCGGCCAGGGAGCCGAGGCGGCCGAGCACTGGGCGCGGATGCTCGAGATCCTGGATCCCGCCGCGGAAGGCGCCGGCCCGCAGCTCGCGGCCGCCCACCGCGCGCTGGCGCGCCACGCCGACGAGCGTCTCGGCGATCCTGCCGCCTCCGCCGAGCACCTCGAGGCGGCCTTGCGCCACGCGCCCCACGATCTCGTAGCGCTGCGCCACCTCGAACGGCTCCAGACCCTGCTCGGGCGGACGCGCGATCGCCGCGATACGCTCGACCGGCTGGCGGCGCTCGCGAGCGATGCGGCCGAGCGCGCGCTCTTCCTGGCCGGGGCCGCCCGGCTCTCCGAGGGCGAGCCCGCCGAAGCACGACGCAGGTGGGAAGGCGTGCTCGCTGTCTTCGGCTACGGGCTGCAGGCTGCGGGCTACGGCTCGCGCGACGCTCGTGGGGACGGAGACCGAGTCCCGCCGAAGCTGCGCCCGGAGGCCGTCTCGCTCTCCGACAAGGATGCCGGTGGCAGCGCGATAGACCTCGGCGACGAGCTCGTCGGCCAGCGCGAAGACCCTCGGGCTGCGACGATCACAGCTGATGCCACGGACCGTAGCCCGAAGTCCGTAGCCTGTAGCCCCCTCCTCCTCGAGGCCCTGGCCGGCGTCGCTCGCGCCGCGCGCGCGCAGCGCGACGCCGCCGCGGAGCTGGAT
>MEMX01000069.1:15754-27031 GCA_001768075.1 Anaeromyxobacter sp. RBG_16_69_14 | reverse complement strand
ACGAAGCTGGCGCAGCTCGCGGCCAACGGGATCTCCATCAACGCTGACACGTTCACCGTGGTGGTGGCGGGTGAGGTGCGTCTCAAGATGGAGAAGTCGGGGCGGGTGCAGATCTTCGGAAAGAACATCAGCCTGGACGGACAGGCGATCCAGATGAGGGGCGGGCAGATCAGGAAGATCTCGCCGGAGGCGGTGGCGAGCGCGGCGGCGAGTCCAAGACAGCTGGAAGAGCTGCGGCAAGCGAAGAGCACCGTGAAGGTCACGGTGAGGGGCGCGGATGGCCAGCCAATCGCTGGTGCGCGGTGGCGCGCCGAGCTGCCGGACGGCAGCCTGAGGCGGGGTGCCACCGACGCGAAAGGAGAGGCGATCGTTCCTTCCGCCAAGAGCGGTGATGTGAAGGTCACCATGCTTGATCTCGATGCTGATGCCTGGAGCATCGAGTGATGGGGACAATCCCGTGTCAGTGCACAAGGTGAAGCAGGGCGAGTGCCTCGCCAGCATCGCTGCAAAGTACGGCTTCGGCGATGGCAAGATCATCTACCAGCACCCGCAGAACGCGGAGCTGCGCAAGATGCGGCCCAGCCCGCACTTGCTCTACCCGGGCGACGAGGTCTTCGTCCCGGAGAAGAAGCTCAAGACCGTCACCGTGAAGATGGGTCAAGAGCTGAGGATCCGGGTGAAGGTGCCCACGCGCAAGATTCAGCTCGACATTCTCGACGAGAGCGATCGGCCGCTTGCCAATGCGGACTGGCTCATCGAAGGCGATGGCCTGGAAGCCCGAGGGAAGACGAACGGCAACGGACGCGTGGAGGCGGAGGTCCCGGCGACGACCTCATGGCTGACTCTCCAGGTAGACAAGTTCGTCTACCACCTGGAGCTCGGTGAGCTCGATCCCATGGAGAAGGTGCCCGACAGTGGGCTATCCGGCCTCCGCGGTCGGCTGTCCAACCTGGGCTACGAGCCCGGTCCCGAGGAGCCCGAGATGACCGCGCAGACACGGGTCGCGCTCTCCGCCTTTCAGCGCGACCATGGCCTCGAGGCCACCGGCGAGCCGGAGCAGCAGACCCTCGACAAGCTCAAGGAGGTCCACGGATGCTGAGCTGGCTCGAGAGCCTGGCCCTCGGCGGCACGGGCGGTCCAGCGACGATCAAGGTGGTCCCCGGCACCCCGATGACGGTCGCTCCGGGCTGCCAGGTGAGTCCTTGCTTCGTCTGCACGCTGCGATCGACGATCGAGGAGGCCCTCCTTCGGCATCCTGGATACAAGGTCGAGCTGAGACGGAGGATCGAGGAGCGCGAGAAGAAGCTGCAGCAGGCGCGCGAGCGGCAGCAGAAGAAGATGAAGGCAAGGAAAGGCAAGGGCGCGCCGCCCCTGCCTCCTCCCCCTCCCCTCGAGGAACCGAAGATACCGGACCCGCTCGAACTTCACATCGTCGGGCTCCGCCGGGAGAATTCGGTCTCGGACACCTTCGACGACCGGATGGTGGTCTTCTGTCGCCTGCCCACGGGGGCGGAAGCGGGGAAGATCAAGGAGGCTGCGGAATCGCTGCTCGCGCCGCTGGAAGCTGCCGCCAAGGAGGTCCCTGCGAGCGTCCGCACCATCTCGTGCAGCGGCGCGCCGTGGCTGGTCGGCCTGTTCACGATCAGCACCGACCCCGGTCTCAAGACGACGCTGGCGGAGATCGACCAGAAGATCGAGGCCGCCAGACAGAAGGCCGACCGGAGCAAGAGCGCGAGAGACAAGAAGAGGCTCGAGGTCGCCGAGGCCCAGAAGATCAAGCTGACCGACCAGAACGTCCTCCTCGAGGAAGGCTGGGAGCAGGAAGACAGGGGGATGATGCTCCCGGGCTACTTCCCCAACGCTTACACCTATCGGATACACCACGGCTCGGGGAAGCACTTCGCCAGCGACACGAGCTTGACGGCGCTCACGACCGGTGGAGTGCCCGCGCTGCGCATGTTCTCGGTCCGACACGTGCGCAGGAATCCGAGGAAGTTTCTGGCATCGAGGCGGCGGGTCCAGGAGCTGAAGTCGGAGTCCGGCTCACGGGCCTTCGAGACCCTGGAAGCCTTCCTGGTCGTCCGTCAGGAACCACCCGCCAAAGGCGACGACGAGAAAGGCAAGAAGGGCAAGAAGCGCAAGGTGGCGCCCAGGATGTGGATAGCGGAGGTTCAGGTCCCCTCGAACAAGGAGACGATTGCCCTGCAGGACGACGACGTGCTCCTCCTCCGTGGAACGGCGGGCGGCACGAACATCCACCGCGCCCACAACGTGAGCCTTCCGGCCGGAGCCAAGCGCCTCAAGGGAGGCGCGTCATCCGCGAAGGTGAGCACCTGGTCGGAGGGCTGTCAGGTCTTCCCGGACTGGCAGAGCTTCAACTTCTTCATCACGCTGTGCGCGGTCGCCAAACGCTGGAAGTGCGCCTCGGAGTACCACGTTGGCCCGGACAAGCCGGAGTGCGCCATTCTCGAGGCGAGTGAAGGCGACGCGCTGGGATCCGGCGAACAGGCTCTGGTGGCTGCCTTCGGGCAGAATTTCATCGACGGGTGCGCCGACGTCAACCGACTCGCACGAGAGAGGAAGGGGAAGGAATCGGCGCCCGTTCAGCAGACCCGGCGCACGATCGACGAATTGACCTGGACGAACGAGAACCAAAAGGAGCTGAGTGGACTGGAAGAGCTGGAGTCGGACCTGAAGGATGAGGGCAAAACGCTGGACAAAGCGACCGCCCTGATGTTGAAGCCCCTTCGTGCGAAGAGATCACATAGGCGGACACCAGAAGAGGAGGAGAAACTCAAGAACGCCTACAAGACCCGCGATAGCTGGCGCCGAGAATACCTGCGCGAGAAGACGACGCGCCTCGCCGCGGATCACCTGCGCATCTGCGATCTCAAGTGGGCCTGCAAAGCCCACTTCTCGTACGTCCTCGTTGAGATGAACTCGGATGAGATAGCCATCGTGGAGAAGTCTTTCACGAACGGAGTCAACAAGGAGTGGAACGGCAAGCTCGTTTGAGTGGCGGACTCCATCTGGTAGTCTCAGGGCATCGGATTTCTGGCACACCGAAAACCGAGGTGGGGGGAACGGAAAGTTACATTCATCATAGGAATGCGGAGCGATACAGCCACATCTTCGGACGCGGTGGTGCCCCAGCTGCCGCCTCGAATGACATGCCCACCCCCGCTCCTCGTCGAGGTCCACTCGAACACATTCCCTCCCATGCCCAGGACTCCTTGCGGCGTAACATCACCCGGGTGAGCATAGACGGGGCAGGTTCTCTCGCGTTCCTCCTTGCCGGAATCGTTTCCCTTCCCGCTCCAGCACAGCTGTTTCGAGGGTGGGTCGTTCCCCCAGGGGTAGGTGTTCCCGGCTGGCCCACCCCGCGCCGCCCACTCCCATTCCGCCTCGGTCGGTAGCCGCCTGTCGCGTGCCTCACAGTAGGCGTCGGCCTGCGCCCAGGTGACATAGTTAATAGGGTGTTCGGGATCGCTGACGTAGGTTCCCCATGACTGATCGAAGAGCTTCTTTGCCGAGCAGAGGTCGCGGTCAACGCACTCTTCGTAAAGCCCGGCGCTGACCTCGGTGAGTTCGAGGCAGAAGGGCCTCACACTGACGATCTTCCCCTTGCCGACCAGCCGAAACGAGCCGCCGGGGATGACGATCATGCCCTCGGGGCAGTGAAACACGGCGGTGGGCTCCTTGACGGGCTCGCCAGCGAGTGCCCCGGTAGCAAAGGCGAGTACGAGCGAAACGATGAAAGGGTGGAGAAGACGACGGGTCTCGGAGTTCGCCGTGTGCATACGCATAGTATACGCGCTGGCCGGCGGGAGGCGGATCAGCCTTCCGCGAGGAACATGGGATGGTGCCTGGAAGTGAGGCGTTCACCGCCTTCGGCTCCCGGCACCGGGCGACCTGCCGGCAGAGAGGACGCGGAGCACGAGCGGCCGATGCTCGACCTCACGGTGAGGGCGGAAGAGGGCAAGGGCGAGGAGGTGTACGAGTACCCGGGCGGCTACACCGATCCCGAGCACGGGAAACGGCTCGCAAGGACCAGACTCGAGGAGCTGCGCTTCCCGCAGGAGACCTGGAGCGGCCGCGGCCGGGCGCTCGGGCTCGCAGCGGGGCGGCTCTTCGAGGTCAGGGGGCACCCGCCCGGGCGACGAGATCTTCATCCCGGAGAAGAAGCTCAAGACCGTCACCGTGAAGATGGGTCAAGAGCTGAGGATCCGAAGAGGGCGCATGCGTTCGTGCGAAGACGCTCACGGGGCATGCGGTCCGGCGGCGGCCGGGTGGAGGTCGTGCCGCTCCGGTTCGGCGTGCCGGGCTAAAGCTGAATGGCGCGGCTCGCGGTGGAGCCGGGCGCGGTCCGGGGAGAAGGGGCGAGGGATGGGGACAGGTCAGCACCCGACAGGCCGACTGCCCTCTCCCTGGAAGTCTCACGGGAGAGGGGAGCCGGATGGGAGCCCCAGGGGCTGCCCCAGGGGCCGGGCTCAGCTCACCGCCGCCCGGCGGGGCGGATCTCGGTGGGGGCGGCCGCCACCAGGCGCAGGCGGGCCCGTGCGCGGCGGGAGCGATCGGCGGGGCCGTCCAGGAGCGCACCGGCGAGCGCCATGCCAGCCTCGACCGGCAGGGCGACGACCATCAGGGCCGGCACACCCTCGCCCATCCAGGTGATGGCTATGAAAGAGGCGATGATGCCCTTTGCCGCGACGAGCAACGTGACGCGCCGGAAGCGCGTCCACTCGAGCCCGTAGCCGAGCGCGAGGGCCACGTGGAGCACGCCGGCCCAGCGCACGAAGAAGAGGGGAGCAGCCGGGAGGCCGCCCGCCCGCAGCGCGGCCGCCGGGAAGATGCCGAGCCAGGCGCCCAAAACGAGGCCCTGGACGATTGCGGCGGTGACGAGGGCGATCTCCGCCAGCTCACCGGGTCCGCGCTCGCCTTCGTCGGGGGAGGACCGGGTGGCACCTCCTGCAGGCTGCAGCTTCATGTCGTTCCTCCGTGATCCGGTGCTCTCTCCCACCACAGATCCGGCGCTCGGGGCCTGGCACGCGGGGTGGCGGCCGCGCCGAGAGCGGCGAGCTGGCGCAGGACCGCGTCCAGCGCCGCGGGCACCGCCGCGCGCACCGGTGGCGACAGCCCCACCTCCAGCTCGACGAAGGCGGGGATCACGCCCACGAGCCGCACCTCGCCGGGCGAGCCGCCCCGGAACTCCAGGGCGAAGAGCGCCTCGCGCAGTCCAGGCTCGTGCGGGCCAGCGGGCAGGACGGGGCTCGTGGCGAGGAGCTGTGCCTTGTCGAGGAGCCTGAGCTCGCCCGGTGCGCCGTGGACCTTGACCGTGTCGACGACCACCGCGATCTCGAGACCTTGGAGGTGGAGGGACAGATCGGCGCCCGGCGTCCCGAGCTCGAGTACCTCGACCGCGGAAGGCAGCTCGTACCCGGCTTCGAGGAGCTTCACCACGTAAGGCCCCAGAGCGTCGTCGCCCATGAGCACGTTGCCTATCCCGAGCACGCCGATGCGAGCCATCGCCTAATCCGCTCCTAACCGTCGATCGGTTCGGCTGCACGGTGGTCACGCGGAAATCAGGGGGGAAGCACGAGTCGGATGCCGAGGCGCCAGGTCCAGGTGGACAGCCCGCTCCGTCCCTACCTTGACGGACAAGTCCGAACAGGGGCACATTCCAGGCGAAATCGGGGGAGCCATCCGGACGGCTCCCACCGCGCTTGCTTTCGCGGTCGCAAAGGCGGGCCTGTTCCAGCGCAGCCGGGCTCGCCTGCGCCGCCTGCGGCGAAGGGCGAGAAGATCTTCCGGGTTCCAGGACGACGATGGACGTGAGCCTCACCAATCGGATCGTCCTCGGCTCCCTCCTCATCGCGCTTCTGAGCGTCGGTGGCGTCGGTGGGGTGAGCTACTACATCGCGAGCTCCACCGTCGACAAGATGGCGCGGGCCGAGCTCGAGGGGCTCACCGAGACCGCCTACAAGATGTTCAGGCAAGCGGCGACCAGCGCCGTCATCAACCACCTCAAGGCCATCGCGGAGAAGAACCGGGAGGTGGTCGCCCGCTACCATCGCCTGGCCGAGACCGGCGCGATGACCGTCCAGCAGGCGAAGCGGGAGGCCGAGACGGCGCTCTTGAGCCAGACGGTTGGCCGCTCGGGCTACGTCTATTGCCTCTCCTCGGACGGCACGCTCAAGGTCCACCCCAAACGCAGCCTCGTCAACGTCAACATCTCCGAGCAGGGCTTCGCGCGGGAGCAGATGCGGCGGCGCGAGGGCTACCTCGAGTACACGTGGAGGAACCCCGACGAGAAGGAGCCGCGCTCGAAGGCGCTCTACATGACCTACTTCGCGCCGTGGGACTGGATCATCTCGGTCTCGTCCTATACGGGCGAGCTCAAGGGCGCCGTCGACATGGATTTCTTCCGGGCCGACATCCTGTCCATCAAGATCGGCGAGACGGGCTACGTGTTCATCATGGACAGCAAGGGCACCCTGCTCGTCCATCCAAAGCTGGAAGGCCAGAACGACTATGCCGCGCGCGACGCAACTGGGCGCGCTTTCGTCCGAGAGATGTGTGAGCGCAAGAACGGTACCATCACTTACTTTTTTCAGAACCCGGGCGATTCCAGGCCGCGCGAGAAGCTCGTCGTCTACAAATACCTCGCCGACTTCGACTGGATCATCGCGAGCGGTGCCTATCTGGACGAGCTCGAGGCGCCACTCCGGCGGGTGCGCGCCGCGGTGGTGGGCCTGCTCATCGCCATGACCGGCGTGGCGCTCGCTTTCTCGCTCTTGTTTGGCCGGGCCATGGGGCGCTCGTTCTCCGCGCTGGAGGGCGTGGCGCGCCGCGTAGCCCGCGGCGATCTGCGCGACGACGGCGCGCCCGCCAGATCCGCTTTGCCACCAACGACGACGCCGCGCGAGATCCGCGCGGTGGAGCACGCTTTCGGCGGCATGGCGCGCTCCCTGGGCAAGGTCGTCCGCGGTATCGCTGGCATCTCGAGCGAGATCTCCAGGAGCGCCGCGACCGTCAGCGTGGATACCCAGGAGATGGTCGGCGCCTCGACGCGCCAGCTCGCGGTGGTCACCAAGGTGGTCGAGACCCTCGAGGGCGTCTCATCCTCGGTGCTGAGCACCCACGGGAGCATCGCCGAGCTCGACGCCGCAGCCGAGCAGGGCGCCTCGTCGACGAGCCAGCTCAGCCAGGGTCTCGACGCCCTCTCGGCCCTCGTGACCCAGTTCTCGGCCTTCGTCGAGCAGACGGGCGCCACCATCAAGCAGATGGCCGAGGTCGCCACCCACATCGAGGGCAACACCTCGGAGGTGTCCCAGGCGGCAGAGCGCACCTCCGAGTCCGCGAGCGAGCTCGAGCGCTCGATCCGCTCGATCGACAGCACGACCAAGGAGTCGGAGTCCCTCACCCAGGCGGTCACCGAGAGAGCGCACGCCGGCCAGAGCGCTGTGGCCAGATCCATCGAGGGCATGAGCCACATCGCGGTCACGTTCGAGGCCATCGAAAAGGCCGTCGCGAGCCTGGGCGAGCGGGTCGCCGCCATCAAGGACATCGTCCACGTCATCGAGGAGATCTCGGATCAGACCAAGCTCGTGGCGTTGAACGCCGCGATCCTCGCTGCGCAGGCCGGGGAACAAGGGGGCGGGTTCTCGGTCGTCGCCGACGAGATCAAGCGACTGTCGGATCGCACCGACGGCGCCACGGGAGAGATCGCCGCGCTCATCTCCTCGGCCGACCAGGAAGGCGAACACACGAGCTCGGTCATGGCGATCGGCCTGAAGAGCGTCCGGGAGGGGCACAAGCTCGCCGCAGACGCTGGCCAGGCCATCGCCTCGATCCTCGGTCTCACGGAGCAGAGTCACGCCCAGGTGACGCTCATCGCCGCGGCCACGCGCGAGCAGGTCCAGGGCAACAAGAGCATCATGCACTCCGTCGCGCAGATCGCCGCCATGAGCCGGGGCGTCCTCGAGCTCACGGCGAAGCAGCACGGCTTCGCCGCCGAGATCAAGACAGGCGTCGACACCGTCTTGAGGTCGCTCGCCGCCGTGCGCCGGAGCATCGAGGAGGAGGCCCTCGGCAGCAAGGACGTGGCGCAGCAGATCAGCACCATCTCGAGCATGTCCAGCGCCATCCGACGCGACAGCGAGAGGCAGCGTGCGGCGAGCGAGCAGATGGTGCGCGACATCGAGGTCATCAAGGACAGCGCGGCGCACATCCTCGGTCGTGCCGTGAAGGTCGCAGGCTCCCTGTCACCGCTCTCGAGCCGGGTCGCGGACTTGAACGCGGCGCTGGCGCACTTCACGGTCGACAAGCCCGACGGAGCCGAAGAGCACGTGTCCCCGGAAGGTTTGCGCGTCACGGGGCCTTCGTAGCTGTCCCATTGTACCTAAAGTGAACGGCGCGGGGAATCGATCCCGGAAGAGGTCGCAGAGGATCATCGCAAGGTGACCTGACTCCATCTGGCGAAGATGCGTTTGAGCTCCCGCTCTGCGGCGGCCGCCGCCTCCTCGGGACTCAGCTCGTCGCGGGCCACCTTGGCGAACATGGTCGGGAGCTGGAAGGTGTTGAATACCTCGTCGATCGCCGCCGTCGCATAGCCCGGATAGCCGATGTTGGTCGCCCAGTCGAGCGCGGTTCCGAGCACCTTGTACTTGTCGGGCGGGCTCGCCCTGGGGTCGCTCGCGATCTGTTCCTTCAGACCGGGAACCGCCTGCGGGAAGCATGGGAAGTTGTAGAGCTCGCTCGCCCTGAAGGCGTCCCCGAAGCTGTCCATGTAGTCGACCAGGAACTGCTTCGCGCCCTCCTTGTTCTCGGCGAAATCCCAGATGACGTAGCAGTTCATCACGTGCTCGGCCGCGATCCGCCGCACCGGCCCCTTCAACGCAGGGGTGATCTGGATGTTCCTCGACATCCCGGGATTCTCCTTCTCGGCGGTGCGCGTGACGCTGATCGCGTTCTGCACGAAGGAGAGCTTGCCGGAGAGGATGCCGCGGTTGTTGGAAGAGGGATCCCAGGTGAAGACCTCGGGTGTCTCGGTCTCCTTGAAGAGCGCGCGCATGTACTTGAGCGCCTCGACGGTCTGGGGTGAGTTGATGACCACCTTGCCCTCGGCGTCCTGCTCCGCTCCCCCGAAGCTCCACAGGAGCGCGCGCACCGCCATGTTGGTGTCGAGTTCCTGCGACAGGCCGATGCCGCACCGGATCCCGAACCTGTCCTTGATGGCCTTGGCGCCCTTGCGCAGGTCGTCCCAGCTGTCGGGGCCGTTCGGAAAGCCGACCTGCGACCAGAGATCCTGGCGGTAGTTGCCCGGGTCGGGGACGTACGAGTCGCTGAAGGCGAAGTACTTCTTCGTCCTCGGGTTGTAAGTGGATCTGTGGCCGAGCTCGATGGGCTTGCCGTGCTTCGCCGCGATCTGCTGGTAGATCTCGCCGTGGTCGACGACCTGCTTCTCGTAGGCCGCGGGCGGCGAGAGGAACATGAAGAGATCGTGGCCCCTCCGCGCGGCAACCTCGGCCGCGGCGCGGGCGTTGATCTCGCCGATGGAGATGTGATCCACGACGACCCGAGTGTCGCGCTTCTGCCCCCACTCCTTGCAGAAGACGCCGTCGAACCACCTGTCGTAGCCGGGGACGAAGTGGCTCCACTGGATGATTTTGAGCGTCTTCTGCTGCGCGCGGGCCCGCCTCGGCGCGACCACGCTGGCGGCCAGCCCGGCCGTGAGGGCCGCAGCGCCGGCGGTCCGGATGAAGCGGCGCCGAGAGATCGGGTTCCTGGCCATGACGAGCCTCCTGGGGAGGCCGCACGTTCCCACGGCCGAGCGGTGGTGGACGTGTCTCCCTGAGGGCTTGGTAGCGACTTCCCGGGCGTGGCGCAAAGACCCAGCACGGGGGGACAAGAGGCCCCCCCAGCATCAAGAATGCGAGAGCCCAGCCTCAATAAGAGACCGGGCTCCCGAAGCTCGTCGTGCTGGCGAAGTTAGATCGCGCGGACGTTCGCAGCCTGAAGGCCCTTCGGGCCCTTCTTCACCTCGAACTCAACCTTCTGCCCCTCGGCGAGGGTGCGGAAGCCATCAGCCTGGATAGCCGTGTGGTGGCAAAAGACGTCTTCGCCGCCGCCGTCCTGGGTGATGAAACCGAAGCCCTTCGCGTCGTTGAACCACTTCACTGTACCAGTCGCCATGTACTACACTTCCTTACTGTGTTCGGCCCACAGAGAATTGTAGGTCCGGTGCCAAGCCCGTCACGGGTCATGGACTTCCGACCCTTACAGGAAACTGGCAGCGAAGTCGAGCGGAACACCCAAGTGGGACGGCGGACGTCGAGCGTCAGTTCATGTGGCATGCGCTATCAGCCCACGATCGTGGGGCTCCCCGTGAACGGGGGATCGACTTACAGTCTCCTTGAGCTTGGGAGGTGTGGCCTGGACCGCAAGCAAGGCAAGGTGCTCGGGCGTGTCGCCATCGACCGGACCATCCGGCTCGACACGCGTCCGGGTTCCAGGTTGGGTGGCAGCGGCGCGGCGGGGGATCCTGGCGGGTCGCCGACTCGCGACGCGACCAAGGCCGGCGAGCTCACCTGCTCGCGGTGCTGCGTCGTGATCTGCGAGGGCACCCGGATGAAGCTCTTCTCGGGCATCGTCCTGAAGTGCACCCGGTGCGGCGAACCCAACCCCGTCCCGCGGTTGGCCTGATAGCGCGTCGAGACTCGTCCGGGACGAGATCCGGTCGAGGGCGCGGTGCGTATCGAGGGCAAGGAGTTTCCATATGCCCTTGGCCAGGTCTCTCGGTCGTCTGCTCGCGAGCGTGACGAGGCTTCGAGCGAAGCGAACCGCCGTGGCGATGGCCGTGGCCCTCGCGGTGGCCGCCGGTTGCCGGCGGGCGGCAGCGCCTCCATCCTCCACCGCCGCGGAAGCGGCCCGGCTCGAGCGCCACGCGATCTGCCTCGCCGACCCGCCCACGGCCGGCCTCGCCCGCGATCCGATGGTTCGCGTCCGCGCCATGCCAGGCGACCCCACCGCGTGGGCTGAAGCTGGCGAGGTGTGGCTGCGGGAGGCGCGGCTGCGCGGACTGCACGCCGACTACCACGCAGCCCTCGCCTGTGCCGAGGCCGCGGTAGAGCTGGCGCCCGGCGATCCACGTACAGGGCGGCTCCGGGCGCAGGCGCTCCTCGGCGACCATCGGTTCGAGGAGGCGCGGGCGGCTGCGGCGGCGCTCCTCGCGATACGCCCAGGCGACCTGGTCGCTCTGGCCGTGCTCTCGGATGC
>MEMX01000069.1:12058-15742 GCA_001768075.1 Anaeromyxobacter sp. RBG_16_69_14 | reverse complement strand
GGGACGCTTCGACGAGGCGGTGAACGCCGGGCAACGCATGATGGACCTACGTCCCAGCTTGCCCTCGTACCTGCGCGCCTCGCATCTCGTCTGGTTGCAGGGAGACGTGCAGGGCGCGCTCGAGGTGGCGCGCCTCGCGCTCGGCGCCGCGAGCCCGAGCGATCCTGAGCCGTTCGCCTGGGCGGTCGTCCACCGCGCCACGTTGCTCTGGCACCGGGGTGACCTCGACGGCGCGGAGGCAGGCTTCCGCCGAGCGCTCGAGCTGGTCGGCGAGTACGGCCCGGCGCTCATCGGCGCCGGGCGCGTGGTGCTGGCCCGTGGCGACGCGAGGGAAGCCGCCGAGATCCTCGCAAGGGCGCTGCGAGCGCGGCCCAGCGTCGAGGCCGCCTGGGTGCTCGGTGACGCACGGGAGGCGGCGGGGGATGCACGGGGAGCGGCTGAAGCCTGGCGCGAGGCGGAGAAGCTCGGCGCGCTCGACGCACGGACATGGGCGCTCTTCCTGGCCACGAAGGGGCTGCATCCCGAGGAGGCGCTGCGCCTCGCGCAGGCCGAGCGCGCGGTCCGGGCCGACCCGTATACGGACGACGTGCTCGCGTGGGCGCTCTTTCGGGCCGGGCGGATCGAGGAGGCGCACGCCGCCGCCGAGCGGGCGATCGGGCTCGGGACCCCCGACCCCCGTCTCCTCTTCCACGCCGGTGCGATCCGCGTCGCCGGCGGCGATGCCGGGGGAAGGGCGCTGGTGCGGCGCGCGCTGGAGCTGAACCCAGCGTTCGATCCGTCCGGCGCCTCGGAAGCGCGCCGGCTGCTGGCGGGGCGCCTGCACCTCACGGGCGGGTCGGCCGGCGTCGGGCGACTCCGCACCACGCATGGGGCGGCTGGCCGTGGCGAGGAATACACGGTCACGACCCCGATGGGCGACGCGCGGCCGTCGCGAGTTGAACCGAGGTGATGCGGTCCACATGATGTTACTTCGGCCGGCTCTCGAAGGTGCAGCGGGTGCGTCACGATGCGGGACGTCCTTTCCACGGTGGTCCAGGCGTTCGGGTCCGCCTCCGCGCGCACGCTCAGGGATCGCGCCTCCGCCGAGATCCACATGCCAGCCGCCACGCGCTGTCTCGTCGTCGACAGCGTGCGCGGATGGCTTTATCCGCTCTGCAGCGAGCCCGGGGATCATTACCTGCTATTCGCGTACTTCGACGGCAGCGCTTACCAGGTGAAAGTCGTCTCCCCCGCGCTCGAGGACCACGTCGACGCCCACGCATGCCACCTCTTCAGCGACGGGAGGATCTGTTTCGGTCAGTCCGACGCAGGAGGGATGCCGACGCTCACCTCGGCCTACGCGAAGAGCGTCCTGTGGGTGAACGGTTACAGCGTGTACCTGCGAACGTCCATGTTCGCATTCTGAACCCGGGCGGGTGACGCCCAGGAGGCCCCGATGTCCCAGACCGTCCTCGACAAGCTCCACGACGTCGTTCTCGACAACCGCCAGCGTCGCGACGACCGCCCGCGTGAGAAGGGCAGGCAGGTGCTCGTCGATCCGAGCGGCCGGATCGTGATTGGCGACGCCGTCCAGGACGATGAGCGGCCGCAGCTCTCCGAGGTGCACCAGGCCGTGTTCGCTGCGGGCCAGGGCTGACCCGTGTACGTCGGCGACTGGGTCCTGCGCGCCATCGACGCGGAGATCGGTCGCTGCCCGCCGGAGCGCGGAGGTGCCTTGCTCGGCCCACCGCAGCGGCCGCTCATCACCAGCTTCCTGCCCGACCCGGAAGCGGTGAGCACGCCGTCGAGCTACAGCCCTTCTCGCGCGCTCGACCGCAGCGTGAAGGAGCACGAGACCCGCGACCGGCTCGAGCTGAAGGGCCTCGTCCACTCGCATCCGCGCTTCCTCGACCGTCCCTCGGGGCAGGACGCCTACGAGCTCGGAGTGGGCCTCGGTCTGAACGGGCACATCCCTTTTTATGTTGCACCCATAGTGACTGGATGGGCCGACGCGGCGAAGCCGCCTTCATCGTCCGGGACCTCGTCGGGAGCGAGCGACGCAGCTGCCGATCTGGCGCCTCACGAGCTGGCGCTGGGAGAAACCAAGATCTCCTTCTACGCGGCATACAGGACTCGATCCGGTGCGGCACAGGTCCTCCCCCTGCGCGTCCGCGCGATCCCCATGCTGCGCGATCTGGAGAGCGTGGCGCGTGAGCTCGGCGCCGGGACCCCGGAGGTCTTCGTCTCCGACATGGGTACGGGAGCAGTCCTGGCGGGGCGAATGTCGCTCCAGGCGGGCTGCAAGGGAGGCGGCGAGCTGCTCCTCCTCGCGAGCGAGCTCTATCCGGCTCTGCCTCCCGTGCTGCTCCTCACGCTCGATGGCGGCGCGACCGAGCAGCTCGAGATCCCGTGGCGGCTCGAGACCCCGGCCGAGGCGCGGCTCCTCGAGGCCACCAGGGCGGTCTTCGTCCCGCCCGGCCCATACCGCCGAGCGTTCGGCCCGCGAGGCGGCCCGGCGCTCACGCGCGATCTCCGCCGAGCCCGGCTCGCGGGCTGGCAGGCCCGGTTCACCGGAGAGGACGCCGAGGGCGCGGCGAGCGGCGTCCGAGACGCCCTGTTCGCGCGCAGCGCGGGGATCCTCTCGCAGGACCTTCGCGATCGCTGCGCGATGATCGCGGGCTGCGGGTCGGTCGGTTCGTACATGGCGTCGCAGCTCGCCCGGAGCGGCGTCGGCCGGATGACGCTCCTCGATCCGGAGCGCGTCGAGGCGGCGAATCTGTCCCGCTCGGCCTACGAGGCGCAAGACGTCGGCCACCCGAAGACCGAGGCGCTCGCGCGGCGCCTCCTTCGCATCGACCCGGCGCTGAACCTCACGCTCCATCGAGAGCGGCTGGACGCGCTCGAGGCGGTGACCCTCGACGTGATGGTGCGCGCGGCGGACGTGGTCGTCGCCGCGACCGACGACCCGGCGGCGCAGCGCGCGCTGAACCGCTTTGCCTACGCCCGCGAAAAGCCAGCGCTCTTCGTCGGTCTGTATGCCGGGGCGCAGGGGGGCGAGGTGCTCGTCACCGTTCCCGGTCGGACTCCCTGCTACCTGTGCGCGACGCGAACGCGGCACCAGGCCGAGCGGGCCGCGGGGCGCGTCGCGAGCGACGTCGACTACGGATCCGGGCGCCTCCAGGGTGAGCTGGCCCTGGGAGCCGACATTCAGCACGTCGCGAGCGCCGCCGTGAAGCTCGCGCTGGCGCTGCTGGTGCCAGCCGGCGCGAGGCTCAAGGGCTTCGCGGACGACGTCCTCGCTGCCGGAACGTCGTATCTCACGATGTCGATGGTGCCGCGGTACTGGTTCTATCCCCGGATCTTCGGGGATGTGCCGGGGCAGGGCGCGTACCAGAGCGTCTGGCTGACGCCCACCCGGAGCGAGGAGTGTCCCGTCTGCGGCAGCCCCGAGCACCGGGTCGAACCGCTCGAGGTGCCGCTGCGCGCTCCCCGGCTCGCGGCCTTCCTCGCGAGGGCTTCCGACTCGCCTTAGCCGGCGGCCGTGCCTTCGGCGCTTGAGCTCGCTGGCGCGCGAGCCGTCTATCGTGCTCCCGGGTTCAGCGCCCCTTCGAGACGAGCGCGGCGATCTCCTCGATCGGAGCCGGCTTCCCAACGTGCGCGTCGAATCCCGCCTCCATCGCGCGCTGCCTGTCCTCGGGCTGGGCA
>MEMX01000069.1:0-12046 GCA_001768075.1 Anaeromyxobacter sp. RBG_16_69_14 | reverse complement strand
GCCTCATCGCGGTGACCGGGTATGAGGCGGGTCGCGCGAAGCGACTCGTCGGCCCTCAACGTCCGGGCGACCTCACACCCGCTCAGGTCTGGCAGCCCGATGTCGCAGAGCACGACGTCAGGCTTGAGCTCGCGCGCCATCCTGATGCCCGTCATACCGTCGATCGCCAGGTGAACGCGGTGGCCCTCCATCTCCAGCACCTCCGCGAGCGTCTGACCCGCGTCGATGTTGTCTTCGATGACGAGCACACGACAGCAAGTGAAGGCCGTCGTTGACGCACGGTCCCTGACCGTGCGCCTCGGCTCCGCGGCGAGCGGGAGCATGACCACCAGCTCGCAGCCTCGGTTCGGACCCTTGCTCTGTGCGCGAACCGAGCCCCCGTGCAGCTCGACCAGTCCCCTCACCAGTGCCAGTCCGAGGCCAAGGCCGCCGCGGGTTCGGGCGAGGCTGCGCTCGGACTGCACGAACGGCTCGAACACCTGCGCCACCAGGTCGGCCTCGATCCCTACTCCGTTGTCACGTACACGGATCTCGACCTGGTCCGCGACCGCGGCGAGGCTGACGCTGACGGCGCCACCCGGCGGAGTGAACTTGGCCGCGTTATGGAGCAGGTTCCCGACCACCTGCGAGATGCGCGTCTCGTCCGCGTCGATCCAGACCGGGCCAGCGTGCGCCTCGGTCCGCAGCGCTATCCCGCGCTGGTCGAACATGGACCGGTGGTCCTCGAAGCTAAAGCGGACGATCTCGCGCACGTCGATGAGCTCGCGGTGCAGGTCGATCTTCCCGCGCGAGATCCGAGTGACGTCGAGCAGGTCGTCGACCAACCTCGTGAGGTGGTCCACCTGGCGGTTCATCACGGCCCTGGCATGCGCCGCCTGGTCGCTGCCGGCAGGCGCGTGGTCCAGCAAGTACAGGCTGTTTCGAATGGGCGCGAGCGGGTTGCGAAGCTCGTGGGACAGGACCGCCAGGAACTCGTTCTTGCGGCGCTCCGCCTCGGTCAACTGCACGTTGGCCGCGCGCAGCGCCTCCTCCGCGCGCTTGCTCAGGAACGCCTGCACGATGGCCGGTGCCAGGGCCTCGGCGGTCTCGAGATCCTCCGGCCCGAAGCCGCCTTCGCGGTTACCCAGCCCGAGCATGCCGATGGTCTCGCCTGCGTGCAGAAGAGGCACTCCCAGGAAGGCCTCGAGCGGCGGATGGCCCGGTGGCGTGCCGATGCTGTCGGGATGGGAAGGGGGGGCGTTCGTGAAGAAGCCCTTGCCGTCCAGGATCACCCGGCCGTAGACGCCGTGGATCTCGAACCCAACGGGTGCCCGCTTCCCGTGGCCCGAGCGATCCTGCACCTGGCAGGCTTCCCAGCCCGGATCGCTGATGGCGATGTCGGCCAGCCCGGTCTCGCCGTTGACTTCGAGGAGGAAGCTGAACTTGCTCTGCGTCACCTTCTCGACCACCGCGAGGCAGGCGAGGCCCAGGTCGCGCTCCGTCTGACAGGTCAGCGCTCCCTGGAAGATCCTGGCCATCCCGGCCAGGACGGCGTTTTGTTGACGGGTGCGCTCCTCCGCCCTCCTGTGCTCGGTGACGTCCCGGATCGTCACCAGGAACAGGTGCCGGCCGCCGGCGACGGAGAGCCGCCTCGCGCCGTACAGCCCGACCCACGCCTTGCCCGTGTCGCGGCGACGGCCGTGGAGTTCGAGATCGGTCACGGGCTCCCCGCGCATCGCACGAGCCACCGTCCGATCATCCGCCGGGATGCGCCGACCGTCTCTGTCCCGGACCTCGAACAAGTCGGGGTCGTCGCGCAAGGACTCGAGGCACTCCTCGTTGCTCGCGAACCCATGGAGCGCGAGCGCCGCGGAATTCATCGAGACGACGTTGCCTTCGCCATCCGTGACGACGAGCGCGTGCTGAACCGACTCGACGACCGCTTCCAGGTCGGCGATCGACATCCCGGAGGGGCCGTCCCTGCCGCGTCGCTCTTGCCGCTCTTGGCTCGACATGCTTGGGCACCGCATCCGGAGAGGATGAGGAACGCACGCGCCCCCCACGCGCGCTGCTGCGCTGCCTCGATGAACCGCCCCGGCAAGGTAGCACTCTCGGGCTGGCCCGTCTCGTGCCACACGTCCTCGCAAGTGACGGAAGTCTCTCCGATCTGACCCAGGCGGGGCCTTGCCCCGGCATGCCGAGGTCGGAGTACCGGCGTCCCTCGCGTCCGTGGCGCGGTCCTCGTCGCGAGACTCACAGCGGCGACCAGTTGATGTGATTCTCCAGCGGCACCGCCGCCGCTGTGAGCTGATGTCCGGCGCCTTGCGGCGCCTCAAGCGGAGGGGAGAACTCTCCCCCCGCGCCCCCCATCTCGAGCGTCAGTTCATGTGGCATGCGTTATCAGACTCGCGCGCCGTTCTTGTGCTCGCAGACTCTTCGTGTTGCTGCACGGGGTCGCCCATGGGCGGGTTGCGCCTCTCAGGCCGCTGATTAACGTATGGGGGCTTGACGTAAGGTCCGTGCCCAAACGTGACCGGATCGCATGGACGGATCGTCAATTGCGCGTTGCGTGAAGTCTGCTGCCGCCACCTCACCTGAGGGCAGGCCGCGCCGCACGGGGGCTCGATGCGACAGGTGAGGATCCTAGACGTACTTCGCGCAGTCACGGAGGTCGCCCCCGCGCATCCCGAGGTCGAGGCGTGGTGGTACGCGCCCCCTCGTCGGCTTCGGCTCCAGGGCGAGCGCCCGCGAGACGCGCGAGGTGACGCGTGTGATGGTGCGCGCAGGGGTTTGGAGGAAGCGCCCGCGGTCGTGGTGGTCGTCGAGGCAGGTCCGGCCGCCTCACCTGATTGCGTCGGCATCGCCGCCGAGCTTGCGCGGTGGCTGCCTGGAAGTGCGCTTTCGGTGCGGCTGCATCGTGCCGTGGCCGAGAAACGGCGGCTCTTCCGGTTGGTCAGCGGGCGTTCCCGGTGCGGGCGGCACGCAGCTTCAGGGAGCCCGCTGGATATCGCGAACAGGGCCGGGTAGGGGACCGGCGATCCGACGGAACGAGAGTGAAGTCGAATGCCTACCTCCAGCTCCACGGAGCCCATTTCTACCCAGGCTCGCGACGGGTTCGTCCCGCCACCCGAAGCCGTCCGGACGGTCGGTAGGGTCCACCTCGGCGCCATGCGAGAGCACGATCGCAAGGTGGTGCTCCTGCACTGGGAAGGCGGTCGCTGGCAGGACACCCCCGACTGGCGCCTCGATCGGCAGGTGATCCGGCTCGGCCTTCATCTTCAGTCAAGGGTGGGATTGGCGCAGGGCGAACGGGTCGTGATCCTCTCGCCACTGCGGCGGGAGTGGCTCCTCGCCGACCTGTCGGCCGCGGTCCAGGGGGCCGTGGCCATCGCGGTCGATCCCGACCTCCCCGAGCCCGCGCTCGCCGCGGCGCTGGCCCAGATCGCTCCGCGGGCCGCGTTCGTGGCGGGGCCCGACGAGCTCGAGCGGCTGGAGAGCGTGCGCGAAGGCATCCCCGGTCTCGAGGAGGTCATCGCCTTCGAAGGGCCGCTGGCGCCGGAACGCGCCGCCCTCCTCTGCGAGGTGCTGGACCTCGGCGGAACGCTCGACACGGCAGAGCGCGCGGGGGCCTTCCGGGCCCGGGCTCGAGAGGTGAGCCCCGACGCGTGCGCGCTCGGGTACGTCGAGCGGGGAGCGGACGGCTCCACGGCGTGCAGGTACCTCAGCCACTGCGAGGTGACGGCCCGGCTGGCGCACCTCGGCGCGAGAGCGACGGTGCGCAAGGGAGACGTCGCTTACCTGACCGGCAGCGCGGTCACGCCGGAGCTGCGGCTCGCGCTGCTCGCGTTCGCCGGCGACGGCTCCACCACGACCGCGATTGGCACGCCGGGCCGGGCGGCCGTCGAGATCTCGGCGCTCCGGCCTCACAAGATCGTCGCTCCGCCCGAAGTCTTGCTCGCCGCGGCCACGCAAGTGACGCCCCGCCGGGAAGGCAAGGGGGGAGCGCGGGGCTGGCTCGAGCGAGCGGCGCACCTGGTCCCGCGCTCCCGTGAACGGTCGCGCCGCCAGGAGAGCCTGGCGGCGCTCGGGGGCCGCGCGCGGTGGATCCACCCGACGGCCGTGCCGGACTCCTCCGTCCGCGGGCGATTGCACCACGCGGTGACGATCGACCTCGTCTCGTCGGACGGCGCGTGCTGGACGTGAGTGAACCTGGAGGTACAGCGTGACGAAGCTCGACGCGGTCGTGAAGGAGCTGGCCAACCTCGGCTGGCGCGGTTTTCAGGCAGTGAACGAGCGGGTCCCGGACAGCCCGTCGCCGAGCCCCGAGTGGGCTCCCGGGCCGCTCCTCAAGACCTACCAGCGCACGAAGCCCCCTCTCGGCTGGCCGCGCGAGACGGACTCGCTCTGCCCGCGCTGCGTGGTCGAGACCCGCAGCGCGATCATCCGGGGCGAGCGAGACCTGGCCGAGCTCGTCGACGGGCACGTCGGCGAGGTCAAGGCCCACATCCTGGAGGAGGGCGGCAGGCTCGTCATCCGCAAGGCATGCCCCGAGCACGGGACCTTCGAGGACCTCCTCTCCATCGACCCCGAGTTCAGTCGCATCGTCGAATCGCGTTACTACGGCCGCGACTTCCGCACGCTCGGGGACGAGAAGGTCCACAGGCACGGGACCTCGTCCATCCGCTACGGCCGCGGGGCGGTGCTGACCATCGACCTCACCAACCGCTGCAACATGATGTGCAGCCCCTGCTTCATGGACGCCAACCAGGTGGGCTACGTGCACGAGCTCACCCTGGACGAGATCAAGGAGATCCTGGACGACTCGATCTCGTTCAAGCCGCGCCGGCAGATGTCGGTGCAGTTCTCGGGCGGCGAACCCACGATGTCGCCGCACTTCCTCGAGGCGTGCCGCTACGCCAAGGAGATCGGCTACTACTCGGTGCAGGCCGCCACCAACGGGCTGCGGTTCGCGCTCGAGCCCGAGTTCGCCGACCAGGCCAAGGAGGCGGGCTTCGACATCGCTTACTTCCAGTTCGACGGCGTCACGAACGAGGGCAACAGCCACCGCCACATCACGAACCTGTTCGACGTGAAGCAGAAGGCCATCGAGAGCCTGCACGCGGCGGACATCGACATCCTGCCCGTCACGACGGTGGTGAACACGGTCAACGACCGCCAGGTCGGGCCCATCCTCCAGTTCGTGATCGACAACTGCGACAAGATGGGCGGCGTGTCGTTCCAGCCCGTCTCATTCACGGGTCGTGACGAGGACATCAGCGACCAGGACCGCCACCGGCAGCGGTACACGATCTCGCACCTGGCGCACGATCTCTCGCGCTGCTTCGACGGCAAGCTCGATCCCCACCGCGACTGGTACCCGCTCGGCGCCATGGGCGCGTTCACCGCGCTCGCCGATCACCTGCGGGCGCTCAGCGGTCCCGAGTCGAACCGGTTCGGCGGCCTGTGCTGTTCGTGCCACCCGAATTGCGGGTCGAGCGTCCTCCTGGTGGCCAACCGCAGGACGAAGGCGTGGGGGGCCATCACGCAGTTCTTCGACATGGACCGGTTCATCAAGGACGTCGGGGTCATCTGCGACACCGGGCGGGGCAAGGGGCTGTCGCTGACCCAGGTAGCTCTCGCGTTCCTCCGCAACTTCGACGCGCGGAAGGCGCCTGCGGGGCTCACGCTCTTCGAGTTCCTCAAGCTGTTCAACTACAAGATGGGCGGTTCCGTGCTGGGCTACAAGGAGAAGGAGGCGGACTGGACGGTCCTGTGGGTCGGCGGCATGTGGTTCCAGGACCTCTGGACGTACGACTTCCGCCGCACGGAGATGTGCGTCATCCCCTACGGAACCCAGGAGGGCGAGGTCTCCTTCTGCGCCTACAACACGGGCGTGGGCTGGCGGCAGATCGTGGAGAACATGCACTCGGTGGCCCGCACCCCCGAGTGGTTCAACGCGCGCGGCAAGCACAAGATCTACGCGGGCGACCGCCCGATGCAGGTCCCGGGCAAGCCGTCTCTCAAGCTCCCGATCCTGCAAGCCGGCGGTACCCCTCGGGTGCGCGAGATCGGCTGATCCGAGCCGCGTCCGGCCGGACCGTTCACGCCACCAAGAGTACACCCTGTCTCCGTCCCATCGCGACCCCTCCATCGCCGCGGCGAGGGCGCGCGGCGGGACTTGAAAAAGGTCCCGCGCCCGGCCGATAAGAGGGCGTGGGATCGGCGTCCGAGATCGTCCTCGGCATAGACCTGGGCACGAGCTACTCGACCGCAGCGGCCGCGATCGACGGCCGGCTGCACTTCGTGCTCGACGCCCGCGGCGAGGCCTGCGTGCCCAGCGTGGTCCACTTTCCGCGCAGCGGGCCGACCCTGGTGGGCGCCGAGGCCGACCGACTCCGCTCCTCCGACCCGCTCAACACCGTCTTTGGCGTCAAGCGCCTGATCGGACGCTCGGCCGACTCGCCCTCGGCTCGCCTGCTCGACGCGTCCTCCGCCTTCCGCATCAAGGCGCAGCCCGGCGACGAGGCGGCGGTGCTCGTGCGCTCCGGCCAGCACTCGGCGAGCGAGGTCGCGGCGCTCATCCTCCGCCACCTGCGCGAGCGCGCGGAGGCGCGGTTCGGACGGCGAATTTGCAAGGCCGTGCTGACGGTGCCGGTCGCGTCCCCGCAATCCGTGCGCGACGCGATGGTGCGCGCCGGTCGCATGGCGGGGCTCGAGGTGCTGCGCATCGTCGCCGAGCCGTGCGCGGGCGCGCTCGCGCGCGGGCTCGGTGACGCCTCCTGGGCCGCGGCGCCGTTGCTCGTCTACGACTTTGGCGGCGGCACCTTCGACGCGACGGTCGTGCAGCGCGCCGCGAACCAGCTGCGCGTGCTCTCCGCCGGTGGAGACGATTGCCTTGGGGGCGACGACTTCGACGTGGTGTTCGCCCGGTGGATCGCCGACGGCGTCTACCGTACCCGCGCCATCGACGTCACCCACGACGCCGTCCTGTGGGAGCGTATCCAGCGCCAGTGCGAGCTGGTGAAGCGCGCTCTCTCGGCGGCCATCGAGGCACGCTTTCAGGTCAAGGAAGCGCTCGGCGTCGCAGGCCAGCAGCACCTCGACTACCTCGTGCGCCGCGAGCACCTGGCGCCACACTGGGCCGAACTCGTCGAGCGCTCGGTGCAGGCTGCGGCGGAGACGGTGCGTGAGTCGGGCCTGGTGGTCGGAGACCTGGGTGCCGTCCTGCTCATCGGCGGCACGAGCTACGTGCCACAGGTGCGCGCGGGTGTGGCTCGGGCGTTCCCGCGGCCCAGCGCCGTCGAGGACGACCCGCAGACCGCGGTGGCGCGGGGCGCCGCGCTCCTCGCTGCCCAGCCAGAGTTGCTCGCGGACTGATCGGCTTCTCGGAGCGGACGGGTCGGGTTCGGTCTGCTCCGGTCGGGGGGCGAAAATCCCTCACAGCGGCGACCAGCTGATGTGATTCTCCAGCGGCACCGCCGCCGCTGTGAGCTGATGTCCGGCGCCTTGCGGCGCCTCAAGCGGAGGGGAGAACTCTCCCCGTGCGCCCCCCATCTCGAGCGTCAGTTCATGTGGCATGCGCTATCAGACGTGAAGCGGTGGGCGAGTGCGAAGAAACGGCGAGAGGCGAGCCTGGAAGCAGGGGCCTGCGAGGACGAGAAGGCCCGCGCCCAACGGGCGCTGGTCATGGAGTGGTACCGCCCAAGGGGGGATTGGCAAAGGAACGGCTCGGTACGCGCCGGATTCTCCCACACTATCTTACTTACGGTGCGTGACCTATTGCGCGGAACGTGGTTTACTGTCGCACCATTCGCTTCCAATTGCCGCGGTTCGCGGTTCGGGCGAATCTGCCGCAGACGGCTACGTGTCGTCTATTCCTGTCGTCTACTCCTGTCGTCCACTCTTTGAGCAGTACTAGGGGCGAGTCGATGAACCGACGAGGATGGGTGGTAACGCTCGCGGGGATGGGGCTCAACCTCGCACTCGGAATCCTTTACGCATGGAGCGTCTTCGGCAAGCAGCTGGTCGAGGCGGTGGACAAGGGCGGTTTCGGTTGGACGAAGACGCAGGCCACCCTGCCCTACATCATCGCGATCGCCTGTTTCGCTATCATGATGGTGCCTGCGGGCCGGCTCCAGGACCGGGTGGGGCCGCGCATCGTCGCCTCCGCCGGAGGGGTGCTCACCGGGGTCGGGCTCGTGGTGGCGAGCTTCGCGTCGCCGCGATCGATCATGCCTGCGATCCTCGGTTTCGGCCTTCTGGCGGGGACCGGCTTCGGGCTCGGGTACGCGGCGGCGACCCCGGCCGCGGTGAAATGGTTCCCGCCGGAGAGGAAGGGGCTCATCACCGGCCTCGTCGTGGCGGGATTCGGCGTGGCGCCCGTGTACATCGCGCCGCTCTCCAAGTACCTCCTCACCACGTACGGGATCAACAACTCCTTCCGGATCCTCGGCATCGCTTTCCTCATCACCGCGACCTCGTTCGCACAGCTGATCCGGAACCCCGACAGGCCGGTGGCCAAGCCGGGCATGCCGGGGAGCGCGCCGCAGCCGGCTCGGGTCGACCAGACCTGGCGGGACATGCTGAAGACGCCCGCTTTCTACTCTCTGTGGATCCAGTACGCCTGCGCGGCGACGGCCGGTCTCATGATCATCGGGCACATGGCCAAGATCGTCGCGGTCCAGTCCGGGAACACCATCAAGATTGGATTCGTCTTCGTGGCGCTGCTCGCCAGCTTCAACGCCGCCGGGCGGATCATCGCAGGCGTCATCTCGGACTATGTCGGGCGCATCGTCACCATCGGGCTCGTCTGCGTGCTCCAGGCGCTCGCGATGTTCTTCTTCTCGGGGGTCTCGACGATCGGTGGGTTCATCGTCGCCTCCGCCGTCGTCGGCTTCTGCTACGGCTCCTGCCTCTCGCTCTTCCCGGCGACCGCGGCAGACTACTGGGGCACGAAGAACCTCGGGTTGAACTACGGGGTCCTCTTCACCGCCTGGGGCGTCGGGGGCGTGGTCGGCCCGATCCTGGCGGGAAAGATCGCCGACGCGACCGGTTCGTACGGCGCTGCGTACGACATCGCTGGAGTGCTCCTGATCGTGGCGTTCCTGCTCTCGGCGCTCGCCTACATCAACGTGTCGGTGAACGTCCCCGAGAGGGAGATCAAGATCCAGATCAAGAAGCGCTCCCCTGCGCCCCATCCCGTTTCGGGCGCGACCAACCAGGTGCGGGCTACGTGATCTGCGTGGGGTTGGGCCGAAGAGCTGGACGGCTCTTCAGCCCTCACCCTGCTGCAGCGCGCTGATGACGTTCTCGATGCGGATGGAGAGAGACCGCGGGAGTGCCACGCGGTCACGGTGGTCAAAGGGAAGGTCGATCGTGCCGATCGGCGAGCCGACCCCGGCGTTGCCCGTCACGCGGTAGATGATCTCCGTGCGCGTGACGAGCAGCTCCAGGATGTCCGGCACGTCGCGCCAGCGCAGCCGCACCGGGATCGCGATCGGCGTCGCGCCCTTTGCGCGGAGCTGGACGTTCGCCGGCAGCTGGCCCTCCGCGACCTGCCGCCCCTCCACCTCCAGCCGGTAGCCCAGGCGGCGCAGGTCGAGGCCGGTGTCGTTCGGGTTCTCGAGGCGGTAGTGGAGGGCGATCGTCACACCGTCGAGGTCGAGCTGGTCCGCCGACCACGACTCGTAGGTGAGCGTGGGGCGCTCGAACCCCGCGCCCGCGATGGCGCGGACGAGCGAGCAGCCTCCCAGCGCGAGGAGCGCGGCAGCGAGGGCGAGACGGCTGGCGATCTTCACGGGGAGAGCAGAAAGAACAGAAAGAGCAGCACGTTTCATGCACATGGGCAGGGCAGCGTAGCACCAGCCGTGCACCGCGACCTCCCCGCGAGAGGCGTCCTCCACGTGTCCACCATCTATTCACATGGTTTCCGGCCATCCGATCACATAGATACTCGCCAGGAATTCCGACATCATCCACCGCGCCGTGCACAGGCGCAGGTCGGACCTCGGGGTTACCATCCGCCCCTCGATGAAGGACTCCGACCTGCAGCGTCGTGGTGGTGCCCCGGCTCTACAAATACGCCCATCGCGCGAGCTGCCGCACAACCTCGAGGCCGAGCAGGCGGTGCTCGGAGCGCTCCTCATCGAGGAGACCGCCTTCGATCTGGTGGCTGACCGGCTCAAGGCGGAGGACTTCTACCTCCACGCGCATCAGCTGGTGTTCGCGGCATGTGCGGAGCTGGCGCAGGAGAAGCAGGCCATCGACCCGGTCCTGCTCCACCAGCGGCTGGAGGCCAAGGGGCTCCTCGGCGCGGCTGTTCCCCGCGACATGCCCTTCGCGCTCGCCAAGGGTCTCGGCACGGCCGCCAACGTGCGCCACTACGCTGGCATCGTGGCGGACCTTGCGCGCGTAAGGCGCGTGCAGCTGGTGGCGCAGGCGGTGCTCTCGCGCGGGTACGAGGCTGGCGCGAGCGTGCCGGAGTACCTCGAGCTCTCGCAGCAGGAGATCTTCGCGGCCGCCCAGAGCGGTACCACCGACACCCTGCGGCTCATCCACGAGCCGATGATGAAGGCCATCGAGGCCATCGACGCCACCCAGGCGCGCGTCCGCGCCGGTCAGAGCACAGTCACCGGCGTCCCGACCGGCATCCACGGACTCGACCAGAAGCTCCTCGGCCTGCAGCCCGGCACCCTCGTCGTGCTCGCGGCGCGCCCGTCGGTCGGCAAGACCGCCCTCGCGCTCAACATCGGTACCTACGCCGCGACCAAGGCGCAGAAGCGGGTCGCGATCTTCTCGCTCGAGATGCCCTCCGAGCAGCTCGCCATGCGCATCCTGGCCGCCGAGGCGAAGCTCGACTTTTGGCGCATGACGCAGGGCCTCCTGCAGCAGAGCGACTGGGACCGCATCATGGCCCACGGGGACCGCGTCGGCTCCTCGCGCATCTGGCTCGACGACAACTTCGTCCTCTCGCCAATAGAGCTGCGCGCCAAGTGCCGCAAGATCAAGAGGGAGGGGGGCCTCGACCTCGTCATCGTGGACTATCTCCAGCTCATGAGTGCCCCTGGAGCACAGTCGCGCGAGCAGGAGATCGCCATCATCAGCCGCTCCCTGAAGAGCCTGGCGAAGGAGCTGGAGGTGCCCATCCTCGCGCTCTCGCAGCTCAACCGCAGCGTGGAGAAGCGCAAGGGCGAGCCACCCATGCTCTCCGACCTGCGCGAGTCGGGCGCCATAGAGCAGGATGCGGACGTGGTCATGTTCTTGCATCGTCCGGGCGACGAGAAGGACGGCGATGGCGGCTCGCCGCAGAAGGCGGACGTACAGGAGATCGAGCTTCACATCGCGAAGCAGCGCCAGGGTCCCACCGGCATGGTGGATCTCGTCTTCTTCAAGACGAACACCTTCTTCGCGGAAAAGCAGCGGGGGTCGTGAGGCCCGGTCAGGACGGCTACCGCCCGGCCTCCGCGTCCAGATACCTCTCCACCACCTTCTTTGCCCCGCGCACCGCCTGATCGAGTGTCGCGCCCTGGGCGAGGAGCCCCGCCAACGCGCTCGCCAGCCTGCAGCCCGTGCCTCGCGCCGTGCCAGGGCGGCGGCTGCCCTCGAAGCGGCGCACCTCTCGCCCGCGAACGAGCAGATCCACCGGCGCGCCGGGGCGGTGGCCGCCTTTGACCAGCACCGCCTGGCAGGAGAGCCCGCGAGCGGCCTCCACCGCGTCGTCATCGGATTCCAGGGAGACGAGATCGGAGCCGCTGAGCGCCGCCAGCTCGGGCCAGTTCGGGGTCACCACGGTGGCTGCGGCAAGGAGCGGCGCGAGCACCTGGGCGGGCGGTCTGCCGCGCGAGTCCTCGAGCAACGCCAGGCCGGAGGAGGCGACAAGCACCGGATCGACCACCAGCGGGAGGCCTGCCAGTGGCCCATCCGCCACGAGCTTCGCCAGCGCCGCGGCGTTTGCGCCGCTCCCCAGCATGCCCGTCTTTACCGCGGCCGGCCGTGCGCCTCTCCCGTGGAACAGACCCTCCACCTGCGCCACGACGAAACGCGCCGGCACGGACTCGTACCTGATCGC
>MEMX01000068.1:9454-9771 GCA_001768075.1 Anaeromyxobacter sp. RBG_16_69_14 | reverse complement strand
GCGACGGTGACGCTGGAAAACCACATCAACTGGTCGCCGGCGTGATAGCGCATGCCACATGAACTGACGCTCGAGATGGGGGGCGCGGGGGGAGAGTTCTCCCCACCGCTTGAGGCGCCGCAAGGTGCCGGACATCGGCTCACAGCGGCGACGGTGACGCTGGAAAACCACATCAACTGGTCGCCGCTGTGAGCTGGCTGGAGGACATCTGGTGGCGGGAGGAGGCCTGCGCGTCGCACCGCGCGCTACTTGCGCCGCTGGCAGCGGCGGAAGGCATCTTCCGCGCCGGGGCTGCCGCTCGCGGTGCCCTCTACAGG
>MEMX01000068.1:8859-9417 GCA_001768075.1 Anaeromyxobacter sp. RBG_16_69_14 | reverse complement strand
CGCCGGTGGTCTCCCTCGGTAACCTGGCGGTGGGTGGAGCGGGGAAGACGCCCGCCACGCTGGCGGTCGCCGAGCGGCTCCTGGCGCGCGGTCGCCGCGTCGCCGTGCTGTCGCGCGGCTACGGCGCTCGGCGGAGCGACGCGCGCGTGGTGTCCGATGGCGAGAACGTGCTCCTCTCCGCAGCGGACGCAGGAGACGAGCCAGCCCTCATCGCGCGGCGCCTGCGCGAGGCCGTCGTCCTCTGTGGTCCCCGTCGCGCCGAGCTGGCCCGGCGCGCGGTGGAGGAGTTTGCGGCCGACGCGCTCGTCCTCGACGACGGCTTCCAGCACCGCGCCCTCGCTCGCGACCTCGACGTGGTGGTGCTCGACGCGGCGAATCCGTGCGGCAACGGTCGCCTCCTGCCGCGCGGGCCCAATCGCGAGCCGTGGAGCGCGCTCGGCCGTGCCCACCTGGCCTGGCTCTCGGGCGCGGACCGCGCTCCGCCCGACGCGCTCCGGGATCTGCGCGGCCTCGTCCGCGCCGCCACCGGCCGTCCTCCGGTCGAGTCGCGACACGCCG
>MEMX01000068.1:3924-8845 GCA_001768075.1 Anaeromyxobacter sp. RBG_16_69_14 | reverse complement strand
ACGGCGCGCTCGCCCGGGCGCTCGGGCCAGATGCCCTCGCGGGCCGCCGCGTCCTCCTCCTGTGCGCGCTGGCCCGTCCGGACGGCTTCCGGCGCACGCTGGCCGACCTGGGCGCGAAGGTCGTCGCCGAGCGCACCTTTCGCGATCACCATCCGTTCAGCGAGGCCGAGATCGAGGAGGCGCTGCGCGCGGCCAGGGCGGCGGGCTCCGCCGAGATCGCCACCACCGAGAAGGACGCCGTCCGTCTCCCGCCACGCCTGGCGGCCGATCCGCGTTTTCGCGTGGTCCGCATCACCGCCGAGATCGTGGCGGGGGAGGACGTCCTGGACGAGCTCCTCGACCGAGCTTTCGCGACATGACGACGGTCGCCGGGCCTCCCCTCATGACCCGCGCGCTCCGCCGCGTGCTTCGCGCCGCAGGCGCCATGACGGCCTGGCTCGCCTGGGTCCTGGGTGTTCGCCGCCGCATCGTGCTCGACAACCTGCGGCTAGCCTTCCCGGAGAAGACGCCGGGCGAGCGCCGCGCCATCGCGCGGGACACCTACCGGAACCTGGGGCGGATGGCGGCCGAGTTCCTCCTCGTGTCGCGCATGACGCGCGAGGAGCTGGAGCGCGCCTTCGTCTACGACGGCTGGGAGCGCTACGAGGCAGCGCGCGCACGGAACAAGGGCGTCATCGCCTGCACGGCGCACTTCGGCAACTTCGAGATGCTGGCCGCCGTCCACGCGCTGAGGGGCGTGCCGATGACCATGATCAGCCGGAGGATGGGCAAGAGCGGCGCGAACGACCTGTGGCGCAGGGCGCGCGTCAGGGCGGGCGTCGAGGATCTCGTCGTGCAGAAGGGCGAGACGCTCAAGGCTGCGCGGCGAGCGCTCGAGCAGGGACGCGTCCTCGGCTACGTCATCGACCAGAACCAGCCGCGCCGGCGCGCCATCTTCCCCTCCTTCTTTGGCGTGCCCGCCGCCACCTCGCCCACGCCGGCGATCCTGGCGCTGCGCACCGGAGCGGCGGTCGTCTTCTCGGTGACGGTGCCGCTCGAGGACGGGCGGCACCTGGTCGTCATCGAGGGGCCGCTCGAGGTGCCGGACACCGGGGATCGCGAGCGCGATGTCCTGGCCTTCATGCAGGACCTCAACGATCGCCTCGAGCGCCGCGTGCGCGAGCACCCCGACCAGTGGTACTGGCTCCACCGCCGATGGAAGACACGGCCGGAAGGTGAAGGCGGTGGTGGCGCGCGTGCGAGCACAGAGGTTGCGGGATGAGGCAGGCCGCGGTACGAACAGCTCCGATGCGCCGCCCCGCTGCCGCGAACGGGATCGCCAACCTGGCCTGCGTGCTCGACCGCTTTCCGCGAGTCGAGGTGGTCGTGGCCGGGGATTTCGTGGCCGACGAGTACGTGTACGGCGAGACCGAGCGCATCAGCCGGGAGGCGCCGGTGCTCATCGTCCGCTACGAGCGCAGCGAGCTCAGGGCGGGTGGGGCAGGCAACGCCGCGCAGAATCTGGCTGCTCTGGGCGTGAAAGTGCGCGCGGTGGGCGTGGTCGGCGACGACGCGCTCGGCGCGACGCTCCTCGACGTCCTCGCCGCGTCGGGTATCGACGTCAGTCGCATCCAGCGCGTCCGCGGCCGAGCCACCGAGTCCAAGACGCGCATCCTCGCCGGCGGCCGGTCCACCCGGCGCCAGCAGATGCTGCGCGTGGACCGTGCGCCGGTGGCGCCGCTGCCGGCCGCCGCGGCGGGGCGCATCGTGCGCGAGCTCATGCGCGCGGGAAGGGGCGCGCAGGCCGTGCTCGCCAGCGACTACGGCTCCGCATCCCTCGGTCCGCCGGCGCTGGAGGCGCTGCGCGACCTCAAGCGCAGCGGCGTGCCGGTCTGCGTCGATTCTCGTTACCGGATCGTCGAGTACACTGGCGTCAGCATGGTGAAGCCGAACGAACCCGAGCTCGAAGCCGCCACCGGCCTGTCGCTGACGGTCCCGGGTGGCATCGAGCGCGCGGCGCGGGTGCTCCTGCGCAGGCTCGCCTGCGACCAGCTCCTCGTCACGCGCGGTCACGATGGCATGTCGCTTTTCCGCAAGGGGTTGCCGCCGCTGCGCATCCCGCCGCACGGAAACCAGGAAGCGGTAGACGTGACGGGTGCCGGAGACACCGTGGCCGCGACCTACAGCGCGGCCATCGCCGCCGGTGCCGAACCCGAGTCGGCGGCTCGCATCGCCAACGTGGCGGGTGCGCTGGTCGTCCAGAAGCCCGGGACCGCCACCGTCACACGCGCCGAGCTCCTCGCCGAGATCGAGAACGGATCGCGTTCACATGCAGAAGTTGCTCCACCTCGATGACCTTCCGCGGCTCCGTGCAGAGGCCACGCGCGCCGGTCGGACCGTTGCGCTCGCCAACGGTGTCTTCGACCTGTTTCACGTCGGCCACCTGCGATACCTGGAAGGCGCAAAGGCGCAGGCGGAGCTGCTGGTCGTGGCCGTGAACAGCGACGCCTCGACCCGCTTGCTCGGGAAGGGCCCGGGCCGCCCGGTGGTCCCCGAGGCGGAGCGCGCCGAGATCATCGCCGCGCTGAGGTGTGTGGACCACGTCGTGATCTTCGAGACGAAGGACGTCGTCTCCGTGATCCGCGCGCTGAAGCCGGACGTGCAGGTCAAGGGCACCGACTACACGCCGGAGACGATCCCCGAGGCGGACGAGGTGCGGAGGTACGGCGGGCGGGTCGCGGTGGCGGGGGATCCGAAAGAGCACTCGACGACGGCGATCGTCGAGGCGCTCGCGAGGTCGAGGGGATAGGTCCGACTCGTGTCTTCCAAAAAATGGCGAAAGGCGAGTCGTTGAGGTGAGGGCATGAAGGTCCTCGAGCTCCTCTCCTCGCCGGTCTGGACAGGGCCCGCGGAGCCGATGACCTCGGTGGCGGCGCACCTGCGCGCACGAGGGCACCAGGTCGAGATCGCGGTGGACGCCCGGCGAGCGGGTGACCTGCGGGCGCGGCTGTGCAGCCTTGGGTTCACGGTTCGTGGCGATCTCGCGCTCACCACCAGGGGCTTCCCGCCCCCGCTCCTGGCCGACGCCCGGCGCCTCGCCCGCATCGGTCCGGCCTTCGACGTCGTCCACGCCCACTTCTCGAACGACCACTCGGCCGCGCTGCTGGGTCTCGCCCTCGGCGGCGGGCGACACGAGCGACCGCGGGTGGTGCGCACCATCCACTCCGCGCGCTCGCTCGAGGATCGCTTTCTGCAAGGCTTTGCCCACAGGCGCACCGACGGGCTGGTCGCCGTCTGCGAGGCGCACGCGCGGCTGCTACGCGAGCGCTTTCGGGTGCCGGAGGAGCGCATCCTCGCCACGCGCGGCGCGGTGGACACCGCGGCCTTCACGCCCGATGGGCCCGACCTGCGCGGTGAGCTCGGCCTGGCGCCGGGTCAGCCGGTGGTGGGCATCGTCTCCCGCGTGAAGCCGGATCGCCGCCACGGCGAGCTGGTGGAAGCCTTCCGGCTCGTCGTGCAGCGCCTCCCGGACGCCCGCCTGCTCGTGGTCGGGCGCGGCGAGGGGCTTCACGACCTCCGCGCGCGCGTGGCGCAGCGCGGGCTCGACCGCGCGGTGGTGTTCGCTGGATACCGCTCCGGGCCCGCGCTCGCCGCAGCCTATCGCACGCTCGACGTGAAGGTGCTGCTCGCCGAGGGAAACGACGGTACCTGCCGCGCGCTCCTCGAAGCGATGGCGAGCGGCCGGCCGGGCGTGGCGTACCACTTCGGCGCGCCGGCGGAGTCGATCGTGAACGGCGCCACGGGCCTCCTCGTGGAGCAGGGCGACGTACCTGCGCTCGCCTCCGCGCTGGCCGAGCTTCTGGCCGCACCGGCGCGGGCACGGGCGCTCGGCGCTGCCGCGCGCGAGCGAATGCGCAGGTATTTCACCGAAGCGGAGCGGGGCTCGGCCGTCGAGCGGTTCCTCGAGGGATTGCTTTCGCTGCCGCCTGCCGTACTATGATTTTGCTTTTTTCGGAGGTCCTCATGTCCCTCGCGCCCGAGCTGAAGGAGATCCTGGCCTGCCCAAGGTGCAAGGGCGACCTCGAGTTCCACGAGGACCACGGCGAGATCCACTGCCCGCGCTGCAAGCTTGCCTACGGCATTCGCGACGACATCCCGATCATGCTGGTTGACGAGGCCAGGCCGCTCCCCTGATCACCCTGCCGGTGCGCTCGCTCGTCGTCCATCCCGGTTTCCTCGGTGACACCGTCTTCCTGGGGCCTGCGGTGCGCGCGCTCAAGGCGCGCTGGCCGCACGGGAAGGTGGCGCTGTGCGTGACCCCGCGGGGCGCGCCCGTTGCGCGGCTGCTGCCCGGGTGCGACGAGGTGATCGTCTACGACAAGCGGGGTGCCGACCGTGGGCTCTCCGGCCTGTGGCACACGGCGCGTAGGCTCCGCGCGTTCGGGCCCGATCTCGCGCTCGTGCCGCACTACTCGCCCCGCGCGGGCGCGCTGGCCCGGCTCTCCGGCGCCCGTCGTCGCATCGGATATCCGGTCTTCTGCAACGAGCGGGTCTCGCTCGACCGCGGGCGGCCCTTTGTCGACCGAGCGCTCTGCCTGGCCGAGCGCGCGGGTGCGACCGGAGACTCGGCGCTGTCGCTGGAGCGGCCGTCCTTCCTCGACGCCTACGCGGACCGCGTGCTGGCGGGCGCGGCGCGGCCCGTGGTGGGGCTGGTGCCGAGCGCGGAGTGGGCCACCAAGCGATGGGGGCCTGAGAAGTTCGCTGCCTTGGCCGGGGAGCTCGCGCGGGACGGCGCCACCCTCCTCGTGCTGGGGGGCCCGGGCGACCGCGCGCTCGCAGCGCGGATCCGCGAGCTGGCTCGCGTCCCCCTGCGCGACACGACCGGCAACGCCATCGACGAGGCCATCGCGCTGCTGGCGCGCTGCGACCTCGTGGTGGGAGG
>MEMX01000068.1:2500-3912 GCA_001768075.1 Anaeromyxobacter sp. RBG_16_69_14 | reverse complement strand
CCTCGTTCACTGCGCGCGAGCTCTCGGCCGCCGCACCCTGGTCGTGTTCGGACCGACCGACATCAGGCGCCACCGCTTCACGGGGCGGGAGCAACCGATCGCGCTAGGGCTGGAGTGCCAGCCCTGCCACGATCATGGGCCGGAGCGCTGCCCCCTGGGCCACCATGACTGCATGCGACTCCTCGACCCGGCGGTGGTGAGCGAGGCGGCGCGAGCGCTCCTTGACGCTCCGGTGGTGTGACGCTACGGTCGGTCGCAGCGCGGGCGTTCATGCGGCGACCTGCCCCAAGCCGGCTACGGGCTGCAGGCTACGGCGCGTGCGACGTTCGTGTGGACGGGAGAGCGAGCCAGCCGAATCCGCTCTTGGAAGTCATGTCTTCGACAGGAGCCGCAGTGGCGCAATAGACCTCGGGCGACGAGCTCGTCGGCCAGCGCCAGGACCTCGATTCTCGATGATTCACGACCGATGCCGCAGGCCGTAGCCCGAAGTCCGTAGCCTGTAGCCCCAAGAAGGGGCGAAAGGCGAGAATGAGCCGGAGCCACCATGATCCGTAGCATGACGGGATTCGGAACGGGGCGAGCTGTGCAGGGGGGAGAGGAGATCGTCGTCGAGGCGAGATCGGTCAACCACAAGTTCTGCGAGGTGAAGGTCCGCCTCCCGCGCGAACTGGCTGCGCTCGAGATCGAGATCGCTCGCGCGGTGAAGGAGCGGCTCGCCCGCGGAGGCGTCGAGGTTGCGCTCCGGCGGTCGGGGAGCCGCGGCGCGCTGGCGCCGCGCGTCGACTTTGCCCTGGCGGAGGAGTACGCGCGCGCGTTCGAAGAGGTCCGCGCCAGGCTCGGGCTCTCCGGCGCTGTCGGCCTGGCAGACGTCCTCGCCGCCGACGGAGTGGTGACGCTCGACGAACGGGCCGTCGACCTGGAGGCCGCCCGCGCTACCGTGATGGTCGCCCTCGGCCAGGCGATCGCTGCCCTCACGGTCATGCGCACCAGCGAGGGCGAGGCGCTGGCCCGTGATCTCGCCGGGCGCATCGAGCAGATCGACGTGCTGGTCGAGCGCGTGGAGGCCTGCGCGCCGCAAGCGATCGACCACTACCGGACGCGACTGCACGAGCGCCTCCAGGAGGTCGCGCGCGGCTTCACGCCCGATCCGGCGCGGCTGGCGCAGGAGGTGGCGCTCTTCGCCGACCGCATGGACGTGACGGAGGAGGTCACGCGGCTGCGCAGTCACCTGGCCCAGACCCGCGCGCTGCTCGCCGGGGGGGAGCCTGCTGGGCGCAAGATGGAGTTCCTCGTTCAGGAGATGCACCGAGAGGCGAACACGATCGGCTCGAAGTCGCAGAGTGCCGAGATCGCGGGCTTCGTCGTCATGCTCAAGGCCGAGATCGAGCGGATGCGCGAGCAGGTTCAGAACG
>MEMX01000067.1:4966-7155 GCA_001768075.1 Anaeromyxobacter sp. RBG_16_69_14 | reverse complement strand
GTGGAGGGGAAAGGCACGCGTGTAAAGATGGCCCTTCGGATCCTGAAGCTGGTCGGGAGCATGCTCGTCAATCTGGAGCACAGGACCTCGCTTCGGAGGAGCCCGAACAGAGTGTTCAAGTAGATGAAGTAGGCCGGTTCCGCGGGGCCGTCGATGAAGCCCGCGGCGCCCGGTGCTTCGCTGGAGTGGCTTGCACCGCGCGTCCACTTTCACTCTAGGGTAACGTCATGACCGAGAGGACCCAGAACCTGATCGAGCCGAAGGCCGGACTTCCCCGTGGCGCCGCGCTGCTCCGGGACCCCCTGCTCAACAAGGGTGCCGCCTTCACCAAGGCCGAGCGCCTCGCGCTGGGACTCGAGGGCCTGCTGCCCCCGAAGGTGTTCACGATCGAGCAACAGGCCGCCCGCGCGATGGAGAACTACCGCAGGAAACAGGACGATCTCGAGCGCTACATCCACCTCATGAGCCTGCACGACAGGAACGAGACGCTCTACTACCGCCTCGTGATCGACAACCTCGAGGAGATGACGCCCATCATCTACACGCCCATCGTCGGCCAGGCCTGCCAGCAGTTCGGCCACCTCTTCCGCCGGGCGCGCGGCGTCTACATCTCTCTCGACGATCGCGGGCGCATGACCGAGGTCCTCCGCAACCACACGCACGAAGACGTGCGCGTGATCGTCGTCACAGACGGTGAACGGATCCTCGGCCTCGGGGACCAGGGCGTGGGCGGGATGGGCATTCCCATCGGCAAGCTGTCGCTCTACACCGCCTGCGCGGGCGTCCCCCCGGGCAGGTGCTTGCCGGTGACCCTGGACGTGGGCACGGAGAACGTGGAACGCCTGCAGGACCCGCTCTACATGGGCATCTGCCAGCACCGGCTGCGCGGCGAGGAGTACGACGGCTTCGTGGCCGAGTTCATCACGGCCGCCCGGGAGGTCTGGCCGAAGGTCCTCATCCAGTTCGAGGACTTCGCGAACGTCAATGCCTTCCGCCTGCTCGAGCAGTGGCGTGACAGGATCTGTACCTTCAACGACGACATCCAGGGCACCGCCGCGGTCGCGCTGGCCGGCCTCTGCTCTGCGCTGAAGATCACGAAGAAGCCGCTCCGGGATCAGAGGATCCTCTTCCTGGGCGCGGGCGAGGCCGGCGTGGGCATCGCGGACCTCATCGTCTCGGCCATGGTGGACGAGGGGGCAGAGATCGAGGACGCGCGTCGGCGGTGCTGGTTCGTGGACTCGAAGGGGCTGGTGGTGAAGAGCCGTCAGGGGCTGGCCGAGCACAAGCTCCGCTACGCGCACGACGTCCTCTACGCGCCTGACCTCTCGAGCGCGGTGCACGCCCTGGAGCCCACCGCCTTGGTCGGCGTGTCGACGATCGCGAGGGCCTTCGACAAGGAGATCGTCGAGACGATGGCGAGGCTCAACGAGCGCCCGATCATCTTCGCGCTCTCGAACCCGACCTCGAAGGCGGAGTGCTCGGCGGAGGAGGCCTACACTTGGTCGAGGGGCAAGGCCATCTACGCCAGCGGGAGCCCCTTCCCGCCCTTCACCTATCTGGGCAAGACCTTCGTGTCGGGGCAGGGCAACAACTCCTACATCTTCCCGGGGCTGGGCCTCGGGATCGTGGCCTGCGAGGCGAGGCGCGTCACCGACCGCATGTTCGCGGAGGCGGCCAAGGCGCTGGCGGCGCAGGTGCTGCAGAACGACCTCGACATGGGCCGCGTCTACCCATCGCTGAGGCGGATCCGAGAGGTCTCCGCCCACATCGGCGCGGCGGTGGCCGAGGTGGCGTTCAGGGATGGGCTGGCCGGCGTCGAGAGACCGGCCGACGTGCTCGAGTTCGTGAAGTCCAAGATGTGGGAACCGCGCTACGCGAGCTACCTCTGGTGACCGTCAGGGGCGGCGCCGCCGCTCCAGGATTGGGCCGCGCTCGCTACAAGCCTCGCACGGTGTGGATCTCCACAATAGCAGCGCCCGGCCACCTGCGGGCACAATCACGCATCCTCGCAGTCGTGCAGGAGCGTCGCAGATGCGAGCACTGTTTGCCGCCGTCGCGCGCGCAGAGCCGCCGCCGATCAGCCACGCCGTCGCCGCGGCCACGCCGAAGGGGCCAGGCGGCGGCGTTCTCCAAGCGCCGCTCAGCAGAGCTCACCGCTGGCCGGGTCAGGGCTGGAGGTCCATCCGAAC
>MEMX01000067.1:0-4931 GCA_001768075.1 Anaeromyxobacter sp. RBG_16_69_14 | reverse complement strand
GCTGGGAAGGCAGCTCATCCGAGACATCCACGCAGCGACGGCATTCGATCCGGACAAGCGGTAGGGCGGTACGACCTCTCGAGAGGAGGGTGCGTATGAAGCGCATCGCGTCGAAGCTGTACAACTGGGTGGCGCTCATGATGGTTCTGGGCGCCTTGCTGGGACACTTCTTTCCTGCGGCTGGCGTGGCCATGCAACCTGTCGCCGATGGCTTCATCAGCCTCATCAAGATGCTCATTCCGGCGGTTATTCTGTGCACCGTGGTGCTAGGGATCGCGGGCTCGGGCAGCATAAAGAAGGCTGGCCGCGTCGGTGGGAAGGCCCTCATCTACTTCGAGGTCGTCAGCACCTTCGCTCTGCTGATCGGCCTGGCCATGGCCAATTTCTTTGGACCAGGAAGAAGCTTTCACGCCGATCCTTCCCAGCTTGATCCCAAGTTGGTGGCGGGCTATGTCGCGCAGGCACAGCACATGACCGTCAAGGATCACCTGCTGAAGATGATCCCCAAGACGCTCTTCAGCGCCTTCACGGAGGGAGACATTCTCCAGGTGCTGCTGATCTCGGTGCTCCTGGGTTTTGCCTTGGCGCGACTGGGGGACCAGTACAAGACGCCCCTCATGAATTTCATCGAGAACATCAGCAAGATGCTGTTCGGCGTCATGCGGCTGATCCTGTACACCGCTCCGCTGGGCGCCGGCGCCGCCATCGCGTTCACTATAGGCAAATTCGGCCTGAGGTCGCTGGTGCCGATGGGGCAGCTCATCGGGCTCTTCTATGCGACGTGCGCGGCGTTCATCCTCATCGTACTCGGGACAATCGCTGCGCTGTCTGGATTCAACATCCTGAAGCTGCTGCGCTACATCAAGAGCGAGCTGTTGCTGGTTCTCGCGACCAGTTCGTCCGAGTCAGCGCTCGTCCCGCTGATGGAGAAGCTGGAGCGCATCGGTCTCTCGAAGTCGGTCGTCGGTCTCGTCGTGCCGACTGGCTACTCGTTCAACCTGGATGGCACCAATATCTACATGACCCTGGCTTCGATCTTCATCGCCCAGGCGTTGGGCATCGAGCTCACGCTGGGTCAGCAAATGGGAATCCTGGTGGTGGCCATGATAACCAGCAAGGGGGCGTCCGGGGTCACTGGCTCAGGATTCATCACCCTCGCCGCCACGCTGGCGGTGGTGCCCGGTATCCCCGTGGCCGGCATGGCGCTCATCCTCGGAATCGACAAGTTCATGTCCGAGGCCCGAGCCATCACCAACCACGTCGGAAATTGTACCGCGGCGGTGGTGATGGCCAGCTGGGAACACGAAATTGATTGGGCAAGGTTCCACGAAGCGATGAAGTACCCAGGTCGTCATCTGGAAATCCACGCTCCCGCCGTGGTGGAAGTGCTGGCAAAGCCAGAATGAAGGGTGGAGCGAACCGGCTTCCTCGGACATGGCGTCGTGGAGGACGGGATGTCCGCCGAGAGCGGCGCCCTGCGGCCGCGGCCGGTCACGGAGACGCAGGATTCCCGCGAGCCGCATCCCCACCACCGCTGCTGGAAGGCTTGTGCGGCAGGTAGCCCGCAACTCATGCCAGGTGAAATCACGATGTGGTCGTGGGGCAGCGAACAACCCGTACGCCGCGGTCTTGGCGGCCAGTCTTCTGCGCGATCAGACCTACGCGTCTCTCGCGGATCGCTGCGCGAACATCCTCTGCCGGTGGCTGGTGCGATCGAGCGCCCGGAAGAGGTTCCCTCGAAAGACCATCGCGACGTGCACGGCAGCCCCGAGGAGGATGGTCTCGCCTAGCGGCACCTGCACGTACACGGCGACGAGGGTGACCGCGCCGAGCAAGGGCACGTTGGCCGCGAACCAGGGGATCCACTGCGCCTTGAGGAACTCCCAGTTGGTTGCGATGGTCTGCACCCCTCCGTGGCTCGCGCGGAGATAGATCACCTCGGGTACGGTGTTCAGCCCGACGAGCGCCACGATCCACAGGGCGTACAGCAGCGCCGCCCCGTTGGGGTTACCCCTGAGGACCAGCCCTAACAAGAGCGACGCGATCCAGGTGACGAAGAACACGTTCACGACCGGCCAGAGGTATGCGCCGAAGCTCCGCCGGAGATCGGTCGCGGAGATGCGCCCCCCTTGCACGAGCTCACCGACGAAGTGGAGGTAGCAACTGAAGAGCGCGGCCGTCGCGAGGGAAACGACGATCCCGCCCAGCATCCCCAGCGTGTACGCCAGCCGCGCAGCCCAGTCGCGGGCGAACAGGACGAGACCGGGCAGCAGCAGCGTCCAGGGGTTCTTCCCGATCGCGGCGAACGCCTTGCGGGTGCATTCAGCGTAGAGCCTGAGGTAGACGTTCAGCACCGTCATGCGCCCGTTGTACTCGGCCGCGACGCGCTCAGCGCGAAAAGCGACCGCCGGCGCTGCCGAATGACAACAGCCAGAGACGCACGCCGAGATTCTGCGCCCCGCGAACACGGGACATGGGTCCTGGTAATCATCGCCACCACAGCTCGTCACTCCAGCATGCGGCAGGAAGATCGCGTCATGGGTTGCGTCTATCACACATACCTTGACACCTACCGTGCGGTCGCCGACTGCGCGACTCGGGGTGTCCGTCTCAATGACCTGCGGGCTCTGGGGAAGAGCCTGGAGGGTGCGCGGGTGGACGTGGCTCGGTTGGCCGTGAACGACGCCCTCGATCACATCCCGACGAGGTCCAGAGTTCACATCTGCAGGCTGCGGCTGGTGCCGACGTGCGCCATGTGCATGTCGGGCGTGGCACCTGTCAGCTTCGATCGGAGCCCCGGCCAGTCCCCCCGAGCGCGCGTCTTCTTATCTGTTGAACCCGATGGGATTCAAACCGGGTAGATGCCGGCCGACGACATGTCGTGAGCGGGCACGCACCGGAGCAGCTCGCCAACGGTGGAGCCGGTACCAGGCACGATCCGCTCCGGACACAGCTCGGCCAGGGGAGCGAGGACGAAGCGGCGCGACAGGAGCCCCGGATGGGGAAGCGTGAGCGCAGGGGTGCGGAGCACCAGGTCCTCGTAGAGGAGGAGGTCGAGATCGAGCGTCCGGGCGCCCCAGCGGACCTCTCGGCGGCGGTGGGCGGTGTCCTCGATCCGGAGCAGGAGGGCGAGCAACAGGTCGGCCTCGAGCGTCGTCTGAAGCTCGAGCACGGCGTTGAGGTAGCGCGGCTGCTTCGGGCCGAGCGCTTCGGTGTCGTAGACGCGAGAGGCCCGCAGGAGCGACACGCCAGGGGCGGCGCGCACCTCTCGAGCAGCGAGGGCGAGGTTGTCCCATCGCTCGCCGAGGTTGCTCCCCACCCCCACGTAAGCGCGCATGTCGGCGAAGGTCTAGCACTCCGCGGCGTCGCGTGCCACCCGCCGTGGGTGCGCCAGAGCGGCGGCCCCACGTCGCTTCCGCAAGGCGGGGCACGACCCCCCGCCCCAGGATCGACGAACACGCTTCACACGACGGGATTCCGCAGGACGCCGATCCCGGAGATCTCGACCTCGACCCAGTCGCCGCGCTTGATCGGTCCCACGCCCTCGGGCGTCCCGGTCGAGACGAGGTCGCCCGGGAGGAGGGTCATCACCTGCGAGATGAAAGCGACCAGGAGATAGGGGTCGACCACCATGTCCTTCGTGAAGCCCCGCTGCCGCTGCTCACCGTTCACCCTGCACACGATCGTCGCGTCCATCGGGTCGAGGTCGGTCTCGACCACGGGGCCGACGGGGCAGAACGTGTCGAACGACTTGGCGCGGGTGAAGTGTTTCTCGGCACGCTGGATGTCGCGGGCCGTGACGTCGTCGAGGCAGGTCCAGCCGAACACCGCCTCGCGCGCGTCTGCAGCGGTGGTGGCACAGGTGAGGGGACGCCCCATGACCGCGGCCAGCTCGGCCTCGTGGTGCACCTCTCTCGACGCGTCGGGAAGCCGGATGCCCGCGTCCGGCCCGATCACGGCGGTCGAGGGCTTGATGAAGAGGAGTGGCTCCTTCGGCACCTCCTGACCCAGTTCCGCCGCGTGCGCTCGGTAGTTGCGGCCGACGCACACCACCTTCGACGGCACCACCGGCGCGATGAGGCTCACCTCGGACAGGTTGAACGCAGGCCCCTCCGGGAGGCCGCCTGCCCACGGCTCCGCCGTGAGCGCGCGCACCTTGTGCCCGTCGATGACGCCGTAGAGCTCCCGGCCGCCCCTCCTGAAACGGCACGTCCTCATGGGGAACCCCCCGCAGCGCCCCCAGCAGAACCTCCGGAACCCCGTAGGCGGGTCTTCGAAAGGCCCAGCACGTCCGCCATGTCGTACAGCCCTGGGGGCTTGCCCACCACAAAGCGTGCAGCGCGCACCGCGCCGCGCGCAAACTGATCGCGGGAGGTGGCGCGATGCGTGAGCTCGAGCCGTTCCCCCTCCCCTGCGAAGTAGACCGTGTGCTCACCCACCACGTCGCCGCCGCGCAGCGCCTGCACGCCGATCTCCCGCGGCGGGCGCTCGCCGATGATGCCGTGGCGCGCGAACGCGAGGTCCTTCGCCGGATCGCGGCACAGCGCCTCGGCCGCCACCTCGGCGAGCCGCAAGGCGGTGCCCGACGGCGCGTCCTTCTTCTTCTTGTGGTGAAGCTCGACGATCTCGACGTCGTAGGCGTCGCCCAGGATGCGCGCCGCCTCTCTCACCAGCGCGAAGAGCACGTTCACGCCCACGCTCATGTTGGGCGAGAAGACGATGGGCACCCTGCGCGCGGCCTCCTCCAGCCGCCCGCGCTCCTCCTTGCTGAAGCCCGTGGAGCCGATGACGAGCGCGACACCGCGCGCCGCGCAGATCTCGGCGTGCACGGTCGAGGCCTCGCAGCTGGTGAAGTCGACGACCACGTCGGCGCCGCGCGCGAGCGCCTCCGCGAGGTCGATCGCCACCGGGATCCCGGCCGGCGGCAGTCC
>MEMX01000066.1:29424-37827 GCA_001768075.1 Anaeromyxobacter sp. RBG_16_69_14 | reverse complement strand
CCCATCGCCATGGAGAAGGAGCTTCGCTTCGCCATCCGCGAGGGCGGGCGCACGGTGGGTGCTGGCGTCGTCGCTGAGGTCATCCAGTAGGGAGCCCGCGGCGGACGGCGGCAGCCGCACCGGGGCTTAGAGGGCCTTGGGGCGGAGCCGCGCAGCGCCGGGATCGAGGAGAAGGCTTTTCAATGGCGACTCAGAAGATCAGGATCCGGCTCAAGGCCTACGACTATAAGCTGCTGGATCAGTCGGCCGGCGAGATAGTGGAGACGGCGAAGCGGACCGGCGCCAAGGTGGCCGGCCCCATCCCGCTCCCGACCCGGATCAACAAGTTCACCGTCCTGCGCAGTCCGCACGTCGACAAGAAATCGCGCGAGCAGTTCGAGATCCGCACGCACAAGCGGCTGCTCGACATCCTCGAGCCGACGGCGCAGACGCTCGACGCGCTCATGAAGCTCGACCTGTCGGCTGGCGTGGATGTTGAAATCAAGTAGGGCGGGGGCTTGTCCCTCGCCGCAGGGGCGGGGGCTCATCCCCCACGGTAGGGCGGGGGCTCGGCCCTCGCCGCAGGAGCGGGGGCTCATCCCCCACGGTAGGGCGAGGGCTCGTCTCTCGCCGAAGACCGAGGACATCATGGCCAAGTTCGACGTCTACGACCTCGAGAGGAACAAGGTGAGCGAGATCGAGCTCGCCGACGGCGTGTTCGCCGGCGAGGTGAACGAGCACCTCTTCTACGAGGTGGTCAAGGCGAAGCTCGCCTCCGACCGCTCCGGCACGCACGCCGTGAAGAACCGCTCGCTCGTCTCCGGCGGCGGCAAGAAGCCCTGGAAGCAGAAGCACACCGGGCGCGCCCGGCAGGGCTCGACCCGCGCCAGCCAATGGGTTGGCGGCGGCAAGGCGATGGGGCCGAAGCCCCGCGACTACGCCTACGACGTGCCAAAGAAGGTGCGAAAGGCCGCGCTCCGCTCGGCCATCGCCCTCCGCGGGCGCGACCAGAAGCTGCTCATCGTCGAGAAGTGGCTACCGGACGCACCGAAGACTTCGGTCGCCGCCTCGGTGCTGGCCAAGCTCGGAGTGAAGAAGGCGCTGGTGGTCGACGCCGGAGAGAACACCGCGCTCGCCAGGAGCGTCCGGAATCTCTCCGGCTCGGACTTCCTGGCTGCCGAGGGGCTCAACGTCTACGACATCCTGAAGCACGACGCGCTCGTCCTCACCGCCGCGAGCGCCAGGAAGCTGGAGGCCAGCCTGTCATGATGCTCGCTGACCAGGACGTGGTGAAGCGACCGCTCATCACCGAGAAATCCGAGCGCGGCCGCGAGGCGGCGCAGCACTATGCCTTCGAGGTGCACCGCGAGGCTACCAAGATCCAGGTGAAGACCGCGGTCGAGAAGCTCTTCGGCGTCCACGTGACTGCCATCCGCACGTCGATCGCACGCGGCAAGAACAAGCGCGTCGGCCGCAACACCGGCCGCCGCCCCAACTGGAAGAAGGCCATCGTGACCTTGAAGGAAGGCGAGGCCATCTCGCTCTTCGAGGGCGCGTAGCGCGTAAGCAGGGGACGAGATCATGGGCCTCAAGACCTACAAGCCGACGAGCGCTGGGCGCCGCCTCATGTCGGTCTCGGACTTCGCCGAGATCACGAAGAGGAAGCCCGAGAAGAAGCTCACGGAGGCGCTCCGGAAGTCGGGCGGGCGCAATGCACATGGCCACATCACCACCCGCCACATGGGCGGCGGCCACAAGCGACGCTATCGGGTGATCGACTGGCGGCGCGACAAGGACGGGGTACCGGCCAAGGTCGCCTCGGTCGAATACGATCCGAACCGCACCGCACGCATCGCGCTGCTCCACTACAAGGACGGCGAGAAGCGCTACATCCTGGCTCCCATCGGCGTGAACGTCGGGGACACGCTCGTCTCGGGCGAGGGCGTCGACATCCGCCCCGGCAATACGCTGCCCATCAAGTCGATCCCGGTCGGCACCGTCATCCACAACGTGGAGATGCAGCCGGGCTCGGGCGGTCAGATGATCCGCTCCGCGGGGTCCTTCGGCCAACTCATGGCGAAGGAGGGCTCCTACGCCCAGATCCGCTTGCCGTCGGGCGAGGTGCGCAAGGTCATGCAGGAGTGCAAGGCCACCATCGGCCAGCTCTCGAACATCGAGAGCGCGTCGGTCCGAGTGGGCAAGGCGGGCAAGAGCCGCTGGCTCGGCATCCGGCCGACCGTCCGAGGCCTCGCCATGAACCCGGTCGACCACCCGCACGGCGGCGGCGAGGGGAAGTCGGGCCAGGGAAACCCGCACCCGGTCTCGCCGTGGGGCCAGAAGACGAAGGGCATGAAGACGCGCAACAACCGCCGCACCGACAAGCTCATCGTCAGCCGCAGGCGCCCTGGCGTGCGCAACTCGCCTCACTAGCGCGAGCGGGACAAGGGAAAACACATGGCGCGTTCCATCAAGAAGGGCCCGTTCGCAGACAAGCACCTCGCCAAGAAGGTCGAGGATGCGAACAAGGGCAACAAGAAGTCGGTCATCAAGACCTGGTCGCGGCGAAGCACCATCCTGCCCGACTTCGTCGGCCACACCTTCGCGGTCCACAATGGCCGCAAGTTCGTGCCGGTCTTCGTGACCGAGAACATGGTCGGGCACAAGCTCGGCGAGTTCTCCCCGACGCGTCTCTTCCACGGCCACTCGGCCGAGAAGAAGGTCGCGACGGCTGGTGCGCCGCCGCCGAAGCGGTAAAGGAGCCTCGACATCATGGCCGAGACCGAGAAGACGAAGAAGGACGAGGGGACGGGGCCCCGAGGAGCAGAGGCCGCTCCTCGGGTGCGTGCGAAAGACGAGCGTCGCGAGAGGCGGCGCAGCGCCAAGGCCGATGCCGGCCCGCACGCAAGCCTGAGTTTCCTTCACATCGCGCCGCGCAAGGTGCGGCTGGTCGCGAACAACGTCCGGGGGATGGCCGTAGGCGAGGCGCTCGCGGTCTTGAAGTTCACGCCTCAATCCGCCGCCAAGCCGATCGCCAAGCTGCTCCGCTCGGCAGTGGCGAACGCCGAGCAAAAGGGCGGGCACGTGGACGTGGATGCGCTATACGTGAAGACGCTGACGGTTGACGGTGGTCCCAAGATGCGGCGCTTCATGGCCCGCGCGATGGGTCGCGCCTTCCGCATCGAGAAGCGCACCAGCCACGTGTACGTCGAGCTCGGGACCGGCGCCCGCGCGTAGCGGACGCCTCACGGAAAGGAAGAGGGCACATGGGTCAGAAAGTCCATCCGATCGGGTTCCGCCTCGGCGTCATCCGCACCTGGGAGTCGAAGTGGTACGAGGAGAAGAACTACGCCAAGTGGCTCCACGAGGACATCCACCTTCGTGAGTTCGTGAAGGAGAAGCTCGGCCAGGCCGGCATCTCCAAGATCGAGATCGAGCGCGCAGCGAACAAGGTCAAGATCAACGTCCACACCGCGCGCCCCGGCATCGTCATCGGGAAGCGCGGCGCGGGCATCGAGACCATCAAGAAGGACCTGCAGGGACTCACAGACGCAGAGGTGTACCTGAACGTCGTCGAGGTCCGGAAGGCAGAGACGGACGCCCAGCTGGTGGCCGAGAACATCGCCACGCAGCTCGAGCGCCGGATCGCTTTCCGCCGCGCCATGAAGAAGGCGGTGCAGACGGCCCAGAAGTTCGGCGCCAAGGGCATCCGCGTCGCCTGCTCCGGCCGGCTCGGCGGCTCCGAGATGGCGCGCTACGAGTGGTACCGCGAGGGCCGGGTGCCGCTCCACACGCTGCGGGCCGACATCGACTACGGCTTCGCCGAGGCGAAGACCACCTATGGCAAGATCGGCTGCAAGGTGTGGATCATGCGGGGCGAGGTGCTGCCGGCCACGTCGCCCGCGCGGCCCCCGCGAAACATCGGCGCGCGCGCGTAGCGCGGCCCACCAGGACATCGGGAGAAGATCATGCTTCAGCCGGCGCGAACGAAGTACCGAAAGATGATGAAGGGCCGTATGCGCGGCAAGGCTCTCCGTGGCTCCGACCTCAACTCGGGCGGGTACGGGCTGCAGGCCACCGAGTGCGGGTGGCTGACGAGCCGTCAGATCGAGGCCGCGCGCGTCGCCATGACCCGCTTCGTGAAGCGGGGCGGCAAGATCTGGATCCGGGTCTTTCCGGACAAGCCGATCACCAAGAAGCCCGCCGAGACGCGCATGGGCACCGGCAAGGGCGCCGTGGAGTATTACGTCGCCGTCGTCAAGCCGGGCCGCATCCTCTACGAGATGGAGGGCGTCACGGACGACGTCGCGACGAAGGCGTTCCATCTGGCTGCCCACAAGCTGCCGATCGCGACCAAGGTCGTGAAGCGCGGCGCCACGCTGTAAGGAGACCACGAGCATGGCCACCGCACAGGAGCTCAGGGAGCTGAAGCCCGAGGAGCTCGAGGGTCGCGCGAAGGAGCTCAAGCGCTCGATCTTCGACATGAAGTCCAAGCACAACACGGGCGTCCTCGACTCCACCGCAGACCTCGGCAAGGCGCGCAAGGACGTCGCGCGCTGCTTCACGGTCAAGCGGCAGAAGGATCTCGAGATCGCGCGCGCCGCCAAGGCGGCCGGGAAGGGGAAGGAGTAACCGACCATGGAGCGCGGAAACCGCAAGAGCCGGATCGGCGTGGTCGTCTCGAACAAGATGACGAAGACTGTCGTCGTCAAGGTCGAGCGCCGCGTGGCCGACCGCGAGTACGGCAAGATCGTCATGAGGGCGACCAAGTTCAAGGCGCACGACGAGAAGCAGGAATGCAAGCCGGGTGACAAGGTCCGCATCGTGGAGACCCGGCCCACCTCGAAGGACAAGCGCTGGCGCGTGGCCGAGACGCTGAAGAAGGCGGCGGAGGTCTAGATGATCCAGCAACAGACCATGCTCGACGTCGCCGACAACTCAGGCGCGAAGCGGGTACAGTGCATCAAGGTGCTCGGCGGGTCCAGGCGCCGCTACGCCTCCATCGGCGACGTCATCGTCGTCTCGGTGAAGGAGGCCATCCCGCAGGCCAAGGTGAAGAAGGGCGAGGTCGCCCGTGCCGTCATCGTCCGCACCGCGCGCGAGGTGAGGCGGCCCGACGGTAGCTACATCCGCTTCGACGGCAACTCCGCGGTGCTCATCAACAAGGACCTCGAGCCCATCGGTACCCGGATCTTCGGTCCGGTGGCTCGCGAGCTCCGGGCGCGGAAGTTCATGAAGATCATCTCGCTCGCGCCGGAGGTGCTCTAGACATGCTGATCCGCAAGAACGACACCGTCAAGGTCATCGCGGGCAAGGACAAGGGCAAGACGGGCAAGGTCCTCGAGGTGTTGCGCGAGACGGGCCGCGTCCGGGTGGAGAAGGTGCAGGTGGTGAAGCGGCACTTGAAGAAGGGTCGCAGCCAGGCCAACCCCGAGGGCGGCATCCTCGAGAAGAACGGGACGCTCGCCATCTCGAACGTGATGCTGGTGGGTGAGGGTGGCAAAGCCGTGCGCAAGGAGAAGTTCGCGCATGAGCTGGGAGGCAAGGAGAAGGCGCGCAGGGAGAAGAAGGCGTAGCGGCGAGATCGTCGAGGTTCGTGCCCCGGCCTCGACCCCCGCAAAATGACACGCATCGCCCGGCGTAGGGCGGGGCTCGTTCCCCGCCGCTGGAGCCGGCCGAAGGCAAGGAGACGGAAGCGATGACTGCACGGCTGAGGCAGAGGTACGACAAGGAGATCCGCCCCGCGCTCATGAAGGAGCTCGCCTTCGAGAACACCATGCAGGTGCCGCGGCTGGAGAAGATCGTGGTGAACATGGGGCTGGGCGAGGCCATCAACAACGGCAAGGTCATCGACGCCTCGGTGGAGCAGCTCGCCCAGATCACCGGCCAGCGGCCCGTCATCACCAAGGCGCGCAAGTCGATCGCGAACTTCAAGCTGCGGCAGGGCCAGTCGATCGGCGCCATGGTGACGCTCCGCGGTGACCGCGCCTACGAGTTCCTCGACCGGCTGCTCAACATCGCGCTGCCTCGCGTGCGCGACTTCAAGGGTGTCTCGCCCAAGGCGTTCGACGGCAAGGGTAACTACACGCTCGGCGTGCGGGAGCAGATCATCTTCCCCGAGATCAACTATGACAAGGTGGAGAAGATCAAGGGCATGAACATCACGGTCGTCACGACCGCCCGGAACGACGAGGAAGGCCGCGCGCTGCTGCGGTCGCTCGGCATGCCGTTCCGCCAGTAGCGGCACGATGGCCGTGACGGCACGGACGTAACGGCGTGGGCGTAACGGCACAGGCGCGATAGCCGTAAGCGGCGCGAAAGGCTCTCGAGGAGATTCGAATGGCGAAGCTGTCGAAGATGGCGCAGGCGAAGCGCAAGCTGAAGTTCCCGGTGCGGCAATACAACCGCTGCGAGCTGTGCGGTCGCCCGCGCGCGTTCCTGCGCAAGTTCCAGATGTGCCGCATCTGCTTCCGCAAGCGCGCGCTGCAGGGCGAGATCACCGGCGTCATCAAGTCGAGCTGGTAGGAGACCTCCCCCATGTCCATGACCGATCCCATTGGCGACATGCTGACGCGCATCCGCAACGCGTCGTCGGCCCGGCACGAAAAAGTGGTTCTCCCCGCCTCCGGCCTCAAGGCGCGCATCGCCGAGGTGCTGAAGGAGGAGGGCTACATCAAGGATTACCTACGACACGAGGACGGCGCGCAGGGCGCCATCACCATCATGCTGAAGTACAGCGCGGATCGCGAGCCGGCCATCAGCGACATCAAGCGGGTGTCGAAGCCAGGCCTGCGTCGCTACGTGCCGACGGAGTCGATTCCGCGCGTCCTGAACGGCATGGGCATCGCCATCCTCTCCACGTCGAAGGGCGTGATGGTGGACCGCGATGCGCGCAAGCAGAAGGTGGGCGGCGAGCTCATCTGCACGGTCTGGTAGGAGGACGCCATGTCGCGAGTCGGCAAGCTCCCGGTCAAGATCCCGGAGAAGGTCAAGGTCTCCATCACGGACGGAGACATCAAGGTCGAGGGGCCGAAGGGTAAGATGCACTTCCCCTTCAACCCCAAGATGAAGATCGAGGTGGCGGGGGCGGAGATCCGCGTGATCCGCCCCGATGAGTCGCGCGAGGCGAGGGGCCTGCACGGCCTCACCCGCACTCTCGTCAAGAACGCCGTCGAGGGCGTGACCAAGGGCTACGAGCGTGCGCTGGAGATCAACGGGGTCGGCTTCAAGGCGGAGCTGAAGGGGAAGGACCTCCATTTCACGCTCGGCTACTCCCACCCGGTCGTCTTCAGGCTCCCCGAGGGCGTGACGGCGGAGGTCGACGCGAAGCAGACGCGGCTCGCCGTGCGGGGAGTGGACAAGCACCTGCTCGGCCTGACCGCAGCCAAGATCCGGGCGCTGCGCGCGCCGGAGCCGTACAAGGGGAAGGGCATCAAGTACGCCGAGGAGAAGATCCGCCGCAAGGAAGGCAAGACCGGCGCGGCGTAGGCCCGCCCACTCACTCATGCGACGGCTGGGCCTGCGCCGGCGCAAGGAGGTATCACCATGGCGAAGTACCTCACCCCGCACGAGAGGCGCAAGGCGCGGGTCCGGAAGAAGCTCAGCGGGACCGCCGAGCGCCCCCGGCTCAGCGTGTACAAGAGCCTCAAGCACATGTACGCGCAGATCATCGACGATACGGCCGGGACGACGATCGCCAGCGTGTCGACGGGGTCGAAGGCGCTCAAGGACGACGTGAAGGAAGACGACAAGACCGCAGCGGCCAAGAAGGTAGGTGCCGCGGTCGCGAAGATCGCCCTGGACAAGGGCGTCAAGCGGGTCGTCTTCGATCGTAACGGCTTCGACTACCACGGCCGCGTCGCTGCGGTCGCGCAGGCGGCCCGCGAGGCCGGCCTCGAGTTCTAGGGGACCGAATGGCTTCTCCCATCAACGCAAACGATCTCGACCTGCAGGACCGCGTCGTCCACATCAACCGCGTCGCCAAGGTCGTGAAGGGCGGCCGGCGCTTCAGCTTCTCCGCTCTCGTCGTGGTCGGCGATGGCGCTGGTCATGTGGGGGTGGGCCTGGGCAAGGCCAACGAGGTGCCCGAGGCCATCCGCAAGGGCGGCGAGCAGGCGAAGAAGAACCTCTTCCGCGTCCCGCTCGTCGGGACGACCATCCCGCACGAGGTGCTCGGACACTTCGGCGCGGGCTGGGTGCTGCTCAAGCCGGCGGGCGACGGCACGGGCGTCATCGCGGGCGGAACCGTCCGCGCCGTCCTCGAGTCGGCCGGGATCCGCAACGTGCTCACGAAGTGCCAGGGCACCCGCAACCCGCACAACGTCATCAAGGCCACCGTCGAGGGCCTGAAGCGCCTGCGTTCGGCCGACGACTCCGCGCGTCTGCGGGGTAAGACCGCGGCGGAGATCCAGTAGCGAGCATGACTTC
>MEMX01000066.1:25503-29415 GCA_001768075.1 Anaeromyxobacter sp. RBG_16_69_14 | reverse complement strand
GCGAGCGCGCCGGGAGGGACCGCGCAGGGCGGCACAGGCCGCCGCGAGGTGTGAAGGTCCCCGGCGATCCGGGGTGAGGCCCCGGCCAGCTTCGCTGGACGGGGCGGGGCAGCACGCCCCGAGGAGAACACCATGTCCGCCATTCGTGTGAAGCTCGTTCGCGGTCTCGCCGCCTGCCCCGAGAAGCATCGCGTCGTCGTGCGTGGCCTAGGCCTCAAGAAGCTCGACTCGACCAAGCTGCTCCCGGACACCCCGCAGACGCTCGGGATGATCGAAAAGGTGCGCTACCTCGTCGCCTGGGAGCGGGTCGACGCAGCTCCGCCGGTCGGCCGGCTCGCCAGGAAGCGGGCCGCCGCGAAGGCCTAGCACAGGAGCGCTCGCGCAGCTCTGCTCGACCGGGCGGGGCGGTGCGCCCCGTCTGAGGTCACGGGACACGGCCGACCATCTTAGGTTAAAAGGGAGATTCCAGGTATGTCACTCAGCCAGCTCAAGGCGCCCAAGGGCGCGCACCGGGCGCGCAAGCGCGTTGGCCGCGGTCAGGCCTCCGGCCTGGGCAAGACCGCCGGCCGCGGCGCCAAGGGTCAGAAGGCCCGCTCCGGCAACATGCGCTTCGAGGGCTTCGAAGGCGGGCAGATGCCGCTCCAGCGGCGCTTGCCGAAGTTCGGGTTCACCAACGTCTTCCGCCGGGAGTTCGAGGAGGTGCAGGTCTCGAAGCTCGATTCCCTTCCAGCCGGTTCGGTGGTCGATCTGGCCGCGCTCGAAGGCGCCGGGCTCGCCAAGGGCAAGAGTGACGGTCTCGTCGTGCTCGGCACGGCCGAACTCAAGAGCGCCTACACGGTGAAGGTCGACCGTGTGACCGCGGGCGCGCGCGCCGCGATCGAGAAGGCGGGCGGCAAGGTCGACCTGCTGCCCAAGCCGCAGACGATGTACGAGAAGGCGAGGGCGGCGAAGAGGGCGGCAACGCCGGAGCAGAGCGCAGCGAAGGCGGCGAAGAAGGCCGCGCAGGCAGCGGAAAAAGCCGCCAAGGCCGCCGCCAAGGCCGAGAAGCTCCCGAAGGCCGAGAAGAAGGACAAGGCCGAGAAGAAGGACAAGTAGAGGTAGTGCGGGGGCTTGTCCCCCGCCGGGTGGGAGGGGCTCGTCCCCGCCGGGTCATGGCGGGGCCGCCGCGCGCGGCGGGACGAAAGGCGAAGGCGAGCGCATGGTGACGAGCGGCATCGCGAACATGTTCCGCATCCCGGAGCTGCGAAAGCGGCTCCTCTTCACGCTCGGCATCCTGGCCGTATACCGCCTGGGGATCTTCGTCACGACACCGGGCGTGGATCGCGTCGCGATGCGGCGCGTGGTGCAGAGCTCGGGCGGCCTCCTCGGCCTGTTCAACCTCTTCTCCGGCGGCGCCCTCGAGCAGCTGTCGATCTTCGCGCTCGGGATCATGCCGTACATCTCGGCGTCCATCATCTTGCAGCTCCTCACCGTGGTCATCCCGGCGCTGGAGAAGATGCAGAAGGAAGGAGAGGTCGGCCGGCGCAAGATCACGCAGTACACGCGCTACGGCACCATCGTCCTCTCGACCATCCAGGGCTTCGGTATCGCCAGCTACCTCGAGTCGCTGCGCGACAACACCGGCCTGATGGTGGTCGCGAACCCGGGCTGGGGGTTCCGCATCATCACGGTCATCTCTCTCGCCGCCGGCACCGCCTTCATCATGTGGATGGGCGAGCAGATCACGGAGCGCGGGGTCGGCAACGGCATCTCGCTCATCATCTTCGCCGGGATCGTGGCTCGCATCCCCGATGCCATCTACCAGACCTGGGCGGCCTACAAGACCCCCGGCGCGGGGCTGGACGAGTTGACCATCGCCATGCTGCTCGGCTTGATGCTCCTGGTGATCGCCGTCATCGTCTTCTGCGAACGGGGGCAACGGCGCATTCCTATCCAGTACGCGAAGCGGGTGGTGGGCCGGAAGCTCTACGGCGGTCAGTCGACGCACCTTCCGCTCAAGGTGAATACCGCCGGGGTCATCCCACCCATCTTCGCAAGCTCGATCCTCCTCTTCCCGGCCACGCTGGCATCCTGGTTCCCGTTCCTGTCGCAGCTCTCGGACGCGATCAGGCCGGGCGAGTGGATCTACAACGTCCTCTACGTCGTGCTCATCATCTTCTTCGCGTACTTCTATACGGCGGTGACCTTCAACCCCGTCGACGTCGCGGACAACCTCAAGAAGTACGGTGGGTACGTCCCGGGGATCCGCCCCGGCAAAACCACGGCCGACTACATCGACCACGTGCTCTCGCGCATCACGTTCGGAGGCGCCGTCTACATCGCCGCCGTGTGCGTGCTCCCCACGATCCTCGTCAATCGGTTCCACGCGACGTTCTACTTCGGCGGTACCGCCCTCCTCATCGTGGTCGGCGTGGCGCTCGATACGGTGCAGCAGATCGAGGGCCACCTCATCACCCGTCACTACGAAGGCTTCACCGGTCCGCGCGGCCCGCGCATCCGCGGGCGGCGCGTGGGAACCGCCGTGAACGCGTGACCGGATTGGGGCCTCGAGCCTCCATTCTCGCGCGACAAGAGAGCCAGTTCATGATCCTCATCCTCTTAGGTCCTCCGGGAGCCGGGAAGGGCACGCAGGCGAAGCTACTCTCGCTCGAGTACGGCGTCCCCCACATCTCGACCGGTGACATGTTCCGCGACCACAAGGCGCGCGGGACGAAGATCGGGAGGGAGATCCAGGCCATCATGGACGCGGGGGGACTGGTGACCGACGAGATCACCAACGCCATGGTGAAGGATCGGCTCGCCCGTCCGGACGTGAGACAGGGTTTCCTCCTCGACGGCTACCCGCGCACCACCGCACAGGCCGAGTACCTCGAGCGGGAGCTGCGCTCGACGGGGCAGAAGATCGACCGCGTGGTCAGTTACGAGGTACCCGAGGAGCTCGTCGTCGAGCGCATCAGCGGCCGCCGCAGTTGCCCGAAGTGCGGCGCCGTCTACCACGTGATCTCGAACCCGCCGCGGCGCGGCGCGCTGTGCGATCGCGACGGTGCTACCCTCGTCCAGCGCGACGACGACAGGCCAGAGAACGTGAAGAAGCGGATGCAGGAGTACGCCGACAAGACGTGGCCGCTGAAGCGCTTCTACCAGGACCGCAAGCTGGTGGCCGAGGTCGAGGGCGTCGGGACGCCGGAGGGCATCCTGGCAGCTACCAGGGCGGCGCTCGAGGGGCGCGCCTGAGAATCCCCATGGAGCGGTGCGAGGATTCCCCTACCTGGATTCTTGACTCCCATTCGGGGGGTGCCCGCGCATGCCCCGTGAAATGATACGCGAGCAGGTGGAGCTGAAGAGCGCGGACGAGATCGCGCGAGTCCGCGAGGCGAGCCTGATCGTGCACGACGTGCTCCAGGAAGTCATCGCTGCGGTCGCGCCGGGCGTCAGCACGCTCGAACTCGACGGCATCGCCGAGCGCGGCGCCGCCGCCCGAGGCGCGCAGCCGGCTTTCAAGGGCTACCACGGCTACCCGGCGGTCATCTGCATCTCGGTCAACGACGAGGTGGTTCACGGAATCCCATCCGCCAGGAGGCTCTTGAAACGCGGAGATATCGTCGGCCTCGACTTCGGGGTAGCGTACGAGGGCTTCTACGGTGACTCGGCTTATACGGTGCCGGTCGGCGAGCCGCCCCTGGAGGCGAGAAAGCTGCTCGAGATCACGCGAGAGGCGCTTGCCCGGGCCATCGCAGCCGCCACGCCCGATGCCCGGTTGGGAGACCTCGGCTTCGCGGTGCAGTCCTTCGTGGAGTCGCGCGGCTACTCGGTCGTCCGTGACTTCGTCGGCCATGGAATCGGCAGGCGGCTGCACGAGGCCCCGCAGATTCCAAATTACGGCACCCGCGGGACCGGGATGCGGCTTCGGCC
>MEMX01000066.1:11316-25469 GCA_001768075.1 Anaeromyxobacter sp. RBG_16_69_14 | reverse complement strand
GCGGGCAAGCCGCAGGTTCGCACCCTCGAGGACGGCTGGACCGCGGTGACCGCCGACGGCAGCCTCTCGGCCCATTTCGAACACACCATCGCGGTGACGGAGGAGGGGCCAGAGATCCTGTCGCTCCCCGGGAAGGCGTGCTGAGTCGCGATTTCAAGATCGATTGGCCGCTGGTGCGGGACGAGCCTCGCGCAGAAGGCGTTGCGTTGAAAAATAGCTTGTGTTATAGGGCGCCTCTCGCAGACCGTCCAGCCAGGGGGAGACGGGTGCGAAAGCTCGAAACCAGGCGGCATGGGGAGGCATCCCCACCGCCAGTCCCGCCGGAAGCCGCGGCGGGGCTTTTCATCTGAAGAACGAGATATTCTCGGGAGGCAGTCGCGTCATGAAGGTCCGCGCTTCGGTCAAGAAGATCTGCGTCAAGTGCAAGGTGATCAAGCGCAAGGGAGTCGTGCGGATCATCTGCACCGCGAACCCTCGCCACAAGCAGCGCCAGGGCTAGCGCCCGCGCCCGCAGGAAACCAGGAGAACACCGAAGATGGCCCGTATCGCCGGCGTCGACCTTCCCCGCGAGAAGCACATCGAGATCTCGCTCCAGTACATCTACGGAATTGGCAAGACCACCGCGAAGCAGATCTGCGAGAAGGCGGAGGTCGTGGCCACCACGCGGACGAAGGACCTGACGGACGACGAGGTCCGCCGCATCCGCGAGGCTATCGAGCAGGCCTGCAAGGTCGAAGGCGATCTGCGTCGCGAGACCTCGCTCAACATCAAGCGGCTGATGGATCTCGGGTGCTACCGGGGGCTCCGTCATCGCAGAGGCCTGCCAGTTCGAGGGCAGCGCACCCACACCAACGCTCGTACCCGCAAGGGCCCCAAGCGCGGCCTCATCCGCAAGCCGTCCGCTGTCGCGCCCAAGGCCAAGGCCTAGCCGGGTGGCTACGGAAGGCCCCGGGGCGATGATCGAAGGCTTCAAGCAGGCTTCAACCCCGGTCGACAATCGAAGGTTCGGCTCGGTGCTCGGGCCGACGATCAAGGGCCTCACTGGCCTCGAGACGAGCAAGAACGACAGAAGGCCTCACGGCCTTCGCGAGTTACCGACCTCCCTTCTGAACGGAGAGTAGAGTGGCCGACGAGAAGCAGACCAGCGAGAAGCCCGCCAAGAAGCCCGAGCCGGCCAAGGCCGAGGAGGCCCAGGCGCCAGCTGCCCCGAACCTTGGCGGCATCGAGCCCATCACCGCGTCGCCCGTCGTCCCCAAGAAGGGGAAGAAGCGGGTGAAGAAGAACATCGCCGCCGGCGTGGTGCATATCGCGGCGACGTTCAACAACACGATGATCACGATCACGGACGTCTCCGGGAACGTCATCAGCTGGTCCTCCGCAGGCGCGCGCGGGTTCAAGGGCTCGCGCAAGTCGACGCCCTTCGCTGCCCAGGTGGCCGCGGGTGACGCGGCCGCAAAGGCGATGGAGCACGGCCTGAAGAGCGTCACGGTGCAGGTGTCCGGCCCCGGCGCGGGGCGCGAGTCGGCCCTGCGCGCGCTCTCTGCCGCCGGACTCAAGATCTCGCTCATCCGTGACGTGACACCGATTCCCCACAACGGCTGCCGGCCGCCCAAGCGCCGCCGCGTCTGATCAGGGAGAGAGGACCAACCGTGGCCCGTTACACTGAAAGCGTCTGTCGGCTGTGCCGCCGCGAGAACTTGAAGATGTATCTGAAGGGCGATCGCTGCTACACGGACAAGTGCGCCATCGAGCGCCGCCCCTATCCCCCGGGTCAGCACGGCCAGGGGCGCGTCAAGTTTTCCGAGTACGGGGTGCAGCTCCGCGAGAAGCAGAAGGTCAAGCGGATGTATGGCCTACTCGAGGCCGATTTCCGTCACGCCTACGGGAACGCCGCCGCGGCCAAGGGGAAGACCGGCGAGAACCTGCTCCAGACCCTCGAGCTGCGGCTCGACAACGTCGTGTTCCGCCTTGGCTTTGCCGACACTCGCAACGAGGCGCGCCAGCTCGTCCGCCACGGTCACTTTCGCGTGAACGGTCGCAAGGTGAACATCCCGTCCTATCGGCTGAAGGTGGGAGACAAGGTCGAGCTGAAGGACCGGTCGAAGAAGGTCGTGCGCATCAACGAGGCGCTCGAAACGGTCGACCGCCGCGGTGTGCCGCAGTGGCTCGAGCTCGACAAGGGCGGATTCAAGGGCGCTGTGAGGACGGCCCCCGCGCGCGAAGACATCACGATGCCGATCCAGGAGCAGCTCATCGTCGAGCTCTATTCGAAGTAACGCTCGGCCTGACGCGACAACCCACTGCTGCGCGCCTCACGGTGCCCTGGCTCCGCTCGGCTGGCGGAGGTAGGGAGGGGGCGGCGGCGCAGGAGAGCCCATGGCAGACGCCATCGTGACGAAGAACTGGCGCGACCTGATCAAACCCCGCGGGCTTCAGGTCGACCAGGAGAGCCTCACCAACACCTATGGCAAATTCGTGGCCGAGCCGCTGGAGCGCGGCTTCGGCATCACCCTCGGCAATTCGCTGCGTCGCGTGCTTCTGTCGAGCCTGCAGGGCGCCGCCATCACCTCGGTCAAGATCGAGGGCGTCGAGCACGAGTTCATGACCATCCCCGAGGTCTCCGAGGACGTCACCGACATCATCCTCAACCTCAAGGAGATCCTGCTCCAGATTCACACCAACGAGGCGAAGACGCTCCGCATCGAGGCCGACGGCCCGAAGGAGATCAAGGCGGGCGACATCATCGCCGACGGCCAGGTGGAGATCCTGAACCCGGGGCAGCACATACTCACCATCAGCGAGGGCGGGCGCGTTCGCATGGAGCTGTCAGCGCGCCGAGGTCGCGGCTATGTGCCGTCGGAGCGGAACAAGGTGACGGGCCAGCCCATCGGTGCCATCCCCATCGACGCCCTCTTCAGCCCCATCCGCAAGGTGAACTACCAGGTCACCAACGCTCGCGTGGGGCAGCAGACCGACTACGACAAGCTGACGCTAGAGCTGTGGACCGACGGCTCGGTGCAGCCGGCCGACGCCGTCGCCTACGCGGCCAAGATAGTGAAGGAGCAGCTCTCGATCTTCATCAACTTCGACGAGACCGAGGAACCGGTCCTGGAGCCGGTTGCCGTCGAGGAGACGAAGCTCAACGAGAACCTGTTCCGCTCGGTGGACGAGCTCGAGCTCTCGGTGCGCAGCGCCAACTGCCTCCAGAACGCGAACATCAAGACCATCGGCGATCTCGTCCAGAAGACCGAGGCCGAGATGCTGAAGACGAAGAACTTCGGCCGGAAGTCGCTGAAGGAGATCAAGGAAATCCTGGCCGAGATGGGGCTCTCCCTCGGGATGAAGCTCGAAAACTGGCCGCCGAAGAGCGCGCCGCCGGCCCCGAAGGTGTAAGGCGGGGGCTCGTCCCCTACCATGGGTGTTAGGGCGAGGGCCTGTCCCCCGCCGCAGACGCTTCTCGAGGAGAACGCCATGAAGCACCGCGTCGTAGGCCGGCGGCTCGATCGCACCACCGAGCATCGTACGGCCATGTTCCGCAATCTCGTGACCTCGCTCTTCCGTCATGAGCGCATCACCACCACCACGCCCAAGGCGAAGGAGATCAAGCGCTTCGCCGACAAGTTCATCACGCTTGCCAAGAAGGGCACCCCGCACGCGCGCCGCCAGGCGAACCGCGACGTCCGCGACGTAGAGGTGCTGAACAAGCTCTTCCAGACTCTCGGGCCGCGTTTCAAGAGCCGCCCGGGAGGCTACACGCGCATCGTTCGAGTCGGTCGCCGCGCCGGCGACGCCGCCGAGATGGCGATGATCGAGCTCGTCGATCGCAGCGCGCCTACCGAGACCGGGACGAAGGCCGAGAAGGGGCCCAAGGCCCAGGAGGCGACGGCAGGGTAGCGGCGCTTGCGCTCCGCCGCCTGGTCCTGGCGCGCCGCCCCAGGGTGACCGGGGCGGCGCTCTCTTCGCTCCCGGGGGCCCCGAACGGGGAAGACCGCACCGCCGCATCGCTTGGGCTCGCCCCCCCCAGGGGGCCCCGAACGAGGATGGCGGCTCCGCCGCATCGATCATCCTCGTGGTAGAACGTGGCCGTCCGTGCCGCCGCCGTTCTACGCCCACGACCCGTTCCTCGCGCTGCACCAGGCGATGCAGTCGCGGTGGCTCGACCTCCCTGCAGCGATCAGCTCTACCGCTTGCGAGGGCTGGGCGCTGGCGCTCATCGGGCTCCTGGCGTTCGCGTGGATGGAGCGCGACCGGTGGAGGCTCCTGGCCGCCTTCGTGCCCTTCGCGGTAGCGCTCGCCGTGAGCGGCGCTGTCGTGCAGGGGCTGAAGGACCTCCTCGCCACTCCCCGCCCGCTGTCCGTGTATGGCCTCCAGGGCGTCAGGATCGGCCTGGAGCCGCTGTACATGTTCGGGTTTCCGAGTGGCCATTCGAGCGCTGTCGGCACCTTCGCCGCCTATGCTGCGCTCGCCTACGGTGCCCGCATGCGGTGGACGCTGGGGCTCATGCTGCTCGGAGGGGTTTCACGCATCTACGTCGGTGCGCACTGGGTGACGGACGTGGTGGCCGGTTGGGCGCTCGGCGGGATGCTCGGTGCCTTGGTGTACGCGCTGGCTCTTTGGACCTCGCCACGCGGACACCTGGCCGCGCTACGCCGTGAACGAATCGGCAGGGACGTCCGAACTCCTGGGTCACCTCGCGGTCACCCGCCCAAGGGCCCGGCCCGGGAAGTGCCGCGCGCTCCTTGACACGTGCGCTAAGGACCCGTAAAAGAATCCACTTTTCTCGACGAGCAGATGGGCCGCAGCGGCGGCGCTGCTTCGTGTCCGCGCTCGGTATCCCGAGAGGGAATCTCCAGGAGGCAGTGAAATGGCAGTGGTTCTGCGGCTCAGCCGCGCCGGCACGCACAAGGCGCCCTTCTATCACGTGGTTGCGACCGATTCGCGCAAGCCGCGCGATGGGAAGTACCTCGAGGACGTGGGCGTCTACGACCCGACGAAGCAGCCCGAGCATATCGAGCTCAAGACCGATCGGATCGAGCACTGGCTCAAGGTCGGCGCCTGTCCTAGCCAGACCGTGGCGTCGGTGCTGAAGCGGGCGAAGAGGGCCGCGCCAGCGGCGGAGAAGGCCGGAAAGTAGCGGAAGGTGACATCATGCGCGACCTCGTCGTCTGGCTCGCCCAGCAGCTCGTCGATGACAAGGGTGCTGTCAGGGTCGAATGCATCGAGCGCGACCTCTCGACGGTGCTCGAGCTCACGGTGGCAGAGGACGATCTCGGCCGCGTGATCGGACGAGGTGGGCGCACGGCGAAGGCGATCCGGACGGTGATCGACGTCGCGGCGCGCCGGCAGGGGCGGCGGGCGGTGCTGGATATCCTTGACTAGCGGCGAATCTGACTCGTGTGTCGGTATTTTTCACAGCGAGTCTCCCGGTGGGGGGCATGGGTCGGAAGCGGTGGGTGAGCACGGAGGACAGCCAGAGGCGAGCCTCGTTCGCATCGGGAAGGTGGTCCGGGCGGTCGGGCTTCGCGGCCTCGTCGGGGTGGCGGGGACCGACGGTGCGCTCGCGGAGCTGAAGCGCGTGGTGCTGCGGCGCCCCGGCGCCGGGGGGCTCTACCCGCGGCAGGTCGTCGAGGCGAGGTCGCAAGGGCGCCTGTGGGCGGTACAGCTGGAAGGCGTCGCTGGCCGTGAGGAGGCCGAGGCGCTGGTGGGATGCGAGATGCTGGCGGCGCGGGAAGACCTGGGCGAGGCGGGCGAGGGGCTGCACTACTGGACCGATCTCGAGGGCCTGACGGTGGTGACGGTGGCCGGGGAGCTTTTGGGAAGGGTGACCGACGTCTACGCGACGGGCGGGGTCGATGTGCTCGTCGTCACGGGAGAGCGGGGCGAGGCGCTCATCCCGCTCGCACCTTACGTGACCGTGGACCATGCGGTCGGCCGGGTCGTCGTCGATCCGCCTGAAGGATTGCTGGACGTGGAAGACATGGGACGCGAAGAGAAGGGAGGTCCCGAGCGAGGCGCTTGACGTGGCGAAGCTGGAAGTCGAGATCCTGACGCTCTTCCCGCGGATGTGTACGGGGTACCTGGCCGAGAGCATACTCGGCAAGGCGCGCGAGAGCGGGCTCCTCGCCGTGAACGTGGTCGACGTGCGCGACCACGCGGCAGGCAAGCACCGGGTGACCGACGATGCGCCCTACGGTGGTGGCGCCGGGATGGTCATGAAGCCGGAGCCGCTCACCGAAGCGATCGACGCGGCGCGTGGCAGGCTGCCTGGCGCCAGCGTCGTCCTCGCCAGCCCGCGGGGTGTGAAGCTGGACCACCGGGTCGCCAGGAGCATCGCGGAGCAGGGCAGGGTCATCGTCGCGTGCGGCCGTTACGAGGGCGTGGACGAGCGGGTGAGGGCCGTCACGGACGTGGAGGTGTCGCTGGGAGACTTCGTGCTCACCGGCGGCGAGCTGGTGGCGCTCGCGATCGTCGATGCCGCCGCGAGGTTCATCCCCGGGGTGCTCGGCAACGAGAGCTCCGCCGGGGCCGAGAGCTTCTCGGGCGAGGGCGGGTTGCTGGAACATCCGCACTACACCCGGCCCCCGGCCTACCGGGGAATGCAGGTTCCGGAGGTCCTCCTGTCGGGGGATCACCGGAGGATCGAGCGGTGGCGCCGGCGGGAATCGCTGAGGGCCACGCGCGAGCGGCGCCCCGATCTCTTCGAGAGGCTGGCGCTGACGGACGAGGACCTCCGGCTCCTGTCGACCGGAGACGACGAGCTGTGAAGGAGAGAGCGATGCTGCGCAAGGCCATCAGTGACATCGAGGCGAAGTATCTCCGGAACGACCTGCCAGGGTTCCGCTCGGGCGACACCGTCCGCGTCCACACGAAGATCAAGGAGGGTGACAAGGAGCGCATCCAGGTCTTCGAGGGCGTCGTCATCCGACACCGGAAGGGCCAGGCTCGCGCCATGTTCACGGTACGGAAGGTGAGCTACGGTGTCGGCGTCGAGCGCATGTTCCCGGTTCACAGCCCACGCATAGACAGGATCGAGGTGCTGGGCCACGGTGAGGTTCGCCGCTCGCGCCTGTACTACCTGCGTTCGCTGAAGGGCAAGGCGGCGCGCCTGCACCAGGAGGAGGGCGGACAGCATGCTCGGACGCCCGCTGCGACTCCGGCTCCAGCTGTCCCCCCCGAACCCACCCCGGCCTGATCGCCGATCGCGACCGGCGCTGTAGGGCGGGGGCTCGTCCCTCGCCACGGTCGGCCGCGACCTTTCGCCCAGGTCCATCCCCGGGTAACATCGCTGGGCGTGCTGCTCCTCGAGATCGCTGCCCAGGGCGTGAAGGGTGTGTCGCCGGCAGGCGGAAGCGCGCGCCTGCGGCCCGGTTACAACATCGTGTCCGCCGATGGCGCGGTGCTGCGCCGGCTGCTGGAAGCGCTGTTCTACCCGGGGGACCGCGACGGCGAGGCGCTTCGCCTGTCCGTCCCGGCGGTCGGCTCGGTGCGCGCGGGCGTGACCCTGGTCGGCAACGACGGCGTCACGTACCGGGTCGTGCGCGACTTCGGCGCTGGCTGCCAGCTGCACCGGTTCGACCCGCAGAAGCGCGCGTTTGCGCTCGTCTCGCAGGACGGCGTCGCCATCGCGCGCCATCTCGAGGCGACGGGCGCGCCCGCCCGCGGGCGTCTGGCGCTCCTGACGGTCTCCGCGGCCGAGCTTCCTTCCCGTTGCGGTGCACCCCTGGGCGCGGGGGGGGCTCCGACACCACCGCGAAAAGCGCTCACGCCCACACAGGTGCAGAAGCGCCTCGCCGAGCTGCACGACGAGCTCGAGCGCGCGAACAAGGCGGAGAAGCTCCAGTACCAGCTCGACGGGCTGCAGAGTCGCCTCTTCAAGCTCGAGGAGGCGCTGAAGGAGGGAGCGCGCATCCGCGACGCCGTCGAGAGCGCAGAGGCAGCGCTCGCCTCCCTCGGCCCCGTTGGCGCCGTGGCGGAGGAGCTGGGCGATGTCGACGCGAAGCTCGCTGCCCATGCCAAGGCGGTCGCGAAGCGCGACGAGGCGCTCGCCAACATCGAGCTCGAGAAGGGCGCTCTCGAAGAGGCCAACGTGCGCGGCCTGCCGCCGCCGTTCTGGGTGAACACGAAGTTCTGGATGGGCGCCGGCGCAGGCGTGGTCGCGGTGGCGATGGCCGTCGCGCTCTCGGGAGCGGGTCAGGGCCTGCGCTACGTCGCGTTGCTCGACATCCCTGCCTTCGGCTGGGCCGCGTGGGTGGCGCTCGGTTGGGTGGCTGAGTTCGAGGATCACGGCCGTCTGGGCCGGCGCCGCAGGCTTGTGGAGGAGCACGAGCGCAAGGTGCTGGGGACCTTCGATCGCGATGTCGCGGAGGTGCGAAAGGCCACCGAGGCGCTCGGTGTCGCCGGCATTCCGGAGCTGCGGGAGGCCGTGAACAAGCTCTCCGACGCGCGCGCGGCGGCGGCGGCGGCACGCGAGCGCCTGCGGGCCTTCGAGGCGACGCCCGACACGCAGTCGGCGCAGGAGGAGAAGGTGCGGGTGGAGGCGGAGTTGCGCGAGGTCGAGCCCGAGCTCGCCGCCCAGGCGGGCGGCTTCGTGCGCGACCCTCGCTCGGTGACCGCGGAGATCCAGCGGCTGGAGGCGGAGGCCGCGGCGGAGCCAGAGGGCGCTCCGGAGAGCATCCCGGCCATCTCGCTGGCGCCCGCCGACCCCATCCGCGAGCTGATGGACCGCGCCGCGAAGGAACTGGGCGGCAGCCCGGCGGCCACCGTGCGGACCGTCCAGACCAAGGCGTCGCAGCTGCTGCAGGCCCTTTCCGGAGACCGATTCACCGGCCTCGGGGTGGACGATCGCGGCAACCTGCTGGCTCAGGCAGGTGGGCGGTCGGTGCCGGCGGCAGGGCTCCCTCCAGCCGACCGCGACTTGGCCTTCCTCGCGCTGAAGCTTGCCTTCATCGAGCGCGCGCTGTCGGCCGAGAAGCTGGTGGCGCTCGCAGACGATGCGTTCGCTGGCCTGCCGGAGGGCGCGCGGCGCCGCGCGGGCCGCATCCTGAAGCAACTGGCGGCTTCCGGGCAGCTCTTGCATGCCACGACCGACATCGCCTTCCGCGAGTCGGCCGATCACCTGGCGTGATTCGGAAGATGCGGTTCGGCCGCGGATCGGGCAGCACGCGCGCGCTCGGCCGCGCCGCCGAGGACGCGGCGGCGACCTGGCTCGAGCGGCTGGGGTACGTGGTGGTGGCGCGGAATCATGCCACCCGGCGCGGGGAGGTCGATCTCGTCTGCCGCGACGGCGCGACGCTGTGCTTCGTCGAGGTACGCAGCCGCTCCCGGCTGGACTTCGGATCCCCGGCGGCCTCCGTGAATGTCGGGAAGGCACGCCGCGTCGTGGCGGCGGCGACCGACTGGGCGGTCCGGCACGGCGGCGGCCTGGAGCAGGACATTCGCTTCGACGTCGTGGCGATCGACCTCTCCAGCGGAGCGCCGCGGTTCGAACTCTTCCGCGGCGCCTTCGACGCGGAGGGCCGCCCGAAGTAGCGGCGCGCGCGTCGGACTTTCCTTCTAGTTGCGCACCGGCTCCGCCGACCCCTTTGCACGAAACGAGGAAGGCCGGGTGCCGACGAGCCGTAGCCCGTAGACGAGTTTCTCCCTAGATTCGCTCACACTTCGTGCGGAGCGGCAGTAGAAGAGGGCGTGCCCGGCACGCTCTACGTCGTCGCGACGCCCATCGGCAATCTCGGTGATCTCTCGCCCCGCGCCGCGGAGGTGCTGCGCTCGGTCGCCACGATCGTCGCCGAGGACACGAGGCGGACCCTCCGGCTCCTGGCGCACATGGGGGCACCTGCACCTGCCATGGTGTCCATGCCGGCGTTCGACGAGCGCGGGCGCATGGGCGTGGTGCTGGGGCGACTGGCTGACGGTCAGGAGGTAGCGCTCTGCACCGACGCAGGTACACCCGGCGTCTCAGACCCCGGACAGCAGCTCGTCGCTGCGGCCTGGAACATGGGGGCGCGGGTGGTGCCCATCCCTGGGCCCTGCGCCGCGCTGGCGGCGCTGGCCGCCTCCGGTCTCCCCAGCGACCGGTTCTTCGTGCAGGGCTTCTTGCCGCGCAAGGGCACGGGCCGGGCCGAAGTCCTGGCGTTCCTGGCTCGCTTGCCGGCGACCCTCGTCGTGTACGAGGCGGGGAACCGGACCGGTGAGACGCTGCGCGATCTCCACGCGGCGCTGGGCGATCGGCCGGCGGCGGTTGGGCGCGAGCTCACCAAGCTGCACGAGGAGATCGCCCGCGGCACCCTCTACGAGCTGGCCGCCCGCTTTGCGGAGGGAGCTCGCGGCGAGGTGACGATCGTGATCTCGGGCGCGGCGAGCCCGGAGGCCGTTCGCGACGAGCCCGAGGAGCGGCTCGAGGCGGAGCTGGCGCGGCGCGTCGCTGCGGGCGAGCCCCCCAGCGCCATCGCGCGCGAGGTGGCACGCGCGCGCGGCCTCAAGCGGGCGGAGGTGTACGCAGTGCTGCACAAGGTCAAGGGAAGCGAGTGAACATGGCGGGGTCTTCGCCTCGCTCGTGGGGACGATGGAGCTGCTCGAGGTGCGGCGGTCCACGTTCCCGTTGACCCGCCACCCATCCCCGTCGTCCGCCCCCGCTCCCGTCCCCGACCGCCCCGAAGCCGAACCCGGTCCCGGTCCCGTTTCTGCGCGTCTTCTTCCTCCTACTCCTCGTCCCCCCTCAGGCCCAGCTCCTTCATCTTTACTTGCAGTGACTTGCGGCTGATCTGGAGCCGTTTGGCGGCGCGTGTCACGTTGCCACCCGTCTCCTCCAGCGCGCGAGAGATGAGCTCCTTCTCCAGCTCTGCCTGCGCGTGCCGGACGATCTCCTTCATCGATGCACCGCTCGGCGCGGCGATGGCACCCAGCGGTCCGACTGCCGCGATGGGCACGGTCGCGCCCGCGGTCCGCTCTCGCAGCGCGTCGGGCAGGGACGAGCCGAGGATGACCGGACCGTCGGCGAAGAGCACGGAGCGCTCCATGAGGTTCTCGAGCTCGCGGATGTTTCCCGGCCAGGAGTAGGCGAGGAGCATCTGCATCGCCTCGTCGTCCACCCGCTCGGCGTGCTTGCCGAGCCGATGATTGTACTTGCCGATGAAGTGCTGCACGAGGAGGGGGATGTCCTCCTTCCTGTCGCGCAGCGGCGGCAGCGAGATGGGTACGACCGCGAGGCGGTAGAAGAGGTCCTCTCGAAACCGGCCGTCCGCGATGAGCGCCTTGAGATCCCGGTTGGTGGCCGCGATGAGGCGCACGTCGACGTGCAGCGTCTTGATGCCGCCCACGCGCTCGAACTCCGACTCCTGCAAGGCGCGCAAGAGCTTCACCTGCATCTCGACCGGGATCTCGCCGATCTCGTCGAGGAAGAGGGTGCCGCCGTCGGCGAGCTCGAACCTGCCCGGTTTCGAGCCCACCGCACCCGTGAAGGCGCCCTTCTCGTAACCGAAGAGCTCGCTCTCGACGAGGTCCTTGGGAATGGCGGCGCAGTTCACCTTGATGAGCGACTTGTCGCGCCGTGAGCTGCCGCGGTGCAGCTCGCGGGCGATGAGCTCCTTGCCGGTGCCGCTCTCTCCCGTGATGAGGATGGTCGAGGGCGACTCGGCCACCTTCGCGACGATCTCGTAGATTTGCCGCATCGCCAGCGACTGACCCACGAGCGGCGGCTTCTCGCCGGCCGCCGTCGAGCTGTGCACGTTCTGCCGCTCGATCTCGTGCGCGCGCGTGGCCTTGGCGATGACCTTCTTCAGATCCTCCTGGTCGAACGGTTTCGTGACGTAGTCGAAGGCGCCTGCCTTGAGCGCCTGAACGGCGCTGTCCACCGTGCCGTGCGCGGTGATGACGATGACCGGGACGTCGGGAAACTCTGTCGCCAAGCGCTCGAGGAGCTCCATGCCGCCCATCCGAGGCATGAGGAGATCCGTCACCACCACATGGACGGGCGTCTTCTGCAGGACGGCGAGCGCCTGCTCCCCGTCGGCCGCCGCGGTGACTTCGTACCCCTCGCGCGCGAGCATCGCGGCGAGGACGCGGCGGATATTCAGCTCGTCGTCGACGATGAGGACATGCGGCACGCCGCCTGATTAGCACGGCGGCGCCTGGATTGCAGCCCGGCGGCGCGTCGATCTGCGTCGCCCCATGACGTGGCGCGCAACGGGCGGTGCGATTCGGCAGCGCGCGGGCCGTGGGTCAGGCGGATCGAGGGGAGGGCCGACGACGTCGTCGGCGTCGCCCCCGCACCTTCTCCTGGATGACCACGGCGGGCCCGGAGGGCTCCTTCTCGCGCCCTTCGCAGATGGCAGGGAGCGCCATCACGAACTCTGCGCCCTCGCCCGGCGCGGAGCGCACGCCGATGGTTCCGCCGTGCGTCTTCACGATGCGCTGGCAGATGGCGAGGCCGAGGCCGGTGCCCTTCTCCCTGGTCGTGTAGAAGGGTACGAAGATGTGGTCGCGCGCCTCCTCGGGAACGCCAGGGCCGGTGTCGCGGAAGCGAACCTCGACCAGATCGCTGCGCCGCGGCGTGTCGCGCCAGAGGGCGACCTCGTCGCGAGCCAGGCGGGTGGCGATGCGCAGCTCGCCGCCCTTCGGCATCATCTGCACGGCGTTGATGGCCAGGTTGAGGAACACCTGGCGCAGTTGCTCCGGGTCACAGGAGACGCGCGGGAGCCCGTCGGCCAGCTCGACAGTGAGCTTCACGTTCTCGGGGACGTCCGCCTGGAGGAGCGTCAGCGTCTTCTGCAGGATGTCGTTGACATCGCCGGGTGCGAGCGATGGTCGCACGGGGCGAGAGTAGTCGAGGAACTGCGTGACGACGCCGTTCAGGCGCTTGACCTCGTCCGCGATGATACCGAGGAACTCGCTCGGACCGTCCTTGCCGTCCTTGCCTTCCCTGGCGCACGGAATGCGCGCACCGCCCGGCGGGAGCAAGAGCTGGATCGCGCCCTGGATGGCGGCGAGAGGGTTGCGGATCTCGTGGGCGAGGCCGGCCGCCATCTCGCCCAGCGCAGCGAGGCGGTCGCGCTCCTTCATCTGCTGGTAGAGCTTGGAGTTCTCGATGACGAGGGCTGCGCGCTCGGCGACGTCGATGAGCGCCGCGATCTCGTTCGAGGCGAACGCCTCCGGCACCCGCTCGTCCCAGCAGGCCAGGAACCCGACGACGCGATCGCTCGTCGCGAGCGGCATGGTGATCCCGGCGCACATGGTGGTCATCGCCGCGCGCGCGTCGTGCAAGCGCTTCATCTCCTCCGCCACGGCCGGAGGCTGGCCGTGCCGGTCAAGGTCGGCCGGCCCGGTCGGTAGCAGTGCCTGCAGCTCGGCGATGCGGCGGTCGATGTTCTCGAGCATGATCGCCTTCTGGCCGCTCCCGGCGGCGCCGAGGAGAGAGCGCGCGGTGGCGGGCTCGAGGAAGGCCGCGGGCGGTGGGCCGCGGCTGTCCATGAGGCGATAGCCGGGGCGGTCCTCGGCCAGGAGCCAGAGCGAGGCGTGGGTCACGCGTCGCGTCTCAGCCAGGCCGTCGAGGAGCACCGTGCCGAGTCGAGCCGGGTCGATGACCGTCGCGATGCGCTCGCGCAGCGCCTCCAGATCTCGGACGAGCTCGTAGCGCTCGCGGAAGAGCGTCACGACCACCCACTCCTCCACCTTCTCCCGCATCGGCTCGAAGAGAGAGAGGATGACGAACGAAGCCACCAGGGTGTTGAAGTAAAAGAGCTCGGTGCGGCTGCCCACCCAGGAGACGAGCCCGCCGTAGATTGCGACCAGCACGAGGCCGAGGGCGCTCACGATCACGATCTTCCCCAGGAACTCGTGCAGATCGAGCAACCGGTGCCGCAACAGCGTCTGCGACAGGAAGAACATGAAGAGGGTGAGGGTGATGGCTCCCAGGCCCTGGAGCGGGTAGGGGACGCCGAAGCGTGGCAGGACGTCGAGCGTCGAGAGGGCGATGGCGACGCTGGCGCCGATGAAGAGGTAGAGGAGTCGCGCGCGCTCGACCCGGGTAGGTGAGCTGCGCATCCGGTTCCAGAGCACGGTGAGGACGGCCGCCATGCCACCGAGCACGTAGATCGTCACGACGAGCTTGGGAATGGAGAGCCGCACGAGCGGCGATGCGGCCACGACGAGCCCGGAGA
>MEMX01000066.1:10169-11308 GCA_001768075.1 Anaeromyxobacter sp. RBG_16_69_14 | reverse complement strand
GCCAGCATGGCGTTGCGCGCTCGGCGCGCAGGGCGGCGCGCCACGCCCAGGAACTCGAGGAAGAAGGCGAGCGCCGAGGCCGGCAGGAGCGCCCCCGTGAAGACCGCGAGCCGCTCCCACAGGTCGTACCGGAGCTCCGCGCCGGGCCAGCGATGGAAGAAGACCCCGAGCGAGTAGACCCCCAGGTTGGCCGAGAAGATGGCGAACAGCGTGAAGACGCGCGGGCGGTTGTCGCGCAGGAGTGCGGCGCCCGCGAGGGCGAGCGTCACGATGGCCGCGAGGAGGGTGGCCTGGGTGCGGATGTCCACGGGACGGCAATCCTAACGCCGATCCGTCGCCGGCGGTCAGGCCGTGAAATGGCCCGGGTGGGACGAGCGTTTCACCTTTGCGCCGCCTGGCGTCGCGCAGCCGGGGCCCTGGTTCCTCGGGCGCTCTGCTCGGCCATCGCACTTCGGTTCCCGGTTTCCGAGTCCCGCCCGACGCCCAGACAGATGACCAAGCTCCTCACGCTCTTGATGATTCCGGTCTTCGCCGTCGGTGAGGCCCCCGCGGAGGCGAGGCCCTTCACGGAGGCAGAGGTGGCGCCTCTCTTCACGACCGGCCCCGCTTCGCGAGCGCTGGACGACTTCCAGGGTGGTCGCTACGAGGCCGCGGCGAAGGGCTTCCAGGGCGTGGACGAACCCGCAGCGCGGTATTTGCGAGCGCTGGCGCTGGTCGAGGCCGGGCGCGGGCCCGATGCTCTGAAAGCGTTTGCCGGCCTCGAGGAGGCGCTTCCTGACCTCGCCGATCGCGTGGCGTTCTCGAGAGCTCGTACCCACGAGCTCATGGGCGAGAGCCGGACGGCCGCGGCAGCGTACGGCGGGGTCAAGATGGGCTCCATCCTGTGGGCGGAGGCGCAGCTTGCCCAGGCACGCGCGCTGCAGCGCGTTGGCGACCGGATCGGGGCGCTCGATGCCATGGCATCGATCCTCTCTCTGCCGGCTCCCGAGGAGCTCACACGCGGAGATCCGGCTTCGGAGGCGCTCCTCCTCATCGGTCGCCTGCGGGCCGCGGGCAAGGTCGAGGCAGACCAGGCCCTGGCGCGGCGCGCCTTCGTGGAGTGCTGGGCGGTGCACCCTCTCTCGGACGCCTCCCCGACT
>MEMX01000066.1:9030-10117 GCA_001768075.1 Anaeromyxobacter sp. RBG_16_69_14 | reverse complement strand
AGCTGAAGAAGCTGCCAGGCCCCGCCGGCGCGCCGCCCTCGCACGAGGACGCGGTGCGTCGTTCCGAGGGGCTCCTCGACGCGAACCGCAATGCGCCTGCGCTGGCCGAACTCACCACGCTGGTGGCGAAGTTGCCTGGCGCAGGTAAGGGCGAGTCGCTCGCGTGCCGGGCGCGCTTCGCGCTCGGCAAGGCTTATCGCAGGGTGCGGCAGCACTCGAAGGCGATCGACACCCTGCGACCGGTGGCGGAGCGCTGCGAGGATCCGCAGCTGCGCGTCCGCGCGCTGTACGTGCTCGCGAGCGCATCCTCCATCGTCGCTCCGGTGGAGGGCGTGGCCGCTTACCGGGCGCTGGCGCGCGACTACCCGGCGCATCCCTTTGCCGATGACGCGCTCTACTATGCGGCCGATCTGCTCGCGCGCTCCGGTCGCACAGGGGAAGCGCTGGCCGCGCTGACGGACCTGTCGGAGAAGTACGCCAGCGGCGATTTCCGGGCCGAGGCGCTCTTCCGCATCGCCTGGATCGAGCGGCAGGTTGGCCACGTGGCGAGCGCGCTCGCTTCGCTCGCGCGCATCGAGCGGGACTACGAGGGCACCGATCCCTACGAGCACGCGCGGGCGGTCTACTGGCGCGCGCGCCTTCTGACGCAGCGCGGTGATACGGGCGACGCTGCGCTGGCGCGCGAGGCGTGGCGCGCCCTCGCCGAGCGATACCCGGCAGACTACTATGGCCTGCTCGCGCGGGCGCGCCTTGAGGAGGCCGCGCCGGGCTCCGCCCCGACCTGGCTGCGGGCGCGAGGAGCGGACACAGCGGAGGGCTTCCGCTACCAGCCGGGCTCGCTGCTAAAGGATCGCCATTTCCGGGCAGGGTTGCTCCTCCTGCGCATGGGCCTCGTGCACGCCGCAGCAGAGGAGCTGGCGGCCGTGGACCGGAAGGCGCTCGCGGGCGGCGAGGCGCTCCTGCTCGTGGCGGAGCTGCTCGATCGCGCTGGCGATCAGAAGACCGCGCACAACCTCATCCGCTCGCTCGGACGCTCGGCGCTGCGGGGGCGCCCCGAGGGGACGGCATTGCGCATCTGGCGGGTGGC
>MEMX01000066.1:8311-9019 GCA_001768075.1 Anaeromyxobacter sp. RBG_16_69_14 | reverse complement strand
TCTTCCGGAGCGAGGTGGAACGGTGGGCGCCGCCGGCAGGCGTGCCGCCCGATCTCCTGCTCGCGCTCATGCGCGAGGAGAGCGGGCTCGACCCGAACGTCATCTCTTCCGCGGGAGCCATTGGCCTCACCCAGCTCATGCTCTCCACCGCCCAGGGCGTGGCGAAGAAGCTGCGCATGGGCGGTGTGCAGCAGGCCGACCTCATGAAACCGCCCGTCTCCATCCGCATCGGCGCGGCGTACTTCGGCGGCCTCCTGCGCCGATACGACGGCTCCGAGGCGCTCGCGCTCGCCGCCTACAACGTCGGCGAGGGTCCGGTGAAGAGCTGGTTGCGCTCGCGCGGCTCGCTTCCCCTCGACGCCTTCGTCGAGGAGATCCCGGTCCAGGAGACGCGCGGCTACGTGAAGCGCGTGCTGCGCTCGTACGCAGCGTACCGGTTCCTCTACGGAACCGTCGCGGACAAGCCCGTGCTCATCGGACAGGCACTGCCCAGGCTGAAGTAGCAATCCTGCTCCAGATCCACGAACACCGCACGAGCCGTAGCGTGGCCCGTGGCCCGTGCCGACGCAAGATGTAGGGTGAGGTAGGAGCGGGCAGTGGGTGGACGTGCGTGCGTCGCGCCGTTTGGCTAGGATGTGGATCGATGCTCGATACCGGCGTCCTCGTACTCAACCGGGTTTACCAGCCGATCCACATCACCTCGGTGCG
>MEMX01000066.1:8157-8295 GCA_001768075.1 Anaeromyxobacter sp. RBG_16_69_14 | reverse complement strand
CTCTACCAGGGCGCGGCCAAGGCTATCGACGAGCAGTTCCAGCTCTTCGACTTCGACAGCTGGAGTGCGCTCGCCGCGGCGCATCACGACGCGATAGGTGCCGTCGGCCGGCGCATCCGGGTTCCGAGGGTCATCGTC
>MEMX01000066.1:7747-8085 GCA_001768075.1 Anaeromyxobacter sp. RBG_16_69_14 | reverse complement strand
GCCAGTACTGCGGTGAGCGCATGTCCCGGGCGGACCTGAACCTCGACCACGTCGTGCCGCGCTCCCGCGGCGGCGCCACCGCCTGGGAGAACGTCGTGTGCTCGTGTGTGCCCTGCAACCTCAGGAAGGGTGGGCGCTCACCTGCGGAGGCGGGGATGAAGCTCCTGCGCGCACCTTTCCGCCCGCGCTGGACGCCTATGTTCCGCTCTGCGACGAGGCGCGCCTTCTACCGTGAGTGGCGCCCGTTCCTGTCCCTGGTCGACGCCGCCTACTGGAACGCCGAACTTTTGGATTAGCGAGCGCCTCGGGTAGGATCGCGTCCGTGGCGGACGCCTCGA
>MEMX01000066.1:0-7595 GCA_001768075.1 Anaeromyxobacter sp. RBG_16_69_14 | reverse complement strand
AGTTCACGCGCCGTGGCGAGCGGGTGGTGCTCGTGGACGCCGACCTCGGCAGCGCGAACCTGCACACCTGCCTCGGCATCGACCCGCCGCGCCGCAGCCTCTCCGATTTCATCGAGCGGCGCGTGCACCGGATCGAGGACATCGTGACGCCGACTGGCGTGCCCAACCTCGGGCTCGTCTCTGGCGCGATGGACGGCCTCGACGCTGCGAATCCAAACCATTCCCAGAAGATGCGGCTCCTGCACCACATCGAGGCGATGGACGTAGACCACGTCATCGTGGACGTGGGCGCGGGCACGCACCTCAACGTCCTCGACTTCTTCCTCGTCTGTGACCACGGCATCCTGGTGCTCGTCCCGGAGCCGACCGCGGTCGAGAACGTTTACCGGTTCGTGAAGGCGGCCTTCTGGCGGCGCGTGCGCAACGTCGTCTCGGTCTGCGGCTTCGAGGATCTGTTGCGCGAGGTGATGGCGGAGGACAGGTTCAAGAGCCCGGTCGAGATCGTCGGCGCGCTCGCGGCGCTCGATCCCGAGGCCGGACAGGTACTCGCACGCCAGCTGGGGCTCTTTCGACCACGCCTGGTGGTGAACCAAGCGCGCACGCCGCAAGACGCCGAGATCGGGGTCTCCGTGGTGGCGGCGTGGCGGAAGTTCTTCGGGCTCGAGATGGATTACCTCGGGCACATCCAGCACGACGAAGAGATGTGGCGGAAGGCGCGGGCGCGGAGGCCGTCGCTCTTGCAGGGCCCGGACCCCGGGACGCCGGCCGCCCGCAGCTTCGCCCGGATCGCGGACAGGCTGGCGGAGCTCGACGCCGCGCATGCAAGCGAGGAAGCGCCGTGAAGCCGGTCGCAGAGCAGACGCTGTACGAGATCCTCGACGTGCGATGCGACGCGCCCGAGTCCGAGATCGTGAAGGCCTGGGAGCGCGCCGAGGCGCTGTACGGGCTGGATTCACTCACCACCTACACCCTCATCTCGCCCGACGAGGCAGCGCTGCTGAGCGAGAGGCTGGAGGAGGCGCTCAACGTCCTGCTCGATCCCGATGCGCGCCAGCGCTACGACATGGAAATCTGCGGCAAGTCCGCACGGCGCGCGGCCTGTGCCGCCGCTTCGGCCGCAAGGACTCCGCTCGAGGTGGTGGCGCTGCCGCCCGTCATCCCGCCGCTGGCGAGGTCGCACGTCGCGAGGCTGGCGGACGAGCTCTTCCCGCCTGTTGTGGCGGAGAGCGCTCCGGTGGTCCTGACGATCGCGAAGGACGCGGAGCCAGAGCCAGCGGAAGCGACAGCGGGGGAGCCGATGGTGACCTCGGCTGCCGTGGAGACCCCTGCGGGTGGCGCTCTCTCCTGTGGCGCGGGAGAGGGCGCCGGCGAGGACGATCGCGCCTCGGTCCCGGCCACGGCCGCCATCCTGCTCTCCGCCGTCGCGGTGGCGCCGCCTCGGCCGATCCCGCTCGCCACGGCCGTGCATGTTTCGCCGCCGTTCGCGGCCGTCACCGAGGTGGCGGCGGCGCCCGCTCTGCCCCACGTCGAGCCGCCGCCGCCGCCTGCCCCCCGGCCCGTCCAGGGGCCTGTGCGTGCCGAGGAGGTCTTCTTCGTTCCCGAGGGGACGCGCTTCACCGGTGAAGTGCTCCGGCGCGCCCGCGAGGCGCGCGGCCTCACCATTCCACAGATATGCGAGCGCACCAAGATCACGCGCCACCACATCGAAAATCTGGAGAACGACCGCTTCGAGAAGCTACCGGCGGCGGTTTACCTGCGCGGCATCCTCATGGCGATGGCGAAGGAGCTGCGCCTCGATGGCCAGAAGGTGGCGCGAAGCTACCTCGAGGCGACCGGTGCGGCCGCCTCGCAGGGGAGGGCTCGCTGACCTACCACCGCGAGAATGGCCGCGCGCTCGATGGCGCCAGCGGGGCTCGGACCCGCTGGTCCTGGGTGTCACAGCGGCGACCCGTTGATGTGATTCTCCAGCGGCACCGCCGCCGCTGTGAGCTGATGTCCGGCGCCTTGCGGCGCCTCAAGCGGAGGGGAGAACTCTCCCCCCGCGCCCCCCATCTCGAGCGTCAGTTCATGTGGCATGCGCTATCAGACAGCGCGTTGACCTGGGCGCGGGGGCCGGAATAGCATCTGCCAATGCCGCTCATCGAGACCCCCGAGCAAGCGATCCGCCTCGCGAGGGCCATCTGCTCCGACGTCTCCCTCTACAACGAGGACAAGATCGTCCGGGGAATCGAGAAGGACGATTTCTTCGAGGCCCTGCGCGACGAGCTCGAGGAGGGTCGCGAGCTGTATCGCTCGCGCGTGTCGCCCGAGCTGTACGCTCGCAGCAACTACTACGACCGCGCCATCGTCGACGTCATCCTGCGCTCGAAACGCCACGTGAAGTCGAAGATCTGGTAGCCATCGGGGCTGATCTACTCCGCGCTGGAGCGGGCGCCTGCGGAGGCACGTGGCGGAGATCCGAGTTCTCGTCGTCCCTCCCGATATGAGCGGGCTCCGCCTCGACGTGGCCCTGGCGCGCCTCGCGCCGGAGCTGTCGCGCTCGCGGGCGCAGCGCCTTCTCGACGGCGGCCACGTGCTCCTCTGCGGTCGCCCGGCCAAGGCGGCTGCGCGGCTGCGCGGTGGCGAGCGACTCGACCTGACTGTTCCCGACCCCGAGCCGTCAGGCCTGCTGGCGCAGGACCTGCCGCTCTCCGTGCTGTTCGAGGACCGAGATCTGCTGGTGCTCGACAAGGCGGCCGGGATGGTGGTTCACCCCGCGCGCGGCACGCCGCACTCGACGGTGGTGAACGCCCTCCTGCATCACCTCGGGATGCCGTCGGTAGCGGGCGAGCGGCTCGGTCTGGTGCACAGGCTCGACAAGGACACGTCGGGTTGCCTGGTGGTCGCGAAGACGGAGGCCGCGCTGGCAGCGCTGCAGTCCTCGTTCAAGGCGCGCGAGGTGGAGAAGCGCTACCTCGCGCTCTGCCACGGCCGGCTTGCTCCGGAGGGCACGCTCGACACGCCGTACGGGCGCCACCCGCGCGACCGCGTTCGTTTCACGGCGCGCCTCGAGACCGTGCGCCGTGCGGTCACCGCCTGGCGTGTGCGCGAGGCGTTTCAGGCCGCGACCCTGGCAGAGGTGGCGCTGCACACGGGGCGAACGCACCAGATCCGCGTCCACCTGTCGGAGCTCGGTCATCCGCTGCTGGCGGATGCTATCTACGGTGGCGCACGGCGCGAGGCGCGGCTCGCGCCGGAGGAAACAGTGCGCAGGGCGGCGGAAGCGCTCGGGCGCCAGGCACTGCACGCCTGGCGGCTCGGCTTCGACCACCCGCGCACGGGGAAGCGCCTCGAGCTCGAGGCGACGCTCCCCGCCGACTTCCAGGCGGCGCTGGCGGTGCTTCGGGGCGAGCGGTAGGGCGAGCTCATCTCCCACGGCTGCGTCGACCCCGCCCCTACACGACGATCGACTACGGGATCCGGTCAACAGGCCAGCGCCATCAGTCGAGGTAGCCCTGCGCCTGCATCCGGAAGAGGTGCGCGTACCGGCCGTTCTTCTCGAGCAGCGCGCGGTGGCTACCCAGCTCCTCGACCCGGCCCCCCTTCAACACCACGATCCGGTCGGCCATGGTCCGGATGGTCGAGAAGCGGTGCGAGATGACGATGGCGGTACGGTCGGCGGCGAGAGCGCGGAACCGCTCGAACAGCTCGTGCTCACCCTCCGCGTCGATGGCGGCGGTGGGCTCGTCGAGGACGAGCACCTCCGCCCCCTCCCGCATGAAGGCGCGCGCCACCGCGAGCTTCTGCCACTGGCCGGCCGAGAGCTCCTGGCCCGCCTCGAACCAGCCGCCCAGCACCGTGTCGTAGCGTTGCGGCAGCGTCTCCACCACCGCGGCGGCGCCGCCGCGCCGGGCCGCTTCCTCGATGCGTGGCCGGTCGTCGACGTGGTCGGGGCTGCCGAGCCCGATGTTCTCGGCCGCCGTGAACTGGTAGCGGACGAAGTCCTGAAAGACGGCCCCGATGCGCGTGCGCATGTCGGCCACGTCCATGTCGCGCAGGTCCACCCCACCGTAGAGGATGGCGCCCTCGGTCGGGTCGTACAGGCGGAGCAACAGCTTCACGAGCGTGCTCTTCCCGGCGCCGTTCTCGCCCACCAGCCCGAGCTTCTCACCGGGCTCGAGCACGAGCGAGACCTCGCGCAGCGCCCAGCCTTCGCGGCTCGGGTACCGAAACGAGACGTTCCTGAGCTCGATCCGGCTCGGCCGACCGCGCGGTGGCACGCTCGGTGGCACGCTCGGTGGCACGATGGAGGGGGGGGGCTGGCGCGCCCTCTCACCTCCGGTCGGGATGGCGAGGTAGGCGAAGAGGTTCGTCATGTAGAGCGCGTCCTCGTACATGCCGCCCATCGCGGTGAGGATGGCCTGCACCGCGGCCTGTCCTTGCCGGAACACGGCGAGGTAGAGGGTGAGGTCGCCGAGCGAGATCTCGGTGCGAGCCGCGCGAGAGGCGACCACCGCGTACATGGCGTAGAAGGCGGCGAGGGAGACGAGCCCGAAGAGGACGCCGTTCGCCATCCGACGCACCGCGAGGCGGCGGTCCTCGTCGTAGAACTTGGTGAAGAGCGTCCGGTAGCGCCCCAGCACGAGCGGCCCGAGCCCGAACAGCTTCACCTCCTTCACGTGGCTGTCGCGGGTCAGGATCCATTCCAGGTAGTTGAGCCGCCGCCCTTCCGGTGCGCGCCAGGAGTTGAGCCGGAAGGAGGCGGCGGCGAGGCGCGCCTCGGCCAGGAAGGCCGGAACGGAGGACGCCACGACGACGAGGACGCTCCAGGGCGACAGGCGCACCAGCAGCGCGGAGAGCGCGCCGAGGGTGATGGCGTTCTGGGCGATCGAGAAGGCCTGAACCACCAGCGAGAGCGGCCGCGCCGATGCCTCCCGCCGCGCGTTCTGCATCTTGTCGTAGACGTCCGCGTCCTCGAAATGCCGCAGCTCCAGCTCGAGCGCCTTCTCGAGGATCCGCTCGTTGACGACGTTGCCGAGTCGCGCCCGCAGGAGCTCGCGCTGCAGTCCGAGCAGGCGGGCGGCAGTCATGGAGGCCGCCATCAGTCCGAGCTCGAGCAGCACGAGCTCGGTGACGTGGCCTGGTGCCCCTTGACCCTTCCCTGCGGCGACCACAGCGTCCACGATGAGCTTCCCGGTCCAGGCGATGCCGGCCGGAAGCACCGCCGCGAGGGCGGTGAGCACAGCGAGCGCGATGGCGCCGCCGTGATCGGCGCGCCAGATGAGGGCAAACGTGGCGGGAACTTGGAGAAGGGCGGAGCGAAGCTCACGAACGCGATCGGCGAGCTTCGCGTGGGTCGGCGTGGGTCGAGGGAGGGGCGAGTGGAAGCCGGTCACGCCGGCGGCTCGATAACACCCAGCCCGGGGGCGCGCGATCTTTATTTCTCACGGCTGCCCATGTAGAAGTGGACCGCGATGGCCATGCCCGAGTCCCACATCCCCGAGCCCAAGAGCGACGCCACGGCGGCGACGCCAGCCTCTGGCTGGTCGACAGACAAGGCGGCGCAGCATTTCAACGTGCCCGGCTGGGGGGCCGGCTACTTCTCGGTGAGCGACAAGGGGCACCTGGTCGTCCATCCACACGGCCAGCCCGGGCCCACCATCGACATCATGGACGTGGTCGAGGACATCCAGGAGCGCCGGCTCGGCTTCCCCTGCGTGGTGCGCTTCCAGGACGTGCTGCGCGCCCGCGTGAAGGCCATCAACGAGGCCTTCGGCAAGGGCATCGGCGAGATGAGCTACACCGGGCGCTACTTCGGCGTGTATCCGGTAAAAGTGAACCAGATGCGCGAGGTGGTCGAGGAGATCCTCGACGCCGGCGCGCCCTACCACTACGGCCTCGAGGCGGGCTCGAAGGGCGAGCTGCTCGTCGTCCTCGGCTACAACGTCGACCCCGAGGCCATCACCGTCTGCAACGGGTACAAGGACGAGGAGTACCTCAGACTGGCGCTCCTCGGCCGCAAGCTGGGCCGAAAGATCATCGTCGTGGTGGAGAAGCTGTCCGAGCTGCCGCACCTCCTCCGGATCGCCGAGGAGATGGGCGTCGAGCCCATGATCGGGCTCCGCTCCAAGCTCACCACCAAGGGCACCGGCAAGTGGGAGTCGTCGGGCGGCGACTTCGCGAAGTTCGGGCTCACCGTCCCCGAGCTCATCCACGCCGTCGGAATCTTGAAGGAGAAGGGCAAGGAGCACTGCGCGAAGCTCCTCCACTTCCACGTGGGCAGCCAGCTCACCGACATCAGGGTGGTGAAGGACGCCGTCAACGAAGCCGCGCGCGTCTACGCCAAGCTGCGCAAGATGGGCCTCCCCATCGAGTACTTCGACGTGGGGGGTGGACTCGGCGTCGACTACGTCGGTACGCGCAACAACGCGAGCCCCAGCGTCGGCCAGACCTCCTCCGTGAACTACACGCTCGACGAGTACGTGGGCGACGTCGTGTACAACCTGCAGAGCGTCTGCTCCAACGAGCTGGTGCCAGAGCCGCACATCGTCTCGGAGTCGGGGCGCGCCATCACCGCGCACCACTCCTGCGTGGTGATGAACGTGTTCGGGCACATCGAGATCGGCGCGCCCGAGGAGATAGCCGCCGCCTCGGCGCCGCAGCCGAACGAGTCCAAGGTCGTCCGCGAGATGCGCGAGATCGTGGCTGGCCTCACGGCGCGCAACAAGGCCGAGGCCTACCACGACGCGGTCGCGAAGAAGGAAGAGGCCCTGCAGATGTTCAAGCTGGGCATTCTCGGGCTCGAGGAGCGCGCCGTCGTGGAGAGCCTCTTCTGGAAGCTCTGCCGCGGGCTGGTGGCGCTGAACCGAGGGAAGAAGAGGCTACCGCGCGACACGCGCGACCTGGGCGACAAGATCGCCGATCAGTACATGGCGAACTTCTCGCTCTTCCAGAGCGCGCCCGACCACTGGGCGTTCGACCAGCTCTTTCCCATCGTCCCGCTGCACCGGCTGAACGAGCCACCCACCCGCGATTGCACCATCGTCGACATCACGTGCGACTCGGATGGGAAGATCGACCGCTTCATCGAGGGGGAGGGCGTGGACGAGACGCTCTCGCTCCACGCGCTGAAACCGGGCGAGCCCTACTTCCTGGGACTGTTCCTGACCGGCGCCTACCAGGACGTGATGGGCGACATGCACAACCTGTTCGGGCGTGTGAACGAGATCCACGTGTTCGTCGACGACGAGGACCCGGAGGACTTCTATATCGAGGAGGTCATCCCGGGCGACCGGATCGAGCAGGTGCTCTCGCGCATGCAGTACGCACCGGACGACCTAGCACGACGCGTGAAAAGCGCGCTCGACCAGAGGGTGAAGGAGGGGACCATCCGGCCGAAGGAGGGGGTGCAACTCGCCGACTTCTTCGAGCACGTGATGCGCGGGTACACCTACCTCGCGGGCGTGTGATTCGGACTCGACTTTCCTCGGCGCATCGCACGGGAGCCGGGAGCGGGAGCGGGAGAGCACGGGCTCGTGCTCACAATGGTAGCCATCCCCCCACCGGAAGTCCGCCGTGAAGAGAGCGAAACACGAGTCGGATGCGGGCGCGGCGTT
>MEMX01000065.1:65485-65845 GCA_001768075.1 Anaeromyxobacter sp. RBG_16_69_14 | reverse complement strand
CTACCTCGCGATGGACAGGTTCCCGGGCACCGGCCTCGTCACCACGCACTCGCTCAACAGCATCGTGACCGACTCCGCCCCCGGCATGGCGTGCTACGCCACCGGGTCGCACGCCAACAACGGCCAGGAGGGCGTCTACCCCGCGCACATGACGAACCCCTTCTACTACCCGCGCGTCGAGTACATGGCCGAGTACCTGCACCGCGTGAAGGGCACCTCGCTCGGAATCGTCACGAACTCCGACCTCGAGGACGCGACCCCGGCGGCGAACGCTGTGCACACCGGCGACCGCAACAAGGGCACCGGCATCTGCGACCAGTACCTCGACGAGAGCGACTGGCAGGGCACGGGCCAGGTCGG
>MEMX01000065.1:54784-65397 GCA_001768075.1 Anaeromyxobacter sp. RBG_16_69_14 | reverse complement strand
CTGCCAGCAACGGCGACTACGAGAAGCTGCCGGCTGATCTGTTGTCCGGCTGGGACCTCCCGGCCTCGGCGGCCGGCGCCCTCGACGCCGACCGCGACCTCGTCGGCGACTTCCAGAAGGCCGGCTTCACCTACGTGGACAGCTCGCACGGCCTCGCGAACGCCGTGGCAGGCCACGGCCCCGGCAAGCTCCTCGGCCTCTTCGGCTGGGGCAACATGAACGTGGCGCTCGACAAGATCTCGGCCCGGCGGGGAGTGAGCGCGGACGTCGTGAACGCCTACCACGCGCCGGATCAGCCCATGCTCGACGAGATGGCCGACGCGGCGTTCAAGGTGCTCTCGAAGAACGAGAATGGCTTCGTGCTCATGATCGAGGGCGCGCACATCGACAAGCAGTCGCACCTCATGGACGTGGACCGCGTCATCGGCGAGACCCTCGAGTTCGACCGGGCGGTCGGAGTCGCGCGCAAGTGGGCGGACAAGCTCGGGGACACGGTCGTCGTCGTGCTCGCCGACCACGAGTGCTCCGGCTTCAGCCTCATGGGCGCGCTCGCGAACAAGCAGTCCGCGTCGAACCCGACCAACCTGGGCGGCATCGACGCCCTCAAGACCGCGGCCCCCGCGGACCTCGCGCCTGCGAAGGTGGTCGGGGTCTACGACGCGGCCGGGTTCCCGAGGTACGACTTCGCGACGTACCACGACGGCTACCCCGCCACCTACGACGTCGACAAGAAGCTCCTCGTGGGTTTCGGCGCGAGCGGCGACCGAAACGAGACCTGGCTCACGAAGGCGACGCCGGTCATCGACAGCCTCCTGCCCACGGCCGTCAAGACCGAGCTCAAGGCGGCGAGCTACGTCTCGGAGCCCTACCAGCGCGACGCCGGGAAGGGCTGGGTCATCGGCGGGCAAGCCACGCAGCAGGACCAGGCCGTCCACACGGCGACCGACATCCCTGTGTCCACCTACTCGTCCGGGAGCGACGTCTGGAAGCGCTTCGTGGGCGTCCAGCGGAACACCGACGTGTTCTTCAAGCTCATGAAGGCCGCGCTCGAGGGCGCGGACGGCCGTCGCGAGCGCGACTGAACGAGCAAATTTGGCTCCCTCTCCCCGCGCGGCAGGGAGAGGGGCTGACCCTGCCGCCAACCCTCTCCCGCCCTCCTCCCGTCCGGGGAGAGGGGGATTCCCTCCGGCTAACCCCGCTCCGGCGCCTGGAACGCGACGTCCACGGTCACCTGCTCGCCGTCGACGATGGAGAAGCTCTCCTTCCAGTGAGCATCACCCATTGTCACCTGGATGCGGTGGCTGCCCTCGAATACGGGGACGGGACCCTCCAGCGGCGTCCTGCCCACCACCCGGCTGTCGATGCGCACCTCGCAGCCGCTCGGCCCGCTCACCGTGACGGTCCCCTTCCCCACCGTGAGCGCGAGGCGGTTCGCCCCGGGCTTGACGTGGACGTTGCGGACGATCCTGATGCCCTGCGACGGATCGGCGAGAGTCACCCGGTGCGGTCCCGGCGTGACGTCCACCTTCGAGGGGGTGCGGCCGACGGCCTTGCCATCGATGGAGACGGTGAGCGGCGGAGTGGTCACCACCTCGAGCGTCGGCTTCGTGCGCGGCGGGGGCGATGGATCGATCTGGCGTGCGCGCGGGCTCTCCACCACCCTGGCGCTTTCCTCCGGCCCGGAACTCGCCCTCGTGGAGCCACCGCCACCTCCTTGCGGCGCGGCGGCGGACGGGCCGAGTGCCGGTGCCGGAACGGGCCGTTCCGGCCCGGACCGCCTGCCCATCCAGAACGCCACCGCGGCGGCGACCGCCAGCGCGGGGATCGCGACAGCCCACGGCGAGAGCCCCCGCCTGACCCTTCGCGGCCCCGCCCCCTGCGCGTCCTGGGGCACCGCCGCTAGCGTCGGAGCCGGAGGCAGCGCGAGCTCGGGGGCCTTCTCCTCGAGCGGCGAGCGATGCACCACCGAAGGCAGCTCCGGGAATTCCTCCACGGATTCGAGGGCGTCATCGCCGAGAAGGGGCGGCACGACCGCGACGGGCGGCGCTCTGGGCCTGGGCGGTACAGGCGTGAAAGACGATCCGGACGGCGGGGTGGGCGCCGGCTTCGGGGCCACCGGCTGCGCGGCGAGCCTGGGCCCCTTCCCCTTGCGCACGACCCACTCCTGAACGCCGTCCTCGAGCACGCGCTGGCGCGCGCGACGGGCGTTATCGCTGGCGAAGGCGGCCTCCAGAGCAGCGCCCAGGTCGAAGCGATCAGGGAGCCTGCCCATCGCCTCCTCGACGGCCTCGCGGAAGGCCTGGACCGTCGGAAACCGAAGGCTGCCCTTCTTCGCCATCGCCTTGCCGATGACCGGCCTCAGCTTGGCCGGAACGAGCTCCGAGTTGAGAAGCGGCGGCTGCTTGGTGACGACGGCCGCGTCGAAGTCCTTCTCGCCCTGAAACGGAACCTCGCCGGTGAGCACCTCGTAGAGAACGAGGCCCAGCAGGTAGACATCGGTCTGGGGAGTGGCGGCGTAGCGCCCGCCGAGGATCTGCTCCGGCGCGGAGTGCCGGCGCCGGCCCTTGACGCGCTTTCCGCCAGTCTCCTTCGGTGCGACGGTGAGCGCTCCGTAACCCGAGACCTTCGTCACGCCCGCGTAGGAGACGAGCAGCGTCTCCGGCCGCAGGTCCCCGTGGACGAGCGCCGTGCCGTCCTCGTTGCCGCCGAGATGGGCGTACTGCACGCCCAGCGCAGCATCGACCGCGATGCGCGCGGCGAGGCCCCCGGGCAGGCGCTTCGTCACCTCGAGGATCCGCCGAAGCGACTCGCCGTCGGCGTACTCCACGACTCGGGCCAGCCCCTCGTCGACCTCGGTGAGGCCGAACACGCGCAGGATGTTGGGGTGCGTGAGCTTGGCTGCGTCCGAGGTCTCCTGGCGCAGGCGCTCGACGAGGTCCGGCTCGCACGTCACCTCCTCCGGGACCCATACCAGGGCGCAGGGGCTCGCCTCGCCGTCCGTGATTCGAAGGCCCAGGAAGGCGCGCGAGCCCTCGCCGGAGAAGAGCGGTCCAAGGGGAATGCAGCGGGTTGCCATGTCCCCCACATGCTAGACGACGGCTCGCGATTTCGAGAACAGCGGGAGGTGTCCCGTTCGCGGGTCCCGTCGCACACCGGTCGAAGTCCCGTCCTGAAGGCTACCTCCAGTAAGAGCCCTCCAGACCGAACCCCGACTCCTCGCACACCCTGCGGCAATCCGTCTCGTCCTTTGTGCAAGTTTTGGATTCCTGCGCGAATATGCAATTGACGTCCGCTTCCTGCTTCTTCTTCACGGCGCACTTGCTGCACGCCCGCTGACATTGTTCCAGCTGATAGGGTTGCAGCCAGACCGAACACGGGCATCCGATGCGCTTGCACTCGTCCAGCGTGTCGACGAAGCATCGCTTCGTCTTCGCGCTCACGTTCCGGACGCAGGTCTGCTGCCTCTGAACGCACCCCACCTTGCAGCGCTTGATCGCCCTGATGTCAACGACGGGGGCGATCGCCGGACGCTCCGGTTGACTGGGGCCGGCATCGGGCTGCTGGGGCTGCTGACCGCCTTGCGCGTTCTGGGCAATCAACTCGTGACTCGCCAGTGCCACCTGTACCGTTGCAAGGGTCGGCACGGCAGCGGCGAGCAGCAACCAACACCTCATCGTTCCCTCCGATCGGTGGGATCCACTGCGCGGGGTTAGGAGTGTAGACGCGAAACGGAGCCCGCGACCAGTCCCGTGTTACAGCTCACGCCTCGCGGGTCAGGTGCTGGCCGCCAGCAGCGCAACCACCTCGCCATACAGCGGCGCATACGCGCCATGGTGCTGGCAGGCGACCGCGGCGGAGGCCACGGCGAAGGCAGCGTGCGCCTCGAGCGGCGCCGCAGGCCGGGTCACCAGGCTGTGGATCCAGCCGCCCATGCTGGCGTCACCGCTTCCCACCGTGTCGACGACGGCGACCGGGATCGCCGGCTGCACCACCTCGCGTTCGGGCGTGATGAGCCGCAGCCCCGCCGCGCCGCGCGTCAGCAGGATCGAGGCGCGCGGCGACCACGCGCGGAGCTGGCCCAGCGCATCCAGCTCCCCCAGTCCGGGAAAGAGCCCTGCCAGGTCCTCGTCGGAGACCTTGATGTAGTCGGCCAGCTCGGCCATCCGGCGCAGGGTCGGCCGGTAACCCTCGCCCATCACGTTCCGGTGGTTGGGATCGAACGCGACGCGCTTGCCGGCGGCGTGCGCGGCCTCCGCGATCGCAAGCAACCGGCCGGCGAGCGGCGCTCGCGCCAGGCTGATCGAGCCGAAGTGGAGGACCTCGGCGTCGTCGAGCCAGCGCATCGGCAGCGACCCCGGATCGAAGTGGAGGTCAGCGCTGTCCGCGCCCACGAAGAAGTAGCGCGGGGGATGCTTCGACACGACCATGGCGAGGAGCGGCGGCCGATCCACCTGCTGCGTGAAGCGCAGGTCGAGCCCCGCCTCGCGCGACAGCCGCAGGATCTCCTCGCCAAAGAGATCGCGGCTCACGGCGCCGGCGAACCCCGTGGGGAGGCCCAGCCGGGCGCCGACGCGCGCGACGTTCCAGGGCGAGCCCCCTGCGGCACTGCGCCAGTGCCTCGCATCCTCCCGGATGAAGTCGGTCAGCGCCTCCCCGAACACCACGAACCGCGCCTGCGCGCCCATGGGGTGCCACCGTCAGGCGAGCGCCTCCGGCGGCAGGTCCTCCGGCCGCCTCGCGCCGGTCATCACCGCCACCGTCTCGGACATGCTGATGCCCTTCGGGTTCACCACGCAGCTGCGCTTGCCGAGCCGGGCGATGTGGATGCGGTCCGCGACCTCGAAGACGTGAGGCATGTTGTGGCTGACGAGGATGACCGGCAGCCCGCGATCGCGGACGCGCCGGATCAACTCCAGTACCATGTTGCCTTCCTTCACCCCCAGGGCGGCGGTCGGCTCGTCCATGATGACGACGTGCCGGGCGAAGGCGGCGCTCCGCGCGACGGCCACGCCCTGCCGCTGACCGCCGGAGAGCGTCTCGACCGCCTGCTTCATGGAGCGGATTCCGATCTTCAGCGACTGCATGTGGGACGTCGCCTCGGACAGCATCCGCCTCTTGTCCAGCATGCCGAGCACGGAACCGAGGGGTCCGGCCCTGCGCAGCTCGCGGCCGAGGAACAGGTTCTCGGCGATGTTCATCGCCGGCGCCACTGCCAGGTCCTGGTACACCGTCTCGATCCCCTGCCGCCGCGCGTCGAGGGGGCTCTGAAAGTGGACCAGCTTGCCGTCGAGGAGGATCTCGCCGGCGTCCGGGATGACCGCGCCCGAGAGCGCCTTGATGAGCGTGGACTTGCCGGCGCCGTTGTCGCCGATAACGGCCAGGATCTCGCCGGGCAGGAGCAGGAAATCGGCGCCGTCGAGCGCGGTGACATGGCCGTACCGCTTCACCAGACCTCGAGCCTCGAGGACCGGGATCGGACTTGCAGAGGTCGCGAGGGAGGTGGCCCTTGCGGCAGCGGTCGTGGTCATGGCGCTACCCCCTGCGGCGGGACAGCTGGTCCGTCGCCACCGCGAGGATGACGAGGATGCCGGTGATGAGGATCTGGTAGACGGAGGCGACGCCCATCAGCGTGAGCCCGTTACGGAACACGCCGACGATGAGCGCGCCCACGAGCGTGCCCAGGATGGCGCCCCGCCCGCCGAAGAGGCTCGTGCCGCCCAGCACCACCGCCGTGATGCTGTCCAGGTTGTCAGTCTGACCCGCCTGCGGATCGCCGACGCCGGTGCGTGCGACGATGAGGAGCCCGGCGATCCCGTACAGGAGGCCCGCCACCGTGTAGATGCCCCGCAGCATGCGCTGCGTGGGGATCCCCATGAGCCGCGTGGCCTCTGCGTTGTTGCCGAGCGCGTAGACGTGCCGTCCGACGGCCGTCTCGCGCAGGACGAACCAGCCGACGGCGTACAGGGCCAGCATGAGCACCGTGCCGTAGGTCACCTCGGTCTCGCCGACCCTGAACGTCCTGCCGAAGAACAGGAGCGGGTCGGGGAGATCGGACACGGTTTGTGACTGTGAGTAAATTTGGGTGACGGCGAAGGCGATGTTGAGCGTGCCCAGCGTCACGATGAAGGGCGGCAGCTTGACGAACGTGATGAGCGCGCCGTTCAGGTAGCCGAACGCCGTGGACGAGAGGAGGCCACACCCGATCGCCAGGTATGGGTCGAGGCCGAGGTCGGTGGCGAACTTGGTCATCACGATCGAGCCGAGCGCCATCAGCATCCCGCACGAAAGGTCGATGCCCGCGGTGAGGATGACGAGCGTCTGGCCGATCGCGACGACGCCCACCACCATCACCTGCTGCAGGATGAGCGAGAAGTTCTGGCCCGCCAGGAACCGGCTCGTCTGCGAGGCAAAGAACGCGCATGCGACGGCGAGCGCGACGAGCGGTCCCAGCGTGCCGATCGGCGGCAGCCGGTCGATGATGCGGGGCGCGGGGATTGCAGTACCGACGACGGTCGAGGAGGTCGAAGAAGAGGAAGCCACGGCTCACCTCCCTCAGGGGCGGCGCGCTACTTGCCCCAGCAATTGTCGAGCCCGTACTTCGCGTCCTTGCTCGCGACCCCCGGCATGGGCTTGTCCGTGATGAGCGTCACGCCCGTGTCGGTGTAGCCCGACGCCTTCTTGCCGCTCCTCGCGTACTCCACGCCCGCGCCGACGCCCATCTCGGCCATCTTCAGCGGGTACTGCTGCGAGGTCGCGGCGATGATCCCGGCCTTCACGTTCTTCACGCCGACGCAGCCCCCGTCCACGGAGACGATGAGCACGCCCTTCGCCTTCCCCGTGGCCTTCAGCGCCTGGTACGCGCCCACCGCGGCGGGCTCGTTGATGGTGTAGACGACGTTGAGGTCGGGCGCCTTCTGCAGGCAGTTCTCCATGGCCGTCTGCCCCTTGGCCTGGTCACCGCGCGTGTCCGCGCTGCACACGATGATCGGGTCGCCCTCCTTGATCCCGAACCCCGAGAGGAAGCCATCGTGGCGCAGCTTGCCGACCGTGATCCCGGGCGCGAGGTCGAGCGTCGCGATCTTCGCCTGCTTGCCGGCCATCGCCGCCTTGGCGTACTCGCCGATCAGCACCCCGGCCCTGAAGTTGTCCGTGGCGAAGAGCGCGTCGGTGGCCTCCTGCGGCTCGGTGGGCGTGTCGAGGGCGATGACGAGCACGCCCGCCGCGCGCGCCTTCTTGACCGCCGGCACGATCGCCCTCGTGTCGCTCGGGGTGAGCAGGATGGCCCTGGCGCCGGCGGTCGTCATGTTCTCGATGGCCGTGACCTGGGTGGCGTTGTCGCCGTCGAACTTGCCGGCCGCCGTCATGAGCTTGGCGCCGTCCTTCTTCGCCGCCATCTCGGCGCCCTGCTTCATCTTCACGAAGAAGGGATTGGTGTCGGTCTTGGTGATGAGGCCGACCACGGGCTGTTCGGCGGGCTGCTCGGCACCGTGAGCCAGAGAGGCTACGAAGCAGAGTGCGCACACTGCCGCGAGTCCCTTTGTCTTCATCCCAGGAATCCCCCCTGCGAGCGACCTGCGGTGCTGGCCAGGAACGGAGCGGGTCACGAGGTCCGCGCCGCGCCAGCCGCAGCATTCTACGCTCACATGGAGTAGATCCGGCGACCGCGCAAGGAGGGTGGCCTCGCCACGGTGGGTGCAAAGCCCCAGCGCCAGACCCTCGAGGGTCACACTGGCTGGCGCCTGGCGGGCCGCGGCCCCGCTTGCGACGAGTTTCCGCGTGGCTCCGCCCCCACGCCGGCTCATCTGTGGTGCCGCACCTCGGAGACCCCGGGTCACCCCTGACCTCGCAGGCGGGCGATCGAAGCGCCGGGCCCGAGCCGTGCGCCCGACTGCATTGTCGGTCCTGCCAGCAACGGAACCGCGCGCGCTGAAGCAGCCACGCGAAATCACGCACCTTGCCGGCCCGCGGCGGCACACCCCTCGCAGCCGGGACCGGAGGGGTCAAGGCGCCTGCTGCCTGGCGTCCAGGAGAACGAGTGATGGCTACCTGCCCGCAACAGGATAGGTGTCCTCTCTTCACCGTCCCGGTGATGGCTCCGGCGCTTGCGCTCTGGCGTGGGTTCTACTGCGACCATGCGCCAGATCGGTGCGAGCGCCTGCGCCAGTTCCGAGCTGGTCTCAGGCCGCCATTCAACATGCTCCCCAATGGCAAGCTCCTGCACCTGAACACCGCGGATCCCGACCCAGGCTGACGCCCACGCGGCCAGATCCGCGGAACCGCTTCGCCTCGTCACTGCGCAGGTTCGCCCGGCGCGACGCCAAGGCGCTCAAACCCTGACGTGCTCGTCGAGCCAGTCGAACATGCGCTGGGCAGCCACGGCGTGCGCGCCGGTCTGGCAGTGAAGGAGGCCGGTGTCCTCCTCGGTGAACAGCATGTACTCCTTGGGACACCTCAGCTCCTCGTGGAGCTTCTTCGCCTGCCCGGCGGTGAAGGCCTCGGCGGTCCCGTCCATCACCAGCATCCGGCACGAGATGCGGTCGATGACGGGCGCGTTCGTGAATTCCCTCATCTTGAGCAGCAGTTCCGAGGGCGAGCGCGCGCCGTGTTTCCACATCCAGTCAACGAAAGCCCATCTGTAGAGGGGCACCGAGGCGATCATCTGCTCCACCCGTGCGTCGAAGGCGCGCGGGTCGGTGTCGAGGAGCGGGACGAGGCCGGGCTCGAGCGCGTCCAGGTAGGCGAACATGGCGTCGGCCCAGCTGTACACACCCGGGTTCGCGATGCACGTGTGAATGCGCCTGTCGAAGGCCGCCGCGCGGGGTGCGAGCGCGCCGCCCATGCTGAGCCCCATGACGACGATCCGATGGGGATCGACCTGGGCCTGCTTCACGACAAAGTCGATGGCGGGCGACACGACGCGCTCCCAGTCGGGCCTGAACGTCAGCCCTTGCTCCCGCAGGGCCATCCCCTGCCCGGGCCCGTGGAAGACGAGGCAGTGGTAGCCGCGCCGGATGGCGCCGTCCCACAGATATCTGTTGTCCTCGGGCCAGGCGTCCCGCCCCTGGAAGACGACGAGCACCGGCGCCCGCCCGCGGACCACCGGCGAACGGAAGAAGTAACCGGGGAGCGTCGCGCCCTCGTAGGGGATGCGCACCGGGTGGGCCGGGATGGAGAGGAGCTCGAGGGCCTTCTCGAAGCAGGCGCGGCCTCGCCTCGCCGCGTCGAGCACGCTCGGGTCGCGGGGCTCGGGATGGTGCAGGAGCGCACCGTGGTAGTAGGTCGAGCTCCTGAGGTAGGCCTCTCCCGCGCTCACGCGGTGGCCGCGCGCCGCGCTCGCTTTAGCGACGGCGCGGACCCGCTCCGCCGTCCCCGACCACTCCCGCGTCCAGCTCCAGACGTCCGCCGACTGGATGCGCCTCGCGGTGGCTAGGCACTCCCCGACGTCGGTCATGCCGTCCCACGCGGCACCGAGAAGGTAGATGAGCTGGCTCTCCGAGATGGGATCCCCCATCATCCCTAGCTCGTACCAGGGGTGCCCGGCCTCCCGGGGCCCCGCCGCATCCGGCATCGGCACGGACCCTGCCTCGGCGGAGGCTACCGCTGCGTGGCATGGAAGTGCGACGTTGGCCGCGACGGCGCCGACCGCCACTCCGAGCGTCTGCAGCACGCTGCGCCTCGAAACGATCTCGTCCATGTCTTCTCCCCGCGGGATCGACCCGCTCTCGTGACTCTCGAGCGGGGCAATACGCCGTGGTCGGGTGGAGGGGCATCGACCGAGCGGTGGAAGTCGCGGGTGGAAACGGCGGCTGACGTGCGGGAGAATGCGGCGTGCGTGCCGGCGCCGGCACATCGCGGCGCGCCAAGCAGGACTCCGGCGGAGGGTGACGCATGCAGGCCGCGAGCAGCGGGGGCGCGCAGCGGCCGCCCTCGGGGAATTCCATCGCCGAGAGGAAGCTCAGGCCGCCGCCTCTACGCGAGGACCTGCTGGCACGCCCGGTGCTCGTCGGCCGCCTCGTGGTAGGGACGCGGCTCCGGCTCACCCTCCTCTCGGCCCCCGCCGGCGCGGGGAAGACGACGCTCCTCGCACAGTGGCGCGCCTCGTCGGCTGCGCAGGAGGTCGCCGTGGCATGGCTGTCGCTCGAGCCCACGGACGACGACCCATCGCGCTTCCTTCGGCAGCTCACGGCGGCCGTGTCGGCGGCGTTGCCAGGGGCTGGGGGTCCAGCCGTCGCGTTGGTCGATGCGGGCAGGGCGTCACCGGAGGAGGTCGTGTCGGCGCTGTGGGGATCGGTGGCCGACGCGCCGCGGGACGTGGTGATCGTCCTCGACGACTACCACCTCCTACGCTGCCCGGGGATCCACGATGCCGTCGCCTACGCGATCGACCACCTGCCACAGCGCGCACACGTCGTCATCGCGGCGCGGGCGTCGCCTCCGCTCCAGCTGGCGCGCCTGCGCGCCCGTGGCGAGCTGTGCGAGCTGCGCGGCGCCGACCTGCGTTTCGGCGTGGAGGACGCGACGGAGCTCCTGGAGGAAGCGGCCGGGCTTCAGCTCGCTCCCGGCATCGCCGAGGCGGTTGCCGCGCGAACCGAAGGCTGGGCAGGCGGCCTGCG
>MEMX01000065.1:54332-54751 GCA_001768075.1 Anaeromyxobacter sp. RBG_16_69_14 | reverse complement strand
CCCGGCGGCGCTGGCGGCGTTCTCGGGAAGCCATCGTGCGGTCGCCGACTACCTGGAAGAGGAGGTGCTGCAGCGGGAGCCGCCCGAGATCCGCGACTTCCTCGTCCGCACCGCTATCCTCGATCGGCTCTGCGGGCCACTCTGCGACGCCCTCCGGGCGCCGGGCTCCCGAGGTGCGGTGTCGGGCCAGGAACTCCTGGAGCGGCTCGACCGCGAGAACCTCTTCGTGGTGCCGCTGGACGAGGAGCGCAGGTGGTGGCGCTACCACCGCCTCTTCGCTGAGTTCCTGCGCCGGCGTCAGGAGGTCGAGCGGCCCGCGGAGATGCCGGAACTCCACCGGCGCGCGGAAGCCTGGCTGGAGCAGCACGGATTCGACGCGGAGGCGGCAGGACACGCGGTCGAAGCCGGTGACTTCGAGG
>MEMX01000065.1:53327-54232 GCA_001768075.1 Anaeromyxobacter sp. RBG_16_69_14 | reverse complement strand
CGAAGCGCGCCCGGGGCTGCGGCTCGCCGAAGCGTGGGCGCTGTTCGGCACGGGTCAGGTCGAGGCGGCCGTGGCGCTCCTCCCCCCGCGGGCCCGCGCGGCCTCCGGTCGGTGGCCGGCCGGAGAGACGGCGGCGCTGCGTTCGCTCGTCGCCTCCCTGCGAGGGCAGCCGCGGCGAGCGCAGCAGCTGGCGCGAGGAGCGCTGCGCACGCTCGCCCGCGGTGAGAGCGCACTCCATGCCCTGGCGCTGCTCGCGCTCGGAATGTCCAGCGAAGCCCTGGGGGAGGCGCGGGGTGCCCGGGCTGCGTACCTCCGCGCGCGCAAGCTCTCCGCTGGAAGTGACGCGACGATCACCATGCTCGCGGCCGAACAGCTGGGCGATCTCGAGTTCTCGCGAGCGAAGCTGCGGGAGGCCTCACGCCAGTACGAGGACGCGCTGCGGCTCGCGTCCATGGTCGGCGACGACGCGCCCATCGCGGCGATCGCCGCCGCTCGGCTGGGGGGGGTGTGCTACGAGTGGAACGAGCTCGAGGCGGCGGCGCGCCACCTCTCCTTCGCCATCGAGCTCGGGAGCGCCTGGGAGAGCGCCGACATCCCGGTGAACGCGTCCATCCTGCTGGCCCGGGTCCGGCAAGCGCAAGGAGATACCGCCCGTGCGCGCCGGCTCGCCCTGCGGGCCTCGGACCTCATGCGCGGCCGGGTCATCTCGCGCGCCACGATCGGCGTCGCCGAGGCCCTCAGGGCGCGCCTGTGGCTCTGCCAGGGCGACATCGGGGCGGCCGCCCGCTGGGCGGCGGAGGAGATGCCGCCGCCCGCCTTGCCCGAGGAGCGCCAGGCACGCCTGGGGGCGCGCATCCGGGTGGAGCTGGCGCTGGGCGAATTCGCGGCCGCCGCGCAGAAGCTTC
>MEMX01000065.1:51534-53160 GCA_001768075.1 Anaeromyxobacter sp. RBG_16_69_14 | reverse complement strand
CTCGACGAGGGAGAGCCCATGGCGGCCTTGCTGGCGGACGCAGCGCGCCGCCGCTCACCCGTCTCCGCTTACGCGCGAGGATTGCTGGCAGCGGCATCGCACCCGAGCGGTCACGGCGCGGCCGAGCCGCCCGGGATTGCCAGCGGGCAGCCCGGCGCCCGCGCACGGCCTGGAGAGGCGCTCGTCGAACCACTCAGCAAGCGCGAGCGTGAGATCCTCCAGCTCGTGGCCCAGGGACTCGCCAACCCGGAGATCGCGCAGCGCCTCTTCGTCTCCCTCGCCACCGTGAAGACGCACCTCAACAACGTGTACGGGAAACTCGGCTCGAGGAGCCGCACCGACGCCGTCGCGCGGGCGCGGCGCATGGGGCTCGTTTAGGAGGGCTACGGACTCCGGGCCACGGTTGCACACGAGTCGTGGCCCTTTTCCACCCCCGCGCTCCACCCCCCGCTCGAGGCTGCTCCACCCACGCGCGCGGTAGTCGTATCCCGCTCCACAAGCGGACGTGCCGTCCGGGAATCGGGGAGCGCCGAGAGGGACACCGATGGGAATGGGAATCCGCGGCTCGTTTCGCGCTCCGCAGGCACGCGTCGCACCGAGGGTTGGGGTGATCGCCTTGGCGCTCCTCGCCGTGGCTCCCGACGCGAAAGCGCAGCTCCCGCCAATCCTGGAAGTGAGCGGGCAGTACTTGCCACCATCCGACGTCGCGAGCGTCCCTGGCCTGCGCGCTCAGCTGGCGACCTACGACGCGAGCGTCAGCGTGCCCATTTCCGTCGGCGCGTCTTCCTACCTCCTGCCAGGCGTCAGCTATCACGCGGAGAGCATGAGCTACGCCAGGGCGCCGGCGGGGTTCACGCCGGTCAGGGTCCTGCACGCCGCCGATCTGTCCCTTCTGTTCACACGTGCCCTCTCGGAGCGCTGGTGGGTGTCGCTGCGAGGGTCAGCCGGACTCGCGGGTGACTTCGCGAGGATCGATTCGGGCCACCTGCGGGCGGGCGGCTTCGCGATGGCGACCTACGCGTTCGGCGAGAACCTCGTCGTGGGCGCCGGTGGCCTCGTCAGTCACGCGTTCGGGGAGCTGCACCCGCTCCCGATGCTCTATCTGGACTGGCGGGCTCGCCCGTGGCTGCGGATGGAGCTGAACCTGCCCGTCTCCGCCGAGATCAAGACCATCCTGGGCGATCGCCTCGAAATCGGGGCGCTGGCGGACGCGAACGGAAACGAGTACGCCCTCCGCGATCCGGCGATCCGCGCCGACCCGCAGTGCGCGAACGGGGCCGGAGCCTGCGCCGATCACCTCTCCTACTCGGTCGTGGCGGCGGGCGCCGTCGTCCGCGTGCGCCTCTTCTCGACAGTATGGCTCTCCGCCACCGCTGGACGCACGCTCTGGCGGCGGTTCGAGCAGAAGGACTCGCAGAACAGGGTGCTGGCCGGAGGCCGCGAGGACCTGCCCTCCGAGCTCCTCTTCCGGGGAGGGCTCGTCTGGCGTCTCCTGGGTTCCTGACCACGCTGCGAAAAAATCCCGCGCTCGGGCGGCTGTGCGTCTCGATCGCGCCCGCGTTCGGGCGCGCCCGGGGTACGGGTCGGTGGTCTGCTCGATGATCTCCTGGCGGCGGCGCTACGACG
>MEMX01000065.1:47188-51515 GCA_001768075.1 Anaeromyxobacter sp. RBG_16_69_14 | reverse complement strand
TCGCCGAGCAGCCGTGCGAAGTCCGCATCGGCCGTGAGCACGCGCAAGCCGTGCTCGAGGGCGACGCCGGCGATCATCACGTCGGGCGCCTTGGCGCCGCCGACACGGCGCGCAGCTGCGACCCCGGCCATAGCCGCGTACTCGGTGACCGGCAGGACATCACGCTCGGCAGCTGCCGATGGACGCCTGCTCCTTTTGTGCGACGAGCCGGGCCTCGTGCCGTCCCTCCTCGAACCATCCCTCGGCGAACCGGATGATCCGGAGGCCGCGGACGAGCCCGACGAGCTCACGCTCGGCGAGGACATAGGCGGGGCCAGGCCGGGGGCACCGCTCGAGGTTCTTCCGGGTCGCGTGTGCGAAGGCGAGCCAGCCGCCCGGGGCGAGAGCTCGGGGGAATGCGGCGAACAACGGCCGGTGGAGAAAATAGGTGCAGACGATCAAGTCCCAGGGCCCGTCCGGCAACGGCGCCTCCTCGAGATCGACCTGCAAGGTGGCGAGCGATAGCCCCTCCTCTCGCGCAGCGCGAGACGCCTGCTCGAGCGCGACCTCCGACACGTCTGCGAGCGTCACGGTGAGTCCGCGGCGCGCCAGCCAGAGGGCGTGGCGACCCGAGCCGCCCGCGACGTCGAGAGCCCGGCCACACCGTGGCAGCACCGCGTCCAAGCCCGTGAGAAACGAGGACGGAGCCGAGGAGGTATCTCGCTCCCGGTATCTCGCATCCCACTTCTCACGGTCGTGGATCGACATGAGACTCGCCTTTCGCTGTTCTACCCTCTCATTGATTCATCCGTCTCCTATCATCAACCTGTCAAGGGGCTTCATCGCAACACGTGAAGCATCACGCCTGCCACGACGCCCCCCAGCACCGCCGCACAGAACATCGCGTTCATCCGTGCCCAAAACGTGCGTTGCCGCTCCGCCTCGACCGCGTAGAGTGCCGCCCTCATCTCGCCCGCCGCTGCGGTTAACTCCTGGCGCGCATCCGCGATCACCTGGTCGAGGTCGCTGCGTACCTTGGCGCTCGCCGTCAGGACCGCACGCTCGATCATCTCCGCCACCTGGTCCGCCGGTTTGGCGGCCGCGGCCCCATCCACCTGCGCCGAGACCACCTCCAGCCGCTTGACCACCTCGACGACTTCGCCGAGGACCTCTTGATAGATGATGTCGAGCTTGCTGCGCGGTTCACCACCCATCGCCACCATCCACTAGTCGAAGAGGGCCGTGAACGCCCGGTCGAACTGCCGGTTCACCCCGCGCGCGAGACCCTTCAGGGTGTGCATGTCGATCGCGTAAGCCGCCTTCTTCTTCTCGTCCGGGGTCAGGTTCTTCAGAACTTGGCGGTAGTCCGTCTCGTCCGAGAGTACCGCCGCGATGGACGTCTTCTTGGCGGAGAGGAGATCGAAGACCTCGTTGTCCTCGATCGCCGCGTCCGACTTCGCGACGAACCCCTTCTGACGGGCGAAACCGAAGATGGGTGCGAACTCCTCCTTCACGTCATCCGAGCGGACTCGGTTGAACAGCACCCGGATGCGCTCCGGCGCGACGCCCACCTCGTTCAGAGCCTGGATGGTGCGCACCGTGTCGCGCTGCTCCTTGCCGCCAGAGGTGGTCGGGACGACGAAGTAGTCGATCTCGAGGTGAGACCCCTCGACCTTGACCATGCGAGCGATGAACTCCTCCGCACTGGACGCCCCGACGTCCACGATCGCGTCGCTCGAAGCCAGCAGTTCCTTGTACAGCGTGACGAACTTCTCACCACGGAGTTGATCGACTTCGAGCCCCATCTCCGTCGCCGTCTCGTTGACGGTCTCGATCGCGTGGATCTTCGCCGCGGGAATCCGAGGCGCAAGCATGTGCGCCGCCACGGTGGTCTTGCCGACGTTTCCGCTGTAGCTGATGACTGCCACCTTCATCTGATCACTCCTCCTTTGCCTGCTTGGCCAGGGCCTCGAGATCGATATTCATCGCGCGAAGCCGTTTCAGGTCCGCCTTGCTGCTAATCCTACCGTCAGCACCACCAGTTACAGCGCTCACATGGCCTGCGGGCTCACCACTCGCATGGCGCGGCGCGCTCGGAAATGGGGGATCTGAAGCGCCTGCGGGCGAGTCGCCGGTGGAAGGCGCTCCCGCGGCGGCGCGGCGGCACCGCTTTCGGAAGTCCGCCAGGATCCACCGGAAATGGTGCAATGTGAGCGGTTTTTCCAGGCCGCCGTGCTCGTTCAGGACGGCGACGATCTGCTCGTGCCGCACCCCCTCTTCCCGGATTCGACGGTCTATGACCGGCATCAACTGCCGGACCTTCGCCGCCAAGCTGCCACCCGGGATGTTCGCTATCAGCTCACGTAGCTCTTCCGACTTGCCACCCACCGCAGTCCCCTCCTTTCTCCGCCCCAGATCGCCAGCCCCTGCCACGTCACTCTGTCATGCATCACCCATCAGTCAAGATTTTCGCCGACGCTTTGCGGCCGCGTTCTGTTATCGGCCTGTCATTTCGCTGGCACCGGGCTGTCATACACTGACAGAGACCAAGCGCGTCTGCTCCCCGCGGCTGGCCGCGAGGCGATCGACCGACGGGGCCCGAGAGGCCAGATACACGACAGGGACACCAGAGGTCGCGCGCGGGCGCTCGACAAACCCAGCATCAGGGCAACGACTTGCCGCCGCTGCATGAGCACGCGAGACTGCGACGGCGTGATGATGCTATCGTCGAGACGCCGCGCGGTGTTCCGTCCATCCATCGAGGCCACTCAATCCTTGAACCAGGAAGACCATGTCAACCCAAGATCAATGTTGTACCATTGCCCCTTACTTCAAAGTTCCCAGCGAAAACCTCCTCGCCTTCAGGAAACTGTGCGAAGCGTTCGTGGACAAGGCCCAGAGCGAGCCCAAGTGCCTCTATTACGGTTTCACGTTTGACGGTAACGAGGTCCACTGCCGGGAAGGGTATGCAGACGCCGACGGACTGCTGGTGCACCTGAACAACGTCGGGACCTTGCTGCAGGAGGCGTTGAAAATCAGCGAGATCACGTGCCTGGAAGTGCACGGTCCGGAGGCAGAACTGGCGAAGCTGCGTGGGCCTCTCGCCGCCCTCAAGCCGCAGTTCTTTACTCTTGAGTACGGCTTCCGCCGCTAGGCACCGCTCGGCCCGAAGGGTGGTGCATCTCCCGCCCGGGGCGCCAGAGTTTCTTCCCGAAACCCTGGGGCGCGCCTTCACCAGAATATGGTGCCTGGGGGCGGAATCGAACCACCGACACGGGGATTTTCAGTCCCCTGCTCTACCGACTGAGCTACCCAGGCGTCCCGTTCGCAGCGCTCCGCGGGGCGCCTCTTGTACGATCCGCGGGGCTGGAAGGCAAATCGAAAACGCCGAAGCCTGACTGGCCGTCGACTGGTGGCGCTGCGCGCGGGTCCGGGTCAAGGGCGACCGGCACCGTGGAGACGGACTACCGGGCTGCGTCCGCGGTCCCACCGAGGCGCGTCGCCACGCGGTTCTTCTTCGCGAGCGCGTCGCGCTTCTGCCGCTGGTTCTCCTGGAAGGTGGCGATGCCCTCGGCGTGTCGCCCGAGGTTTTCGCAGGCCACGGCGGAGACGTTCTCGTGGCGTTCGCGCATCCGTTGCCAGAAGCGCACCCTCGCCTGGTCGGCGAGCAGTCGCTCCTCCAGCCGATCGAGCTGATCCTCCAGCCCGCGCCGCTGAACCGCCCACCCCTGCCGCTCGGCGTCGAGTCTGCTGTGGGTACTGCAACCGCCGAGCACGACGAGCGCGCTCGCGACGAGCACGAACCTGTTCACCGGCATCCCCCTCGGCTCCCTGCCGCTCCAAGACGCTATCCACAGCCGGAGCCGCCGTCACCGCCCCACGAAGGAGCGGGCGGGGGAATCCGCGAGCGTGTTCCCGCCGAGGGCGAGGAGGAGGGCCCTCTCCGCGGTCAGACTCGTGTTTCGCAGTTTCTGGGCGACCGGGTTACAGACCACGGGCTACAGGAACGCCCTGCAGGCGAGCGCGTTCGTCCTGGCCCGCGCTTGTGCTCGGTCACGGGTTCGACGTGAACGATCCTTCACTACCCGTGGCCAGGAGTCCGTAGCCTGTAGCCCTTCTAGACCCGCGGCACCGCCTTCAGGATCGCGCGCCCGTCCTTGATCACGACCTTGAACTCGACGGTCCTGGCGTTGTACTTCGCCATCAGCTCCGGCACCTGCTTCGAGACGATCTTCGCCATCGCCTCGTAGGAAAGGCGGGAGACGTCCTCGTTGCACCGCTTCTTCGCCTCGACGTACGCGGCATGGAGCGCGCGGAGTTGCTGGTCGGTGATTCCCTCTCGCGGCGG
>MEMX01000065.1:39211-47172 GCA_001768075.1 Anaeromyxobacter sp. RBG_16_69_14 | reverse complement strand
CCCGGCGGAGGAGGGCGGCTTGATCGGATCGGGCTTCGCCACGGCCGGAGCGGGCTCACCCGCCAATCGAGGCGGTGGCTGCGACGGGCTCGGGACCGAAGCAGCAGCAAGCGTGGGCACCCCGTCCTTCCCCCGCTCCACCTCGCGCTTCGCCTCGATCTCCGCTCTCCGACGTGCCTTGACGAGGTCTCGCCGGTACGTGCCCTCCTCCTTCTCGCGCGCGCTTCGCATCCACATCCGTTCGTACGCGAGGAAACGGCAGTGCAAGGTCTCTATCCGGAAGCGCAGGCCGGTGTTGCGCGTGAACTCACCCTTGAGCCGCGCCACGCGTCGCTTCATCTCCTCGCGCTCGCGGACCGGCTCGCGCCGGTCGATGCCCAGGAAGTAGAGCTCGAAGCGTCCCTTGAGCGCCTCGAGGTCTTCCTCGACCTTTCCACAGGCGTCACCGAGCTCCTCGGTGCGGTGGCGATCCTGGCGGTCCGCCTCTTCGCGCGCGCGCGCGTCCTGCAGGACGCCGGACAGGCCCTTCACTCCGGGCTTCGGGGAATGGGGAACCACCACCACGCCAATCTAGTGCTACGCGCCGATGCTGTCGAGCCGGCCAGGACGGCGTGCGCCACGTCGGACCCGATCTCGTCCGTCTCGGTCCACGGGAGGAGATGTGGGAGGGGGCGTGCCAGTGAACCGCCGGCGGAGCTAGGTGGCGAGCACGGTACGCGCTCCTCGCACACGCGCGCCCTGGCGGTGGCCGATGACCCACACCACCACACCCGCGGCAAAGACCACCATCGACGTCCACTGGCCCACGCCGAGGCCGGCCACCACTCCGCGCTCCACGTCGCCGCGAAAGAGCTCCACCACCGTGCGCAGGACGGCGTAGCCCATGAGCCAGGTGGCGAGCACCTGGCCGTGGAAGCGCTTGTTCGGGCGCACGACGAGCGCGAGCAGCGCGAAGAGCACGAGCTCGCCGAACGACTCGTAGAGCTGCGTCGGATGCACCGGCATGGTCGAGAGCCGGTCGGGCGTGAGCAGCTCGGCCGCGTTGGCGCGGCCGGAGAAGGTCTGGTAGGCGAGCGAGGCTGGAGGGAAGTGTGCCAGCCAGGGTAGGTGTTCGTGCGACACCGCCCCCCAGCAGCAGCCTGCCGCAAAGCAGCCGAGGCGGCCGAAGAAATGGCCGATGGAGAGGGACGGGATGATCGTGTCCGCGTGCGGCAGGAAGCGCATCCCGTGGCGGCGCAGGTACCACCAGGCGGTGAGGGCGGCCCCGATGAACCCTCCGTAGAAGACGAGCCCTCCCTCCCAGATCGCGAGCAGGCGCGGGACGCGCGTACCGCGGAGGGTCATCCAGGCGTTGTCCCCGAAGTAGTCTGGCCAGTTCACCGCGATGAAGTAGAGGCGGCTGCCGATGATGGCGGAGACGAGCACCCAGAACGCCAGGTCGCCGATGCGCTCGGCGTCCTGCCCTTGCTTGCGCGCCTCGCGCTGCGCGAGCCAGATGGCCGTGACGAAGCCGGTCGCGATCATGAGCCCGTAGGTGTGGAGCGGGAGCGCGAGGTCCGCGTCGAGGAACCCCGTCTTCCACAGCGCTGCCACCACCAGCACGAGCAGGGCGAGGGTGCCCTTGTCGTCCCATAGAGCGGCGCTCCAGGCAGGACGCTTTCCGCCCTGGGCCGACCGTCGCCGAAAGGCCCACGCGCGCGCCAGCGCGAGCGCGACGAGCACAGCCAGGGCGAACGGTTTCAACCAGGCGGCCGGAAGGGTCAGCGTGAACAGGACGGGCAGCATCCGGATCTAGACGCGCGAGGCCGCCCTCTTGTTCCCGGGCTCGCTTCCGGTCCGCTGGGCGTCCACCCGTGAAGGGGCCGGGTGGACGAGCAACATGGCGATCCCGACGACGAGGAGCGAGTCGGCGATGTTGAAGGTCGGCCAGCGCAGATCGGGCCGGTTCCACCAGTACCAGTCGATGAAGTCGATGACGTACCGTCGCGCCAGGCGGTCGACGAGGTTCCCGACGGTGCCCGCCAGGACGAACCCGAGCGAGATCTGGAGGAATCGCTGTCCGACCTCGAGCTTCCGGTAGTAGTAGAAGACGAACCCGACCGCGAACGCGGAGACGACCAGGAAGAGGGGGTAGCGGATCTCGGGCGGCACGAAGCCGAACATGCCGAACGCCGCGGCCGGGTTCTCGACGTAGTTCATGCGCCAGAGCGGGCGGTACACGTAGTACGGCTCGGTCGCGAGCGGTTCGAGGTACCGGAGGCGCCAGAAGGCCCCTACCCTCTCCCCGAGCGAATGGGCTCCCACGCGCGAGAAGGCGCTCGTCAACCGGTCGACCGCGAGGAACTTCGTCACCTGATCGACCACCAGCCCGAGCGCGAAGAGCGCCGCCAGGAGCCTCCACTTGCCGAGCGGCCTCCCGCTCATGGCAAGGCCGCCGCGCACTTGGCGCACACCTCGGGATGGCGAGCGTCCTTGCCCACGTCCTCGTGAAAGCCCCAGCAGCGCGCGCACTTCACGCCGGGCGCCTTCGCCACATGGGCCGACAGCGCCCCCTCCTCGAGCACCACCTTCGAGACGATGAATACCGTCGGCAGATCGGCCTCCGCGGCTTCCAGGAACGCGAGCTCGTCGCCCTCGGCGTGCACGGTCACCATCGCCTCCAGCCCCGAGCCGATGAGCTTCGCCTTGCGCGCCTGCTCCAGCGCCTTCTGCACGACCGCCCTCACCGCGAAGAGCCGCGCGTAGCGCCCCTCGAGCGCATCCGCGTCGTCGGGCCGCGCCCGCTCCGGGAAGCCGGCGTAAAAGACGCTCTCCGCCTCCGTCGCGGGGAGGAAGCGCCACGCCTCCTCCGCGGTGAAGGACAGCACCGGCGCCAGCATGCGCACGAGGTCGCCCGCGATGAGGTGGAGCGCGGTCTGCGCGCTGCGCCTGGGCTGTCCGTCCTTCCTCGCGGTGTAGAGCCTGTCCTTGATGATGTCGAAGTACTGGGACGAGAGCTCCACCGCGCAGAGCTGGGTGGTGGCGTGGTAGGCGATGTGGAACTCGTAGTCCTGGTAGGCCTTCTTGACCTTGGCCACCCAGTCGGCGAGCCGCGCCACCGCCCACCGGTCGACGGGCTCCATCTCCGGGATCGGCACCGCCTGCGTCCGCGGGTCGAAACCGTCGAGGTTTCCGAGGGCCCAGCGGATGGTGTTCCTGATCCTGCGGTAGCCCTCGGCCAGGCCGGCCAGGATCTCGTCGCCCACCCGCACGTCGTCGCGGTAGTCGGTCGAGGCCACCCACAGGCGCAGGACGTCCGCTCCGTATCGCTTCATGATCTCCTCGGGCGCGACCACGTTCCCCACGCTCTTCGACATGGCACGGCCTTGCCCGTCGAGGACGAAGCCGTGCGTCAGCACGGCCCGGTATGGCGCGGAGCCACGGATCGCCACCGACGTGAGAAGCGCGCTGTGGAACCAGCCGCGGTGCTGGTCGGATCCCTCGAGGTAGAGGTCGGTCGGCACGCCCAGGCTCGGGTTCTTCGCCGCCACCGCCGCCCACGACACCCCCGAGTCCCACCACACGTCCAGGATGTCCTGCTCGCGGCGGAACTTCGCGCCACCGCACTTTCCACACCTCTCGTCAGCAGCCAGGGTGCTGGGATCGCGGGTGTACCAGGCCTCGATACCCTCCTCCTCGAAGACATCAGCCACCCGCCGCATCAGTGCTGGAGAGACGAGCGGCTCGCCGCAGCCCTCGCAGTAGAAGACGGGTATGGGCACGCCCCACGTGCGCTGGCGCGAGAGGCACCAGTCGGGGCGGTGCTCGATCATGTTGGAGATGCGCTCCTCACCCCACCTCGGGATCCACTGCACCTTCTTGATCTCGGCGAGCGCGCGCTGGCGGAGCTGGTCGTGCTCGAGCGCCAGGAACCACTGGTCCGTGGCGCGGAAGACGACCGGTTTGTGGCAGCGCCAGCAATGCGGGTAGCTGTGGCGCAGTGACGCCCTCGGGTCTGAGAGCAGGTGCCCCGAAGCGTGCAGGTCGGTCACGATCTCCTTGTTCGCCTCGAAGATGGGCTTGCCCGCGTATTTGCCCGCCTCGGCCGTGAAGCGGCCAGCACCATCCACCGGGTTGAGGACGTCGAGCCCGTATTTCTGACCGACCTCGAAGTCCTCCTGACCGTGGCCGGGCGCGGTGTGGACGAGACCCGTGCCGGCCTCGAGCGTCACGTGCTCCCCGAGGACCACGGCGCCCTCGCGCGGCATGAAGGGGTGCTGGTAACGCAGCCCCTCCAGCTCCGTACCCTCGAAGTGAGCGAGCAACCTCTTCGGATCGGCCAGGTTCGCGACGGTGGCCACGGCGCCACCGCCGGTGGCGGCCTCGTGCGCCTGCGGCGAGTGGGGCGCCGGAGTCTGGGCCGTCACGAGCTCGCCAGGCGCCACGGCTGCCAGGAAGGGGACGAGGAGGTCCTTCGCCACGACGAGAGCCGCGCCGTGCAGGTCGTAGGCGACGTAGGTGAGGTCCGGATGCACCGCCACGGCGAGGTTGGCCGGTAGCGTCCAGGGGGTGGTGGTCCAGACGACGAGCCGAACCTTGCGCCCGGCGAGCTTGCCCCCGAGCTTGCCCCGAAGCGCAGGGGCCTGGCCTCCCGAGGCGACCACATCGAAGGCGACGTGGAGGGAAGGCGAGGTGTGGTCGGCGTACTCGACCTCGGCCTCGGCGAGCGCGGTGCGGTCGGTGATGCACCAGTAGACCGGCTTCTTGCCGCGCAGGAGGAACCCCTGCTCGGCGGCGCTGGCGAGCGTACGGACGATCTCGGCCTCGTAGCCGTGGGCCATGGTCATGTAGGGCGTCTCCCACCGCCCGAAAACGCCCAGCCGCTTGAACGACTCGCGCTGCCGTACCATCCATTTGAGCGCGTAGCGTCGGCACGCCAGGATGACGTCTGCGCGGGAAAGCTCACGCTTCTTCGGGCCGAGCTCCTTGTCCACCTTGAGCTCGATGGGCAGGCCGTGGCAGTCCCATCCCGGAACGTAGTCCGCCACCTCGCCGAGCATGGAGCGGTGCTTCACGATGACGTCCTTCAAGATCTTGTTGAGCGCGTGGCCGATGTGGATGTCACCGTTGGCATACGGCGGACCGTCGTGGAGGACGAACTTGCGCGCGCCCGGGCGGGCCGCGTTCCTCGCCACCATCTGCTCGAAGACCCTCCCCTCTTCCCAGGCGCGCAGGATCTCCGGCTCCCGCTGCGGCAGGTTCGCCTTCATGGGGAAGCCAGTCCTGGGGAGGTGAACGGTGTCCTTGTAATCCACGGCCAAATGGAACCTCAGGGGAAAGTGTCGTTTTTAGCAGCGGTTCGCGGGGGGGGCAACGAATGACGCGCTTCCGCCGCGTGAGTTGCCGCCCGACCGACACTCGCCCTAAGCTCCGGCGCTGTCATCGCGCTCTTGGCGCGGGAGCTCCTCCCCTGCCGAAGTGACGACCGACCGCGGCGCCACGGAGCCTCATGCCCCCGAAGAACCCGGAGACGAAGGTCGAGGCCCACGCCAGGGGCACCGTGAAGCGCCCCAGGCACCGCGCGGGCTGGCTCCGCATCGCCATCCTCTCCCGCAACCGCAAGCTCTACTCCACCCGTCGGCTCGTCGAGGCCGCGCGGGACCACGGGCACGAGGCACAGGTCTTCGACACGCTCCGCTGCAATCTCGTCCTGGCCATCGACGCCCCGCGCGTCTTCTACAAGGGAGCGGAGGTCTCCGGGATCGGCGTGGTCATCCCGCGCATCGGCGCGTCCATCACCGGCTATGGTCTCTCGGTCGTCAACCAGTTCGACATGATGGGCGTGCCCATCCTCAATAACTCCGTCCCCATCGCGCGCGCGCGCGACAAGCTGCGCGCCCTGCAACTCCTCTCCCGCTTCGGCATCGACATCCCGCGCACCGTGATGTGCCGCTACCGCGACGAGGTTCCGCTCGCGGTGGAGCAGGTGGGCGGGCTCCCCTGCATCATGAAGCTCATCCAGGGCACCCAGGGTGTTGGCGTCCTCATCGCCAGCACGATGAGCGAGGTGGAGGGGATGCTCGACACGATGTGGACGCTGGGGCAGGAGATCCTGCTCCAGGAGCTCATCGCCGAGTCGCGCGGGAAGGACGTGCGCGCGCTCGTCGTGGGCGATCGGGTGGTGGCCGCCATGCGGCGGACCGCGCGCGAAGGGGAGTTCCGCTCCAACCTCCACCGCGGCGGTGAGGGGCAGGCCATCGACCTGCCGCGCGAGTACACCGAGGCGGCCGTCAAGGCGGCGCGCGTCATCGGGCTCGAGGTGGCTGGCGTGGACATGCTCGAATCGCGCGGCGGACCGAAGATCATGGAGGTGAACAGCTCACCGGGCTTCGAGGGTCTCGAGAAGGCCACCGGGATCGACATCGCCAGCCTGTATGTCGATCACGCGGTAGACTTCGCGCGCGCCCACGCCTCCGGGTGGTCCAAACCGGGTCGCGGTTGATCTGACTCAATCACCACGAGCGAGCGAGCACCATTCCGTGTCCCTTGAGCGCGGGAGCTCGCCTGCCTGCCTCTTCTACGCGGGCTCTGCCCATCGGATGATGCGGGCCTTGGCCCCGCGTCCCATCTCCATGCCCATACTGCTCGTCCTCCACGGGGACGTCCTCGACCCTTGGTGCTGGATCGCCGAGAAGCGCATCGGCATCGCCGTCGAGGAGCTCCACGGCAGGTTCCTGCCGCTCGAGCACGCGCCGTTGCCTCGCCGCTGGGAGCCGCGGGCGCCCAGCGCCGGCGAGCGCCAGAATCGCATCCGCGAGCTGAAGCGCGCAGCCCGCGAGGCTGACGCTCCTCCTTTCTCGACGGAACTGTGGAGCGGCGGCGGTACCGGACCGCAGTCTTCAGGCCCGCCTCTCCTCGCCATCGCCGCCGCGCGGCTGCAGGGGCTCCCCGCGGCCAACAGGCTGCGCGCCGCATTGCGCGAGGCCGCGCTCGTCGCCGGCCTCGACATCTCTCGCCGGGACGTCATCACCGAGGTGGCGACGCGCTGCGGCCTCGACCTGGCCGACTTCGTCCCCTCGTTCGAGGCGCCGGCCACCGAGCGCGCGCTCCTCGACGACATCGAGGAGTCGTACGCACTTGGCGTGGATGCCGGCCCCGCGCTCGTCATCAACGACGACTGGCTCGTGTCCGGAGCCCGCTCCCTGCGCCACTATCGCCGGCTGCTGAAGCGCTATCTCGCGACGCGCGTGGGTACGCCGGTCGAGCACACCGTACATTGACGCTGGAACGGGTTCGTCCCCGCCGGCGACCGCTGCGGCGCAGGACTCGCGAGTCCTCGACCAGACGGGAAACGGTGCAGCCTGGGGTCCCGCTGAATGGACGCCCCACTCGAAACGTCATAATGAGGACGCGGAGAAGTCCCGCCCGTGTCCAGGGGTTGAAACCATGAAACGGCTCGCGCTGTTGCCGCTCCTCACCCTCCTCCTCTCCGGGTGCATCGTCCACACCGCGCCGCGGCGCGTTCCTCCGCCGCCACCCCCGGCACCACCGCCCGAGGCACCTCCCCCTGGGCCGCTGCGCGTCTTCTACTACGGCGAGCACGGCCTGCCGGGGGGTGCGTGGTGCTACTTCGGGGAAGCGCACGAGCACGACTTTTACCCTGAGCGAAGCGAGTACTACGCCCACGAGAACGGGTACTACCTGTGGCGCGGACCGCTCGCCATCAACTACTACCCGGGCCACCCCCTACCCGGCGGCGGCTGGTGCCACGTTCCGGGCGCCCACGTGCACGACTATTACCCGCCGCGCGATACGTACTGGGTGTTCACACCCGGCCGCGGCTACCACTATCGCGGACCGTACACCGCCGCTCGCCCGGCGCCACCGCACTACTGGGCGAGGCCGGCACCACCTCCGGCCTACCGGGCCCCGCGCTCACACGCTCCGGTCTACCGCGCTCCTCCGGCGCCGGCGCCCGGTCA
>MEMX01000065.1:34514-39066 GCA_001768075.1 Anaeromyxobacter sp. RBG_16_69_14 | reverse complement strand
CAGCCGCGCCGGTCGCAGCGCCCGCCAGGGGAGCTAGCGGCCACGCCCCTGGCCGCGGCAACCCTCCCCCGGGGCACGGCGGCACGCCCCCGGGACAGGTCAGAGCGCAGGGCGAGGGCACTCGCCGCGGCGCAGCGCCCGCCCGCGCGCCGGACAGGAAGGGAGACCACGGAGAGAAGAAGGACAAGGACAAGTAGCCACGGATCGAACGCCCCGTCGAAACGGGCTCACAGGAGGTGAGGCCGCGAGTTTGCGGACGCCCGCCCTCAGTGAATGAACGTCCGCAGCGGATCCTTCCATGTGACCGCCAGGCTGTAGATGAACGCCTGTGGGTTGTAGCGACCAGGGAAAGCCTGAGGCGGGGGACCGGTGTCGGTGGCCGTCACCTCGTCCAGGTGCGCGTACCAGACGGCGGCGTCGAGGGCCAGGTCCGGGGTGAACGCCCAGGTCGCGCCGAGCGCTCCCGCCCAGGCGTTCGAGTCGGGAAGCGACGGGTTGTAGGCATCCGTGTCGAGCCCCGAGACGTCGCGCAGCGCACCGGCCCGGACCGTGAGCCTCGGCGTCACCGTGAATTCTCCTCCGAGCCGGTAGGTCACGCCGTTTCTGTAGTTTCGGTTGACGACCACCGAAGCGCCAAGGTCACCCGCGAACACGTCCCGCGGGTAGACGACGTACCGGTCGAAGGTGAAGCCGGCGGTCAGGAGGAGGCGCGGGACGACCCGGTAGGCCGCGCCCAGGCTGAGCACGTTGGGAATGGTCAGGAAGTGCGTCACCGCCTGATCCTGGAGCATCGGGCTCGTGGCCAGCGCCGTCGGGACATTCGAGAAGTGGGCGTCGCCGGTGAGCTTCTGGACGCCCTGGTGCTTGTAGTCGACGGCGAGCGTGAGCGGGAAGCCCTCGACTGGCGTGACGAGGGCGGAGAGGTCGTACGAGAGCGCACCGCCCGAGGCGGCCAGCTCCACCTGTCCCTCGCTGGTGATGAAGTTGATCCCTTGGATGAGGTCCTCGCTCGTGCGGTAGTAGACGAGTCCGCCGCCGATCTTGACCCCCTTCACCACCTCGATGCCGCCGGTGAGATAGAAGGCGTGCACCTTGCGATCGACCTGGATGATGCGGAAGCGGCCAGCCCAGTCATCGGGCCAGAACACGTTGCCGCCGGCGACGATGTTCCAGCCGACGCCGACGCCCCAGCCGTGCTCGCGGACCTTGCCTCCGTAGGCCACGAAGAACGCCGGCGGTGGCGCCAGGTGGAACTCCATCGATGCCGTCATCTTGCCGGAGACCCCGGCGTTGGCTGCCTCGGTGCCGCCGGGGCCGTGCCAGTCGTTGCGGAGATCCAGCAGAGAGAGCCCGAGCGACAGGTTGAGGCCTTCCAGGCCGGCCAGCGCCGCCGGGTTGGCGTAGACCGCAGCGGCGCTGAACTGCGCGGCGCGGGCGGAGTCGGCGAGGCCGAGGTCTCGCGTGTTCGTGTTGGGGACGTTGTAGCCATTGGCGAGGGCGACGGCCGGGATCGCTGCAACGAATCCGAGGGCGACGAGCTTGACTCGCATGGGCGTCCTCACGGGCGGTTACCTGTCGGTGCAGTCAGGTCGAGGAGGTACGCGGCCGCGTCGCTCTGGCCGGCAGCGGTGGCGGCCGCGTCGATCGCGTTCAGCAGGAAGCCGTGCGCAGGGTTGTCGGTCGTGACGCAGGAACCCGGGCTTCCCGATCCTGCGACCGTGTACTGGACGAACGCGTTCGGCGCGGCGTTCCGGGTGAGCCCGATCTGGTCGAACAGGAACAGGTTGAAGGGGTTCGGGATCACCTGATCACAGACCGCGAACTGCCCGAACACGTTCTTCGCGGCCTGGCTTGCCGGGGGTGTCGCGAGGAGGTTCGCCAGCGTCGGGTGGGCGGCGTCGCCCGTGAGGTGGCGGGCGAAGTTGACGGGCTCGCCGCCGTCGAGGACGAGCTTCGCGACCTGGATGAATTGCAAGTACTCGGGCGTCCCCGCGACGATGGGCGGCGTGAGGCCCGCCAGGAGCGCCGTGATCTGCGGGCTGAACCCCGGGGAGTTCGTGAAGACGTCCACGGCCGTCGCGCCCGGCACGTTCAGCACCGCGCGGCTGATGCGCGGGTTGGCGGCCGTGTTCAGGGTTCCGAGGATTCCTCCCAGCGACTGGCCTACCCAGTAGACCTTCGTCGGGTCGATCATGACGCCCTTCGACGCGAGCTCTGCGGCGAGCGGATTCAAGGGGACCGTTGGCGGCGCGAGTGCGAGGATGAGCGCCGAGCTGTCCAGGATGTCCTGCCGGATCGCGTCGCGTGTCCGGAAGAGGTTCCCGGTCACGAAGAACTTCCCCGACACGCTGGCGACGGGGGTGCTTCCGTTCGTGCAGGATCCGATCTGCATCGCGTCGCCCTGCAGGCCTGCCGGCCCGAAGAAGCCGCACGTCCCTGCCGTGCATGTGGCGCTGCCGGGTGGACAGACACAATCCGGGTCCTGGGTGCAGTAGGACCGCTCACCGTGAAGCGGCGCGTCAATCGCCGCAACCACGAAGCCGGCCTGTGCGAGCGCGCTGGCGATGGCTCCGACGTCGCTCTTGGTTTGACCGAACCCGTGCTGGAAGACCACCAGAGGAGCGCCCGCTCCGGCCGCCGGAACCACGACGAATGCATTCAACGTCGCCGGCGTCCACTTGGTGATGTCCGGCTGCAGCGCTCCGGTCTGGACGTCGATCGGGTTCAGGGTCGGGATCGGAACCGACAGGATCTCCTGGACTCCCGTGAGCGGCACCGCGGCGAACGCGGCGGTCACGTTCACGGGCATCCCCGGCACGAACGCCGACGGGTTCGCATATGGGGCGGCCGCGAGCTGGAGCGCGGTGGCCGTGATCGTCTGGGTCCGGAAGGTGTAGCCGAGCACGACGTGGCTCTTTGCGATGCCCTTCTCTGCTTGCAAGGCCGCAGCAGCCGCAGCCGCGCCGAGGCGGATCTTCTCCAGTCCGGCCGCGGTGGCGTCGGGCTGCCCCGCCAGGAGCGACTTGCCGTTCTCGTCGGCGAGCGGGTTGTCGAACAGCAAGATGTTGGAGAGCGTCGATCGCTGGAGCGGAGTGGGTGAACCCGTCGGCGTGGTCGGCGCGGCCAGCACGCCGTCCGTGATGAGCACCGCGTACTCGGTCCCCTCCTTCAGCGGCGGCAGGGTTGCGAGGGGCGACTCCGAGACGAGGACCGCCGGCTGGAGGCCGATCGCCGTCGAGAAGCACCCCGCGGCCGTCGTACAGGCTGCGCCCGCCGCGGTTTCGCCGAGGACCAGGGGCTCGGCGACGAATCCGGCGCCGGCGCCCTCGTTGACCTCCTTCACGCGGGCAGGCTGGGCAGGGTTCGAGAGGTCGTAGAGGAACACCGTGTCCTGGGTCACGGTCTCGACCACGATCGGCGCTGTCGTCTGGGAGAGGATCATGGCCGTCGTGCTGAAGCCGTCGAGGGTCGCGATGCCATCGGCGAGCGGCCCGAACGCGGGGTTGTTCACCACCCTGTCGGTGATTGGATCGAGGAGCAGATCCGACGGGAGGGGGACCACACCCGCGCTCGCGTCGGTGACGACCGCCACACCCTGCGCCGCCGGCGCGATCTTGAAGGTCTGGACGATCGCGAGCTCCGCGACCGGGATCTGCGCGACACCGCTGACCACGGCGAAGGCTCTGTCATAGCTCCGGCGCAGTTGCTCGAGCTGCGCCGCGCTCGCTGCCTTCTGGGCCTGAGTGTCGCCCGGGATGAGGCCCTCGTTCTCCGGGAGTGTCAGGTCCACGCCGCGGGTGATGAGGTACGTCACGGGTTGCGGGTTCACGTTGCCGCCGCCGACCGTCTTGACGCCGCTCGCCCCACCGCGGACCGCGACGATGTACTGGAACCCCGGCTTCCAGCGGCGGCTGCCCGTCGCCGGATCGGCCTTGTGATGGAGCGTGAGCGTACCGCGATCGGCGAGCTTCACGTAGTCGGCCGCCTGTGGTGGGTCGATCTGGCCGTCCTCGGGAACGCCCGTGGGCGAGACCGCGATCACCGCTAGTGTCGTCGGGCCAAGGCTGTTCAGGTCGAGGTCCGGGGCGCTGAGCGTGATCTTCCCGCTCGACGCGTCCACGTTCTCGCGGTGGAAGTCGATCGCGATCGGGATCTCCTGGTCGTTCGGGAACCCGCCGGCCGCCGCGAATGCGCGCAAGAGCTCCGCCTGTGCGCCGCTCTGCGTCGCGATGGACGACGGCTGCAGCGCGAGGTCATTGGGCAGCGGGATGGCTGGCGGCGACGCAGTGGGATCGAAGACCGCGAAATCGACCGCTGGGCTGCTCCCTCCTGGGGGGGTCGGAGGTGGCTCGTTCTCGATCGAGGGCTGGCAAGCAATGACGGTCGCCAGCGCAAAGGCGGCGGCCAGGCTGCGACGCAGGAGCATGGGGATATCCTCAGGTATAGGAGTGGCCCTGACAGCGCGCACCAGCAGAACGAAATCTGCCTCATGGAAAGACAAAGAGCGACGAGCCCTATGGGTCGCCAATTTCTCTGACAGTTCACCTGGGTG
>MEMX01000065.1:33771-34502 GCA_001768075.1 Anaeromyxobacter sp. RBG_16_69_14 | reverse complement strand
TGCCCGGGTACCCGTCTACTTCCAAACGCGCCGGTTCCGCTCGGAGCCGCTCTTGCGCGCTCGGGGTCACTGCTGGAGGCGCGCTTCAGGCCAGCGTCCTCATGGGGTGTGCGAGCTGCCGCTGGGCGCGGATGACCCACGAGTATCCTTGTCGTGCCCCTCACGGGTAGGTACGGTCGCCGGCATGGGCCCCGTCCTCACCGCTCTCATGTTGCTCGTCGCGGGCGGCTTCTTTACCTTCACGATGCTCCGACGGCTGTTGCCGCTCCTCGCGCTCCGTCGCGTGGATCGCCTCGACCGCCCGGGCGAACGCATGGCCGGGCTCCTCCGCTTTGGCTTCGGTCAGCGGCGGATGGTCGATCCGGAGGAACTTCGGCCGGGGATCATGCACGTCGTCATCTTCGCCGCCTTTCTCGTCCTGGCGCTGCGGACGGTCGCGCTCTTCGGAATGGGGTTCGCAGAGGGCTTTCAGCTGCCGCTCCTGGCGCCCCACTCGCCGGCCGGCGAGGCCTACGGCTTCGTGAGGGACGTGATGGTGCTCGGCGCGCTCGCCGCTTCGCTCTGGTTCCTGTGGCGACGGCTTATCACCAAGCCCGACCGCGTCACGCTCTCCTGGGAGGGGAACCTCATCCTCGCCTTCATCGCCGGGCTCATGATCTCGGACATGATGTTCGACGGCGCGGGCATGGTCGCGCAGGGCGAAACCGCGTCGTGGTGGGCGCCGGCGGGTT
>MEMX01000065.1:32036-33730 GCA_001768075.1 Anaeromyxobacter sp. RBG_16_69_14 | reverse complement strand
ATCGCGGCGCCGGTCTCTCGAGCGGCGCCGTTGACGCGCTCGGCTCGATCGGCTTCTGGTCGCACCTCGCCATCATCCTCACCTTCGGCAACTTTCTGCCCTACGGGAAGCACTTCCACATCATCACGGGGCTCCCGGACGTCTACCTCCGTGCGCTCCCCCCCGGCTCGGCGGCGCTGCGCAAGCTGGAGCTCGAGTCCGAGATGCCGGAGTACGGCACGCAGTCCGTGAAGGACCTCTCGTGGAAGGAGGCCCTCGACGTCTACAGTTGCACCGAGTGTGGGCGCTGCCAGACCCACTGCCCCACCTATGTCACCGGAAAGCCGCTCTCGCACAAGGAGGTGAACCGCGCCATCAAGCACCACCTCGTCGGGAGTGCGCCCGAGCTCACCGCCCTCGCTCGCGCTCGGGATCCCTCCGCCAGGGAGGCCGCAGCGGCCGCGCTACCGGCCCTCTCCACGATCGTGCCGCCCGAGACCTTCTGGGCTTGCACGACCTGTGGCTGGTGCGAGACGGCGTGCCCGGTCTTCATCGAGAACGTACCTCGACTCGTCGATCTCCGCCGGCAGAAGGTGCTGGTGGACTCGGAGTTCCCGGACGAGGCGGCACGTGTCTTCAAGGGCATCGAGACACAAGGCAATCCCTGGGGCATCGGCTCCAACCGTCGCGCCGAGTGGTGCGAGGATCTCGACCTCCCTCGCGCTTCGGACGGGAACGACTTCGAGTACCTCTTCTTCGTCGGCTGCGCCGGTGCGTTCGACGACCGGCAGAAGAAGGTCTCGCGCGCCATCGTCCAGATCCTGCGCGAGGCGGGCGTGTCCTTCGCCATCCTCGGAGAGGAGGAGACCTGCAACGGCGAGGCGGCCCGGCGGCTCGGGAACGAGTACCTGTACCAGCTGCAGGCTGCCGCGAGCGTCGAGAAGCTGAACGGTTATGGCGTGAAGAAGGTGCTCGTGCAGTGCCCGCACTGCATGAACACGATCAAGAACGAGTTCCCCCTGTTCGGCGGACGGTACGAGGTTGTCCACCACACCCAGCTCATCGCGCGCCTGGTGGCGGAGGGAAAGCTCAAACCTGCGCGGGCAGCCGGACTCGAGGGGCAGGCTGTCACCTTCCACGATCCTTGCTATCTGGGTCGTCACAACGGCGTCTACGTAGCCCCCCGCGAGGCGCTCGCCAGCGTCGGAGTTCGGGTGGCCGAGATGCCGCGAAACCGCCGGCAAGGCTTCTGCTGTGGCGCGGGCGGCGGGCGCATGTGGCTCGAGGAGAAGCTCGGCACGCGCGTGAACCAGAACCGCGTCGCCGAGGCGGCTGCCACACTCGGTGCCTCGGGCGGCGTCGTGGCGGTGAGCTGCCCGTTCTGCATGACGATGCTCCGCGACGGCGTGAACGAGACCGGCCGCGAGGAAGAGTTGCGGGTGCTGGACGTCGCCGAGATCGTCGCCTCAGGCCTGGTCCAGATCGGCAAGTCCTAGCCTTCACCGTCATGGAAACGCAGCCGTGTACGCAGCCGCGCAAGCCTCGAGCCGTCGCCGCACCTCGCGCTCGAGCGCGTCCAGGTCATTCCCGGAGCGCGGATCGGCGCCCACGCAGGTGAGGATGGAATCGTAAGGCGACACTGCCTCGCGCCCGAGCGCAGCGTAGTCTATCGTCCGGCCCACGGGCTCGCCGTCGTCGGCGGCGCGGAAAGCGCC
>MEMX01000065.1:23495-32023 GCA_001768075.1 Anaeromyxobacter sp. RBG_16_69_14 | reverse complement strand
GGGCGCGAGCTCTTCCTTGAGCGCCAGGAGCCGAGAGAGGGCGCGACGGAAAGCATCATCCTCGAGGTGCCGCCGCTCGACCTTCGCCGCCGCCAGCGCCGCCACGGCGCCCAGAGCCGCTTTCAGGAAGGGGACGTCGGTGACGACCAGGCCGTAGAGATACGCGTCGCCGGCGCAGGCCTCCGCCGCCAGCGCCGCTTCCTCCTCCGAGAGCCAGGCGTGCGACGGACAGACGAAGCCCGCGCAGATGTGCGCAGTATAGGCGCCGCAATCGCGGAGGTCTGGCCCGCCTGTCGCGAGCGGATGCGCGAGGCATCCGATGCGCGTCCCGGCCGCGTCGAGGAACCCTAGCAGCGGACACACCCTCACCGACGGGAAGAGCGTGTCTTCGCCCTGGGCCGCGAGGCTGGCCGCGGCGGCGCGGAAGCCCTCGACCGTGCGTGGCGCGCCCGAGAGCACTGCCGTTCGACGAGCCAGGAGCGCGTTGACCGCCGACCGGGAGAGCTCGCGTCGGTTGTAGAGCCCGCAGCAGGCGCCGCAGCTCACCTGGGCTCTCTGACACAGTGGCCCCATCGATCAGGCTACCCGGTCAACCACACGGGCCATCACGTCAGCCCCAGCGCGGCGCGACAGGTTCCGCATAGCCCGAGCCCCTTGCGATCGGAATCGGAGGGCTTGTGCGAGAGGAACATGCCGCAGCGTGCGTCCTGGCAGTGCGAGAGGCCAAGGAGGTGCCCGATCTCGTGCACCGACTCCACCTGCGCTCGGTGCTTGAGGCGCTCCTGATCGGCCGGCTTCCCGTCAGAGCCATGGGAAAGGCGCGAGAGCGAGACGACCGCGCTCCGCGAGTCTCGGTCGGCCTCGCCGAAGACGAACGGCGCGTCCGGGACGAAGATGTCCACGTCGGTGACGCCCAGCACCGGTCCCGTCGCGAGCCCGGCACGCAGCTGCGCCAGGCGCCGCAGGATGGCCGTCGAGTGATACTGGTTGCGGTCCTTGTTGAACGCGTACGCGGGCCGCTGCTGCGCCGGCCCCAGCGACGAGGGAGGCCCGTATATCTGCGTGAGGGCGCTCCCGATGTCGGCCAGCAGCGTGCGTGCCACCGGCCCGAGCGCGACCACGACGAGCTGCGACGGCATCGCGAGAGGCTTCACCTCGGCGCGCTGGTTCACCGAGCGTTGTTTGGCTGAGGCGGAAGGATTCGAACCTTCATAAGCGGATCCAAAGTCCGCGGTCCTGCCGTTAGACGACGCCTCACCGTGGTCATGAGCCACGCGGATCACTCGATTCCGGGCGCTCGGACCGCGCGCCAGCACCGGCCTCCCGGCCGTCCCCTCTTTGGCCCATCCGCCAGCGTACCAGGCCGCTCGGCCATGTAAAGCCCGCGCGGCGGGCGTGCCGGTACATCGTCAGTTGCAGCACCGGCTGCGCCGACCCCTTCGCACGAAACGAGGATGGCCGGGTGCCGACGCGCCGTAGCCCGCGGCCTGTAGCCCGTAGCCGAGTTTCTCCCTAGATGTCGAGGTGCTGCGCATCGAGCGCATGCTTCTCGATGAACTCGCGGCGGAGATCGACGGCGTCACCCATGAGGATGCTGAAGATCTCGTCCGCTTCGACCGTGTCGTCGACGCGCACCTGGAGCAGCGTGCGCTTCGAGGGGTCCATGGTGGTCTCCCAGAGCTGCTCGGGGTTCATCTCACCGAGGCCCTTGTAACGCTGGATGGTCTGCCCGGCGCTGGCAGCTTTCTTCAGGATGTCCACCGCCTCGAAGACGTCGTCCACCTCCTGCTCGCCGCCCTCGGTTTCGAGCCGGTAGGGGCCGACACCGATCTCCGCCACGTTCGCGTGCAGCTCGGAGAGCTCGCCCCACTCCGCGCCCGAGAGGTAGTCGAAATCGAGGCGCGTCTCGCGCAGGGCACCGGCGACGTGCGTCTGGAAGACGAGCGCATCGCAGTCGTGCTCCACGTCGCGCTCGATCTTGGCCGCCTTCACTTCCAGATCCGGGTAGAGCTTCTGCGCGCGATGAAAGATCTTCTCGGGTTGCTCCTTGAGGTGGGCGTGGTCCTTGAGCAGTGAGACATCGAGGTCGCCTACCTGGATGGCTCCGTCGATGATGCGCTTGTCGCGGCGCCGGTCGGCGCCCTCGAGGAGTGCGCGATAGTTGAGCGCGTCCTGAGCGAGCTTCTTCAGATCTTCACCGGCGATGGCCGTCCCGACCGTGTCGCCCGACTCCCCGGCAATGAGCTTCGCCTTCGCCGTGCCGTGAGCAAGCAGCCACTCGTCCATGGCGGCCTGGTCCTTGAGGTAGCTCTCCTTCTTGCCCTTCTGGATGCGGTAGAGAGGCGGTTGAGCGATGTAGAGGTAGCCCTTTTCCACCACCGACGGCATCTGCCTGAAGAAGAAGGTGAGGAGCAGTGTCCGGATGTGGGAGCCGTCGACATCGGCGTCCGTCATGATGACGATCTTGTGGTAGCGGGTCTTCTCGATGTCGAACTCTTCCGGTCCGATGCCAGTCCCGAGAGCCGTGATCATGGTCGCGATCTCGGCCGAGCCGAGCATCTTGTCGAAGCGCGCCTTCTCCACGTTCAAGATCTTGCCGCGAAGAGGGAGGATGGCCTGGGTGCGGCGATCGCGGCCTTGCTTGGCCGAGCCACCGGCCGAGTCGCCCTCCACGAGGAAGAGCTCGCTCTCCGCCGGGTGGCGAGACTGACAGTCGGCGAGCTTTCCGGGGAGTGAAGCGCCGTCGAGCGCACCCTTGCGACGCACCGTATCGCGGGCCTTGCGCGCCGCGATACGGGCACGGGCTGCCTCCGCTACCTTGGAGCAGATGCGTTTCGCAAGCGGCGGGTTCTCCTCCAGCCATGCTCCGAGCTTGTCGTTGAGCATGGTCTCGACCATGGTCTTCGCTTCGCTGTTGGAGAGCTTGGTCTTGGTCTGGCCCTCGAAGCTCGCTCCCGGCAACCGCAGCGCGACCACCGCTGCCAGCCCCTCGCGCATGTCGTCGCCGCTCGGCACCTCCTCTTTGAGATCCTTGAAGAGGTTGTTCTTGGTGCCGTAGTTATTGACGGTTCGTGTAAGGGCGGTCTTGAAGCCTATGAGGTGGGTTCCACCTTCGTGATTGTGAATGTTGTTGGCGAAGGCGAAGACCTTCTCGTCGTAGCCGTCGTTCCACTGCAAGGCGATGTCGACGGTGGCGACGCCGCGCTCCGTCTCCAGCTCGCCGTACAGCGATATGGGTGGGTCGAGGAGCGCCACGCGGTTCTTGTTGAGATAGCGGACGAACTCGCGGATCCCGTCCCTGAAGAGGAACTCGTGCTTCTTTCCGGTGCGCTCGTCCTCGATGGTGATGGTGAGGCCGGCGTTCAGAAAGGCGAGCTCGCGCAGCCTGCCCGAGAGCGTCTCGAAGCTGAATTCCTTGGCCTCGAAGATACCGAAGTCCGGGCGGAAGGTGATCTTGGTACCGCGTCGATGGGTCTCCCCGATGGCCGAGACGATCCCCGTCGGGTTTCCTTTCTCGTACCGCTGAGCCCACACCTTGCCGTCGCGGTAGACTTCCACCTTGAGCCACTCGGAGAGCGCGTTCACGCACGTCACGCCCACGCCATGGAGACCACCCGAGACCTTGTAGGCGTTCGACTCGAACTTGCCGCCCGCGTGCAGCTTCGTCATCACCACGTCGAGCGTGTCCATCCCGGGCACCGTCGAGTGTGGGCCGACGGGGATGCCCGAGCCGTTGTCTAGCACGGTCAGGGAGTTGTTCGAGTGGATGGTGACGTCGATCTGGGTGGCGCGTCCCGCCATCGCCTCGTCCACCGAGTTATCCACAACCTCGTAGACGAGATGGTGCAGCCCTCGCTCTCCGACATCACCGATGTACATGTTCGGCCGCTTGCGGACGGCCTCGAGGCCCTCCAGGACCTTGATGTCATCAGTGCCGTACTCTTCCACCCCGTTTCCGTTGATCGGGGTGAGGTTCTTCTCGGCGGTCTCCAGGGAATGCCTCGCTTTTCCTCAGCTTTTGGAAGAGCTTAGGAGCGGTGTCTTATAACAAAGCGCAAGGGTGGCAGCAAGGCCGAAGCGCTTCCCTTTTCGAAAGGCAAGTCACTGAAAACACGGGTTAAATCGTGGCCGAAAAGGTCCCTCCCTCCACGCGGTAGTAAGCCGTCTCTGGACCAGCCGCGGCCTCGAGCAAATGGCGATCGGTGGTGGTGAGGAGGGATTGGCCAGGGAGTGTGGTCAAGTACCGGAGAAGAAAGCGATTCTTCTGTGGATCGAGCTCAGAGGAGACGTCGTCGAGCAGAAGGAGCGGCGGCCGGCCCAGCGCCGAACGCAAGTTCTCGATCTCCGCCACCTTGAGGGCGATCACGAGCGCTCGCTGCTGCCCTTGGCTCGCGAACGGTCGCGCGCCTCGACCGCCGATCTCGAGCGCGAGGTCGTCCATGTGCGGGCCAGCCGAGGTATAGCCCTTCTCGCGGTCCCGCTCGGTGCGCGCCTCGATGACGTGGGCAAGGCGTGCCGCGAGCGCATCCTCATCACCCTCGAGGCTCATTCCTGCCGCGGGACGGTAGACGAGGCGTGCAGGAGGTGCGCCTGGCCCTGCGATCTGGGCGAAGGCCTCCTCGACGCGGGGAGCCAGTTCGGCGAGGAGGTCGCGTCGGCGACGCAGGAGTCGCGCCCCGGCCCAGACGAGGCGGTCGCGGAAGTTCACCTCGACCTCGGGCGGCGACGATCGGAGCGCAGCGTTGCGCGATCGCAGCGCTCTCAGATGATCGCGCGCCTCCGCCAGCACGGCCGGCCAGCGGTTGAAGGCGGCGCGGTCGAGAAAGCGGCGCCGGTACTCGGGGCTTCCCTTCACGAGCAGGAGGTCATCAGGCGAGAAGCAGACGGCAGCGAGTCCTTCGAAGTACTCGTCGAGGCGATCGCGCGGCTTTCCGTCCAGATAGGCGGTGCGCAGGCCGGGTGCGACCTCCACCGAGACGCGGCGCACGCCTCCCGAGCCTTCGATCTCGGCCGCCACGGTCGCGCTTCCGGCACCGAAGCGCACGAGGTCGGCGAGGCGCGCCGCCCGCAGGGACCTGAGCGTGCAAGCGAAGTAGACAGCCTCGAGCAGGTTCGTCTTTCCCTGACCATTCTCCCCGACGAGGACGGTGGCGCGGGGCGACGGATCGAGGTGCGCCTGCGCGATGTTCCGGAAGTCGTGGAGATCGACGGAGAGGATCCGCACCGTTCTTTCACCGCATGCGACGTGACGGGGAACGTGCGGATGGATAGGCTAGTCGGATCGCGATGTTGGACTCGCCTTTAGCTCTCCGGTGTACGCTCCATGGGGAGAAGGGCGGTACCCTTCCGCGCGCCGCTTTCACGGCGCTGTTCGGCGCGGCGAGAATGTCGTCATATCCTCATCGGCATGACGACGGCGGTGAAGATCGTGGCGCTCTCTCCACCGGGCTTTATCACTCCGGGGGAGAGGTCGTCCGCGAGCTCAAGCAGCACGTCTTGAGCCGCCACGGGCTCGAGGGCAGCGAGCGCGATCAGGACGTCCATGACATAGCGCGCGTTGAACCCGATCTTCAGCGGCTCGCCCTGGTACTGAACGGGCACCTCTTCCTTCGCTTCTCCCAGATCCGGGTTGTGGGAGAGGACACGCAGGGTGCCAGGCTCCAGCTCCAGCTTGACGGCGTGCGCTTTGTCCGTCGAGAGCAGGGAGACTCGGCGAAGGGTCTCGAGTAGTCGCTCGCGGCCTACAGTGAACTTCTTCTCGCCCGCCCTGGGGATGACCTGGCGATAGTCCGGGAAGACACCGTCGATGAGGCGCATGACGAGCCTGACTCTGGGGCGCTGCAAGACCGCAGAGTTCTCGGCGAAGCCTAGGCGTGTCTCCCCCTCGGCAGCCTCGAGGAGCAGCTTCTTCATCTCACCGAGGCCCTTGCGCGGCAAGATGACGCCCTTCTTCACCTGGAAGTCGCCCTCGAGAGAACGCTCGGCCAAGGAGAGGCGGTGTCCATCCGTCGCCACCGTGCGCAGGGAGCCGACCGAAGGCTCGAAGAAGACGCCGTTGAGGTTGTAGCGCGTCTCGTCGGACGAGACGGCGAAGCTGGTCAGGTCGATCATCTCGAGCAGCCACTTCGGGTCAACGCTGACCAGCTGGATCTTGTCGAAGCGCGGCAGCGCCGGGAAGTCGTCGGCCGGGAGACCGACGATGCGAAACTCGGCAGCGCCGCTCTTGAGCTCGAGGTAGTTGTTGGAGGCTCGCTTCAGGACAGCGTCTTTCTCGGGAAGGGCCTTCACGATCTCGTAGAGCTGCTTGGCTGGGATGGCGACCTTGCCCTCCTTCAAGACCTCGCAGGCATGGTCGGACGAGACCGAGATGTCGAGGTCGGTGGCCGAGACGTGCAGCCCTTCGGTCTTCGTCGCTTCGAGCAAGACGTGGGAGAGGATGGGCATCGTGCTCTTCTTCTCGACGATGCCTTGCGAGCGGGCGAGTGCACGAGCCAGCTCCTGGACGCCGATCTTCAGTTCCATGAGAAGAGATCCTCTCTTCTTTTATTGTTCGTCGTAGTCGTAGGTGGTGTGGATATGTGGAAAAGCAGGCGAAACGGCCGAAAGGACAAAAGGAACCGATCGGGATAACTCGGGGGATTCGAATGGGGACAGGTTGTGTATCGCGCGTCCGCGAAACCGTCAACATCGAGACCACAGCCGATTCGCAGGTTATTCGGGTGGTTATTCACCGTGTGGCTCACATTCACTTACCGTTTGCCATCAGGGGGCGAGCTTGGTGGAGAGCTTTGCCACGTCAGCTGCGATTTTCGGATCGAAACCGCTGACCTCGCGGACACGTCTCTCGGCTGCCATCACCGTCGTATGGTCTTTCTTGTTGAACTTGTCCGCGATCTCCTGGAGCGTCTCGCCGGCGAGAGCGCGGCAGAGGTACATGGCGATCTGGCGGGGGAGGGCGATCTTCTGTTCGCGGTTGGAGCTCGTCAGCTTGGCCACGGTGAGGTCGTAGTACTTGGCGACCTCCTCCTGGATGCGCTCGATGGAGGGCTTGTAACCCGCGGGAGGGATGACATCACCCAGCACGTCGCGCGCCAGGCTCTCGCTGATGGGTTCGCTCTTGAGAGAGGCGAAGGCGGCTACCCGCATGAGGGCGCCCTCCAGTTCGCGAACGTTGGACTTGATGTGGGTAGCGAGGAGGGAGGCGACGGTATCGGGGAGGTCGATGCGCTCGACCTCGGCCTTCTTGTGAAGGATGGCGGCCCGGGTCTCGAACTCGGGGACGTCGATCTGCACGCGCATCCCCCATTCGAAACGCGAGCACAGTCGGTCCTCGAGGCCCTTCAGCTCCTTGGGGCTGCGATCGCTCGACAGGACGATCTGGACCTCGTGCTCGTGGAGCGCGTTGAAGGTGTGGAAGAACTCCTCCGCGGTCTTGTCTCGGCCGGCGAGGAACTGAACGTCGTCGACGAGGAGGGCTCCGCACTCGCGGTACTTGCGGCGGAAGTCGAACATGGAGCCGGCGCCACGGGAGAGGCCCTCGACGAACTCGTTGGTGTAACGCTCGGACGAGACGATGGCGACGCGCGAGGTCGGCGTGATGCGCATGATCTCGTGGGCGATGGCGTGCAGGAGGTGGGTCTTGCCGAGCCCGGAATCGCCGTGCAGGAAGAGAGGGTTGTAGTTCTTGCCTGGCTTGGTGGCCACCGCCTGGCAGGCGGCGAACGCAAAGCGGTTCGACTCCCCGACGACGAAGGTGTCGAAGGTATAGCGGGGGTTGGGACGGCCGTCGCGAGAACCCTCGGAAGCGGGCGTCAGGTCCGGGACCGGGTGCTCGCTGGGCGGGAGGGGAACCGGGTCGGTCGGAGGAGCCTGAGGGGAGGGCTGGCGATCGATGACGAACGAGATGAGGAGCCTCCGCCCGAAGAGACCCGGCACGAACTCGTCGAAGAACGAGGTGTAGTTGTCGTCGATGAAATCCCGGTGAAACTTGTCTGGCGCGGAGATCTCGAGCCTGTCCCCTTCGAGCTTGGTTGGGCGGAGCGGGGCGAACCAGCGGTCGTAGAGGTCTGGCCTCAGTCGAGTACGGAGATGCGTCTCGATACGCGACCAGTGCTCCTCGACAGGCATGGACGTTCCCCCCGGGCTCGCGTGGACAGGCATGCGAGTTCCCCCCGTATGAAGCAAAAGCACGCTCGCCCACCGGCTTGCTCCGGCGGGGGCGAGGTGTCTGGGTTAGTTTAGGACGGGCCTTGGCGAGCCCGGCGGCTGCTCCATGAAAAGTGCAGGGGCTCTGACGTTAACGCCGGCCGGGCGAGCGGATCAAGGGCCAGTTCGAGGCCACGGGAATGACGCAGGTTTTGGTGGCGACCGCGCGTGGGCACCCGATCGGACTGCCGAGGAGAGTGCGGACGGGACGCTGACGAGCCTGGAATCCTTGACAGCGCCCGGGCGATCGAGCAGTTTCCGCGCCATGAAGAGGACCTATCAGCCGAAGAAGGCCAAGAGAAACCGGACGCACGGCTTCTTGA
>MEMX01000065.1:21104-23480 GCA_001768075.1 Anaeromyxobacter sp. RBG_16_69_14 | reverse complement strand
AGAACGTCCTGAGGAGGCGGAGAGCGAAGGGCCGCAGGCAGCTCACTCCAAGCGCTCCGAAGAAGTAAGTGGTCGATCGGGCGTGCGGCTCGGCAAGGCGGCGCGCCTTACGCTGCGCAGTGAGTTCCTCGCGGTGCAGGCGCGCGGCAGGAAGCTTCATGCCGGCGCGTATGTGGTGCTTGCCCTCCCGAACGACCTCGGCTGGCCCCGCCTCGGGATCACGGTGTCGACGCGCGTCGGGAAAGCGGTGCTGCGCAATCTGGTGAAGCGCTGGGTGCGCGAGGCATTCCGTGTCGCCGCACCGGGTCTGCCGGGGCTCGATCTGGTGGTCATAGCTCGGTCGAGCGCGTGCACCGGTGGGCTGGAAGGTGCGATGCGCGCGCTGGGCTCGGTGTGTGGAGCAGAGGTGCGGCGGTGATGAGGGTGTTCGTGCTCGCGCTCCTCGGCGCATATCGGCGGCTCGTGTCGCCGCTGTTGCCGCCCGCTTGCCGCTTCTATCCCAGTTGCTCGGTCTACGCGGCGGAGGCAGTCCGGCGGTACGGTGCGTTCAGGGGAAGTTTTCTTGCAGTGAAGCGGTTGGCGCGCTGCCACCCGCTGTGCGACGGTGGCATCGATCCGGTGCCCTGACTCGCAGTGAGGGAGAACCGTGACTCCTGAGACGCGACGTATCCTCCTGGCGACGACGTTGTCGGCCGTGATCATGTTTGCCTTCATGTGGTTCCAGAGCCGCAACGCACCTCCACGACCAGCCGGCGCAGGCGACGCGGGGCCGGCAAGCCAAGGTTCGGCGAAGAGCGAGCCCTCGCCCAGCGGGCCGGCGCAGGCGCCCGGGGCGGTCAAGCCGGCGCAGCCGGTACCCGCTCTGCCCGAGGAGACCGCCGTGCTCGAAACCCGCGAGCTGAAGGCGACCTTCACGACCGTGGGCGGTGCCCTGAAGAGCCTTCAGCTCAAGGAAAAGAAGTTCCAGCGCGAGGTGAAGGGCGTGGGAGAGGTCCCGGTGGATCTCGTCCATGTCGCGGAAAACGAGCCCTGGCCGAACGCACTCGTCGCCTCCCCGGAGCTGGGTGGCACCGGTGGGCTGGCCGGCGATCCGGCGAGCCGGGGGAGCATGCGGATCACCGGGCGGGACGCGAAGAGCGTCACGTTCGAGGGCCTGGTGGGAACGGCGGAGGTGCGCAAGCGCTTCTTCCTTGGCGAGCGACCCTACGAGCTGGGGCTCGAGCTTCACGCTACCGCTGCCCAGAAGGGCGAGCTCGTCCTCCTCTATCCGGGGTTCGTGGCGCCCGATGCGCCGAAGCCTGGTTTCTTCTCGGGTGGCGAGATCTTCGAGGGAGTGACTCCACTATGTCGCGCGGCCGGGAAGACGTCGCGCTTCGACGGGGAGGAGGCGAAGGAGGCTGTGGCGGGCGCGGCCGCGTGGGTGGGCCTCGATCAGCACTATTTCGTGTCGGCGGTGATGCCGACGCCGGAGATGGGCGAGTGCCTGTTCTTTCGCGGACCCGGCGCTGGCGAGCTCGGGGCGGCGCTTCGGCTCCCGCTGGACCGGACGCTCGATGTCACCTTCAAGATTTACAAGGGCCCGAAGCAGCTCGATCTCCTCCGCGCGGAAGGGCGCGAGCTCGACAGCGCGGTCGACTACGGTGCCGTCGCGAACCTCTTCGCCTTCTTCGCGCGCATCCTCCTCTACGTGATGAAGGCGCTCGAATCGGTGGTGAAGAACTGGGGCGTCGCGATCATCCTGCTGACGGTGGTGGTGAAGGCGCTGCTCTACCCGCTCACCGCCAAGTCGATGCGGTCGATGAACGAGATGCGGAAGTTGCAGCCCGAGATCGAGAAGCTCAAGGCGAAGCACGGGGACGACAAGGAGAAGCTGAACGTCGCCGTGATGCAGCTCTACCAGCAGCACAAGGTGAACCCTCTCGGCGGTTGCCTGCCGATGCTCATCCAGATGCCGATCTGGTTCGCGCTGTACGCGACGTTACAGACGTCCGTGGAACTCTACAACGAGCCGTTCCTCTGGCTCCGCGACCTCACGCGGTACGACCCGCTGTACATCCTGCCGCTCACGATGGGAGCGTCGAGCTTTCTCATGCAGAAGATCTCTCCCCAGCCAGCCGACAACACGCAGGCGAAGATGCTGCTGTACATCATGCCGGTCTTCTTCACCTTCATCATGCTGAAGCTGCCAGCGGGCCTGACCCTGTACATCCTGGTGAACAACGTCCTCTCCATCGCCCAGCAGCAGTGGCTCATGCGCCGCCATGCGGCGACAACGCCGGCGAAGGCCTAGGATCTGTCGGACGACCTCAGCTTGTGCTGCAGAACCAGACGGAGAAGAGCATGTCCAGCGATCGGGAAGTACGCGAACAGGGCACG
>MEMX01000065.1:8110-21091 GCA_001768075.1 Anaeromyxobacter sp. RBG_16_69_14 | reverse complement strand
AGGCGCCCGAGAAGGTGAAGGTGGCTCGGGATTTCTGCGAGGGGCTGTTCGCCCGGATGGGCGCCCAGGTCGATGTCGAGGTGCGGGAGACACCGGAGGCGATCGGCATCTCGCTGAAGCCGCGGGACGGGAACGAGATCGAGCTGGGCTCGTCGCTGGTCGAGGCGGTGCAGCAACTCGCGAACCGGGTGGCGAACCCGCGCGCCGAGGGTCGCAAGTGGGTCAACCTGGAAGTGGGTGGTTTTCATGAGGAGGCGGATCCCGTGGTGCGGGCGATGGCGGAGCGTCTCGCCGCGAGCGCCAAGGAGATGGGCAAGGTGCTGGCGATAGCGCCCATCAGCGCGCGGGAGCGGCGGCAGATCCACCTGGCTCTGGTGGGCGTGCCGGGCGTCTCGACACGGAGCGAGGGCGAAGGTCTGTTCCGCACGCTCCTCATCATCCCGGAGGCCAGCGGTGTGTCTTCCGGTGGGGAGCGCGGGACGGTGCCGAGGAAGAGCGAAGAGCGGAATAGAGAGTGAGCAACTTTTGGGGGACCGCTCGCAGTTGCTGTTCCCGGAACGGAGGCGTGGCCTGGTGACGAGGGTGAAGACGAAGGAGGAGAAACTGTTCTCCGCGGCGGTGTTGCGGCGTTCCTTCGAGTTGCGCGGCGACGAACACCGAGAGCAGTTCCGCTTCGTCTACGAGGGCGTCCTGCGCGACCTCGCGCTCGAGGCCGCCGAGGTGGAGGCGTACCTGGCAGCCCACCATGCCGAGATCGAGGCCGCCATCGGGCGCGGGCAGGGGCGGGGTTGAGAGAAGTCGTGGGCGCGGGAGCTTCGACGTGAGTCTCCCGGAGATCTTCGGCGAGGTTCTGGGGGAGGGGCTCGAGGCGCTGGATGTGGCGGTCGATGCGAGCGGTCGCGCGCGCCTAGAGGCCTACGTGGAGCGGCTCCTCTTCTGGAACCGGAAGGTGAACCTGACCGCGGTGACCGGGCCGGCCGAGGTGGCGGAGGTCCACCTGGTCGATTGCATCGCCGTGCTCAGGACGCTGGGGTCGGCGAGGACGCTGCTCGACATCGGTAGTGGCAACGGCCTTCCCGGTGTGGCCCTCGCCTGCGTGCGGAAGGACTTGAAGGTCACTTGCTGCGACACGGTGCGGAAGAAGGTGGCCTTCGTGAAGGCCGTGGCGGCAGGACTCGATCTGGACGTGCGGGCGAAGGCCGTGCGTGCCGCCGGTGATCCACGAGGCGAAGGATTGCCGCGGTGCGATGCCGTCGTGAGCCGTGCGTTCATGGACGTGGCGCGTTGGTTGCCGCTCGGTGTCCGGTACCTCGCGGAGGGTGGGAGGCTCTTCGCGATGCTCGGACGCGACGCGGAGGACGCGACCCTGTCGGCCGTGGCGGGTGAGAGTGGCCTGGCGCTCGAGGTTGTGGATCGGTTCGCGCTTCCGCGCTCGGGCGCACGGCGGTCGGTCGCGCGCTTCCGACTGGCCTAGCGCCCGCGCGGTTGGGCGCGAGCACGATCCGTTGGTGTTCCACGTGGAACCTTCCGCGGCTCGCCCTGTGACCCTGCGTTGGGCTTTCTGGGTGTTTCACGTGGAACATGACTGCTCCCGGTCCGCAACGAGTAGAAATGCCCGTACCCCGTGAACGCGCACCCCGGAATGGAGATCGAAGGGTCGCCAGCCTACCCACCGGCTGCTAGCTTGCGCGGGATCACGGAGGACGATAAGTCCAGCGCGCGAAGAGGGGAACATGCCACGCATCATCACGATCGTGAACCAGAAGGGCGGCGTCGGAAAGACGACCACTGCGGTGAACCTCGCGGCGTCGATGGCCGCGGCGGAGCGACACACGCTCCTCGTCGATATCGACCCTCAGGGAAACGCTGGGTCCGCCCTGGGGACCGCGAGGGATGAAGTGGAGCGGAGCATCTACGAGGTCCTGCTCGACGGGCGCCCCATGTCGGAGGTGCTCTGCCGCACCGAGCTCAAGTTCCTTGACCTCGTCCCGGCTAGCCGCCACCTGGTTGGCGCCGAGCTCGAGCTCGCCACCCATGAGGCGCGCGAGCGTCGGCTCGCCCAGGCTCTGGCCGCCATAGCACCCAGGTACGAGTACGTCATCGTCGACTGCCCGCCCTCGCTTGGACTCCTGACGTTGAACGGCCTGGTGGCCGCGCAGGGGGTCATCATCCCCATCCAGTGCGAGTACTTCGCCTTGGAGGGCCTGGCCGACGTGCTCCGGACCATCGATCTCGTGAAGAGCAGCGCCAACCCTGTGCTGCAGGTGGATGGGATCGTCCTGACCATGCACGCCGCGAACAACCTCGCCCTGCAGGTGGAGGAGGAGATCCGCAAGCACTTCAAGAAGGAGGTCTTCAAGACCGTGATCCCGCGCAACGTGCGACTCAGCGAGAGCCCATCGCATGGCAAGCCCATACTCCTCTACGACGTCAGCTCGAGGGGTTGTCAGAGCTACCTCGAGCTCGCGCGCGAGGTCGTCCGCCGCGTCGACAGTGTCGGGAGGGCCGCGTGAGCCTGGTCGACAAGCGGCGCCCCGCCCTCGGGCGCGGGATGGCGGCACTCCTTCCGAACGCTCCGGCGCCGGCTACCGTGCTTGCCCCGGGCCGCGCCTTGCTCTCCCTTCCACTCGAGGCCGTCGAGCGGAGCCCCCAGCAACCCCGGAAGCGCTTCGACGAGGCGCGCCTCGCGGAGCTGGCCGACTCGATCCGTACGCACGGTGTGGTGGAGCCGATCCTGGTCCGCCGCCACGGACAGTGTTACCGCATCGTGGCCGGCGAACGCCGGTGGCGCGCGGCGCAGCGGGCCGGGTTGAAGGAAATCCCGGCACTCGTCCGCGAGGCAAGCGACGGAGAAGCCTTCGAACTCGCCCTGGTCGAGAATTTGCAGCGTGCAGACCTGAACGCCATCGAGGAGGCCGAGGCCTACCAGGTGCTCGTCGGGGAGCGCGGTCTGACGCAGGAACAGGTCGCGGAGCGCGTCGGGAAGGAGCGCTCCACCGTCGCCAACGCGCTGCGGCTCCTCAAGCTGCCCGAGGATGTTCGCGACGCGGTCCGTGAAGCACGCCTCGAGATGGGCCACGCACGGGCACTCCTCGGCCTAGAGGAGGCCGACGCCATCAGGGGAGCGGCCAAACGCGTGCTCCATGAGAACCTTTCGGTGAGGGCGACCGAGGCGCTGGTCCGGGAGCTGTCGGGTGGGACAGCCAGAAAGGCCAGAAAGTCGCGAAAGGAGGCCGATGGCGATTCGCCGGCCGTGCGAGCGCTCGTCGGGCGGCTCCAGCGCCGCCTGGGCTGTCGCTGTCGAGTTGTCCCCAAGACCGCGGTGGCCGGGCAGTTGGAGATTGAATACACCTCCCTCGAGGAGCTCGACGGAATACTCGGAAAAATCGGGGTGTAGTAACCCCCATGCCGCTCGCTGCTGATCCGGTGGCGGCACTGGCGAGCCGCCACTTTGAATGGGCGGTGGTGAGTCGTTCAACTGAACAGGCGGCGGTGGGCCGCCCACTTAAAGAGAGGCTACATGCCTTTCTGGAACAAGCCGCGGGAAGATGCGACCCCGGATCCACTCGGCTCCGCCGAGCGACCCGATTCCGATGTCGCTCCCCCCCCGCGCGAGGAGCAGAACCCCATGGCCATGCTGAAGCGTGATGACTCCAACAACACCCCCGCCGCCTCGAGCGACCTCAACGCGCTGCTGGGGCGCGGCTCCGAGTTCGAAGGCAAGCTGACGTTCGAGGGGACCGTCCGCATCGACGGAAAGTTCACCGGCACCATCATCACGGGCGACGTGCTCGTCGTGGGCGAGGGTGCCAAGGTCTCCGCCGAGATCACCTGCGGCACGATCATCGTGCACGGAGAAGTGAACGGGAACATCCGTGCCAAGAACGCGGTCGAGCTGCACCATCCCGCAAAGATGCGGGGAAACGTCGAGAGCCCATCACTCATGGTCGAGAAGGGTGTCGTCTTCGAGGGCCAGAGCAAGATGGAGAACTTGAGCACCGAGAAGAACGCGCTGCAGAAGACGAGCAGCGTCCCGGCACCCACGCCCATCGCCGCGGTGAAGAGCTAGAGAAGCGAATCGCTCGCGCGGGCGGAGATGCCGCAACCAAAGAGCGGATGCCCATCCTCGGTGGGCCGACCGGCGCGAACCACGTCCTTCTCGCCGCGCTGAAGGTGTCCGCCCCCGCTCCTCACGGACGGGGGGAGCGCCCGCTCCCCCCGTCCTCCCAGCAGATCAGCGACCAAGGCGAGCCACGACAGGTCGGGTCTAGCTGACCTTCACCTGGATCGACTTCGGCTTTGCCTCGGGCTTCTTGGGGAGGTGCACGGTCAAGACGCCGTTCTTCGAGTCGGCCCTGATCTTCTCCGCGTCGATGGTGCCCGGGAGCGAGAAGGACCGAGTGAACGTGCCGTAGGACAGCTCCACACGGTGATAGTTCTCGCGCTTGTCCTCGCGCTCGAGCTTGCGCTCGCCGCGCAACGTGAGGACCCCGTTCTCGAAGCGGATGTCAACGTCCTTCGGATCGACACCTGCCAGCTCGAAGCGGAGCGCAACGCCCTCGTCGTCCTCGAAGATGTCGCACGCCGGCGTCCAGCCGACCGATTCGCCGCCCCGCGCGATCAGCCGGTCGTCGAACAACCGCCCCATCTCCTCCTGCATCCTCTGGATATCCCGAAATGGGTCAAACCGCGTAAGCATCGCCATGATATATCTCCATTTTTGCGCTGCCGATACCCTCAAACCAAACGTAAGGCTACGCCGGGAAGTGTCAAACGCGGCCGCCGATGCCAACTGCAGGCGCTAAGCGCGCATACGCCAAGGAGAATGGAGGAGCTGCGCGGTGTCGTCGCAAGGTCTTGACCCGGACGAGGCGCCGTGCTACTTGGGGCGCCCCTTATGATCGTCGGATCTATCCCGCGCCGTTATGCGAAGGCTCTCTTCAATCTAGCCGTCGAGCAGGACAAGGTGGCCGCTTGGTCTGCCAGCCTGCTCGCCCTAAAACAGGCGGTCGAGTCCTCCGAGGAGCTGCGCGACGTCCTCGTGAACCCGATCTACACAAAGGAGCAGCGGCGAGCGATCGCAGGCAAGATCGTCGCAGCGCTCAAGCTCCAGCAGGAGCCAGCGAGCCTGCTCTATCTCCTCGGTGACCGAAACCGGCTCGCCTACCTCGGGGGGGTCGTCGAAGCGTACAGCGCGCTGGCGGACGAGAAGATGGGACGCCTCCGCGCTCAGATCACCTCAGCGACGCCGCTCGAGCAGGGCGCTGCGAAGAACCTGGCGGAGATGCTCGCGCGCGCCACGAAGGCCGAAGTCATCCTCGATCGCGCCGTCGACCCCGGGCTGCTGGGCGGAGTGGTTGCCCAGGTGGGAAGGCTCACCTACGACGGCTCGATCCGCACGCAGCTCGAAGACCTCCGCAGGAGCTTGAAGCAGTAGGCGCCACTCTCTCACCGACTTCAGCAGCGACACCCTGGAGAACGCGAAGCCATGGAAATCCGTGCCGACGAGATCAGCCGCATCATCCGCGAGCAGATCAAGGATTACGGGAAGAAGGTCGAGGTCTCCGAGACGGGCACCGTCCTGGCACAGGCCGACGGCGTCGCCCGCATCTACGGCCTCGCCGGCGCCGCTGCCGGTGAGCTGCTCGAGTTCCCGCACGGCGTGCGTGGCTTGGTGCTGAACCTCGAAGAGGACAACGTCGGCGCCGCCATCATGGGCGAATTCGAGCACATCCGCGAGGGCGACCCCGTCAAGCGGACCGGCCGCATCGCCGAGGTGCCCGTTGGCGATGCGCTGCTCGGGCGCGTCGTGGACGGCCTGGGCGCCCCCATCGACGGGCGCGGGCCGATCGCGTCGACGGAGATGCGCAAGATCGAGATCAAGGCCCCCGGCATCGTGAAGAGGAAGTCGGTGCACGAGCCGATGCAGACTGGCCTCAAGGCTCTGGATGCCTTGGTTCCCATCGGGCGCGGCCAGCGCGAGCTCATCCTCGGGGACCGCCAGACGGGCAAGACGGCCGTCGCCATCGACACCATCATCAACAACAAGCCGAACAATCTCATCTGCGTCTACGTCGCCATCGGCCAGAAGCAGTCGACGGTGGCGCGCGTGGTCGACCGGCTGAAGCAATACGGCGCGATGGAGTACACGATCGTCGTCGCGGCCAACGCCTCCGACCCCGCCCCCATGCAATACCTCGCGCCCTACACTGGCGTGACGATGGGCGAGTACTATCGCGACAGCGGCCGGCATGCCCTCATCATCTACGACGACCTCTCCAAGCACGCCGTCGCTTACCGCCAGCTGTCGCTCCTCCTCCGGCGGCCGCCGGGACGCGAGGCCTACCCGGGCGACGTGTTCTACCTCCACAGCCGCCTGCTCGAGCGCGCTGCCAAGCTCTCGGACAAGGAGGGCGGCGGATCGCTCACTGCGCTCCCGATCATCGAGACCCAGGCCGGCGACGTCTCGGCGTACATCCCCACCAACGTCATCTCCATCACGGACGGGCAGATCTTCCTCGAGACCGACCTCTTCAACTCCGGCCAGCGCCCCGCCATCAACGTCGGCATCTCGGTGTCACGCGTCGGCGGCAACGCGCAGATCAAGGCCATGAAGCAGGTCGCCGGGTCGCTCAAGCTCGAGCTCGCGCAGTACCGCGAGCTGGCCGCCTTCGCGCAGTTCGGCTCGGACCTCGACAAGGCGACGCAAGAGACCTTGGCCCGCGGCGAGCGCCTGATGGAGGTGCTGAAGCAGGCCCAGTACCTGCCGATGCCGGTCGAGAAGCAGGTCACCCAGATCTACGTCGCCACCAACAAGGACGAGACCGGCACCAACTGGATCCGGAACGTCCCGGTGGACGAGGTCACCCGCTACATGACGGAGCTGATGGAGTTCCTCGACACTCGTCACCCCGACATCTTGAAGAAGATCGCCGAGAAGAAGGCCTTCGACGACGAGATCAAGGGCTCGCTCAACAAGTCGCTCGTCGAGTTCCGCGGCATCTTCAAGGCCGAGGCCTGAGCCCACCGATCATCCTCTCGAGGTCATCGTGCCTTCCCTTCGCGACATCCGGGGCCGCATCGGCTCCGTCAAGAACACCCGACAGATCACGAAGGCCATGAAGATGGTGGCCGCGGCGAAGCTGCGCCGCGCCCAGGACGCCATCACGCGGGCGCGGCCTTACGCGGTGCTGCTCGAGCAGGCGCTCTCGCGCATCGCCGGGCGAGCGGCCGCCGAGGGTCAGGCGACGCACCCGCTGCTCGCCTCGCGACCGGCGCAGAAGGCCGAGCTCGTCCTCATCACGAGCGACCGCGGCCTCGCGGGGGCTTTCAACTCGAGCGTGCTACGCCGGGCGCAGCGGTTCATGGTCGAGAACGCCGATCGCTACCAGGAGATCCAGATCTCGACCATGGGGCGCAAGGCTCGCGACTTCTTCCGCGTGCGGAAGACGCCCATCCGCAAGGACTTCGCCGGCGTCCACCAGGGGCTCAACTACGAGCGAGCGGCCGAGATCGCCAGGGAGCTCTCGGAGCGCTTTCTCGCGGGCGAGGTTGACGCGGTCTTTCTCAGCTACAACGAGTTCAAGAGCGCCATCACGCAGACGGTGGTCGTCCGGCAGTTCCTGCCCATCGAGACGGGCGGGGCCGAGAGCGCCGGGACCGGGTACGATTTTCTGTACGAGCCCGGCCGCAAGGAGTTGCTCGAGGAGCTCGTGCCGAAACACCTGGCCATTCAGGTTTGGCGCGCGCTGCTCGACTCCGCGGCGAGCGAGCACGGCGCACGCATGACCGCGATGGAATCGGCGACGAAGAACGCCGAGGAGATGATCGCGAAGCTCACCCTCCAGTACAACCGCGCGCGCCAAGCTTACGTCACGAAGGAGCTCATGGAGATCGTGAGCGGCGCCGAGGCTTTGAAATAGACCAGGCAGCAGGGCGGGGGCTTCCCCCGCCGCCACGGTGGGGCTCGCTCCCCGCCTTGGTCGGAAAGGAAGACATGGCCACCGAGATTCACCTCCAGAACGGCAGGATCACCCAGGTCATCGGCCCGGTCGTGGACGTCGAGTTCCCGGCCGGGGCGCTGCCCGAGATCTACACGGCGCTCGCGGTCACGAACCCCGCCATCGACGGACGCGTAGAGAACCTCATCGTCGAGGTCTCGCAACACCTCGGCGAGGACACCGCGCGCTGCATCGCGATGGACTCGACCGAAGGCCTGGTGAGGGGAATGCCAGTCAGGAACACTGGCGCCAACATCACCATGCCCGTGGGCAAGGAGGTGCTGGGCCGCATCCTCAACGTCGTCGGCGACCCCGTCGACGAGCGCGGACCGGTGAATGCCACCAAGCGCATGCCGATTCACCGCGCCCCGCCGACCCTCGTCGAGCAGAACGTGAAGGTCGAGGCGTTCGAGACCGGCATCAAGGTCATCGACCTCCTCGCCCCCTACCTGCGAGGCGGCAAGATCGGCCTCTTCGGCGGCGCTGGCGTGGGCAAGACGGTGCTCCTCATGGAGCTCGTCCAGAACGTGGCGAAGGCGCGCGGTGGATTCTCGGTGTTCGCCGGCGTGGGCGAGCGCACGCGCGAGGGCAACGACCTCTACCACGAGATGATGGAGTCGGGCGTCATCAACAAGGACGACCTCTCGAAGAGCCAGTGCGTGCTCGTGTACGGCCAGATGAACGAGCCGCCGGGCGCCCGAGCCCGCGTCGCCCTCTCGGCGCTCGCCATCGCCGAGTACTTCCGCGATGAAGAGAACCGCGACATGCTCCTCTTCATCGACAACATTTTCCGTTTCACGCAGGCGGGCTCCGAGGTGTCGGCTCTCCTCGGCCGCATCCCCTCCGCCGTCGGTTACCAGCCCACGCTCTCCACCGAGATGGGCGAGCTGCAGGAACGCATCACCTCCACGCACAAGGGCGCTGTCACCTCGGTGCAAGCCATCTACGTCCCCGCCGACGACCTCACCGACCCGGCGCCTGCCACCGCCTTCGCGCACCTCGACGCCACCACGGTGCTCTCCCGGAAGCTGACGGAGATCGGCATCTACCCGGCGGTGGATCCGCTCGACTCGACCTCGCGCATCCTCGATCCGAACGTGGTCGGCATGGACCACTACATGGTGGCGCGCAGTGTCCAGGAGACGCTCCAGACGTACAAGGAGCTCCAGGACATCATCGCCATCCTCGGCATGGACGAGCTGTCGGAGCAGGACAAGCTCGTGGTGGCGCGCGCCCGCAAGATCCAGCGCTTCCTCTCTCAGCCCTTCCACGTGGCGGAGACCTTCACCGGCAACCCGGGCAAGTACGTGAAGCTCCCCGAGACGATCCGAGGCTTCAAGGAGATCGTGGACGGCAAGCACGACAACCTGCCCGAGCAGGCCTTCTACATGGTCGGCACCATCGAGGAGGCGATCGAGAAGGCCAAGAAGATCGCCGCCGGGTAACCCATGGCCCTAACGCTCGAGATCGTCACCCCGGAACGTCGCGTCGCGCAGCTCACGTGCGACGAGGTGCGCGCGCCCGGCGCCCTCGGAGGCTTCGGTATCCGGCCCAACCACGCCAGCTTCATGTCAGCGCTCGAGCCGGGGCAGCTGACGGTGGTCACGGGCGGCCGCGAGGAGCAATACTCCGTGAGCGGTGGATTCCTGCAGGTCGACAGCGATCGCGTCATCGTCCTCGCAGAGGCCGCTGAGCGACGCGAAGAGATCGATGTCGAGAGAGCCAAGCGCGCTCTCACCGAGTCCACCGAACGGCTCAGGTCGCTCACCGAGCAGGATCCGACCCACGCTGCCGAGGCTGCGCGCGTGCGGCGCGCCGCGGCGCGGATCCAGATCGGGTCGAGGTAAGGCACGGCTTCTTCCCTGGTCCTGTGCGGTGGGCCTCTCGCGGGGCGAGGACGCAGGTTTGATCCACGGTCGGGATCGTGGTCGCGTTCGTGGTGGTGGCCCAGCTTTCGGCCGTCGCCCGAGCGCCGATCGACGGCGCGATCGGGTGAGCAAAACACCTTGAAACTTCAGGGGTAAAGGGCTAAAAACGAGTCACTTGGCCCGGCGGCGGGGGACAAGCCCCCGCCCTCCTGAAGCAGCGGGGCGAGCTCCTGCCCAACCGAAGGCCCGCGCCGCACGATGCCCGACGAAAACCCACCGCCCGAGGCGCCCACGGTGCCGCCCTCCGGGGACGGACAGCGCGCTCAGGTCAACATCGAAGACGAGATGCGCAAGTCGTATCTCGACTATTCGATGTCGGTCATCATCGGCCGCGCGCTCCCCGACGTGCGCGACGGCCTGAAGCCGGTGCACCGCCGCATCCTCTACGCGATGCACACCGAGGGGCTCCACCACAACAAGCGCTACTCCAAGTGCGCCGGCGTCGTGGGCGAGGTCCTGAAGAAGTACCACCCGCACGGTGACTCGGCGGTGTACGACGCGCTCGTCCGCCTCGCCCAGGAGTGGAACCTCCGCTACCCGCTCATTGACGGCCAGGGTAACTTCGGCTCGGTCGACGGCGATCCCGCCGCCGCCTACCGCTACACCGAGTGCCGGCTGGAGAAGCTCTCGGACTGGCTCCTCGCCGACATCGACAAGGAGACGGTGGAGTGGGGGCCGAACTTCGACGACTCCACCCAGGAGCCGCTGGTCCTGCCCTCCCGCTTTCCCAATCTGCTCGTCAACGGCAGCTCGGGCATCGCGGTCGGCATGGCGACGTCCATCCCGCCCCACAACATGGGCGAGGTCATCGACGCCGCCTTCCACCTCATCGAGGACCCGAAGGCGACGGTCCAGGACTTGATGCGCTTCGTGCCCGGCCCCGACTTTCCCACGGCCGGCATCATCCTGGGCCGCGACGGCATCCGGAAGGCGTACAGCGAGGGCCGCGGGACCGTCACCGTGCGCGCCCGCTCGGCCATCGAGGTCCACCCGAAGACCGAGCGCGAGACGATCGTCTTCACCGAGATCCCGTACCAGGTGAACAAGGCGAAGCTCGTCGAGCACATCGCCGACCTCGTGCGCGACAAGAGGCTCGAGGGCATCAGCGACCTGCGCGACGAGTCGAGCCGCGAGGGCATGCGCATCGTCATCGAGCTGAAGCGCGATGCGGTGTCGCAGGTCGTGCTGAACAACCTCTACGCGCACACCGCGCTGCAAACGGGCTTCGGCGTCACACTCCTCTCCATCGACGGCGGTCAGCCCCGCACTCTGAATCTGAAGCAGATGCTGGAGCGCTTCGTCGCCCACCGGCGTGACGTGGTGACACGGCGTACGCGCTTCGAGCTCAAGCAGGCGCGGGCCCGCGAGCACATCCTGCTCGGCTACCAGATAGCGCTCGATCACATCGACGAGATCATCGAGCTCATCAAGAAGGCCGCCGACCGGGACATCGCCCGCGAGCAGATGATGCAGCGGTTCGGCTTTTCGGAGCTCCAGGCCAAGGCCATCCTCGAGATGCAGCTCCAGCGCCTCACCGGGCTGGAGCGCCAGAAGATCCTGGATGAGCTCGCCGAGGTGCAGAGGCTCATCACGCGCCTGAAGGAGATCCTCGGCAGCGAAAAAGTGCTGATGCAGGTCATCGTCGACGAGCTGAAGGAGGTGAGGCAGCTCTTCTCGGACGCGCGCCGGACGGAGATCCAGGGCGAAGCCGACGACCTCGAGATGGAAGATCTCATCGCCGAGGAGGAGATGGTCGTCACCGTCTCGCACGCCGGCTACGTGAAGCGGAACCCGGTCTCGCTCTATCGGGCGCAGCGGCGCGGCGGTCGCGGAAAGACCGGAGCGGGGGCCCGCGAGGAGGACTTCCTCGAGAGTCTCTTCGTCGCCTCGACGCACAGCTACCTGTTTGTCTTCTCCGACAAGGGAAAGGTCTACTGGCTCAAGGTCCACGAGATCCCGCAGGCGTCGCGCGCCGCGCGCGGCAAGCCCATCGTGAACCTGGTGCAGCTCGCGCCTGGCGAGAAGGTGGCGGCCATCCTGCCGGTGCGGCAGCTGCCCGAGCCGACGGCGGGCGCCGACGAGGCACTCGACGCCGAGGCGGCCGCGGCGAGCGAGCTGGCGGAGAAGCAGGCGGTCGCCGTCCAGAGCCAGTTCGTGTTTCTCTGCACCAACAAGGGCATCATCAAGAAGACCCGCCTCGACGCTTTCAGCCGCCCGCGCGCGGCCGGTATCATCGCGCTCGGTATCGAGGAGGGCGACGCGCTCATCGCGGCCCGCCTCACCGACGGTGCCTCGAACGTGCTCCTCTCCACCGCCCGGGGCATGGCCATCCGATTCGAGGAGACGGACGTACGAGCCATGGGCCGCGGCGCTTACGGCGTGAAGGGCATCACGCTCGACGACGGCGACGAGGTGGTCTCGGCCGAGGTGGTGGCGGCGCCCAGGGAAGGCGAGCCCGCCCCGGCGATCCTCACCGTGACCGCCAACGGCTACGGAAAGCGCACCGAGCTCGCCGAGTACCGCGTCCAGAGCCGTGGCGGGAAGGGAATCATCACCATCAAGGCCACCGAACGGAATGGTCCGGTGGTCGCCGCGATCTCGGTGCTCGACACCGAGGAGGTGATGCTCATTACCAACAGGGGCATGCTCATTCGCATGCCGGCGAAGGGCATCAGCGTCATCGGTCGCAACACGCAAGGGGTCCGCCTCATCACCGTGGAGTCGCGCGAGGAACAGGTGGCCGGCGTGGCGCGGGTGGCCGAGACGACGCCCGAGGCAGAGGCGGTCGAGGGCATGGATCCCGAGGACGGCGAGAACGGGAGCAGCGAGGGAAACGGCGAGAACGGCGTGGAAGGCGAGGAACCTGGGAACGGCGAACCCGGCGGCGGAGCGCCCGACGGCGAGAACGGCGCGCCATGATGGTCTGCCGTCCTGCCGCCTTTGCCAACGAGCGAAGCGGGGGGCCGGCCAGAGTGATAGCGCATGCTACATGAACTGACGCTCGAGATGGGGGGCGCGGGGGGAGAGTTCTCCCCTCCGCTTGAGGCGCCGCA
>MEMX01000065.1:694-7974 GCA_001768075.1 Anaeromyxobacter sp. RBG_16_69_14 | reverse complement strand
CGCAAGGCGCCGGACATCAGCTCACAGCGGCGGCGGTGACGCTGGAGAGTCACATCAACTGGTCGCCGCTGTGAGACGGCGCAGGCGAGGTTCAGCGATTCTCGTCGCGCTCCTCGCGTTCGTCGCCCTCGGCTGCAATGGCGCATCGCGTCGCCTCGACGAGGCGAACGAGGCCCGGCACGCTGGGCGCCCACGCGATGCGCTCCAGGGCTACCGCGACGTCCTCGCCGAGCTGGGGGACGCTCGCCTGGCGGAGCGCGACGCGGATATCAGGCTGCGCGCGCTCAGGTACGCGGCCGACGTCTCCTACCTCGAGCTCGCCGAGTTCACGCAAGCCATCGCCTACTATCGCCGGATCGTCGCCCTCTATCCCGGCAGCGCGGACGCCTGGAAGGCGCGCGCCGTGACCGGCGACATCTACCGCGATCGATTCGGGGACCGGATGGCCGCGATCGCGCAGTGGTCCGACATTGCAGCCAGCGACTCTCCCGAGGCTGCCAGATTCCAGCTCAAGGTGACCCGCGAGTACCTGGAGCTCAACAACTGGGAGCAAGCGCGCACCGAGGCGCGCATCCTGCGTGAGCGATGGCCCGCCTCGGCGCTCGCCGACGAGGCGCAACTCCTCACCGCGCAGGCGTGGGTGCTCGAGAAGCGCGGCGACGAGGCGCAGCGCGCCTTCCGGTTGCTCGTCGAGCGCAAGCCGCGACCCGACATCGCCGCACGCGCGCTTGAGGGCCAGGCGCACCTCGCCGCGCAGGACCGGAAGTTCGACCGCGCCATCGACCTCTACACCCAGGCGCTCGCGGCGCACCCGAGCCCGCAGACGATCCGCATGGCCATCGGGAAGGTGCGCGAACGCCGGGACAGGTCGCGCCCGACCGCAGAGCCCGGCGATCGCCTCAGCGCCTTCGACCATGAGCTGAGGGGCAGGAACACCCCATGAAGACCGAGTACAGCGAGAAGCTCTTCGCGAAGGCGAACGAGCTCTTCCCCGGAGGCGTGAACAGCCCTGTGCGCGCTTTCAAGGGTGTGGGAGGCACGCCCCGCTTCATCGCGCGCGCTCGCGGCTCGCGGATATGGGACGTCGACGGGAACCAGTACGTCGACTATGTGGGCTCGTGGGGTCCGCTCATCCTGGGGCACTGCCACTCGGCGGTGATGCAGGCGGTGCAGGATGCGCTCAGGGAGGGAGCCAGCTTCGGGGCGCCCTCCCCGCGCGAGATCCGACTGGCCGAGCTCGTCCGCCAGCGGATGCCCTGGATACAGAAGATGCGCTTCGTGTCGTCCGGTACCGAGGCGACCGCTGCCGCCGTCCGCCTGGCGCGCGGATTCACCGGGCGCGACGACATCCTCAAGTTCGACGGCTGCTACCACGGCGCAGCCGACGCGCTGCTCGTGAAGGCGGGCTCCGGCGTGGAGACGCTCGGGCTGCCCGACTCGCCGGGTGTGCCTGCCGACGTCGCCAGGCACACGCCCACGCTGCCGTGGAACGACCTCGCCGCCGTGGTGCGGCTCTTCCGCGATCGCGGCCCGTCCATCGCGGCGGTCATCACCGAGCCGGTGGTGGGCAACATGGGCGTGCTGGCGCCGAACCCCGACTTCCTCGAGGGACTGGCTCGCGTCTGCCGGCAGCACGGCGCGCTCTTCATCGTCGACGAGGTGATGACCGGATTCCGGGTAGGGGCAGGTGGCGCCTGCGGCCGCTTCGGGGTCACGCCCGACCTCGTCACCTTCGGCAAAATCATCGGCGGCGGGCTCCCCGTGGGCGCCTTCGGCGGCCGCGCCGACGTCATGGATCGGATCGCGCCGGCTGGCCCCGTCTACCAGGCAGGCACGCTCTCCGGGAACCCGATGGCGATGGCGGCCGGGACCGCCACCCTCGAGCAGCTCTCGGCCGCGTCCTACGCGAAGCTGGAGGATCTCTCTGCCCGGCTGGCCGAGGGTCTGGCCGAGGGAGCCAGGGAGGCCGGCGCGGCCGTGAAGGTGAACCGGGTCGGCTCCATGCTGACCGTCTTCTTCTCGGGCGAGCCCGTCTTCGACGCAACCAGCGCCCGCAGGTGCGACGCGAAGTGCTTCGGTCGGTACTTTCACGCCATGCTGGAGCGGGGGATCTACCTCCCCCCCTCGCAGTTCGAGGCCGCGTTCGTCTCGGTCGCGCACTCGGTGGAGGACGTCGAGCTGACCATCGCCGCCGCGAAGGAAGCGTTCGCGGAGGCCATGAAAGGTTGATTTGGGACCCGTTCCTCGGGTGCGCGGCTTCCCCAGTGCCTACGCGGGCTGTTGCCTGCCCAGGCGACCGCTCGGGCACTAGACCATTGACGACGTCCGAGGCCCCTGCTATACGGCTTTGCCCTCTTGTTCTGTGGAAAGACGAAGGATTTGGCTTTCCGCGTCCCAGGGGAATGCGGAGGTTGCCGTGCCGGACCCGGACGATCGAGAGCGCCGGGATCGAGACGAGGAAGGGCTCTCGAACCTTGCGGAGAGCTACCGTAAGGGTGCACCCTACATGGCGGCCTCGACGCAGCTGGTGGGAGCGGTTGCGGTCTTCTCGCTGGTGGGGTGGAAGCTGGACGAGTGGCGCGGGCACCGGACGCCCTGGTTGCTCTTGGTCGGTGCATTGGTCGGGATGATCGGCGGCTTCCTGAGCTTCTTCAGGACCGTGCTGGGGAAGAAAAAGGATAAGTGACGCGACACCTCGCCAGCGCCGCAGTAGTTGCCGCCTTCATGCTCGGCCTCTCGATGGTAGCGGGTCCGGTGCACCGACGCGCCGCGCTCATCGGCTCGTCGGTCGCGAGCTTCACCGCATTCGGTTCCCTCCTGGCCATGAGCCGCTTCGGCGCGCGTTCCGTCAAGGGCGCCCTCGCGGTGATGGTCGTCGCCTTCCTCGCTCGCATCGCGCTCGTCGGTCTCGGGACCGCCGTGGTGGCGAGGGCAGGCGAGAGCATCGTCGCCTTCGTCGTCGCCTTCTTCGTACCCTATTTCATCTTCGCCGCCATCGAGGGCTGGTACCTCCACAGCCTGAACCGCGGCTCCGGGACGCCAGCATGACGAGCCTCATCGCCGGACTCGCCCTCGCCCTCACCGTGACTCAGCATGCGCCCGAGACCGCGCAGCATGCGCCTGCCGCCGCGGAGCCCGCTGAGCATGGTGCCGGCGCGCAGCACGCCGCGCCTGCCGAGCACGGTGCCAGCGCAGAGCATGCGCCCCCCGCAGAGCACGGCACAGCCGGCGCGGGCGAAGCACACGCGGGCGCTCACGCCGAGGCGGGGCACGGTGGCGGACACGGCGCTTCCCTGCCAGAGGTCATGATGCACCACGTCGCCAACGGCGAGGTGCTCGAGCTCCCCGGTTTCTGCGACGGCTTCCACTGGAATTGCGAGGTGAACCTGCGCGAGCTGACGGGCGGCGGCTGGGCATTCCAGGTGGGCGGCGTCAAGATCGACATGACGCCCACGAAGCACACCGTGATGCTCTGGTTGGCCGCCCTTCTCTTGACTGCCTTGCTCCTCACCGCTGTCAGCAAGCGGAGCCTCGTCCCTCACGGGATGTACAACTTCTTCGAGCTGCTCGTGCAGTTCGTCCGCGACCTCGCGGTGTCGAACATAGGCAAGAGGGATGCCGACCGCTTCGTGCCCTACCTGTGCTCGGCCTTCTTCTTCATCCTCTTCATGAACCTCCTGGGCCTCGTCCCGTTCATGGCCACCGCCACCGCCAACGTCTCGGTGACCGTCGGGCTCGCCCTGTTCACGTTCTTCATAACGCAGTACGCGCAAATGAAGGCCCAGGGGATCGGCGGCTACCTCGCCCACATGACCGGAGGCGTTCCGAAGTCGCTCGCCTGGCTGTGGCCGATCATGATTCCGGTCGAGTTTCTCGGCCTGTTCACGAAGCCCTTCGCTCTCACGGTTCGTCTCTTCGCCAACATGGTGGCGGGTCACTTCGTCATCCTGGCGCTGCTGGGGCTCATCTTCTCGATCTCGATCTTCGTCGCGCCGGTGTCGGTGGCGCTCGCGCTCGCGATCTTCCTGCTCGAGCTCTTCGTCGCCTTCGTGCAGGCTTACATCTTCACCATGCTCTCCGCGCTGTTCATCGGGGCCGGTCTCGTCCACCACGATCACGGGGAAGGGCACGGCCACGAGGAGCACGGACACGCCGGGTCCGGGACGGGCTCGGAGCACCACGATTCTCACGCGAGCGGGCATTCCCCCGCTCACGGGTAGTCGAGCGCCGTACGCGCCCGGGAATGGGCGGCCCGCCAACCGCCTCGAAGACGATGGAGACGAATCTCACATGACTAGCCTCGCTCTTGGTTACCTCGCTGCCGGCCTTGGAGCCGGCATGGCCGTCATCGGTGTCGGTCTCGGCATCGGCCGACTTGCCGCCGCCGCGCTGGAAGGTTCGGCTCGCCAGCCGACCGCCGCTGGCGACATCCGCACCTCGATGATCATCGCAGCGGCCCTCATCGAAGGCGCAACGCTCTTCGCCATCGTGGTCTGCCTGCTACTCGCCATCAACAAGTAAGCTGTCGCCGCCCGACCGCTGCCAAGCCCGTTTCCGGAGCCGCCCGATGAACGCCTTCGTCACTCCCGTCATAGCCGCCGGCATCATGGACTTGAACCCGGGGCTCACGCTCTGGACCGCGATCACGTTCCTCATTCTCATCGCGGTGCTGAGCAAGTTTGCCTTCGGCCCCATCGTGAAGTTGTTGGCTGATCGGGAGCGGACCATCCGTGAGGCGATCGAGCAGGCCAAGAAGGAGCGGGCCGAGGCAGAGCGGATGCTCGCCGAGCAGAAGTCCTCGCTCGCGGGCGCGCAGCGCGAGGCGGCCGCGCTCGCCCAGCGCTCGAAGCAGGAGGTCGAGGTCCTCAGGGCGGATCTCACTGCCCGCGCTCGCAAGGAGGCCGACGAACTCGTCGCCTCGGCGCGACAGCAGATCCAGGACGAGAAGGCAAAGGCTCTCGCCGAGCTGAAGGGGCAGGTGGTGGATCTCGCCATCGACGCCGCCCGCCGACTCATCCAGTCCTCGCTCGACGAGAAGGCCCAGCGGGCGCTGGTGGAGGAGTACATCGCGACGCTGCCCGCCGAGCGGGCAGCGTAGGCAGCGGCTTCTCGAAGCTCGTTTCTGGCTCCGGCAGGCCTTCGGGCTTGCCGGAGCCCTTTTTTCTTTTTGATCACGGAGCACCATGGCCCTCGCCATCGGCATCGTCGGCCTCCCCAATGTTGGCAAGTCAACCCTGTTCAACGCGCTCTCCGGCTCGGCCGCGGCCCAGGCCGCGAACTACCCTTTCTGCACCATCGATCCGAACGTTGGAGTCGTGCCGGTTCCCGACGCCCGGCTCGCCAGGCTAGCCGCGCTCTTCAAGCCGAGGAAGACGACCCCGACCACGCTCGAGTTCGTGGACATCGCTGGCCTGGTGGCGGGCGCCTCCAAGGGCGAGGGGCTCGGGAACCAGTTCCTCTCCCACATCCGCCAGGTGGACGCGGTCGCGCACGTCCTGCGCTGCTTCGACGATCCGGATGTCGTGCACGTGGCGGGCGAGGTCGACCCGAGGGGCGATCGCGACGTGGTCGAGACGGAGCTCATGCTGAAGGACCTGGAATCGGTCGAGAAGCGGCGGGAGCGAACGCAGAAGAACGCCAAGGCGCCCGGGAAGCCGGGTGAGCTCGCCAAGGCCGAGCTCGCCACGCTCGACAAGGTGAAGGCGGGGCTCGGCCAGGGTGTGCCGGTCCGCGCGCAGGACCTCGGCGACGACGAACGCGCCGCCGTCGCGGACCTCTTCCTCCTCACGAGCAAGCCCGTCGTCTACATCGCCAACGTGGACGAAGAGCAGCTCGCTCGGCCGGACGACCCGCGCCTGCGCGCCGTGCGGCTGCTGGCCTCGGACGAGGGACATGAGTGTGTCGCCCTGTGCGGTAAGGTAGAGGCAGAGGTGGCGGAGCTGCCCGAGGCCGAGCGGGGCGAGTTCCTGCATGGACTCGGGCTCGAGGAGCCCGGGCTGAGCCGGCTCGTGCACGCCTGCTACCGCGAGCTCGGCCTCATCACCTTCCTCACCGTGGGCGAGGACGAGTGCCGCGCCTGGACGGTGAAGGACGGCGCGCGTGCTCCCCGGGCGGCGGGCGTCATCCACACCGACTTCGAGCGAGGCTTCATCAAGGCGGAGGTGATACGCGTCGAGGACCTGCTCGCGCTCGGCAGCGAGCACGCGGTCCGAGAGAAGGGCCTCATGCGCATGGAAGGGAAGGAGTACGTCGTCCAGGACGGCGACGTGATGAACTTCAGATTCAACGTGTAGTCTGTTTTTTGCCCTTGCGCTTCTCGGCGGACGCCTCGAGTTCGTCTACGGATCGTCGCTCTACCGCGACCCCCGGCTCGATATGCCGCGAGTTCTTCCGAGAGAGCAAGAGCCACACCGTGTGCGGCTGGAAGGGCCAGGCGAGCTACTACGACCTGGAGGTCGATGGCCAGCGCAATGCCGATGCGGCTTGGTACTACCCGGGGCATACAAGGGCCCGTGCCGTGTCGGCGAGCAACGTGGCGGTGTCTGCCCCGAATGCGCTCGCGGGATGTGCGGCGGCGATGACCATCGCGCCGGCCCCGTTGTCGACGCGAAAGACCTCGAGTTGGGCGTCGTCGAGGTCAACGGTCTGCTGCTTGGACACGGGATGTCCAGGTAGCCTCGCGTGCAGGAACGCGGGTCAGCCCTCGCGACCTGGCTCCGCTCCAGCGCCCGGCGCTGGCGCGGGGGCTTCCGGCGGCCCGAACTCGAAGAGCTGGCCGGACCAGACCCTGGCGTACGGAACGTGCGCGCTCTGATAAGCCTCCCGGACGGTCTGTGCATCCGCCGCCTGGAACTCGCAGAGCATGTTGCGGCGATCCTCTGCCAGCCAGCTCCGGAGGCGGCGGATCCCGCGCACCTCCAGGCACGGCGCGAGGGCGCCGAAGGCGGTCCTCAGCCCCTCGTCGGTGAGCGGCGGGTCGAAGCGGTACTCGACGATCAGATACGGCATCTCGCACTCTCCTCGTCTGACGTGGATTCAACCGGCGGGCAACTGGGCTTCCGCGGCGCGCCCGCGGGAGGTCATGAGCTCGTCCCGGAGCCGCGCGACGGAGGCCCTGGCTCGCGCGGAGGCAGCCCACGGCCCGAGCGCGAGCACCACCTCCAGTTCCGCGAGGTGCGCCGCGACCTCCAGCGAGTCGCCCCGGGCGAGCGCGAGGCGGCCGAGGATCGCGCGCGCCACCATCGCCTGGCTCGGGCGGGAGACCGCGGTGGCGGCCGAGA
>MEMX01000065.1:0-682 GCA_001768075.1 Anaeromyxobacter sp. RBG_16_69_14 | reverse complement strand
GCCCCCTCGCCTGCTCCAGGCGTCCCTCGGCGAGCGCCCGCTCCGCTCCGAAGCTCGAGAGGACGGAGAGCATCGCCTTGCCGTCCGCAGCGCGCACATCCCCGAGGCTACGCGCGAAGGCGGTCCACGCCGAGGGGCCCCGGGGCGTCTCCACCATCGCCTGGACGGCCCTGGCGGCCGGGTGCAGTACGCTGTCCCCGACCCGGCCGGCCACCTCCTCGAGCGCCCTCGCCCAGCGCGCGGCCGCGACCTCTTCGCCGTGCTCCAGGCTGGTCAGGACCAGGGTGCTCGTGCACCAGCAGGACTCCCAGTGCCGCTCCTCGCGCGAGGTCTGCACGGTGGCGCGCTCCAGGTCGGCGAGGGCGAGCGGGTACTCCCCCAGGAAGCGGCGGACGAGTCCGCGGGTCCAGTGGAAGTCGAGCACGTCCGGCTCGGGCCCGAGCGGCGGGCTCGCCTCCTCGATGATCCGGGAGACGCCGCCCATGTCCTGCTCCAGCATGGCGAGGCAGCGCGCGCCGCCGAGCAGGTGCAGGACCGCGGCGGCTCTCCCCGCGCCGCGCCCCTTCTCCACCCGGAGCTCCGAGCTCTGGGCCGCCCCGGCGAGGTCTCCCCCGCCATAGCGCACCAGCGAGCGGAAGTAGTGCGCCCGCGCCGCGGCCTCGAGGAGCCCGACGGCCTCGGC
>MEMX01000064.1:5163-12659 GCA_001768075.1 Anaeromyxobacter sp. RBG_16_69_14 | reverse complement strand
CTCGAGCCGCTGGCAGCGCGGGTGCTGGCCTGCCGTGGGTTGGCCGAGCCCGCCGAGGCGGAACGCTTCCTCGCCTCGCGCCTGGCCGAGCTCCCCGACCCGTTCCTGATGAAGGGCATGGAACGCGCGGTGGCGCGCCTGCAGCGGGCGATCGAGGTGGGTGAGCGCATCGCGCTCTACGGCGACTACGACGTGGACGGCGTCACCTCGACCGCCCTCCTCGCTGACTTTCTGCGCGCGGCCGGCGCAGAGGTGGTCACCTACGTGCCCCACCGACTGGTCGAGGGCTATGGGCTCAACACGGACGCCGTGCGGCGCCTGGCCGCCCAGGGCGTTCGCCTGCTCGTCTCGCTCGACTGCGGCATCACCAGCGTGGCTGAGGTACGGGCGGCAGCGGAGATGGGCATCGACACGGTCGTGGTGGATCACCACACGGTGCCGGTCGAGCTGCCCGCCGCCACCGCCATCCTGAACCCGCAGCAGCTCGGATGCGGCTATCCGTACAAGCCACTCGCCGCGGTCGGGGTGACTTTCTGCCTCGCCATGGCGCTGCGCAGACGGCTGCGCGAGTCAGGGCGCTTCGGGGCCGCACGGCCGGAGCCGAATCTGCGCCAGGCGCTCGACCTGGTCGCGCTCGGTACCGTCGCCGACGTCGTCGCGCTCACCGGCGTGAACCGCACGCTCGTCCGCTGGGGGCTGGAGGAGCTGGCGCGCACGCGGCGACCGGGCCTGCGAGCGCTGAAACGCGTCGCAGGCATCGCGCAGGGCGCCGCGGTGACCGCCGGCCAGGTGGGCTTCAGGCTTGGCCCGCGCATCAACGCGGCGGGCCGGCTCGACGACGCGTCGCGCGGTGTGCGCCTGTTGCTGGAGACCGCCGAGCCAGCCGCGGCTTCGCTCGCGGATGAGCTCGACCGCGAGAACCGCGCGCGACAGGAGATCGAGCGCGAGATCCTGGACCAAGCGATGGTGCTGGCGGAGGAGCGCGTGCGCGCGGGCGCGCGGGGGCTCGTGCTCGCGCAGGAGAGCTGGCACCCTGGCGTCATCGGCATCGTAGCCTCGCGGCTGGTGGAGCGCTTTCATCGGCCGACGGTGCTGGTGGGCGTCGCCCAGGGCGTGGGGAAGGGGAGCGGGCGCAGCATCGAGGGGTTCCACCTCTACGACGCGCTCGCGCACTGTGCGCCACACCTGGCGCGGTTCGGCGGACACCGCCACGCGGCTGGGGTGACGATCGACCCGGCCTCGCTTTCAGCTTTCCGCCAGGCCTTCGAGGCCTACGCGCGTGAGCGCATCGGGGACGACGACCTCGTACCTCGCTGCCGCATCGAGGGACGCTTCGGAGCGGGGCAGGTCTCGGAGCGCGCGGCCGACGCGCTCGCGCGGCTCGCGCCGTTCGGGGCGGGACATCCCGAGCCGCTCTTCGCGCTGCGCGGACGCCCGCAGCGCGCGCGCACCGTCGGAGCCGGCGGGGCGCACCTCAAGCTCACCTTCGGAGCGGTCGTGGACGCCATCGGGTTCTCGCTCGGCGACAGGCTTCACCTGTGCTCGGGCGAGGTCGAGGCGGCGGTGACGCTCGGTTTCGACGACTGGAACGGTGGCCGCAAGCTGCAGCTGAAGATCCGGGACCTGCGTGCCACGGGATGAAACAGCGGGTCGCGCCCCTACGCCACGCCCCAACGGACCCTGTCCTTCGCGAACAGGGCGCCCATGCGCGCGAGGTCCTTCACTCGGTGCCTCTCGGCCTGGCGCTCGAACCGCTCCTTGCACCGGGCGCTGCAGAAGAAGTACGTCCGCTTCCTGTACTCGACGGCGTGTCGGGCCGCGGGGTCCACGCGCTTGCCGCAGATGGGATCGAACATCGCCTCGCCGCCCTTGGTCTGCATGCGTCCTCCAGGTCCCGCTTTGCATCGGATTTCTGCAACGGCGGGGCCAAGGGCAGAAGCTGGGGATCTGCAAGCCCATGGCGCGCCGATCTCATCGGGCATGTCATTTTTCCCGCCCGGGTGCTGTAAGAATGGGAGAGTTGTCCGATGCGCAGCGGTACCCGATGCGCCGCGCGAGCCAGGGGCGGCGCTGCGCTGCGTCATGGCTCTCGCGGAGGGGTGGCCGTCGTCTTGACGCCCCGCGTCCGCGAGTGTTAGCTGCCTGACCACTTCAGGGAGGCCCGATTGCCCCGCTTCATCACCGAGCTCAAGCGCACTCATACGTGCGGTGAATTGACCAAGGCTGACCTCGACAAGGAGGTCGTGCTCTTCGGCTGGGTCCACAACCGCCGCGACCACGGCGGGGCGGTCTTCATCGACCTGCGCGACCGCGAGGGTCTCACCCAGGTGGTGTTCGAGAAGGACGTCCTTCCCGAGGTGCACGAGACGGCCGGCCAGCTCCGCCTGGAGTACTGCGTCGGCGTTCGCGGCAAGGTCGCTGCCCGCGGCGCGAATGCGAATCCGAAGCTCCGGACCGGCGAGATCGAGGTCCACGCGAGCGACCTCGAGATCTTCAACCGCTCCGAGCCGACGCCCTTCCAGATCGAGGACAGGCTCGAGACGAGCGAGGAGAAAAGGCTCCAGTACCGGTACCTGGACCTGCGCCGCGCGCCGCTCCAGAAGGCGCTCATGACGCGCGCCAGGGTGAACCACCTCACGCGCAACTACTTCACCGAGAGCCGCTTCCTCGAGCTCGAGACGCCGTTCATGGTGAAGTACACGCCCGGCGGCGCGCGGAACTTCCTCGTGCCGAGCCGGCTCAACCCGGGCAAGTTCTACGCGCTCGCCGAGAGCCCACAGCTCTTCAAGCAGCTCTACATGATCGCCGGGTTCGACCGGTACTTCCAGATCGTGCGCTGCTTTCGCGACGAGGACCTGCGCCTCGATCGCCAGCCCGAGTTCACCCAGATCGACGTCGAGATGAGCTTCGTCGAGCAGAACGACATCTTCGACGTCATGGAAGGGCTGGTTTGCAGGCTGTGGAAGGAGGTGCTCGGGGTCGAGATTCCGCGCCCCTTCCAGCGCATGCCCTTCCAGGAGTCGATGACGAAGTACGGCAACGACAAGCCCGATCTGCGCTTCGACCTGCCGCACATCGACATCACCGAGCTCGTCCGACGGAACGGCGGGGGCGGTGTGCCGATGCTCAAGGACGCGGTGGAGGCAGGCGGTATCGCGAAGGCGCTGCGCGTTCCCGCCAGCATGAGCTTCTCGCGCACCGAGATCGACAAGCTCGAGGAGTACGTGAAGGGCATGGGCGCGAAGGGGCTCGCCCGCGCCAAGGTCGGCGAGGCCGGCGACTGGACCCAGTCTCCTCTCGCGAAGACCATCACGCCCGAGCTGCGGCAGAGCATCAACGCCGCCTGCGGCGCGCAGGCGGGCGATCTCGTCCTGTTCCAGTTCGGCAAGCCCTCCACCGTCCACACCGTGCTCGCCAACCTGCGCGTGCACCTCGCCAAGAAGCACGGGCTCATCCCCGAGTACGGCTCAAACGGTCAGTGGCGCTTCCTGTGGGTGGTGGATCCGCCGCTCTTCGAGTACGACGAGGAGGCGGGGGTCTGGGCCGCGGCCCACCACGCATTCACCCGCCCTCACGACGAGGACGTGCAGTATCTGGAGTCCGATCCGGGCAGGGTGAACTGCCACCGCTACGACCTCGTGCTGAACGGCTTCGAGATCGGGGGCGGCTCCATCCGCCTCCACGATCCGGCGGTGCAGGCGCGCGTCTTCAAGGCGATGGGGATCTCCGACGACGACGCGCGCTCGAAGTTCGGCTTCCTCCTCGACGCGCTCAAGATGGGCGCGCCGCCGCACGGTGGCATCGCGATCGGGATGGATCGGCTCTGCATGCTCCTCACCGGGGCCGAGTCGCTGCGGGACGTCGTCGCCTGGCCCAAGACGCAGAAAGGCACGGATCTCATGACCGGCGCCCCGGGTGAGGTGGAGACCAGGCAGCTCCGGGAGCTGTACGTGAAGAGCACGCACGAGCCCCGGTAGGGCGGGACCTGACGTCAGGGGTGGGGCTCGTCCCCCACCGGCTCACGCCATCGTCCGTGCAGCACGTCTTGGCGCGCGTAGGCGAGCGCCCCCCGAGCTATGCTGCCGCTGGATGAAGACCCACCTCATCGTCAACCCGGCGAGCGCCAACGGCCGCACGGGTCGCCACTTCGACGCCGTCGCGCGCGCGGTCCGGGAAGCGGTGGGCGACTTCGATTTCTCGTTCACCCGGCAGCGTGGCGATGGGAGCGCGCTCGCGCGCGAGGTGGTGCTGGCAGGCGCTGATCTGGTAGCGGCGGTGGGCGGCGATGGCACGGCCAGCGAGGTCATCGACGGGCTGATGGACGGCGACCGGCCCCTCCGGCCCGAGGTGGTGTTCGGGCTCATCCCGCGTGGCTCGGGCGGCGATTTCAGGCGCACGCTGGGCTTGCCCTCCGGTATCGCGCAGGCGGCCCTCGTACTCTCCTCCGGCCGCGAGCGGACCCTGGACCTCGGCCGCATCGAGTTCATGGGCGGCGACGGCCGCGCCCAGGTCCGCCACTTCGCAAACGTGGCCGGGTTCGGGATCGCGGGACGCGTCGTGCAGGAGGTCGAGAGGGCCGGAAAGTCCTTCGGGGGGACGGTGGCGTTCATGCTGGCCTCGGCGCGCGCGCTCGCCGGGTGGCGCGACCAGCCGGTGCGCTGGCGCGCGGACGGCGGCCCGTGGCACGAAGACCGGATCACCTCGATGTCGGTGTGCAACGGCCGGTTCTTCGGCGGCGGCATGATGGTGGCGCCGGATGCGCGCCTCGACGACGGCCTCTTCGACGTGACCATCTGGAAGGGCTTCGGCCTCTCCGACTTCATCCTCAAGAAGGGCATGCTCTACGACGGGACGCACGTGCGGCTGTCGAACACCCGGCGACTCCGGGTGAGCGTGCTCGAGGCGGAGCCCCTCGACGAGGTGCCCGTGCTCCTCGACGTGGACGGTGAGCAACCCGGCATGCTCCCCGCGCGGTTCACCATCTTGCCGGCGGCCCTCCAGGCGCGAGTCGCGGCGGTGAGTGCTTAGTATTGGATTCATGCTCTCGCTCGCATTGTCCCTCGTCCTCGCCGCGCCCCAGGCGAACCCTGCCATCGCGGCGGAGGCTTCGCCCGGGACGGCTGCGCCCGTCGCCGCACAGCCCCTGGAAAGCCTATCCCAGGTGCACGCGTTGTGCGAGTCGCTGAACCCTTCCGAGCGCCTGATCAGGAAGGGCGACGTGGTCGCGCAGGCGCGCGCCGAGGCCGAGCACGACGCCCGACGGGACGTCGCCCTGAGCGGGCGGTATCGCGTCAGGATTCCCGCCGGCCGGTTGCGCTTCGCGGACTACGATCCAGGCGAGGAGCAGCTCGCGCTGTCGAAACGGGCGGTGCTCGCCGCAGCGGGGGGTACGCTCCGGATCTGGCCGGTGGAGGACGGGGGCTTGCCCGTGACCGCAGACGTCGCCGCGGCGCAGCGCATCATGCAGGCTGCCGCGCGCAAGACGCTTGCGCTGGCGATCACGTTCACGCTGCCCGACGACGATGACGAGGTGGCGTGCTTTCACCCGAACGGCTCGGATCGTTACGCGCTCGGGATCGAGCCCGTCGGCTGGGAGTACGTGGACGGCGAGCAGGTGCTGGCGCGCGGCGGGGAGGGCTCCGATCGGCCCATCGTCACCGCGGCGCAGGGGGCGCGGCCGCGCATCCGCGTGTCCGATCCGCTCGGCGGTGGCGGCCGCGGGCTGAGGAGCGCGGTGGAGGCTCGGGAGAAGGACCTCGAAGGCTGTTACCAGCGGGCGTTGCGGCAGAACCCGGGCCTCGACGGGAGTCTCGTGGCCGAGGTCGATCTCGGGGGAGGCGCAAGGAGCGTGCGCATCGCCGCGGACTCGGTGCAGGACGAGACGATGACGGCGTGCGTCACCGGCGTCATCTCCAGGGTCGAGTTTCCGCGCGGCCAGGAGGTACGGGCCGACCTACCTATCCACTTCATCCTCGAGCCACCGCCCGCGGAGTCGGGGAGTGGCTCGGGGTCGAGGTAGCCTCGGGCACGGCGAGCGAACCGGCGCAGCGTGGAGATCGTCCCGTCTCCCTCGCCTCGCGTCGTAGGGCGGGGGCTTGTCCCCCGCCTGGAGAGGGCCGTGGAGCGGGGCAGCGGGAAGGCTACACGCAGCCCAGTCGACGATCCCCTCGGTCACGGCGACGACCCCGTGTTCCGGATTTCGACCCGTGGCGAACGCGTTGGGCTGCGCTTCCGGGATGACAACGACCCGGGGCTTCGGGATGCCTGCCCGCCGGGCAAGGTCATCCACGATGCGATGCAGCTCGGGGGTCTCGGTAGGAGCGACCTCCCGCGCGTGGTGCATGGCCACTAGCTGCGGCCACGGCGCCTCGACGATCCTCATGGCCCAGGCCTTTCCCGAGTCGACGTTCGTGGGCTCCGACTACCACGCTGGGTCGATCGAGACCGCGCGCCGCCGCGCCGAGCAGGCCGGCGTCGCCGATCGCATCCGCTTCGAGGTCGAGCCTGCCGCGAGCTACACCGGCGAGGGCTATGACCTCGTGACGATGTTCGACTGCCTGCACGACATGGGCGACCCCGTCGGCGCGGCGCGGCACGTGCTCGGGACGCTCGCGCGCGACGGCACGTGGATGATCGTCGAGCCCGCCGCGGGCGACCGCGTCGAGGACAACCTCAACCCTATCGGTCGCGCCTACTACGGGTTCTCGACGCTCCTTTGTACCCCGGCGTCGCTGTCCCAGGACGTCGGCATGGCGCTCGGAGCGCAGGCCGGCGAGGCGCGGTTGCGCGAGGTCGTCACCGCGGGCGGGTTCACGCACTTCCGCCGCGCCACCGAGACGCCGTTCAACCTCGTGCTGGAGGCCCGGCCGTGAGCTCCGGATCGCAGCGCGCCCACGCGGCGCTAGGATTCACAGCGGCGACCAGTTGATGTGATTCTCCTGCGGCACCGCCGCCGCTGTGAGCTGATGTCCGGCGCCTTGCGGCGCCTCAAGCGGAGGGGAGAACTCTCCCCCCGCGCCCCCCATCTCGAGCGTCAGTTCATGTGGCATGCGCTATCAGGTTGAGCCCGCCAGAAGAAGGGGAGAGCCATCGTCGCCGGTGGCGCGGCCAGCCGAACCGGGTCGAGGTAGCTGCTGGGGGAGAGGGGCAGCAGGAAGGCTACCCGCAGCGCCAGTACGCGGTCGCCACCAGCGTCCGCTTCTCCTTCGGCTCGGCGCGCCGTTTGAGGTCGGCGAGGGCGCGATCCTTCTCGCCGTAGCGCAACGCCTCGGTCGCGCGCAGATCATCCAGGCGACGCCGGTACTCGCGCTCGGAGCGCTCCAGCAGCGCGCGGCGCTCGCGGAGGGGCTGGTCCACTTTCTCGTGCAGGGCGGCGCGGGTCCTGGCCCAGGCCGCGCGCGCCTCCTCCAGCAGCTTGCGCGGCGCGGCGAGCCCATCCTCGACGGAGCGATCCCAACGCTCGCGCGCCTCGTCGTACGACGCGCCGGCGCGCTCCG
>MEMX01000064.1:4084-5150 GCA_001768075.1 Anaeromyxobacter sp. RBG_16_69_14 | reverse complement strand
GAGGCGAGCCGAGAGCGCCGCCAGGGCCTCCTCCTGGGCCGTGCCGATGGACACGGCGCCGCGGCTCGGACCCGTCCTCATCTCGCGGGCGGGGACGAGCGCGAAGGCCTCGGCCGCGTCCGGCGGCAGCGCGCGGTAACGGTCGCCGTCCGCCCACAGGATGAGGTGCGCCACCTTTTCATCGGAGGCGAGCGCGTCGAAACCGAATCTATAGACGAACCACCACCCCTCGCGGCCCGCCAGCTCGGCCAGCGCCGCGGGTAGCGCGCCCGCGTCGAGGTCGAGAAGCGACACCCCTTCTTGCGGCCGGGCGCGCACCGCCTCGGCTGCGGCCTTTGCGAGCCGTGCTCGGCGCGCCTCGGGCCGCACGTCCGAGGCCTCGGGCGCCGGCGGCGGCACCTCTCGCGCCGCCTCGCCTGCGAACACGCTCCGCACCAGCGCCTCTTCGTCGGCCTCGCGCCGAGCGAGCGCCTCGCGGGCCGTCTTGTCGGCGAGGCGCAGCCTGCCCCGCACCTCGCCGTCGAACTTCTCGAAGAGGAGCGCCCGCGCCGCGGCCAGCCGGGCCTCGATGCGGTCGTCGAGATCCTGGCGGAGCGCGTCGAAGGCGGAGTCGATCTCCTGGGCCGAGCGGCACGACTGGTAGATGTCCAGGACGCGCTTCTCGAAGTCCACGCCGCTGCCGAGCGCGCCCAGGATCTCGTCCGACGAGCCGAAGACACCGTCGAACAGCGCGAGCTTCTGCGAGAGCAGATCGTAGAGCCGTGCGTCGGCGGCGTTCTGCCGGTTGAGGAAGTTGAGGACGAGGACGTCCCGCTGCTGCCCGTAGCGGTGGCACCGGCCGATGCGCTGCTCCACGCGCTGGGGATTCCACGGCAGGTCGAAGTTCACCACGAGGTTACAGAACTGGAGGTTGAGGCCTTCCGCGCCTGCCTCGGTCATGAGCAGGATCTGCGTCCGCTGTCGGAACTCCTCGACCAGGCCTTGCCGCTTGTCGGCGCTGCCGGAGTCACCGGAGAGCGAGGTGACCTCGTAGCCGCGCGCGGCGAGCAGCTCCCCGAGATAGCTC
>MEMX01000064.1:212-4044 GCA_001768075.1 Anaeromyxobacter sp. RBG_16_69_14 | reverse complement strand
TGTGGCCACCCGCAGGCGCGCGCCACCGTGAACGCGCGGTCGATGCCACGCGCGAGCGCATCGCCCTTCGCGTTCGCCTTGATCGACGCCGCCAGCTTCTCGCACGCGCGGAGCTCCGCCAGTTCGTCCCGCATGCTGGATACCGCGGTGGCGCGCCTCGGCCGTTCCGCGTCCGGGTCGGAAGACCCCAGCTCCTCCGCCTCTTCCTCGAAGCCGGAGAGGTCGAGGAGGGCGTCCGCGGCCGCGGCGCACTCGGCGCCGGCCAGCCTGGCCTGCAGCCCGTCGGCGAGCCTGGAGAGCGTGTGCGAGAGCGCGAAGGTCGAGGAGGCCAGGATCTTGCGGTATACGAGGACGAGCAGCGCCCGGCGCGACCGCGGGATCGCCACGGCGTCCTCGCGCCGCAGGTACTCCGACACGCGGTCGTAGAGCCGCTGTTCCTCCGCGGTCGGGGCGAAGTCCTCCACCATGGAGCGGCGGTTGGTGAACTTGACGTACTCCTTCACCTGGCGGCGCAGGGTGCGAATGACCACCTGGCCGAGGCGTTCCTTGAGATCGGCTGCCTTGTCCTCGGTGAGCTCGCCGCTCGCGAACTGGAGCCGGAACGCTTCCTCGGTGCCGAGGAGCGCGTCGTCGATGAAGGAGGTGAGCCCCAGCAGCTCCATGATGTCGTTCTGGAGGGGCGTGGCCGTGAGGAGCAGCTTCGGGCACCTGTGCAGCGCCTTGCGCAGCGCCTGTCCGGTCTTGTGGTCGCGGCGGTAGGCGTTGCGGAGCCGGTGCGCCTCGTCGAGGATGGCGACATCCCAGGGCACGCGCTCGACCTCGTGCGCGCGCAGGGCGGCGAAGGGCATCGAGGCGATGACGATGCCGCCCGTGTCGAACGGATTGGGCCCCGGCCCGTGCTTGGTCGCCTGCTTGTTCTTCGCGCGGGCCGAGGCGCCGTCGACCACGTTCGAGTCGAGGCCGAGCTTCGACCTGAGTTCGTCCCGCCACTGCGCGCGCAGCGAGGCCGGGACCAGGATGAGGGCGCGGCCGCGCCCTTCCGCCACCAGCTGCGCCAGCACCAGGCCCGCCTCGATCGTCTTTCCGAGGCCGACCTCGTCGGCGAGGACGCAGCCGCCGGTGGGGAGCGATGAGAGAGCGAAGGCCGCCGCCTCGATCTGGTGAGGGTTGAGATCGACCGTCGAGCGGGCCAGCGCCGGGGCCAGGCGGGACGCGCCCTGACCGCTCCTGGCGGTCAGCGCCTCGGCCGCGATCCGTTGGTGAAACCGGGTGAGAGACGGCGCGCTGACCTTCGGCGTGCCCGGCTCGCCCACGGCCGCGCGCTGACTCGCCGCGACGCCCACTCCCACGATGCCCATCCCCACTACACTACCTCCGCCGCCGCCAACCACGACGATTCCGACACCGTCCGTCCACGCTCCTCGGCATGAGCGCTCGAGCGGGAGGGGCATCCTAACGCAGGTCGGGCGCGTGGGGGGAGGGGCGGTCGTTCCTCCAGGACTTGCTGCGCGACGCGCGGCGACGGGGACAAGCCCCCGCCCTACGGCACCTGGTACGCCGGCGCACGTGCGCGCATTCCCGATGGGGGAAGCGCCATTCGCGTTTGACGCCGCCCTCGACCGGTGGCTACATGGGCCAACCATGCAGGTGAAGCTCAACGGGGAGATCCGCGAGATCCCGGAAGGCAGCAGCGTCGCTGGGTTGCTCGCGCACCTGGGCGTGAAGGCGCAGCGCGTCGCCGTCGAGGTGAACGAGGCCGTCGTGACGAAGGACCGCTACGACGGGCACACGCTGAGACCAGGCGACTCGGTCGAGATCGTCGCCTTCGTCGGTGGAGGGTAGGGCCATGGCAGATACCTGGTCGCTCGGCAAGCACACGTTCACGAGTCGGCTCCTCATTGGCACGGGCAAGTACAAGGACTTCCCGTGCATGCAGCAGGCGCTCGTCGCGTCGGGTGCCGAGCTGGTGACGGTCGCGGTGCGTCGGCTGGACCTCTCGAAGAAGGGTGCCGAGTCGCTCCTGGAGTGGATCCCGAAGCAGATGACGCTGCTCCCCAACACCGCCGCTTGTTTCACCGCGGAGGAGGCGATCCGCACGGCCCGGCTCGGACGCGAGCTGGACATGGGGGACCTCGTCAAGCTCGAGGTCATCGGCGACAAGCGGACGCTCTTCCCCGACGTCGAGGGGCTGGTGCAGGCGGCGAAGGTGCTCGTGAAGGAAGGCTTCACGGTCCTGCCCTACAGCAACGACGACCCCGTCACGGCGAAGAAGCTCGAAGACGCGGGCTGCGCGGCGGTGATGCCGCTCGGCGCTCCCATCGGTTCCGGCCTCGGCATCCGCAACCCCTACAACATTCGCATCGTGATGGAGACGGTGAAGGTCCCGGTGCTGGTGGACGCGGGGGTCGGCACGGCCAGCGACGCGGCGGTGGCGATGGAGCTCGGCGCGGTGGCCGTGCTGATGAACACCGCCATCGCGGAGGCGAAGGATCCGGTGATGATGGCGGAGGCGATGCGCGACGCGGTCGCCGCCGGCCGCAAGGCCTTCCTGGCAGGCCGGATACCGATGAAGCTGCACGCCGCGGCCTCGAGCCCGATGACGGGCCTCATCGGGACCTAGCCGGCGGGGGACGAGCCCCCGCCCTACCTCCCTGTCGGCGCGATCCTCTCCCAGGTGTCCGCCACCAGGCGGAAAGCGCGCGAGGGCTTGCCCCAGTTGCCCGCCGCGAATCCCTGGCAGATGCGCTCGTAGGCCTCCGGGTGCTCGCGTGGCTGGAACTCTTCGACGGTCCCGCGCAGCACGTAACCCGAGAAGTCGTCGAGGTCGATGACGAGCCGGCTCTCTCGCCGGTTCGACCTCAGGTTCTGGTAGGTCTTCAAGGCGAGCCCGTCGCCGTGGTAGAGCACGACGCGCCCGAGGTTCGCCTCGACGTGGAATACGAACCGCGGCGAGATATTCGCCGTCTCGCCCACCCCCACCAGGGCGTACCGGAGCCCGCCCACCATCTGGCGCACCTCCTCGAACGGGACCTGTTCGAAGGACGTCATCGTGTACGGGCTGAGATGGACGGTGAAGATCTGGTTCCCCTGCACCACCATCTCGTCTCCGCGGATCTCGCAGAGCGACGAGGCCGCCTCGGCCGACGCCAGCGGTCGGGTCTTCACCTGGTAGCCTTGGTACTGGTCGACGTTGGTCAGGTGCACGGTGATGCACTCGCCGGGGCTCGGCGACCGCGGGAGCGACCCACCCATGTGAACGCGCAGCTCTCGCGACACGATCGTCGGCTCGAGGCTGTGGATCGGGCAGATCGCCAGCGCGGCGCACGTGCCGGCCAGGCTGGTCGTACCCATGAACGAGAGCACCTTCTCGAACCTGATGGCGGGGAAGTGGGGGGCCTGCCTCGTCTTCTGCTGCTCGAGAAAATCCAGGAGCTTCTGGAGGTCTGCGTCCACGATGGTTCTCCTCTAGTGGTGTCGTCTAGTGGTGTCGTCAGGATGATGCGAGACGATTCGGGACGATGGCGGAGGAGCTCCCTTCTCTGCGACAGTACTGCAATGCTACCTCCGGCCGTCCACCTCGTCACGGACCGCCTGCTCGTCGCCGACCTGCCGGTCGCCGTCCGTACCGCGCTGCGTGGCTTCCCGCCCGGCGCGGTGGCCGTCCACCTGCGCGAGAAGGATCTTGGCGGTCGGGAGCTCCTTTCCCTGGCGCGTGCCCTCCTCGGAGTCTGCGAGGCGGCCGGGCAACTCCTCCTGGTGAACGACCGGATCGACGTGGCGCTGGCCACCGGCGCGCACGGTGTCCACCTCCCGTCCGCCGGCGCGCCACCGG
>MEMX01000064.1:0-182 GCA_001768075.1 Anaeromyxobacter sp. RBG_16_69_14 | reverse complement strand
GGCTCGTCGGCGTCTCCTGCCACGGGGAGGAGGACGTGCGCCGCGCGCTCGCAGGTGGTGCCGACTTCGCCACGTTTGGCCCTGTCTTCGACACTCCGTCAAAGCGCTCTTACGGCCCGCCGGTCGGGCTCGCCGCCTTGCGCGCCGCGGTACGGATCGGCCTGCCGCTCATCGCGCTCGGT
>MEMX01000063.1:397-7829 GCA_001768075.1 Anaeromyxobacter sp. RBG_16_69_14 | reverse complement strand
CCCCTCCGCTTGAGGCGCCGCAAGGCGCCGGACATCAGCTCACAGCGGCGGCGGTGCCGCTGGAGAATCACATCAACTGGTCGCCGCTGTGAGCCGCGCCGCGAGTGGATGGGGCACCTCGTCCATTCCTCGCTCGCGGCAACCCCTCGTCAAAGAACAGTGCACCCTCATGGCGCACTAGGAAGTCCAACCTGCGGCGGCGGGCCGCACCTGATCGAGCTCGCGTCTTCGGGGGGGGCCACGCGCGGGACGGGCGGGCTCCGAGCGGCTGAGCCAAGACCTGACGCCGTGGATGAAGTGGCCCTGCGGCGCGCGAAAGCCTCGAGGGGTCGATCTGCGAGCACTTCACGAGAGTCGTCGGCGTGAATCGGATCGGAGCGTGCCTGCCGCTGGCTCGGAGAGGAATGGCATTCCCCAAATCAGCCACCTGGGGGGAGCTTGCCACTTGCTCCAGGGCAGCGCCCACCCAATCTGGCGCCTTAACCAAAGGGGACGAGCAATGAAAGTAAGAGGTATGCTATTGACGGGTAGCTTGCTGTTTTGCACCGCAAACTCCGCTCTTGCCGACAATGCCTGTGACGACGAAGGTCGCGGACATCACGGCAAGAAGACTTACATTCTCGCCACTGGCCGCCGGGACCCGAGAGTGTACGCGGTCGACCTGCAGAAGGCTCTGGACCCCGCCAGCCAGAACACGCCCAACGCCATCGTGTCGCGCTCCAAGGTGGCGCTCGATCGGCTTGACGGGCGGCCGCTGGGTGACTCGGCCAACATCGCCATCAGCGAAGATGGCGAGACGGCCATCGTCGTCAATCACCACGGCTCCGTCGACAACGCCGAGTTCACGCAGCACGGTGGCCGCGGCAACCTGGCGGAGATGAGCATCAAGAGGATGGTCGACCCCTGCTGGGACAACACCGCCAAAGCGCTCATCCGCCACGTGGACAGTGGCTGGTTCGGCGCGGTGGGGATCATCTTGCTGCCTGACCTGTACATCATGGGCGCGGCCGAGAGCCACCTCACCGAAGATGGCGGCAACCGCATCATGTTCATCGACCGCAAGACCGGCTCACTCCGCGGCATGGCCGAACTGCGCCAGGGCACCGGCCCCAACTGCCCGGTGCCGGCTGACTTCCCGGTGCCCTTCGTCTCGCCGCACGGCCCGCCGACCCCGGCGCCGCTGCTCTCGCCCGACGCCGGCTGGGGCTGCTTCCCGGACACCAACGGCCTCGCCCTAGGCCAAGGCAGCGACGGCAAGTCGTACCTCTTCGGCGCGAACGGGGGCACCGACGACGTCTCGGTGATCGACCTGGAGTCCGCGCTGACGGGCAACAAGACCCCTGAGGTGGCTCGCATTCCCACCCAGATCGGCCCCTGGGGCATCGCCGCCAGCCCCAGCGGCAAGATCATCGCCGCCGCCAACCGGGAGAGCCAGAAGGTGGCCTTCGAGGGCAATACCGTCTCGTTCATCGACGTCGACAAGGCTCGCGTGAACGACCCCGGCGCCGAAGTGGCCCGGGTGCTGGTGGGTACCAGCGACCCCGCCGTGCAGACCCGCCCGTTCATTCCCTCGTTCACTCCCGACGGGAAGTACCTGGTGGTGCCGTGCTTCCGCTCCAACAACGTCTCCATCGTGGAGGTTGCCAAGGCGCTGGCGCACGACCCCAGCTACGAGGTGGCCCGCATCCCGCTCACCCGGCTGGCCGACGTCGACGCCACCGTTCGCCCCGCGCGGCCCAAGGGCTCGGCGGTCACCTCTGACGGCAAGTACGCCGTCATCTCGGCTGGCCCGCGCACCACCTTCGAGCCCAGCGGCTATGTGTACGTGCTCGACCTCGACACCCGGACGGTGGTGGGCACCGTCACCGGTATCGGCAACGATCCCTATGGTCTCGCCGTGACCCGGCAGTGACGCCCCCGCTCCCCACCTCTCCCCGACCCTGCTCGGAGATGCAATATTTGCGCTGGCGGCGAAACGTCCGCGAGCTCTGCGCGATTTGACCATCCGCTCGCGCCGATGCGCACTCGAGATGGAGCAGAGTCGCTGCGCTCGCCGGAGGGCACGTCGCTTGCTTCGCACGTCGCTTGCTTCAAGTGACGAACAGCCTGCCAATGGAAAGAACCCTTCTCACGGGTCTCCTCGCCTGAACGAGCCGGCGGGCCGGAACCCCTGTCCGGGTGACCCGCGTATCCTCGCCCTCGCTCGGTTGTCGCCAACCTTCGCTGCGCTTCGCCGGGTCAAGGCCTCGCAGTCGGGCACCGCTACCGGGGAAACCAGGATGAAAGCAACCTCGTCGGTCTACAGCATGTGCGGGATGTGCGCGGTCCGCTGCCCGATCCGGGTCGAGGTCGAGAACGGCGCGGTCAGGTGGATCGAGGGGAATCCGCACGCTCCAGGCATCAACGGTAGCCTCTGCGCGAAGGGCTCTGCCGGGCTCGCCTTCGAGTACGACTCGGAGCGCCCGCAGCACCCCATGATCCGCACCGGCCCGCGCGGTTCCGGTCAGTGGCGCAGAGCGACCTGGGACGAGGCGCTCGACCACGTCGCCGGCAAGCTCGAGGAGGTGTCCGCGGCGAGCGGTCCGCGGGCGATCGCCCTGGCCGACAGGGGCGGGCCCTTCACCGACCTCACCAAGAGCTTCCTCAAGGCGCTCGGCTCCCCGAACTACTTCGACCACGACGACTCCTGCGCCAGCAACGTCAACCTGGCGTGCAAGTCGGTCTTCGGATACGGCCGCGCGGAGCTGGCCTACGACTTCACCAACGCGAAGCACATCGTGCTCTACGGCCGCAACGTGTTCGAATCACTTCAAGTGAATGAGGTCAACACCATCCTCGACGCCCTGGCGGCGGGCGCCAAGCTGACCTACATCGACATCCGGGCCACGGTCACGGCGTCCAAGGCGGACAGGTTCCTCATGATCCGCCCAGGGACGGACTATGCGCTGAACCTCGCCCTCATCCACGCCGTCCTCCGGGAGCGGCTCCACGACGTCGAGTTCGCGCGCAGGTGGGTGGAAGGGCTCTCCGAGCTCGAGCGCTTCGTCACGGCGTACACGCCCGAGTGGGCAGCGCAGGAGACCGGCATCCCGGCGCAGGAGATCGTCTCGCTCGCCCACGACATTGCCGCGGCCAGGCCCAAGGTCATCCTCCACGGTGGGTGGATGGTGGCCCGTTACACCGACTCGTTCTACAGCAGCAGGGCCATCTACCTGCTCAACGCCCTGATGGGCAACCTCGAGAAGGAGGGCGGGCTCATCGTCGCCAAGGGCCCCGAGGAGGCGGGCGGACGCCCTCTCAGGTCCCTCGGGGCGAGGATCCCGGAGGTCGAGGACGAGATCGTGGACGCAGGGATGCCCGGGGCGCCGCTCGGCACAGGACATCTCGTCAACCTGTACAAGGCGATCCGGACCGGACAGCCATATCCCGTTCGAGCCTTCCTCGCCTACAGGTTCGATCCCATCGCGGCCTTCCCCGATCCCGAGGCGCAGAAGAGCGTCCTCGAGAAGCTCGACTTGCTCGTCGCCATCGACGTCAATTACAGCGACACCGCCTGGCACGCGGACGTCATCTTGCCCGAGGCGACCTACCTCGAGCGGTCGAACATCATCGCGACGCAGAAGGGCCCGCAGCCGAGCTTCGCGATGAGGAGACAGGCCATCCCGCCGCGCCACGACACCAAGCCGGCATGGGAGATCTTCGCCCTCCTCGCCGAGCGCATGGGTGCGGGACGGCATCTCCCTTACAAGAGCATCGACGATATCTGGAGCTGGCAGCTCGAGGGCACCGGCCTCAAGAGCGAGGACTTCAACGCCAAGGGCTTCGTCAGCCTCGCCAGGAAGCCGATCCTGATGGACGGAGAGAAGCTTGAGTTCAAGACGCCTTCGGGGAAGATCGAGTTCGTCTCCTCGATGCTCGAGCGGCGCTCGTTCGAGTCCCTGAAGCCCTATGTCCGCCCGCGCAAGCCCGAGGAGGGGTCGTTCCGGCTGGCCTCCGGCCGGAGCGCGGTGCATACGAACGCACAGTCACAGAACAATCCCTACCTGAACGAGATCGTCCCCGAGAACACCCTCTGGCTCAATGACCACGAGGCGGGCAAGCTCGGGATCAAGAGCGGCGACGCGGTCGAGGTCAGCGCCAACGGCCAGCGCGGCACGATCAAGGCCTACGTGACCCCCTTCATCCATCGCGAGGCCGTCTTCATGCTGCACGGCTTCGGTAACGAGGTCCCGTTCAAGACGAGGTCCTTCAGGAAGGGCCTCAGGGACACCAGGTTCGCGGCCGGACTGCTCGATTCGGTCGATCCGGTCGGCGGCGGCGTCGCGAATCTGGAGTGCGTGGTGACGGTGCGCAAGGCGACGGGTGGCGCGCGATGAGCAGCTACTACATCTACCAGGATCGGAGGCGATGCATCGGGTGCCATGCCTGCGAGGTCCATTGCAAGACCGCCAACGACGTTCCCGTCGGACCTCGCAATTGCCGCATCATCCAGGTCGGCCCCAGGGCCGTCGCCGGTATTCCCAGGCTGAGCTTCGTGTTCATGCCCTGTTTCCACTGCGAGAAGCCGCGGTGCACCTCGGACTGCCCCACCGGCGCGATGCAGAGGCGCTCCAGGGACGGTATCGTCTTCGTCGAGCCCTCCCTCTGCGTCGGCTGCAAGTCGTGCATCACCGCCTGTCCCCGGGGTGTGCCGCAGTGGAACGCCGCCACCGGCAGGGTCGTGAAGTGCGACTACTGCAGGGACCGCGTCGACCGCGGCCTCGAGCCCGCCTGCGTCACCAAGTGCACCGCCCATGCCCTGGAGTGGATCTCGTCGGAGGAGGCCTCGCGGCGGAAGCGCGAGAAGCACGCCCCTGACCTGGCAACGGAACCGCGATCTTCGAGGTGCCGGTGACCGTCGTCTGATTGGGGTGCAGCTCGACCCAGATCCACGTCCCCCCCGCGCCCCCCATCTCGAGCGTCGGTTCATGTGGCACGCGCTATCACAGCGGCGACCAGTTGATGTGATTCTCCAGCGTCACCGCCGCCGCTGTGAGCTGATGTCCGGCGCCTTGCGGCGCCTCAAGCGGAGGGGAGAACTCTCCCCCCGCGCCCCCCATCTCGAGCGTCGGTTCATGTGGCACGCGCTATCAGATCTCTATCCGCCGCTGCGTGGTAGCTCGCCCGCGGTGCGGAAGCCGAAGCCCGAGAGGAAGTTCATGAGGCGGTCGGCGAGGGACATGCCCCGCGCCCGAAGGCGCGTGCGCTCGCGAACGTTCGCGCCGACGCGTCGCATCCAGGCGAGCTCCTCCTCGTTCATCGGGCCGAGGTCGAGAGCGCGCATGGCGCTGTCCAGCTCCGCACCGTTCCTTGGCCCAGTGTAGCAGGCGTCGACGTACGGGCTCGACAAGACGAAACGGTAGCAGTCCGTGCCTGTAGGGACGCGCTCGCCGGTCGGCACGAACGCAGGGTCGAGGAGCTGTCGCCAGCTCGTCGTCGTGTAGGCCACGACGCCCGGCCTGTTGCTCTCGAGGTGCGGAAACACGTCCCACTCGGCGCCTGGATGCGCCGCGTTGTAGCGCAGCATGAGAAGCCCGACCCGCGGATCGCGCGCGAGCGCCGGGAAAGTCGGCCGGTGGTGACACGAGAGCATGAGGTGGCGCGCCTTCCCTCGGCGCACCAGATCAGCAGCGCCAGCGAGGATTCGCTCGTGCGGGGGAAGGTTCCACCAGCCGAGCAGTAGGACGTCGGCGTATTCAAGACGGAGCGCTCGCAAGGCATTCTCCAGAGACCTGGCAATGCGCGACGGTGAGCGAGCATAAGACTGGATCACGGTCACCACCTTGCCCCGGTCGCGGCTGGCGATGCGCTTGAGCGCGCGACCGAACTCCGGGGAGCGCTGCGACCCCCAGTAGTAGAGGTTCAGACCTCGCTCGAAGGCGCGTTCCACATCCTTGTCACCTATCCCGTAAGAAGCCGCGAGGCCGAGTGGCACGACGCGCAGGTCAGTGCGGCCGAGCTGTACAGGGGCCCAGGAGCAGGTCATGGTTCCTCCATCGAGAAAGCGCGCGGGGCTCGTCAGCTCCGTTGGAGCCACGATGGTGGCGTAGCAATCGAGGAAGGTCTGGTCTCCTTTTGGGGTTCCCCGAAGAAGCGCAACGCTGGGCGCTCCCCAGTCCGCCGCCCGGTGGCCGAGCTGATGGCCACCGGGGAGCGGCCGAGGGTGAGTGGGTGCGAATGCCGATTCACTCCTCGCGCCACCACATCTGCGCCACCCACGCGCGGTCGAACGGGTGACCGGCGGCGCGGAAGGCCTCGCGCACCGTCTCCGCGTCCGGCGCCTCGAACTGGCAGATCGAGCGCCGGCCGTCGGCGGTGTGGTAGCTGCGCATCCAGCGCGCGTTGCGCAGCGTCAGGCAGCGCTCGATCCGGCGCCTCACCTCTTCCCGGTCGGCGGGCGCTGGCTGGTCGTGCTCCACCAGCACCACCTGCATCGGCTGTGGCATCACATCACCTCGTGGCCGCCGGCTCGCCGGACGGCTGCCCTCGCTCCCGCAGCGGCGTCGCCGCGAGCCCCGCCGCGGCTGCCGCCTCCCGCAGCAGCCGCACCGCCCGCGCGGCCGGCAGCAGCGAATGCAGGGTACCCCGCGCCACCTCGACGTGCTCCCGCGCGGCGCGGGGATCTCCGTGCGCCAGCTCCGCCCGAGCGAGCAGCGCCCGCGTGGTCACGGCGAGGCTCGGCCGCGCCACCGCGTCGGCCGCTGCGCACCCGCGCAGCAACAGGCGCCGCGCGCGCTCGGTTCGCCCCGCGGCGAGATCGAGCTCGCCGAGCGCGCACGCGGCCTGCGCGAGGCGGAGCTTGGAGTCGGTTTCCAGGGCGGCGAGGTCTGCGGCGAGCTCCTCCTCGGGCACGTCCTCGCCCTGGCGCTGCCGCGCCGCGGCCTCGAGCAGGTTCGCGAAGGCGCACGCGGAGCCGTCACCGAACCGCGGCCCGGTCTCGCGCATTCGCGCCGTGCGCTCGAGCACCCGCTCCGGCCGCCCGAGCTCGAGGTCGATCAGAGCGAGCCGGGCCAGCAGATGGCTCTCCTCCCAGGGGAGCACGTCACGGCAGAGGCGCAACCCGCGCTCGAGGAGCGCCGCCGCCTCCTCGGTGCGGCCATCGATCGCGGCCAGCATGCCTTCCCCTAGCGCGAGGTTCGCCGCAGCGCGCGGCGGCAGGGGCCCGAGCCGCCCCGCCTCCGCCGCGAGCGCTCGCGCGCGCGGGAGATCGCGCTCCAGGGTCGCCAGGCATGAGACCAGCTCGGCCATCTCGAGCGCGGCCTCCTGCGGGAAGACCTCGCGCAGGGCATTGCCACCGACCACCGTGGCCTGGACCGTGCCCGCAACGTCACGGTTCGCCCAGTGGGCAAGCGCGAGCACCACGCAGCCGGCGGCGACCTCGGGCCCGAGCGCT
>MEMX01000063.1:0-354 GCA_001768075.1 Anaeromyxobacter sp. RBG_16_69_14 | reverse complement strand
CCGCCGATGGCGCGGCTCGCGTCCACCGCGATCCGCAGGAGCTCGAGCGAGAGCGGGATGCGCCGCGCGGGGGGGAGCGACGCCGCGAGCCTCAGCGCGCGCTCGACGATCTCGCGCGCCTCGGCGCTTGCGAAGAGGCGCGCCGCGCGCGCGCCGGCCGAGAGCGAGGCCTGCGCGCAGAGCGCCGCGTCGTCGCCGAGCGCGGCGTGGTGGGCGACGTCGCAGGCCAGCGTGCCGTCCGGATCGGGGAGCGCGGCGAGTGCGTGGGCGATCTCGCGGTGGACGAGGCGGCGTCGCGGCTCCGAAAGCGCCTGGTAGGCGGCGCGGCGGAAGAGGTCGTGAGCGAAGTCCCAT
>MEMX01000062.1:11883-13857 GCA_001768075.1 Anaeromyxobacter sp. RBG_16_69_14 | reverse complement strand
TTGCGGCGCCTCAAGCGGAGGGGAGAACTCTCCCCCCGCGCCCCCCATCTCGAGCGTCAGTTCATGTGGCATGCGCTATCCCATTGCTCACGTCGCGTTGCCGGCGGCCTCGGTCCACGATCCTGAGGAGGCGGCAAGGCTGAGGGGGCCCTTCATGCAGTCATCGCTCGCAGCAGTTGCCCGGGGTCCGCTGCGCGCACGAGGGCCTCGCCCACCAGGAGGTTCGCCGCGCCCGCGGTGCGCAGCCGGCGCGCGTCGGCGGGCGTGCGGACGCCGCTCTCGGCGACACCCTTCACCTCCTCGGGCAGCGAGGGCAAGAGCCGTTCGCTCACGGCCAGGTCTACCGCGAAGGTCTTGAGGTCGCGGTTGTTGACGCCGACGAGGTGCGCTCCGGCCCGGAGTGCCACCTCGACCTCGGCCGCGCCGTGTACCTCGACCAGCGCCGCGAGGCCGAGCTCCGCGCAGTCGGCGAGCAGCCGTCGCAGGTCGTCCTCGCCGAGCGCCGCCACGATGAGGAGCGCCGCGTCGGCGCCGTGGAGGCGCGCTTCGAGGAGCTGGTAGCGGTCGAGGACGAAGTCCTTGCGCAGGAGCGGCGTCGTGACCGCGGCGCGCACCGCAGAGAGATCGTCGAGCGAGCCCCCGAAGCCTGGTCCGTCGGTGAGGACGGAGATCGCGGCTGCGCCCGCCTCCGCGTAGCTGCGCGCCTGCGCCGCCGCGTCGAGCCCGGTCGAGATGGCGCCTGCCGACGGGCTGGCGCGCTTCACCTCGGCGATGATGCGCGCCGGGCCGCCGCGCCGCGAGAGCGCCCCGAAGAAGTCGCGCGGGGCAGGGCGATCCCGGCAGGCCGCCGCGAGCTCGCGATCGGGGCGCGCGGCCCGGCGCGCGGTGACCTCGTCGGCCTTTCGCGCCAGGATCCGGGCCAGGAAGGTCACGCCACCGCCTGCGAGAGCGCGCGCAGGCGCTCGAGCTTCTGGAGGGCGGCGCCGCTGTCCACCGCTGCACCGGCGAGTTTCACGCCGCCCCGGAGGTCGTCGGCGGCGCCGCCGGCGACCAGGGCAGCGGCCGCGTTGGCGAGGACCGCGTCGCGGGGCGCGCCCTTCTGGCCGGAGAGGACGTCGCGGAGGATGGCCGCGTTCCGCTCGGCGTCGCCGCCCGCTATGGCGGCCTTGTCCCACCGCCTGAGGCCGAAGTCCTCGGGCAGCATGGCGTAGCGCTCCGCCACGCCGGCCTTCACCTCGCAGATGTGCGTCATGCCTGTGACCGCGATCTCGTCGAGCCCCTCGCCGTGCACCACGAAGGCGTGGCACGCGCCCAGCGCGGCGAGGACGCCACCGATGATGGGGACAAAGCGAGGCTCGTAGACGCCCATCACTTGATGTCGCGCGCCGGCCGGATGGGCGAGCGGGCCGAGCAGGTTGAAGACGGAGCGGATGCCGAGCTCGCGCCGGATGCCCGCCACGGCCTTGAAGGCGGGGTGCAGCCTGGGAGCGAAGAGGAAGCCGATGCCGCACTCCTCGATGCAGCGCTCGACCGTGGCCTTGGCGGCGTCCACGTCCACGCCGAGCGCCGCCAGCACGTCGGCGGAGCCGCAGCGCGAGGAGACGGAGCGGTTGCCGTGCTTGGCGACGCACACGCCCGCGCCCGCCACCACGAAGGCGGCGGTGGTCGAGATGTTGAAAGTGTTCTGGTTGTCGCCGCCCGTGCCGCAGGTGTCGACGAAGACCTCCCGGCCGACGCGGACCCTGTCCACGCGGGCGCGCATGACCTCCGCCGCGCCGGCGATCTCGTCCACCGTCTCGCCCTTGAGCCGCAGCGCCGCCAGGAAGGCGCCCACCTGCGCCGGAGTGGCGCCGTCGTCGGCGATCTCGTTCATGACCGCCACCACCTCGGCTCGGCTGAGGTCGTGGCGCTCGACCAGCCGCGCGATCGCTTGCTGGATCATCGGCTGCCTCCCGCTGCGGGGAGACGAGCCCC
>MEMX01000062.1:6394-11857 GCA_001768075.1 Anaeromyxobacter sp. RBG_16_69_14 | reverse complement strand
CTCGGCGAGCCAGTTGCCGAGCAACGCCTTTCCACACTCGGTCAAGATCGATTCGGGGTGAAACTGGACGCCTTCCACGTCGAGCCTGCGGTGGCGGAGGCCCATGATCTCGCCTTCGTCGGTCCAGGACGTGATCCGGAGCGCGGCCGGGAGGCTCTTCTTCTCCACGACCAGCGAATGGTAGCGGCCGGCGATGAAGGGGGAGGGCAGGCCGGCGTAGAGACCCTTGCCGCGGTGGTAGACCGGGCTCGCCTTGCCGTGGACGATGCGGTCGTTGCGGACCACCTTGCCTCCGAAGGCCTGGCCGATGGCCTGGTGCCCCAGGCAGACGCCCAGGATGGGCAGCGCTCCCGCCAGGTCGCGAATGGCTGGCACCGTGACGCCCGCTTCCTTCGGCGTGCACGGGCCGGGCGACAGCACGAGGCCGTCCGGGCGCCGCGACCGGATGCCTGACACGTCGATCTGGTCGTTGCGAAACACCTCGACCTCGGCGCCCAGCTCGCCGAGGTACTGGACGAGGTTGAAGGTGAAGCTGTCGTAGTTGTCGATCAGCAGGAGGCGCGGAGGGGGGCGCGGGCGCTTCATCGAGGGTCTCCTGCGCGCGCTCTCCGCCCGTTCCGGTCGCGCGCTCTCCGGCCGCCCTGGGCGGGGAGTGCGCCCGGGGCGCCGGGCGTGGAGACGGACCGGGCCACGGGTGAGCCGCGATCCACCGGCACCACCTTCGCGGCGCCGTCGAGGGTCCTCGACTCGGCCTGGGCGAGCGCGGTCAGTACCGCCTGCGCCTTGTTGACCGTCTCCTGGTACTCGGCCGCCGGCCGCGAGTCGTAGACGAGACCGCCGCCGGCCTGGACGCTGACCCGGCGCCCGTTCTGGAGCAGCGTCCGGATGGCGATGCACATCTCCATGTCGCCGCTTCGGTCGAAGTAGCCAACCGCGCCGGCATAGGGACCGCGGCGCGTGGGCTCGAGCTCGTCGATGATCTCCATCGCCCTGACCTTTGGTGAACCCGAGACCGTTCCGGCCGGGAACCCGGCGCGCAGCACGTCGACGGCGGAGAGGCCGTCCGCGAGCTGCCCCCTCACCTCGGAGACGAGGTGCATGACGTGGGAGTAACGCTCGATCGTCTTGAGCGCGGTGAGGCGCACGGTGCCCACCCGCGAGACCCGCCCCACGTCGTTGCGGCCGAGATCGACCAGCATGACGTGCTCGGCGTTCTCCTTCGGATCGGCGCGCAGCTCGGCCTCGAGGCGCGCGTCCTCGGCGGGGTCCTTGCCGCGGCGGCGCGTACCGGCGATGGGACGGAGCGTGACCTCCCCGTCCTCCAGCTTGATGAGGGTCTCGGGCGAGCTGCCCACCAGCGCGCGCTCGCCGTCCTGGAGGTAGAAGAGGTACGGCGAGGGATTCACGCGCCGCAGCGCGCGGTAGAGCTCGAAGGGCGCGACCTCCACCTCGGCGTCGAAGCGCTGTGACAGGACGACCTGCTGGCAGTCGCCGGCCTTGATGTACGCCTTCGCCCGCGCGACCGCGGCCATGTACGCGCGCTTGTCCATGCGCGGCACCAGCGCTGCCGGCTGGGCGACCCTGCCCGGGCGCTCGTCCTCGAGCGGGCGAGCGAGGGCTCCGAGCATGCGCTCGATGCGCGAGACGGCTTCGGCGTACAGCTCCCGCGGATCGTCACCTGGGTTGCAGCGCACCTCCGCGACGACGTGGAGCGAATGGCGCAGGTGGTCGAACGCGACGACCCCGTCGTAGTCCATGAAGAACACGTCGGGGAAGCCCAGTTCGTCTCCCTTGGCGATGGGGACGCGCGGCTCGAAGAGCTTCACGGCGTCGTACGAGATGTAGCCGACGAGCCCCCCGGCGAACCGGGGTGTCCCGGGGACTCTGACCGCGTGGTGCGAGGCGAGATCCTTTCGCACCCGCTCGATGGGATCGCCAGCCTCGCCCGTGCTCCAGCTGAGGACGCTCTTCGGGCCTGCGCCGAGGAAGCTGAAGCGCGCGCTGCGCTCGCCGCCCTCCACGGATTCGAGCAGGAAGGCGTGCCGCTCACCGCGCGCGAGCTTGAGGAAGGCAGAGACGGGCGTCTCGGTGTCTGCCTCGATCTCGACGCGCACTGGAACTGCTCGCCCGGGCCGGCACAGCTCGTGGAAGGTGTCGAGATCGGGCTGCGTTCTCAACTTAGCGACGCCAAAGAAACACCGTCGTGCCGTCGCCCGTCATGCCGTCACCCGGCGGGCGGGGCCCGGGACCTCGACGGCGTCCCTGGCGACGGGCCTGTTCGCAGCGTCGACGAGCACCACCTTCGGCGTGTGGGCGCGCGCTTCCGCCTCGTCCATCTCTGCGAAGGTGGCCAGGATGACCAGGTCGCCAGGCTTGTTGAGGTGCGCTGCGGCGCCGTTGATGCAAATGATCCCGGAGCCGCTCTCGCCTTTCACGGCATAGGTCTGGAGCCTCGTGCCGCGGGTGATGTTCCAGATGTGGACGGCTTCGTATTCCCAGATCCCGGCCGCGGACATGAGGTCCTCGTCGATCGTCACGGAGCCCTCGTAGTGGAGGTCCGCGTGGGTCACGGTCGCACGGTGGATCTTGGACTTGAAGATGGTCCGGCGCATAATGAGTGTTTACCTGCTCGGCGGGCGGGGTGCAAGGTGGTGCTTTGCCGCGTGCTGCTCGCCGTGTGTGTCGCTGCGATGCCGGCCCGAAGATCATTTTCCAGAGGGCTGCGCGTCAAGGTGGCCGAGGTCGTCTGGCCGCGCGGAGGAAGACGCTGCGCCTGGCCGAGCGCAGGTTGAGGTCGCGCGTTGCCTTCACCTCTCGCCGCCAGACGCATCGAGATCATGTCCGCGACCCGCGCCGCGGGCGGCGAGCTGGTGCGCTTCGACCCGGTCCGGCTGCGCTTCTCGCTCGGTACCTCGCTCACCGACGTGCGTATCCCCGTGCAGGTCGCGCCGGACGCCGTCGCCATCGTGCGGGCCGCGGCGACCGAGCTGGCCTTGCTGCTCGCCACGCACCACAGCCACTTCGTGCCCGCGGACGAGCTCGACCGCCTGTTCCTGGTCGAGGGCTACGCCAAGCTCCCCACGCCCGCGGCCACGCTGGGACCCTCCGGCGGTGGCGCGGATCTGCGCGCGGCGGCCCAGCTCGGCGCGACTGCACACCCGGCGCTCACGGGCGGGATCGTCTGCGCCTGGATGGGGCCGGGCGGCCGAGGCCGATCGCTGACCGCCCTCTTCATCCAGGCGCTGCGGCAGGCCTTCGCCGAGATGGAGGCATCGCGCCGGACCGAGGAGACGCCGCTCCTGGTGGCGATGGCGCTGTTCGCGGAGCTGCTCAGGACGGAGGAGCGCGTCCGCGACGTGATGCCGGGCCCGCCCGTCGATCGCTACCTTCGCGTGGCCACCTGCGTCGGCCTCTGGATAGCCACGCGCACCGGGCTCTCGCGCGCCTGGCGCGCTGCCGGGCGGCCGGCCGGCGATCCCCTGCTGGTGAAGCTCGAGGCGGCGCTCTCGCCGGGACCGCTGCTCGGCGGTGGGGGCGCCTCGCTGGGCGGCGCGACCCTCTACGGATGTGAGCTGGCGGCGGCAGTGCCGCGCGGCGACGACGTGGTGGCTCAGCTCGTCCAGGGCGCGGATCCGGACTCGGTGGTGGGTGACCTGGCGCGGGTGTTGGCCGCTGATGACGAGCTGTCGCGGCGTGCCGAGGCCGCGGTGGCAGTGGCGCGGCTGCGCGAGCTGCTCCTGGCCGGCATCGTCGGCGCGGAGGCGGGTGGTCGCGGTGGGCACGTCTCCGGGCTGCGCGAGCTCTACTCCGCGCCCGGCGCGCTGGCCTCGGCCTGCAACGACGAGCGCGCCCGCCCGGATCTGGCGGCGCGGCTCGAGGCGGCGGCGCTCGCGGGCGGGCCCGGTGGCGCGACCCTGGGGCGCGCGGGGAGCGCGCTGCGCGCCTGGCGCCGGAAGGAACCGGCCGCCTGCGTGGGACTGACGCGGGTTGCGGCGCGCGGCGAGTACGCCCTGGTGGCCGGGGCGGTCGCCTGCGACGCCGCGCTGGAGCGGCTGCTCGGGCGGGCCCGGCGCGCGGTCCTGGCGCGTACGGGGGCCGAGGCGGAGGGTGGGCTCGAGGTGGAGTGGGAGGCGGGCCGCCTCTACCGCATCAGCGCGAGGGGCGGGCCCATCCTGAAGGCCGCGGGGCAGCGACCGCTCGGCCACCTCTTCGCCGACGTGAAGGACTTCACGCGGCGCACGGGCCTGCTCGGTCCGGCGGCGATGGCGGAGTTCCTGCGGACGGAGTTCTACCGGCCCATCCTGACGGCCGCGAAGGGCTTCTTCGCAGGCATGCCACACCTGGCCGATCGCGGCGGCATCGCCGTGAACAACCTCCTCGGCGACGCCATCTCCTTCTCCGGCGACATCGAGGCGCTGGTCGGCCTCGCCGCCGATATCCGGCGCCTCCTCTCGGCCTACCAGGCCCGGCTGGCAAAGGAGGTCTCGAGCGAGGCGGTGGCGCGCCAGCTCTCCGCCCTGTCGGCGCGCTTCGACGCCGACCTGGCACAGACGGCACGGGCGCTCTCCGAGGCGAGGGCCTCCGCCGAGCCGTGGCGTCTCCAGCAGCTCGAGGAGCAGCACGCGCGCATGCGGGAAGAGCAGGAGCGGGCGGTCGCGCGCGCCCGAGGCGGGGGGATCGAGGCCGGTGTCTTCCTCTCCTTCGGGCCTGCGCCGGTGACGGTGCTCATCGACGACGACGTCTTCGGGCGCAACCGCGTCGCCATCGCGGAGAAAATCAACGAGTCGGCGCGCGGCACCGCCCGCGCCGCCAGCGCGCGCGCGCGGGCCGACGCGGCGCTCGCGGCAGAGCGGGCGCAGACAGGGAACCCGTCCCTGCATCACGCCTGGAGCGTCTTCGTCGAGCCCCCGCTCTCCATCGCGGTGCCGGCCGAGCTGGAGCGCGCAGCGGTGGCGGCGGCGCGGGCGGGCGACCTGGCGACGGCGCTGCGGATCCTGGCGGCGCCCTTGCGCGAGCTGGTGGGGCGGGCGGCGGGAGGAGCGGCCTCCGCCGAGCCTGGTGACATCTACAACAGCGGGGTGGCGCTCTCGGAGGAGGCGCTGACGAGCTTCCTCGACGCGGTGAAGGGGGCCCGGCAGCTGCGGCGCATCGCCCTCGAGCCGGGCGAGATCCCGGCCGAACTGCGCGCGCGCTGGTTCTACGGCGCGTCACAGCTCGAGATCACCGTCACGTTCCATCCGAACGGCCGCCCAGCCGAGCTCTTCCGGCGCGCCGGCCTGGCCAACTTCAAGGGCCTGGGCAGCGTGGTGGTCTGGGAGATGGCGGCCGACACGGACGGTCCGGCGGCGCTCGTCAAGCACTTCGCGCCGGGGTGGCTCGCAGGGTCCGGGCCGGTCTGAAACCTCAAGACCGCACAGCGCTGCCGCGTTCTCCAGAGTCTGAACCTTGCCCTGCCCGCCCGCA
>MEMX01000062.1:0-6322 GCA_001768075.1 Anaeromyxobacter sp. RBG_16_69_14 | reverse complement strand
GAGCAAATGCCCGCGTGAGCATTGCGGTGACCGGAGCGAGTCCCAATCATGCACCACCGTTCCTGAGCCCCACGTGCCGGCCCGATCTCGGCTGTCACACCTTGAGGTCTCCTTACTGTCCGTCATTCAGTCAGAAGCAGCCGGAGTGGAGACGAGACATGCGCGCGTCCCGGTGTGGTGAGCTGAGCACGATCCATGAGATCCCTCTGGCAGAGCGTGCTGGGCGCGTCCTCGCTCTGCGGGTGCCACTCCTGGCTGTGGTCTCGCTCCTGACAGCTGGTACCGCACTCGCCGACGCCGCATTCCTGGTCACGCCCACGCGCTTCGACTTCGGGGAGATCCAGCTCGGGAACACATCCCCTGAGCAGGTGGCCACGCTCACGAACGTGAGCGCCGCCCCGCTCCGCGTTCAAGCGAGGGGCGGCGCCACCACAGACCCCTCCTTCACCGGGCTCCAGAACTGTGGGGCAGTCACACTCGCGCCTGGCCAGTCCTGCCAGTTCGTCTACTCGTTCACGCCGCAGGACGGCTTCGCAACAGGACGTTCGCGTTCACCTCGCCGGCCCTCACGGCGGTGATCCGTGGCCTCGGCGGATCGCTCTTCGCCTTCTCGGCGACGGTCCAGGGCGCCTCTCCCGGGGTGAGCCCCGCGGGCGTCAGCCTCACCATCGGGAACGACGGCGGCAACGTCGTCTCGGTGAGGCCGATCGTCCTCGGACCCTGACTCCTCCTGCGCTTCACCTTGCGGGAGTCATCCCGAGCAGACGCGCGAGGTCGACGGCGCCGACGAGGAGACCTCCGCCGGCCTCCACGGGCCTTCTTGCGGGCGTCCTCCCTGCGACAGGTGGCCGGGGGCGGCTGTCGTCGTCGGCCGGGCGGGATCGATAGCCTGGCCGGCAACAGGTATCGAGACGCGGAACGTGCTTCCCTTGCCGACCTCGCTCTCGACCGTGATCTCGCCTCCCAAGGAGGTGACGATGCCGTGGCAGACGGAGAGCCCAAGGCCCGTGCCTTTCCCGACCGGCTTCGTGGTGAGGAAGGGCTCGAACAGGTGCCTCCGGATCTCGGGGGGGATCCCGCATCCGGTGTCCCTCACCTCGAAGACCACACGATGAGCGCCGTCCATCCGCGTCACGACGCGGATCTCGTTCTCGGTAGCCTTGCCGTCGGGGATCGCCTGGGCGGCGTTGACGAGCAAGTTGAGGGCCACCTGGCCGAGGCGAGGTGCGTCTCCCCGGACAGGAGGGACGTCGAAGTAGTCTCTCACGAGCTTGGCTCGATGCTGAATCTGGCTCGACGCCATGGTGATCGCCAGATCCAGGATCTGGTGCATGTCCACGGGTCCCACCTTGTTGCTCGGGCGCGTGAAGGTGCGGAGATCCTGCACGATGCGTCGAACGCGCTCGGCGCCCTTGAAGCTATCTCCGATCACCTGTCTCGTCTCTGCGAGCCAACCAGGAGGCGCCACGTCCTCGACCTCGCAGAGCCCCCTCGACATGAACTCGAGGTTGCTGAGGACGCAGGACAGCGGGTTGTTGATCTCGTGCGCGACCCCGCCGGCGAGCGTGCCCAGCGAGGCCATGCGCTCCGCGTGGACCAGCTTGGTCTGCATCTCTTTACGTTCCGTGACGTCCTGCACGGTTCCGACCATCGTGGAGGGCCTTCCGGAGTCGTCCACGAGGACCTGCGCTCGGGCGTGTACGAACCGATGCTGACCATCGGACCGGACGATGCGATGCTCCGTCTCGAACGCGCTCCGTTCATCCAGGGCACGTTCGACGGTCTGCTGGACGACGGGCCGGTCCTCGGGGTGAACGTGCCGCAGGAGGAGTTCCTTGGAAGGCGTCGGCTGCGGATCGAGGCCGTAGATGCGGTACAGCTCGGCCGACCAGGAAAACCCGCCGGTGGCGGTCTTGAACACCCAGTTGCCGGTATGGGAGACCTCCTGCGCCAGGGCCAGTTGCATCTCGCTTTCCTTCAAGGCGACGGTCGCCTCGGTCTCGCGCCGCAAGGCCTGCTCCAGCTCCTTGCTGTTGAGGACGAGCTGATCCTTCTGGCGCGTCAACTCGTTGGTGGCCTGCTTGAGATCCTCCGTGCGCTCCTGTACCCGCTTCTCCAGGGTCAGGTTGGCTTCGTTCAGGGCGAGGGTCGTGTTCTGCAGCCGGAGGAAGGAATAGGCAATCGTGGCCATCAGGACGATGGCGAAGAGGTACAGAGCCAGGCGGTAGTCGTTGGTGAGCGACACCATCCGCAGGGATTGCTCCCAGTAGGTGGACTGGATTCGCCGGAGGAGCGAGCGGGTCGGCAACTCCAGGGCCTCCCGGGTGATCCTGTCCAGGCGGGTCTTGTACTCGAGGATCGTGTTGCCGTGGTTCAGCACGCGCCGCATCTCCTCCGTCCAGGCCGCCTGCCCGTGGATCCTCTGACGGACGGACAGCATCGCGATCCGGGCCTGGATGGGAGGCAGGATCTCCTCGTTGGAATGCAGGTTGTACATCAGGACGTCGCGCAACAGCGCTTGCACCTCGAGGGCCAGGCCGCGCTGGCTCACATCCAGCACCTGTGCCAGCTCGGAGGCGGCCACCGGAAAGAAGCTGAGTGAGTTGCGCAAGGTGGAGTTCTCCGACTTGAAGCGCTCCACCAGGTCCTCCTTCTGCGCCAGGAGCCGCAGGAGCTCACTCACCTGCTCCACCATCCTGGAATGGCCTTCCGATCCTTCCTCGAAGGATCCGGGGAGAGCCTTCAGCCTTTCGGCGCCGGCCTTGAGATCCCGGAGGTTCTTCACCAGCGGATCGTAGTTGATGAGCTGGGCGTACCTGACCTCCAGCAGCTCCTCGTTCAGGGACGAGTCCACCTTCTGCAATTCCAGCAGGAGATTGACATGGCGGCGGTGCTCCTCGCCGCTGTCGAGCTTCGTCTTGACCAGGAGAAACGCCAGGGTGCACAGGGTGCCGGCGGCGATGGCCAGGATGCGGATCGGCGATCTCATCACAGCGGCTCCCCTCGGTACGTCCCGTTCAGCGTCTTCAGGAACTTGACGATCTTGATCGACTCCTCCGGCCGGATGGACCTGCCCAGCTGGCTCTTCCACATGACCTCGAGGACGTCCTCGAGGGTCTTGGCGGAGCCGTCGTGCAGATAAGGGAAGCTCCTCTCGATATTGCGCAGGGAAGGTACCTTGAACTGGTGGCGGTTCCATTCGCGCTTGGTGACGTTGAAGCGCCCGTGGTCCGCCTCGCTCTCATCGCGCTGGGTGAAATAGTCCTCCATCGTACCCAGGGTCTGGTACATGTTGCCGCCCAGGGCCACGCCCTGATGGCAGCTGATGCACCCGAACTCCTTGAAGAGCCGGTAGCCGTCCTTCTCGTCCGCGCTGAGGGCCCGCGCGTCGCCGCGCAAGAACCTGTCGAAGCGGGAGTTGGGGGTGATGAGAGACTTCTCGTACTCGGCGATGGCGTCGGCGATGTTGTCGCCCCGGATGCCGTCGGGATAGATCTCGGCGAATGCCCGGACATAGGGAGCGTCTTTCGAGAGCTTCTGGATGACCTCGGGCCAGGCGCTGCCCATCTCCTTGGGGTTGTGAACCGGCCCGGCCGCCTGCTCGGCCAGGTCCCTGGCGCGTCCGTCCCAGAACTGGGAGAAGAGGAAGCCGCTGTTGTAGGTGGTGGGGGAGTTGATCGGGCCGAGGACTCCGCCGATGCCCGTGGAGGTCGGCACCTGGTCGGTCCCGCCCCTCTTCAGATCGTGGCACGTGGCGCAGGAGATCGTGTCGTCGTGGGAGAGCCTGGGGTCATGGTAGAGCCTCTCCCCGAGCCGCACTTTCCTGTCGTCTACCCTGACGGTGAGGGGAACCGGGGGGATGGTGGGCTGGCTCAGCACGTCGTCGTCTGCCACGCCCAAGGCCTCGGGCTCCATGGCCGCCTGCTCGCGAGCCCGGTAGTCTTTGAAGGCGACGCCCGCGCCGACCAGGACGAGCAGGAGAATGGACGCGTGCTGGGGAAGCGTGATCTTCCGCACCTGATCGTTCATTGGGCTACCTGTCCGGACCGAACGGCCTCATCAGGCCGGTTCGCGCGGATCCGCACATGGCGCCGTCGCCCCGTTCGGGTCTTCGGCGTTCCGCGTGGGGAGCGTGCAAGCCGCGATCCCGAACATCGCAGGGCATCGACGCAGGCGACGGCAGGTGCGTGCGCACCCTTGGGTCGGTTCAACCCTTCCCGTATTCCACGGGCTACTGACCGGGATGCGCGACAGCCCCGCCGTCTAGGGCGGCCACAGTCGAGGCTCTGGTCCAGCAGTCGGCCGCGGGCTGCACGCACGAGAAGTTGTCGCGGCTTCTGCGGCTCCGGGTCCCCTGTCCACGTTGCTTGTGCTCTGCGCTGCGGCTTGCTCCCGCCCTGTGCATGACGTGGGCCGCGGTGGGCAGCGCGCTCGGGTCGGCGGCGGTGCTCGGCGCGCTCGTGCCGTTCGCGGTGGGCGGGGCCATCGGACCCCGGCACCCGTTCGACGTGATGTACGAACTCGGCATCCGGCACCGGCGCGGGACCCCCTCGATCCCCCGGTACGGGGCGCCGCGCCGGTTTGCCTGTGCCTTGGCGGCGATCTGGCTCACAGCCGCCGCGGTCGCATTCTACGTCGGCGCCGCGACGCTGGGGTACGTGCTCGGCGCCTCCCTGGCCGTCGCTGCCGCGCTCCCGACGTTCACCGGCTTCTGCGTCCCGTCCTGGATCTACGCGAAGCTCCGCCACCAGTCCCTCTCTCCGCGCCGCGGAGAGGGGACGCTCACGCCGTGAGCCAACTGCTCGGTTCGTGAAAGCGGAGTGACCCTCAGCAGGCAGTCAGAGTGGCTTCCGTTCCAGGAGTTCTTTCAACGTCCTCAGGTCTTTCTCGACCGCCGCTCTGTCCGCGGTAAACCTCTCGTCGGACACCCCACGCTGCCGGATCAGTGTGAAGGTGAACTCGCTGCCTTCGCCGTTCGGAACCACGCGCATGGGATTGTGGATGGTGACGCCCTGCACTGGACTCGTTTGCGATCGGACCGAATTAGGACTATTTTCCGTCCGGAGGTAGAGCATGCGCGCCGTCCGTGTCTCCGAGAACTTCATCCCTGTCAGCGAGTTCAAGGCCCAGGCCGCCGACTGGCTGCGCAAGCTCGCCGAGACCGACGCTCCTGTCGTCGTGACCCAGAAGGGTAAGCCAGCCGGCGTCTTGCTTTCTCCCCGCGCGTTCGATGAGTTGACCGAGCAGGCCCGCTTCGTGTCGGCGGCGACCGAGGGGCTTGCCGACGCCGAGGCCGGGCGCGTTCGCCCACATGCAGATGCCGTCCAGCGCATGAAGGCGCGCTTCGGCGGGACGCAGGGGTGAGCAGGGAGTGAGCAGGGAGCGCGCCTCGCCGAGGCGGCCGAAGAGGCCGCCCCGCACTCCCCCTTCACTGGCGATCTTCTGGACCGACCGCGCGCTCACGGACCTCGAGGCCATCGGCGATTACATCGCAAGGGACAACCCGGCTGCTGCGGAGCGCTGGGTGATGAAGCTCGTCGCCGCCGCGGAGCGAGCAGCAACAGCTCCGCGCTCAGGGCGGCGCGTCCCCGAGTTGGCCCGTGACGATGTCCGTGAAGTTCTCCTGCGCCGCTACCGTATCGTCTACCGTCCGGGCGAACATCGCCTCGAGATCCTCACCGTCTTCGAGGGACACCAGCTCTTTCCGGCCGAAGTGGCAGAGGAAGACTGAGCAGTGGAATGAGGAGTACGAGGCGTTCTTCCGTCTGTCGCGGCGGTGGAGTTCCCTCCCTCGAACAGCCCCAACCTCTTCGTTTCGGCGCCGCCCTCCCCGGACGGGTATCGATTCTGTCCGCGAAGCGAGAGCCGCCTACATGTCACAGCGCGCGGCCTTCATTCGTCATGGTCGGTGTCAGCATATCCACCCACGGAGCAATTTCATGAACCCGACCCAAGCTGTGAACTACGGAAAAGCCGTCCCGGACGTCCTCAAGGCCCTCGAACAGGTGCACGCCGCCATGGACGCCCGCGGCCTCGACCGCGCCATTCACCATCTCGTGCAACTGCGAGCCTCGCAGATGAACCAGTGCGCCCATTGCGTCAGGATGCACACGCGGGAGGCGCGCGAAGACGGCGAGAAGAACGAGCGGCTCGACCGGCTGGTGGTGTGGGACCACTGCAGCGACTTCTCACCCAGGGAGCGAGCGGCGCTGGCGTGGACCGAGGCGCTCACCGCGCTCGATCGCAAGACCGACTACGCCACGCTGCGCGCCCAGCTCCGAGAGCACTTCAGCGAGGAAGAGATCGGCGTGCTGACCCTTGA
>MEMX01000061.1:86772-86871 GCA_001768075.1 Anaeromyxobacter sp. RBG_16_69_14 | reverse complement strand
GCAGACTCCACAGCAGCTCACGGGCCCATCCGTGCAAGATAGCGGGAGTGTGGCTGTTGCCGGAAGCGACGGGAAGCTGCATGTCGTGTCGCCTGACGG
>MEMX01000061.1:84820-86604 GCA_001768075.1 Anaeromyxobacter sp. RBG_16_69_14 | reverse complement strand
CGGCGAGCACCGTGGATGCCGTGACGACTTCGCCGGTGATCGCGGACGGGAAGGTGTTCGTGGCGACCTCGGCCGCGACCGTGAAGCGGTTCACTGACGCTCTCACACCGGGCGGGCTCGAGGTCACCCCGTTCGGTGACGGCGTCTTCTGCAGCGACATCACGACGCCGATGACAGTGACCGCGGGCGGCAACCTCGTTCTTGCGTGCGGCATCAGCCAGGGAATGAGCCAGATTCACCAGATCGATCTCGTTGGCGGAACTTCGTCCTACCTCACGACGCTGCCGTCCAAACCCGCAGAATCCATCGTCATCCTCCCCGGTGGCGATCTCGTCGTCGGTACCAACGACGGGAAGGTCCACCGCCTCGCTCCGCCACCCTCGGGCGGCGCGGTTCCCTGGACGGACGCGTGGAACCCGCCTCCCGACCTGGGCGCGGCCGTGACCGGGGTCCTGATCGCCGCGCCCGATGCCGCGGGTCGGGGCGCCGTCGTCTACGCGGTGACCGAGGCCGGCGACCTCCACGCGCTCGACGCGCAGGGCGCAACCGTCTGGACGACGGCCGGCGGAGCCTCGGCACCGCTCGGCAACTTCTCCCTGAGGTTCCCCACCATCGCGCCCGCCCTGCCCGGAAGGCTCCCCACGCTATACGCCGGCTCGGCCGAGGGGAAGCTCTACGCGGTCGTCGTGGACACCGGGCTCGACACGCTCTCGCCGTGGCCGAAGTCGCACCACGACATCCGCAACACCGGGAACGCCAGCGCGAAGCTCCCATGAGACGCCTCGGCACGAGCCTGCTCCTCCTCGCCGCCGCGCCCGCGTTGGCCGCGGACAGCTTCGGCGTCCTCGCCGTCGGCGACCCGCCGGCCGGACCCGATTCCGACCTGGCGGAGATGACGCATCAGCTGCGGGCGGCCTGCCGCGACCGCGTCGGCGGCGTCCTCGAGGTCCCCGACATGCGGGCGAGGCTCCTCGGGCAGGTCTCGAACGCCACCCTGCCCGAGCTCGAGCGCGCCTACGTCGGCGCGCAGGCGGCCTTCCAGAACGAGGAGATCGACATCGCGGCGAACACCCTGCGCGCGATCCTGGACGACCTCGAGAAGCTGCCCGAGAGCCCGGAGGCGTATGCCCAGTGGACGCGGGGGATGATCAGGCTCGCCTATGTGGAGCGCATCCTCAAGAGGCCCGCCGCCGTCGCCGCCACCATGGAGCGGCTGGCGGCGACCGAGCCGCGCTTCGTCGTCGACGAGGTGCAGTACCCGCCCTCGCTGCGGAAGGAGTTCGAGGAGGCGCGGCGGCGCGTGGCGGGACGCCGCAAGGCGAAGCTCACCATCACGTCCGGCGCACGGCCGGTCACCGCCTACGTCAACGGCAAGGGCGTCGGCAAGACGCCCGCCTCGGTGTCGCTGCCGCCGGGCCGCTACCGGGTGGGAGGCGCCTCCGACGCCCTGCGCGTCCCCGGCGCCTCCGTGCAGCTCGACGGAGACGACCGCACCGTAGAGCTCGACTTCAGCGTCGCCGAGGCCCTCCGCATCAACGCGGGGCCGGGGCTCGCGCTCAAGCCGGCCGAGCGATCGTCGTCCATCGTCCGCGCCGGCGGCTGGCTGGCGGCCACCCGCGTCGTCGCGGCCAGCGTCGCGGTGGAGAGCGGTGCGCAGTTCCTCAGCGGTGCGCTCTACGACGTCCAGCGCGGCGCCCTGCTCCGCGAGGGCCGCGTCAGGATGGTGCCCGGCTCGGTGCCGTCCGTCCAGCTGGGCGCGCTCGCCTCCTTCCTCCTCACCGGTC
>MEMX01000061.1:84676-84804 GCA_001768075.1 Anaeromyxobacter sp. RBG_16_69_14 | reverse complement strand
GACGCCGGTGACCTCCGCCCCGGTAGACCTCGCCCCCCCCGTCTCCACCGGCGCCGCCGCGCTCGCTGGCCGTGGCACCCCGCTCGGCCCCCCCGCGCCGCCCGGCGTGACCGCGCGGCGGCCGTGGC
>MEMX01000061.1:75713-84582 GCA_001768075.1 Anaeromyxobacter sp. RBG_16_69_14 | reverse complement strand
GCGACGGCTACCGCGATGCGAACGAGATGCTCCGGCCCGACGGGGCCCTCCTGCCCGGCACCGACCCCGCCAGCCGCGATCGCGCCATCGCGGCAGCGGACGCCTCGAAGCGCAATGCGTACCTGGGCGCCGCGGGAGCGGCCGCCTTCGCCGTGGCCGCCGGCGTCCTCGGCTACCTGTCGTGGGACGATCGCGGCGCGCCGGTCATCCGGTTCTGAAGCGGAGGCCGGCCCGCCAGAGGAGCGACGATTCACCGCCCAGGGAACCTTGACTGCAATCAAGGACACCGCGAAACGGCGGAGCGCATCATATTGGCAGTCTCGCAGGAGGTATCCCATGACCTCGGACGGTGCATTGGTACCGCTGCGGACCACCCTCGACCTACGCAGCCACGCGCTCGCCATCATGGTGCCCGGAACGACGCTCGACATCTCCGCGGGAGACGCGCTCCGGACGGCCCTGAGCCTGCTCTTCCTGGGCTTCCTGTCCTGGCCCATCGTGGTCGCCGCGGTCGCCGGAGCGTGGCTCGTCTTCGTCAAGGCGGGGCGGCCGGGTTGGGCCTGCCTCGTCCCCGGCTACAACCTGGCTCAGCTCCTCCTGCTGGCGAAGCTGCCCAGGCGTTCGTGGGTGCTGCTCCTGGTACCGGGCGTCAACGTCGTCCTCCTCGTCGTCGCCTGCTGCCGGCTGGCGCGCGCCTTCCGGAAAGGGCCAGGCTTCGCCGCCGGGCTGGTGCTCCTCCCGCCCCTCTACATGACCATCCTCGGCATGAGCCGCGCGCGCTACCGCCGGTTCGAGGTCATCCAGGGGGCGAAGCGCGACGTCGTCGTCACGGAGCCGTCGCGACTGGCGCGAACCCAGCCCTCGCTGGCGCCGACTCCGGGAGAGGATTCGCCGCAGCGGGTCGTCGATCCCATTCGACCCGGGTCAGCCCAACCGGTGCCGCGACTGGCTCGTGCCTCGCCCCCTTGCGCGGCGGGCCGCCCGCCCGCTCGCGCCGTCACTCGCGCGGCACCGTCACGAACGAGCCCGCGGCTTCACCTCGTCTGATCTACTACTTCCGCCGCCGAGGGCTTCTCCTCCGGCTCGACCCCGCGCGCCGCCGCCGACGACAGCTTCACTGCGCCCACCAGCCGATCCGCCAGCTCCGCCCCGTAGTAGGTGCGCGCCGTCTCGCCGGCGACCTCTGCCATCCGCTCCCTGGTCTCGACGTAGCCCAGGTAGTCGCCCGCCAGCGCCAGCACCTCGCTGCCCTTGCCGGCGGCCTCCCGCCAGCTCCGGCCTACCGCCGCCACCGGCTCGCCCGGGACCGCGATCAGCGTGAGCGGCCCGAGCCGGATGGCCGCGATGCGCGCGCGAGCGGGGACCCAGGCGTAGAAGAGGTTCATCGCCATGCGGCGAAGCAGGGGCGGGGTGGCGCCGGGAATGGGCGGCGGCAGCACCGCGGTGCTGGTCGCGACCGCCAGCTCCGGCCAGGGATCGGGGGCGCTGTACTCGAGGGCCGTGATGCGGGTGCGCAGGGCCCGCGCGTAGACCTCCGGGCTGGCTCGCTGGCCGGGCGGCACGCGCGGGCTCTGGTCGCCCAGCGCCCCCTGGAAGAGCAGCACGGGCTCGGGCCGCGAGCGCATGAGCGCGCCGGGCCAGTCACCGGAGATGAGGTGATTCCCGAGACCTAGCAGCGTCGCGTGCGAAGGATAGAGCACGACCTCGGCGACCGGCTTCCCGGTGAGCGCCACGAATCGCGCGGACACGAGCCGGCCGTCCACCTCGGCGCTGCCGCTGCGGTTCCGCGCGAGCTGGGTCGCCTCCCCGCGACCGACCGACAGGTACGCGGGCGCGAGCGCGGCCACCGCCTTCCGCACGGCCTCCACGGTCCGTTCCACCAGGAGATCGAAGACAGCCTCGCTGTACGGCCCGGTCGCGAGCCGCTCGCCGAGCGGGTCCTGCCAGTAGCCGCCCGGCCCGGCGTGCGTGTGCGTGGCGGCGACGACGAGGTGGTCGAGCCCGAGGTCGCGGACCTCGCGCTCGACCGCGCGCTCGAGCGCCCCGGGCACGAGCAGGATCTCGGCCGAGACGAGGGCGACGGTGCAGCCCCGCTCCTGCAGGACGAGCGCCCGAACCGCCACCGGATCGCGCCGTCCCTCCTCCATCCAGTGCAGACGCGCAAAACCCGCCACCGGGACGGGGGGTGGGGGCGCGAGCGGCACCACGGCCGCGCCGGCGAGGAGCGGGCCAGCGCCTATGGCGACCTTCTCCAGGCGGGGCGGCCCCGCGCGCTGGGACGGGTGCCAGCGGATGGAACCGACGCCGAAGGCCAGCAGGGCGAGCGTCAGGAGAGCGGCCAGGCCGATCAGGAGCTTTTTCAACCTTGGAGGGTTATACTCCGCACCCGCCATGGGTTACGACGCCCTCTACGACAAGATGAAAGACGAGTGCGGCGTCTTCGGCATCTGGGCGCTCGGCCAGAGCGTGGAGGCGGCCAACTTCACCTACCTCGGGCTGCACGCGCTGCAGCACCGCGGGCAGGAGTCGGCCGGGATCGTCTCCACCGACGGCTACGCGCTCAACGTCCACCGCGGCATGGGCCTCGTCGCCGAGATCTTCACCGTCGAGGCGCTGGCCAAGCTGCCGGGCGGGGCCGCCATCGGCCACGTCCGCTACTCGACGGCGGGCGCGAGCCACCTCAAGAACGCGCAGCCCATCGCCATCCAGTACGCTGGCGGTGCGGTCGCCGTCGCGCACAACGGCAACATCGTCAACGCCGAGGCGCTGCGCAGCGAACTCGAGGCACAGGGCTCCATCTTCCAGACCACGAGCGACACCGAGGTGATCCTGCACCTCATGGCGCGCGTCCACCCGGAGCGCGCCGAGGCGGGCTCGACCCAGCACCACGCCAACGCCATCCGCATCGCGCTGAAGCGCGTCTCGGGCGCCTACTCGCTCCTCTTCCTCACCGAGCGAGGCATGATCGGCGCGCGCGACCCGTACGGTTTCCGGCCGCTCGTGCTCGGCAAATTGAAGGGGAGCTGGGTGCTCGCGAGCGAGACCACCGCCCTCGACCTCATCGAGGCCGAGTACGTGCGCGAGGTCGAGCCCGGCGAGATGATCGTGGTCGACGAGAAGGGCCTCCGCTCGGAGCGGCTCGACGCCCCTCCGCAGCGCCGCCTCGGCCGCTGCGTCTTCGAGCACATCTACTTCGCGCGCCCGGACTCCATCCTCTTCGGCCGCTCGGTCCACGAGGTGCGCACCGCCTTCGGGGAGCAGCTGGCGAAGGACCACCCCGTCCCCGCCGACGTCGTCATTGCGGTGCCCGACTCGGGCGTCCCCGCCGCCATCGGCTACGCGCGCGCGGCCGGCATCCCGCACGACGTGGGCCTCGTCCGCTCGCACTACATCGGCCGCACCTTCATCGAGCCGCAGCAGTCGATCCGCCACTTCGGCGTGAAGCTCAAGCTGAACGCGGTGCGCAGCGTGCTCGAGGGCAAGCGGGTGGTGGTGGTGGACGATTCGATCGTGCGCGGCACCACCAGCCGGAAGATCGTGAAGATGATCCGCGGCGCGGGCGCGCGAGAGGTCCACCTCCGCATCAGCTCGCCCCCCACGGCTTGGCCCTGCTACTACGGCATCGACACGCCCACCCGCCAGGAGCTCATCGCCTCCTCGCACAGCGTGGACGATATAGCGAAGTACGTCACCGCCGACTCGCTCGGCTACCTCTCCATCGACGGCCTCTACGCGGCGCTGGGGGAGAATCGGCAGGGCTTCTGCGACGCGTGCTTCACCGGCGACTACCTGCTCGAGTTCCCGCTGGCACGCCCCGCCGCCCCGCTGCGGCTCGTGGGCGGGTAGCCATTCGATCGATCCGTACCGGGGTGCCCCTCTCCCCGCTCCTCATCCAGGCGGGGGGCAAGCCCCCGCCCTGCGCTCCCCCCGCGCCCCCCATCTCGAGCGTCAGTTCATGTGGCATGCGCTATCAGCGCGGCGAGTGCCGCAACCAAAGTGCGAACGGCAATCCTCGATGGCCGGCCCCTCGCGAGCCAGGCCACATCCCGCGCTGAGCATGATGTCCGGACCTTCGGTCCTCAAGTCGGGGGGAGCGCCGGCTCCCCCCGCACCCCCCAGACGAAGTTGTCGCGTCGCTCGACGATTCTCGGAAGTAGTAGATCAGCGAGCGCTAAGTTCTCGCCGTGCATCCCGCGAGCACGAGGAGCTGGCGCGTCGCCGAGGGGACGATCCTCGTCTACCGCCTCTTCGATCTGGGAGAGGCCATCGACCTCTCCCGCGCCGAGCAGCTGGTCGCGACGCCACGCTCGCGCGTCCGGCTGGAGAGCCCTCAGAGCACCACCGCGCTCGAGATCCCGCGCCCGCCGCTGCACGTGGTGCTCGGACCCCGCGCGCTGCCGCTCGCATCCGGCCCGCGGGCGGCGGAGGCGAGCGCTCACCTCTTCGACTACGGCGTCGCGAGCGTCATCTACAGGGTCCCCATCCCACCCGGCACCGACCTCGCCGACCTGATCCCTCTGGCCGAGGAGCTGCTCGCGCAGCCGACGCCGGCGCTCGACGTCGCGGCGCGCACCGAGGCAGACGAGCTCTGCCGCATCTTCGCCACGGCAATGGAGAAGCCCCACACGTGGGACGGGCTCGAGACCTACCATGTCTTCCTGGTGCGCCGGCTGCAGGAGCCCGCCAAGGCACAGGAGGCGCTCGCCCTGGCCCCCATCGCGGAGCTCCTGCTCGGGGAGACCGGCGCCACGCCGCTCTCGCAGGGTGAGCGGAGCGACGTGACCAAGCACGCCTTCAGCTATCTCGAGGACGACCTGGCGGTGGTCGACTGGAACGGCGCCTTCCTGCTCGAGCCCTCCGGCGTGGGCGACATCCCCGATCTCCTCGAGTTCGCGACGGCGCACCTCCTCGAGCTGCGTTACTACGACGCGCTCCTCGATCGCGAGCTGCACGCCATCTACGACGAGATCGACGCCGGGCGCGCCACCCCCAACGTGTTCACCCGCCGCTATTCCAAGTTGCAGCGCCGGACGGCCGCGCTCTTGCTCGAGCTCTCCGAGATGACCGAGCGGCTCGAGAACGCGGTGAAGATCGTCGGCGACTTCTACCTGGCGCGGGTCTACCAGCGGGCGGTGCGGCGCTTCCGCCTCCCGGACTGGCAGGGAACGGTGCTGCGCAAGCAGGAGCTCCTGGCCGGAGTGAACGACCTCCTCAACGACGCGGCCAACACGCGCCGCGGCGAGTTGCTCGAGCTCACCGTCATCCTGCTCATCCTCTGGGAGATCCTGTACGCGCTGCTGCGGCACTGATGCGACCGACGACCGCGCCAGCACCCGGGAAGCGCCTGTTTCCAGGAACTCCGTGGCGACGGATCGCGCGGAAGGCCCGTTTTTCAGGCGGATCGTACCCATTCAATGTTGACGTGGAGATCCTGAAGCGCTATCACCGCTGGGATTTCACGGCCGGAGAGGTCCGGCCGCGCCCACGGAGGTTCCGAAATGACGCAGGCCCAGTTCTTTCAGGCAGTGGCCGAGGGGTCGCAGATCAACAAGGTGCAGGTGCGGGCGGTGTTCCAGGCGGTCGAGGAGATCGTGACCAAGCGTCTCAAGGCCGAGGGCAAGATCCCGCTCGGCGGCCTGGGCGCGGTGAAGCTCGTGGACCGCAAGGCCCGCATTGGCCGCAACCCTGCCACCGGCGAGCAGATCAAGATCCCGGCCCGCACGGCGATCAAGATCACGCCAGCCAAGGCGCTCAAGGACACGTTCAACAAGAAAGGCAAGAAGTAGCGCACTCGCGGTCGCTTCGGGTCCCTGGCTCCAGACTCACCCTTTCACCTCCTGCGAGCTCACCCCCGATCCGGCTCACTTCAAGCGACAAACGCGGTCAGGGGGACTTCCGGGCCCGATGCGCTTCGCGCCGTAAACCTTCGTGCGTGGGGGGAGCGGCCTCCGCTCCCCCCACGCCCCCGCCCGAGCCCGCGGGACGGAATTCGCCCCGTCGAGGCCCGCGGGCGAGCGGTCCCCTGTCCCTGCGGGATCGAAGCGGATCGCGGGCCGCAGCGCCCTGCGTGGGCGACTTCTTCTTGACAATGTCGGAGCCTATCCCTAGCCTGCAAACCGTTTTCCGCGGCATCTCGGACACTTATGCCCAATCGAGAACCTGGGTCGCCGGGCGCGGTGAAGGACTTACCCGCGGAAGGCGTACAGCGCTTCGACGCCGAGCTGTTCCCCATCTTGAGGCGGTACCCCGAGGACCGCAAGGCCTCGGCCATGCTGCCGGCGCTCCGGATCGGCGAGCACGTCTTCGGGTATCTTTCTCCGCCCGTGATGGCGCTCGCCGCTGATCGCCTGGGCGTCTCGCCCGCGCGCGCGCAGGAGGTGGCCACCTTCTACGTGATGTTCAACACCAAGCCGGTGGGTCGCCACGTCGTCGAGATCTGCACCAACGTGTCGTGCTGCCTCACCGGCGCCGACCGGATCTTCCGCGCGCTGAAGCAGAAGCTGGGCGTGGAGAACGGCGGCACCACGGCCGATGGCCTCATCACGCTGCGCGAGGTGGAGTGCCTGGGGTCGTGCGGCACGGCGCCCGCGATGCTGGTGGACGAGGAGATGATAGAGCAGCTCACGCTGCAGAAGGTCGAGAAGATCCTGGGGAGCCTCGGGTGAGCGAAACCCTCATTCTCACCCCGCGCTGGGGCACGAAGGACAGTCACACGCTCGCTTCCTACCGCCGCGACGGCGGCTACGCCGCCCTCGCCAAGGCGCTCGCGATGGCGCCCTCGGCGATCGTGGACGAGGTGAAGGCGTCGAACCTGCGCGGCCGCGGCGGCGCCGGCTTCGCGTGCGGACTCAAGTGGACCTTCCTGCCCAAGGACGTGCGGCCTCGCTACCTGACGGTGAACGCAGACGAGTCCGAGCCGGGCACGTTCAAGGATCGCTACATCATCGAGTACGACCCGCACATGCTCCTCGAGGGCATCGCGATCGCGTGCTACGCCAACGACATCCACACCGCGTACATCTACATCCGCGGCGAGTTCAAGCGGCAGGCGGAGATCCTCGAGGTCGCCATCGCCGAGGAGTACCAGGCGGGCATCCTCGGGCCGCGGCTCCTCGGCAAGCTCGACTTCGCGCTCGACGTCCACGTCCACCGCGGCGCGGGCGCCTACATCTGCGGCGAGGAGAGCGCGCTGCTCGAGTCGCTCGAGGGCAAGAAGGGCTACCCGCGCCTCAAGCCTCCTTTTCCGGCGGTCATCGGCCTGTACGGCAAGCCCACCATCATCAACAACGTCGAGACGATCGCGAACGTCCCCTGGATCGTGCAGCACGGCGGGGCGGCCTTCGCGGCGCTCGGGGTGGGCAAGTCGGGCGGAACACGCCTGTTCTGCGTGTCCGGCCACGTGAACCGCCCCGGCGTCTACGAGAAGCCGGTCCACTACAACTTGAAGCGGCTCATCATGGAGGACTGCGGCGGCGTCCTGGGAGGCCGCCAGGTGAAGGCGGTCATCCCGGGCGGCAGCTCGGCCCCGGTCCTGACGGGCGACGAGATCGACGTGTCGATGGAGTTCGACGCGCTCAAGGCGGTCGGCACCATGGCCGGCTCGGGAGGCGTCATCGTCATGGACGACTCCACGTGCATGGTCCGCGCGCTCTCGCGCATCTCCAAGTTCTACGCCGACGAGAGCTGCGGGCAGTGCACGCCATGCCGCGAGGGCACACCGTGGATGGAGGGCCTGCTGGAGCGGATCGAGCACGGCCTGGGCGTCCCCGGCGACGTGGACAAGCTGGCCCAGATGGCCAACAACATCGGCGGCCAGACCATCTGCGCGCTCGGCGACGCGGCGGCCATGCCGGTCCAGAGCTTCGTGAAGAAGTTCCGCGCCGAGTTCGAGCGCCACGTCACCGAGCGCCGCTGCCCCTTCGGCGACCACGCCTGGGGCAAGAACCAGGAGACCCGCGAGGCCGTGATCGGCGGGGTGACGGCCCAAGTCTAGACGGCAGCGACCTGCTTCACGACCTTGCGGAGGGAGCACCGAGCACATGATCGACCGAGCCGAGGTCTGGGTCTTCTGGGTCTTCGCCGTGCCACTCATCATGGCCTCGGCGGGTGTGGTGGTGGCTCGGAATCCGGTCAATTCCGCCATGAGCCTGGTGGCCGCGTTCTTCTTCCTGGCCGGCATCTACGTCCTGCTCACGGCGCACCTCCTGGCCTTCCTGCAGGTGCTCGTCTACGCCGGCGCCATCATGGTGCTGTTCCTGTTCGTCATCATGCTCCTCACCACCGGCGACCAGGACTTCGAGCGCACCCGGCTCAAGGTCATGCAGGTGGCGGGCGCCTTCGGGGCGGCGGGCGTGGTGGCGGTGGTCGTGCTCGCGGTCAACCGGCTGGGGCCGATGCCCATGAGCGCGGTCCCCTCCAACTTCGGCACCGTCAAGGCGGTGGGACGCCTCCTCTACACCCAGTACCTCCTGCCCTTCGAGGCGACGAGCCTCCTGCTCCTCGTCGCCATCGTGGGCGCGGTGGTCGTCGCGAAGCAGAGGATCTGACCATGGACGCGAACCAGTACATCGCGCTGGCGGCGTTCCTGTTCGGCATCGGCCTCGTCGGTGTCGTCGTGAAGCGCAACATGCTCGTCGTGTTCATGTGCATCGAGCTCATGCTCAACGCGGCGAACCTCACGTTCCTGGCCTTCGCGCGCCGAGCCGGCAACATGAACGGCCACGCCATCGCCTTCTTCGTCATCGCGGTGGCGGCGGCCGAGGCGGCGGTTGGGCTCGCCATCGTCATCGCGGTCTTCCGGACCCGCGGCACGCTCAACGTGGACGAGGTCGCCAGCCTCAGGAACTGATAGCGCATGCCACATGAACTG
>MEMX01000061.1:72950-75704 GCA_001768075.1 Anaeromyxobacter sp. RBG_16_69_14 | reverse complement strand
GATGGGGGGCGCGGGGGGAGAGTTCTCCCCTCCGCTTGAGGCGCCGCAAGGCGCCGGACATCAGCTCACAGCGGCGGCGGTGCCGCTGGAGAATCCCATCAACTGGTCGCCGCTGTGAGCGGCGGGTGCAAGGCCCGCCAGGGCCGGCGAGTCACCTCGCGGACGCGATGAGGCGCTTCTCACCGCGGGCGTCGGCCTCGGTCGGGCCTGGTCTCGCGTTCGCGAGTCGCAGCGGGCCGACAGGAGTGAAGGCCCGGCCGTTTTCGAGGCGCCGGTGCGCTGACCCACGATAAGCTCCGGCGCCATGCGAGCCCGCTGCTACCGCTGCCAGAGCACCTTCGACGCCGACCACTTCGGCACCCAGACGTGCCCGAGCTGCGGGGCCGAGATCTACCTGCCCGACCCGAGCGCCCCTCCGGCCGAAGGTGCAGGGCCGCCTCCGCCCGCGCCTCAGCCTGGCACCGGTGGACCGGGATGGGGAGCGCCCCCGTCCGGGTGGACGTCGCCGTCCGGCCCACCGCCGGGCTGGGGGCCCTTGCCTCCGGGCGCGGTGCCACCCCCCGCGGAGCAGAGCGCGCCGTTCGCGGAGCGAGAGCGCCGGGGCTTCTTCCCGGCCTTCGCCGAGACCTGGAAGCTGGCGGCGGTGGATCCGGCGCGCTTCTTCCGCCAGGTCCGCATCTCCGAGGCCCGGTCGGCGCTGCTCTTCGGCGTCATCGCCGTCACCATCGGCAACTGGGCCGCCCTCCTCTTCAGCTACCTCACCGCCAATGCGACCGTGAACTTCGTCGCGCAGGTCACGCGGCGCATGAACGACCGCGTCGACACCCTGCCGCTGACGCAGCTGATGCAAGGCCTCACGCTGCGCTCGTTCGTCGGCCAGGCGATCGCCACGCCGCTCCTCGCGGTGGCCGGCGTGTACCTCGCCGCGGGCATCTTCCACCTCCTGTTGCTGGCGGTGCGCGGCGCGCCGCGCGGCTTCGACGCCACGCTCACCGTGGTCGGCTACGCCTCCGGCGTCCTCCTCCTCCGCGCGCTGCCGATATGCGGAGGCCTCGTCGCGATGGTCTGGTTCACGGTGGCGGTCATCCACGGGCTCGCCGAGGCGCAGCGCGCTGGCGCGGGCAAGGCGACCTTCGCCGTGCTGCTACCCATCGTGTTCACGTTCCTGTGCTTCTGCGTCGGGGTCGGGATGATCGGCCTGCTGGGCATGGGCGGGCTCCGCGGCACGGGCGGCGCTCCTCCTTCCACCGGGATATGACGGCGGGGGAGGCTCGGCCGGCCCGTACGTTCGGACACCCCGAGGTGTTCGCGACGATCTTCGCGCTGTCGTTCCTCGCCGCGCGCCTCCTGCCCCTGCTCGGCCTGCACTATGACTGCCCGTTCAAGGCGCTCACCGGCCTGCCCTGTGCGACCTGCGGCATGACGCGCGCGTTCGTGTACCTCGCACACGGGGAGCCCAGCGCAGCCCTCGCGGCGAACCCGCTCGGCGCCGTGCTGGCGGGCGGCGCGTGGCTCCTCGCGGCGGCCGACGGGGTGCGGCTCTCGCTCGCGCTGCCCCTCCCGGATCCGGGACGGCGAGTCGCACGCGCGCTCGCCGTCGGGGGCCTCATCGCGCTGCTCGCAAACTGGGCCTTCCTCGTGGTAGCCCATCGGCCATGAACCCCGCGTTGAAGGGACTCTTCGTGATCGGGGCTTACCTCCTCGGCTCCGTGCCTTTCGGCCTGGTCCTCACGCGGCTCTTCACCGGCAAGGACGTGCGCACGGTGGGCTCCGGCAACATCGGCGCGTCGAACGTGGCGCGCGCGGCGGGCAAGGCCGCCGGAGTCCTCACGCTCGCGCTCGACGCGGCGAAGGCCTCGGTGCCCATGCTCGTGGCGTTCCGCGTCTTCGCGCCGGAGGGCCGTCCGACGGCGGAGCTCTGGGCGGTCGCGGTCGGGCTGGCCGCGTTCGCCGGCCACATCTACCCGCTCTGGCTCCGCTTCAAAGGGGGCAAGGGCGTCGCCACGGCGCTGGGCGTCTTCCTCGTGCTCGCCCCCATCCCCTCGCTCATCGCGCTCGTGGCCTACGGGGTCGCATACGGTACGACGCGCATCTCGTCCATCGGCTCGCTCTCCGGCACCGCCGTCTGCTGCATCGGCACCTTCGTGCAGGTCTTCATCGCGGAGGGCCAGGGCGCGTGGTCGAGCCCGGTGCCGTGGGCCGGCCTCGCCGTCACCGTCGCGATCCTCCTGCGTCACCGCGCCAACATCGAACGGCTCTTGAAGGGCGCCGAGCACAGGGTCTGATAGCGCATGCCACATGAACTGACGCTCGAGATGGGGGGCGCGGGGGGAGAGTTCTCCCCTCCGCTTGAGGCGCCGCAAGGCGCCGGACATCAGCTCACAGCGGCGGCGGTGCCGCTGGGGAATCACATCAACTGGTCGCCGCTGTGAACTCGCGTTTCGCCCTTCACGTTGCCCGGCTATGAACTCCAAGACCACACAGCCGGGAGCGGGACCGGGAGCGGGTTCGTTTCCGGGGACGGGCGCGGGGGCGGGGACGGCCTCGGCTGCGGTCCGTGGACGTCACACGTTCGGGATCGGATTGGCCTCGCCTGCGGGGCGGAGGAGCACCTGGCGTGGCTTCACGCCGTTGGCCGGGCCGACGATGCCTTCGCGCTCCATGCGCTCGATGATCTTCGCTGCCTTGTTGTAACCGAGGCGCATCTCGCGCTGGATCTTCGAGACCGACACCTCCTGCATCCGGGAGATGAGG
>MEMX01000061.1:68558-72891 GCA_001768075.1 Anaeromyxobacter sp. RBG_16_69_14 | reverse complement strand
GCGTCGCGCGCCCTGAGGATGGAGTCGTCGTAGACGGGCTTCCCCTGCTCCTTGAGGAACTTCACCACCCGCTCGATCTCACCCTCCGAGACGAGGGCGCCCTGCACGCGGGTGACCGGCTGCGTGGCGGTCATGACCAGCATGTCGCCGTCGCCGAGGAGCGACTCGGCGCCGGGGCCGTTGATGATCGTCGCGGAGTCGTGGCGCGAGGCGAGCCGGAAGCTGATGCGGGCCGGGAAGTTGTTCTTGATCATGCCGGTCACGACGTCGGTGGACGGGCGCTGGGTCGCCACCATGAGGTGGACACCGGTGGCGCGCGCCTTCTGCGCCAGGCGAGCCAGCGAGATCTCGACCTCGCGCGGGGCCGTCATCATGAGGTCGGCGAGCTCGTCGATGATGACGACGATGTAGGGGAGCTTCTGGGGGAGCTTCTTGCCTTCCTGCTCCTCCTCCCTCGCCGCCACCGGGTCGGCAGGTGGCGGGCGCGTCGGATCCTCGTACTCCGGAGACGCCAGCGCGGGACTCGCCTCCGCCTCGTCGGCGTCCAGCGCACGCAGCGCGCTCCGTTCGACGACCGTCTCCGACTGCGCGGCCCTCGCCTCCGCCTCCTCCTCGGTTTCGCCTTCGGTGACGTCCACCACCAAGAGCTTGCGGGGAGGCACCGCGTCGGGCTCGGCCTCGCCGGACGCGCGACCCTCGGCGCGCAGCTTCTCCATCTTTCCGTTGTACGACTTGAGGTCCTTCGACCCCGTGTCGGCGAGGAGCTGCGTGCGGCGCTCCATCTCGTCCACCGCCCACTGCAGGGCGCGCGCCGCCTTGGCCGGATCGGTCACCACCGGCAGTAGCAGGTGCGGGATGTCCTCGTAGATGGAGAGCTCCGTCATCTTCGGGTCCACCATGATGAAGCGGACCTGGTCCGGCAGCTGCCGGTAGAGCAGCGACAGGATCATGGTGTTGAGGCCGACCGACTTGCCCGAGCCGGTGGTGCCCGCCACGAGGAGGTGTGGCATCCGCTGCAGATCGACGCAGTAAGGGATGCCCTCGATATTCTTGCCCAGCGCGAGCGGGAGGAGCCCGCCCGCGTTCGCGAAGCTCTCCGACTCCAGCACCTCGCGCAGGTACACGGTGGCGCGGTCCCGGTTCGGCACCTCGATGCCCACCACGCCCTTGCCCGGGATGGGCGCGATGATCCGGATGCGCATCGCCGACAAGGCCATGGTCAGCTCCTTGTCGAGGTTCTCGATCCTGGCGAGCTTCACCCCGGCCACCGGGATGAACTCGTAGAGCGTCACCACCGGCCCGGGTCGGATGTGCTTGATGACGCCGTCCACCCCGTGCTCGCGCAGCGTGGCCACGATGATCTCGGCCGTGCGCCGCAGCCCGCCCTCGTCCACGTCTTGCTTCACCACCTCGCGCTGGTCGAGCACGTCGATGGAGGGCAGGCGGAACACCTCGCTCGACTGGGTGAAGGCGAACGCAGGCTCCTCCTTCTTGAGCTTCTTCTTGCCGCGCTCGAGCATGGCCTGCGAGAGGACGATCTCGGGCTTCTCGGGGGCGAGGAGCGACTCCCCGAGCTCCGGAGGCTGGGCACCGTCGGACGAGGGCACCGCCTCCGTCGCCGTCTCCAGGACCGGCTTGACGTCGGTGGCGTCGCAGGCGGACTCCGGCTGTTCCGCCCCTGCCCTGCGCCTGCTCCGCGGCCGATCCGGCTCGCGCTCGGTCACCAGCGCTTCGCCTGCACCGGCGCGCGCCGTCAAGAGGTCGTGTACCCAGGCCGGATCGCCGGCGAAGACGAGGCGGCGCTCCTGCTCGGCAGCCAGGGTGGCCGCCAGCGGGCGGTCGTCGACCTCGTCGGCCGCGTCGCCGGCCTGCGCCTCGACGCGCCGAGCGCGATCCAGCGCATCCACCGCGCGGAGCTCGGCCACCGCCTCACGGTGCCGATCGACCGCCTCGCGCAGCCGAGACCAGAGGAGCGCCGCGACGGCGCGTGCGCCCCGGAAACCGAGCGCTGCCGCCTTGCGCACCTTGAAGTCGACGGCTGCGATGAGCGCCACGACGGCGCTGGCGCCCACGATGAGCCCGGCGCCCACGGGCGAGAAGAGCGCCTCGGCGCGCGTGCAGAGCACTCGCCCGACGGCGCCACCGGCGGGGAAGCTGGTGAGGTGGCGCGCGGCGAGCAAGAGATGGGCGAGCGTCGCCACGGAGAGGGCGAGCACGAGGTGCGCGACCGACGCGATGAGCGTGATCCGCCGGGGCGCGTCCCGGAAGAGCTTCCAGCCGAACACGCCCAGTCCGACTGGCACCACCATCGCTGCCAGGCCGAGCGCGCCGTAGAACGCTGCCGCCAGGCGGTGGCCGACCGGACCGACCAGGTTCGAGCCGACGGGGAGTCCACGCGCGACGAGCGGCGCGTCCCGGACGGAGTGGGTGATCAGGGCGAGTCCGAGCACGACCGCCGCCGCCATCACCACCACGGCCGCGATATCGCGCCGCATGCCGCTCCGAGGTGCCTTGCCCTGGCTCTTCGCCTTGGCCTTGCCCGACTTCCTGTTGCCTATGGAATGACCCATCGCTCCTTCACCCCTGCACCAGCACCCTTAACCCCAGCCCGCTCCTCTTCTCGACGAAACGTCCGTCGAGCAGCGAGAAACGTCGGCGACGCGACAAAGGAGATCGGCGACGCGCCGAGAGAGGCTCCCTGCTGCCGGAGGATATCGGGGGGGGGCAGGGGGTCAATTTTTCGATCGAAGCTGTGGCTGCACGGGTACTTGGCGGCTCCGCGCGCGACCGAGCTCACCGATCGTGATTCGTCTGGGGGGTGCGGCGGGAAGGGCGTGGTTCGCGCGGGTGGGGCCACCGAAGAATGGGCCTCGGCACTTCGACTCCGGCATCGCCGCCTGGGGGGTACGGGGGGAGCCGGCGCTCCCCCCGTCTGAGGACCGGAGGTCCGGACATTCTCAGCGTGGCGGAAAGGGGCGTGGTTCGCGCGGGTGGGGCCACCGAAGAATGGGCCTCGGCACTTCGACTCCGGCATCGCCGCGCTGATGAGGAGTGCCTAGTTCTTGCTTACAATCACCGACGGGGGCTACCCTCGTCAGTTCCTTCCATGGAAGTCCGCTGCGAACGCTGCAGGGCCCGGTACGAGTTCGGCGACGACAAGGTCGGGTGGGCCGGCCTGACGGTGCGCTGCTCGAAATGTGGCCACGTCTTCATGGTGAGGAGTAAGGGGTTGATCGTGGCGATGCCGGGCGAGCTCCCGGAAGCACCTGTGTCGGCCGCGGACATCAACCGCGCCCCCGCAGCCCCAGGCGAGGCAGTCGCCACGCGGACGAGCGCGTGGAGCCTCCGCAGCGCCCGCGGCGGCGTTTACCCGTTCAAGGATCTCGCGACGCTGCAGCGGTGGATCGTGGAGCGCAAGGCGGCGCGGGACGACGAGGTCTCCCACCAGGGCGAGCCGTGGCGCCGCCTGGGCGACATGCCCGAGCTCGAGCCCTTCTTCTCGGTGGTGGAGCGGGCCCAGCGTGCGGCGGCGGCGACCTCTCCCGCTCGCCCGGAGCAGAGCTCGGCCGGGGGAAGCGCAGAGGCGAAGGGTCCGGTCGAGCCAGCGTCGGTCGAGTTGCCGGTGGCGCTATCTCAACCTCAGCCTCCCGAGCCGGCCGGCGAGGCCGGCCCTCGCACCGGCCTCGACCCGGTGCCTCGACCTCAGCCTCCCGAACCTGGCCCGCTCGCTGGCGCGGCTAACCCTGGCACCAGCGTCGACCCGGTGCCGCTGCCTCAGCCTACCGATCCAGGCCCGCCCGCCGGCGAGGCCGGCACCCGCACTGTCCTCGACCCGGTGCCTCGGCCTCCCGAGCCAGACCCGAGCGACCAGCCCGCCCCGGTGAAGACCGAGGGCCCCTTCCGGCCACCGCCCGCGCCGCTGAGAGAGGAGCTACGCTCCCGGCCGCGGCCCACCACGCACGAGGGTCCGGCGATGCCCGACCGCTTTGGCTTGGTGGGGGCACCGGAGCCCGCGTGGACGGCCGATCACAGTCCCCGGCCAGCCGCGCGGCAAGCCAAGCGGGCCAGCGCCCCTGCCAGACGTCAGCAGGGGGCAAAGGGCCTCCGCCTCGCGTCGATAGCCCTGCTGGGGGCAGCGGCTGCGGCGGCCCTGACCGTGTACCTGAAAAAGCCGGAGTGGTTGGGGTTCAAATCCGCCAACCCACCTCCCGTGCAGTCGCCTGTCCCACCCCCCACCAGCGCGGCCGATGTCCCGAAAGGCCCCGAGAGCTCCGGCAAACCGGACGAACCTGGGCAGGCCGGCCCGGGGCCGACCGCGAGCACGGGCGAGCCC
>MEMX01000061.1:64677-68549 GCA_001768075.1 Anaeromyxobacter sp. RBG_16_69_14 | reverse complement strand
GCGAGGGAAACGGGAGCGACCCCCGACCCGACAATCCCGGTGCCGGCACCGCCCTCTTCCCCTGACCCGAACGCGAACGAGAACGCGAACGAGCCCACATCCCCGGCCCCGTCCCCGCCGCGCGAGGCGAGGGAGACGGGCCCCTCGACCCCCGACCCGACACTCCCGGTGCCGACGCCGCCCTTGACCCCTGGCCCGAGCGCAAAGGAGAACTTCGTCGAGCCCCTCTCCCCGGCCCCCTCCCCGCCGCGCGAGGCGAGGGAGACGGGCCCCTCGACCTCCGACCCGACAATCCCGGCGCCGACGCCACCCGCGTCCTCTGATGACTCGAACGCGAACTCGAACGCGAACGAGCCGAGGGAACCGGTCCCCGCCGCGAAGCCCGCCGAACAGCAGAAGCCGCGCAGCTTGCAGCGCCTGCTCGCGGACGCGCGGCGCCTGCGCGAGCGAGGCAAACCCGACGCCGCGCTCGGCACGTACGGGCGCGCCATCGAGCTCGAGCCGGAGAACGCCGATGCCCTCGCCGGTCGCGGGCTGTGCTATCTCGACCTGTCGCGGTACGCGCCCGCCGAGGCCAGCTTCCAGGCCGCGCTCGAGGCCGACGAGCAGCACGCGGGCGCTCTCATGGGACTCGCGGAGACTTTTCGTTATGAGGGACGTAGGACCGAGGCCGTGACTTACTACCGGAAGTACCTGGCTGCCCATCCCGAGGGTGAAGACGCGGTGGCCGCCCGGAACGCAATCGACGCTCTAAAGGAGTGACCATGAACACCAAGGGGAATCCTCCACAGCAGGCCAGCTCGGAGGACGCGTACTTCGCCCTCGAGGACGCCGAGAAGAAGCGGCGCATCGCGCTCGAGATGAAGAAGGTCCTGGCAGCCGCCGAGCAGAAGGCGCTCCGGGAGCTGCACTACATGCACTGCCCGAAGTGCGGCATGAAGATGCAGGAGGTCAAGATGGGGAAGCTCGACGTCGACGCCTGCTTCTCCTGTGGCGGCATCTTCCTCGACAAGGGCGAGATCGACGTCATCGCCCAGCCGCAGCAGAAGGGCATCATGTCGGCCATCCTCAACTGGTTCAAGGAAGAGACCGAACGCCCGGTGAAGTGAGGAACGCCCGTCCATGTCCCTCTCGCTCGACGAGGTCCGGCGCATCGCCGTCCTCGCGCGGCTCAAGCTTTCCCCGGAGGAGGAGCAGCTCTTCCGGGGCCAGCTCTCCGCCATCCTCGATTACGTCGAGCAGCTGAAGGAGCTCGACGTCTCGGGCGTCGAGCCGATGACCCACGCGCTGGCCGCCGGCGATCTTCCGCCGCTGCGGGACGACGTCGTGCGACCGAGCCTGTCGCCGGAGGAGGCGCTCGCCAACGCGCCAGCGCGCGAGGGCACCTGCTTCAAGGTACCGAGGATCATCGAGTGAGCGCGGACGGGCGCGACCTGCTCGACCTCTCGCTCGTCGAGCTCGCGGCCTCGCTCGCCGCGAAGCGCGTCTCGGCGCGCGAGGTCACCGACGCCGCGCTGGCGCACATCGAGCGGACCGACGCTCGCGTGGGCGCGTTCCTGGAGGTCACCGCCGGCAAGGCGCGCGCGCAGGCAACGGCCGCCGACGAGCGCGCCGCCCGGGGAAGGCGCCTCGGCCCCGTCGACGGGGTTCCGATCGCGCTCAAGGACCTCTTTCTCACCCGCGGCGTCGAGACCACCTGCGGCTCCCGGATCCTGGAGGGTTTCGTCCCTCCCTTCGACGCGACCGCCGTCGAGCGGCTCGAGGCCGCCGGCGCGGTGCTGCTCGGCAAGCTGAACATGGACGAGTTCGCGATGGGCTCGTCCACCGAGAACAGCGCGTTCAAGCCCTGCCACAACCCGTGGGACCTGGCGCGCACGCCCGGCGGCTCCTCCGGCGGCAGCGCCGCGGCCGTCTCGGCGCGGCAGGCCTTCGGTTCGCTCGGCACCGACACGGGCGGCTCCATCCGCGAGCCCGCCGCCTTCTGCGGCGTCGTGGGCATGAAGCCCACCTACGGCCGCGTCTCACGCTACGGCGTGATCGCGTTCGCCTCCTCCCTCGACCAGGTCGGCCCGCTCGGCCGCAGCGTGGGCGACGCTGCCGTGCTCCTCCAGACCATCGCCGGCCGCGACGAGCGCGACATGACCTCCTCGCCGCGGCCGGTGGACGACTACCTCGCCTCGCTGGAAGGCGGCGCCCGCGGGCTGCGCATCGGCGTTCCGCGCGAATGGCTCGAGGCCGGCGTCGAGGCGGGCGTCGAGCGGCGCGTGCGGGAGGCGCTCGCGGCGTACGAGCGGATGGGCGCGAGGCTCGTGGACGTCTCCCTGCCGCACACCCGCTACGGCATCGCCGCCTACTACCTCATCGCGCCCGCCGAGGCGTCGTCGAACCTGGCGCGCTACGACGGCGTCCGCTACGGCCTGCGCACGCAGGGCGGCGCCGGCCTCGGGGACATGTACGGCGAGACGCGCCGTCAGGGCTTCGGGCCCGAGGCGAAGCGCCGCATCATGCTCGGCACCTATGCGCTCAGCGCCGGCTACTACGACGCGTATTATCTACGAGCGCAGAAGGTCCGCACGCTGCTCCGGCGCGACTTCGACCGGGCGTTCGAGACCTGCGACGTGGTCGCGGGGCCCGTCACGCCCACGGTGGCGTTCCGCCTGGGCGAGAAGGTGGACGACCCGCTCCAGATGTACCTCGCCGACGTGTTCACGGTGACCTGCAACCTCGCCGCGCTTCCGGGCCTCTCCCTGCCGTGCGGCCTCCACCCGGTGGAGCAGTTGCCGGTCGGCCTCCAGCTCGTAGGCCGTCCCTTCGACGAGGCGACGCTGTTCCGCACCGCTCGCGCTCTCGAGCGCGAGCTCGGGCCACTGCCGCGTCCGCCGGGGGTGAGCTGATGTTTTCCGACTTCGAGATCGTGATCGGGCTCGAGGTGCACGCCCAGCTCCTCACCCGGAGCAAGATCTTCTGCGGCTGCTCGACCGCGTTCGGCGGCGAGCCCAACGCGCACACCTGCCCGGTGTGCCTCGCCATGCCCGGCACGCTCCCCTCGCTCAACCGGCGGGTGGTCGAGCTCGCCCTCCGCGCCGGGCTCGCGCTCGGCTGCGAGGTGAAGCGGAAGAGCATCTGGGCGCGCAAGAACTACTTCTATCCGGACCTGCCCAAGGGCTATCAGATCTCGCAGTACGAGCTGCCCATCTGCGAGGGCGGCGGGGTGCCCATCACGGTGGGCGGCGAGGAGAGGACGATCCCGCTCGTCCGCATCCACATGGAGGAGGACGCGGGCAAGAACCTCCACGACGTGGCGCCCGACGGCAGCTCGGGCGTGGACCTGAACCGCGCCGGAACTCCGCTCGCCGAGATCGTCTCCGCGCCCGAGCTGCACAGCGTGGACGAGGCCATCGAATACTTGAAGTCGCTGCGCGCCATCCTCATGTACCTGGGGGTGAACGACGGGAACCTCGAGGAGGGCTCGTTCCGCTGCGACGCGAACGTGAGCGTGAGGCCGCGCGGGGCGAAGCTCCTCGGCCAGCGCTGCGAGATCAAGAACATGAACTCGTTCCGCTTCCTCCGGCAGGCCGTCGAATACGAGGCTCGCAGGCAGGTGGAGGTCGTCGAGTCGGGCGGCAAGGTGGCCCAGGAGACGCGCCTCTTCGATCCCGCGCGCGGCGAGACGCGGGCCATGCGCTCCAAGGAGGACGCGCACGACTACCGCTACTTCCCCGAGCCCGACCTGCCGCCGCTGGTCGTCGATCCCGCGCTCGTCGAGGAGGTGCGCCGGTCCCTGCCGGAGCTGCCGCGCGCGCGGGGGGCGCGCTACCAGCGAGACCTTGGCCTGTCGGCGTTCGACGCTCACCTCCTCACCGGCGAGCGGG
>MEMX01000061.1:55932-64649 GCA_001768075.1 Anaeromyxobacter sp. RBG_16_69_14 | reverse complement strand
GGCCGGTCCCCCGGCTGCCGACGCCGCCAAGAAGATCGCCAACTGGATGAACGGAGAGGTGGCACGGCTCGCCAACGAGACAGGCCTCCTGCCAGAAGACTGGAAGGTCACGCCGGAGAAGCTGGCCGCGATCGTGAAGCTCGTCGACGCAGGCACCGTCGGCGGCCCGGGCGCGAAGCAACTGGTCGAGGAGGTGTTCCTCCGCGGCGGCGAGCCGGACGACGTGGTGAAGGCGAAGGGCCTGGCCCAGGTCTCGGACGAGGGCGCCATCGAGGCGGCCGTGGACGGGGTGCTCGCGGCGAACCCTGGCGAGGTGGAAAAGTACCGCGGCGGGAAGAAGAACCTCATCGGCTTCTTCGTCGGGAAGGTGATGAAGGAGATGAAGGGCAAGGGCAACCCCGCTCTCGTGAATGCGCTGCTGAAGAGGAAGCTCGGGGACTGACGACGACCTCGTCGGGCATTCCAGGGCAGTGTCCGCCGTAGGGCGGGGGCTCGTCCCCCGCCGCCCCGCCAACGAAAACGGTCGGGATCCGACAGGACGGAACATGCGTAAGTGGGCAGGCTGGGGCGCAGGCCCCTCCGGAGCCGGCGCGGCGATTCCGTCGCGCGTCTTCCTGGCCCTCGCGCTGCTCGGCGCCACGGTCGTCGCGGCCGTGCTATACCGCGACGACAAGCGCGTGGAGGCCCTCGTCGCGCTCGCCGCCGCGATCTACTTCGCCCTGCGGCTCTTCGGCGGCCTCGGCAGGCGGAGGGATTCATGACCGTTCGAGGGAGCCCGGGACTGACTGCTCGTGAACCGCTGCGGCCCGTGCTCTACGACGAGTCCAGCGACGCGGTGCGGCTCCTCGATCAACGGCTCCTGCCCGCCGAGGAGACCTGGCTCGCGCTCCGCGACGCGGACGGCGTCGCCGATGCCATCCGGACGCTCGCCGTCCGGGGCGCACCGGCGATCGGGGTCGCGGCGGCCTACGCGCTGGCGTGCGAGGCGAGGCGCGGTGCCTCCCCCGCGGCGCTCGAGGCGGCGGGAGGCCGGCTGGTCCGCGCGCGTCCGACGGCGGTGAACCTGGCCTGGGCGGTGAATCGGATGGCGAAGCGCTTCGGCGACGGCGCCGCCGCCCTCCTCCGCGAGGCGCACGCCATCCGCGACGAGGACGAGGCGGCCTGCCGGCGCATGGGCGCGCTCGGCGCGGAGCTCGTGCCCGACAAGGCGCGCATCCTCACCCACTGCAACGCGGGCGCGCTCGCCACCGCCGGCTACGGCACGGCGCTCGGCGTGGTGCGCGCGGCCTTCGAGGCAGGAAAGGACGTCACCGTCTTCGCCGACGAGACGCGCCCCTTCCTGCAGGGCGCGCGCCTCACCGCGTGGGAGCTCCACCGCGACGGCATCCCGGTGACGGTCCTCACCGACGGCATGGCCGGCTGGCTCATGCAGCGCGGCGAGATCGCGTGCGTCGTCGTCGGCGCCGACCGCATCGCCGCCAACGGCGACGTGGCGAACAAGATCGGCACCTACGGGCTGGCGGTGCTGGCCAGCCACCATGGCCTGCCCTTCTACGTCGCGGCACCGTGGAGCACGATCGATCTGGCGACGCCCTCCGGCGACTCCATCCCGATCGAGGAGCGCGAGAGCGACGAGGTCTTGACCGTGGCAGGGATGCGCATCGCGCCGGTGGGTGTCTCTGCCCGCTACCCCGCCTTCGACGTCACGCCCGCTGCGCTCGTCACGGCCATCATCACCGAGCGCGGCGTGGTGCGCGCGCCACTCGGCGAGGCCTTGCAGCGCCTCGCCGGATCCTGACCAGGATGCGCGGCAAGCGCTGCCGTTCACGGTGCCCCGCCACCGCCCGCGGCCGACACAGTATCCGCCGAATTCAAGTGGCAGAGGAGCGGGCGCCGAGGTCGGGCAAGTTCCGGTGGGGGAAGGGTGAGGGGGAGCGGCGGTCGCTCCCCCACGTGAGGACGAAGCCCGGAAATCAGGCGAGTCCGGCAGCCACGGGCGAGGTGCGCAGGTTACAATCACCGCATGACCGCGCGCCCCTGCCCCGCCTGCGGCAAGCTCCAGGGCTCGAATGCCGAGTGCCTCTCCTGCCGCGATGCCGCCGCCAAGGAGCTCGCGCGCGACGCGAGGGACGTCACCGACGCCTCGCTCTCGGAGCGCGCCGCGGCCGCAGCCCTCTTCGCCGCACGCCCGCCCTGGTACGCGCGCCTCGGCGCCGGCAGGGTGCTGACCAAGCTGCGGCTCCTCCGCATGGTCCTCGCCGACTACGCGACCGGCCGCTACCGCAAGCTGCCCTGGCGCTCCCTGGCCGTGTGCGCCGCCGCGGTAGCCTACGTCCTCTCGCCCTTCGACCTCATCCCCGACTGGCTCGTTCCCGTCGGCTGGACCGACGATCTGCTGGTGCTGGCGTTCGCCTGGGGCTTCGTGAAGAAGGAGCTCCGCGAGTACTGCGGGTGGAAGGGCGTCTCCCCGGCGCACTTCGGCCTCTAGCCTGAACCTCCGCTTGGCACTGGGGCGCGTTCGGGCCCTCCAGACCCGACGGCGGTGGTCTGGCCCCTGTTTGCGTGAGTGACCACCACGGACTACCATTGCGTCCATGAAGGCTGTCGGCGTCAAGGCGCTCAAGGCACGGCTCTCTGAGTACCTCAGGATGGTCAAGTCGGGCGAGGTCATCCTCGTCACGGAACGTGACGAAGTGGTGGCTGAGCTACGACCGGCACGTCGCCAGCTGCGGCCCGCCGACGACGTCGAGGAAGCTCTCGAAGCCATGGCGGATCGCGGAGAGGTCACCCGCGCGGCGGTACCCAAGGCGGGCTGGACCTTCCGCTGCCGTGGCCTGGGCCTGCCGCCGGGCACGGCGCTGAAGTTGCTCGACGCCGTCCGCGCCGACCGGGACGAGCCGTGAGCACCCCACTCTATCTCGACACCTCGGCCGTGCTGCGCGCCACGCTCGAGTCGGGCACCACACCCGAGGTCGAAAGGATGATCGCCGCTGCACCAGCGCTCTTCACCTCGCGGCTCTCGCTGGTAGAGGCGAGTCGAGCGCTCCTGCGAGGACGCACGGCGCTTCGCGTCCCGGAGCCCGGACTCGCGGCGGCCGAGCAGGAGATCGAATCCCTGTGGGCGCGCTGCGACATATGGGAACTGACCCCGCCCATCTGCGAATCCGCGCGGGTCGTGGCGCCGGGGCTCGGCCTGCGCACTCTCGACGCGCTTCACCTCGCGACCTTCCTGGCCGCCCGGCGGCGGATCCCCGGGCTGGCCATGCTCACCGTGGACGACCGGCTGCGCCTCGCCAGCGGGCCTTGACCGGGAAGTGCGCGGAATCCTTGACAGGCGCGACTCCCGGATCGTATAGAACCGCCCTCCCGGAGGTCCGGGCAGGCAGCGCGTCATCGCGCGATTGGGCCTACCTCGAGAAACTCCAAAGGATTTTGCAGGGCAGGGGCTCGTCCCCGCCTGTTTTGCGAGGGCGGGGGGGTCGTCTCCCGCCTCAGGATGCTGAAAAGGAGCGGCCGATGTACGCGGTGATCCGGACCGGCGGAAAGCAGTATCGAGTCTCCCAGGGAGACCGCCTCAAGATCGAGAAGCTGGAAGGCGACCTCGGCGGCAAGCTTTCGTTCGACGTGCTGCTGGTGGGCGGCGAGGGCGACGCCAAGGTCGGCAGCCCTGTCGTCGTCGGGGCGGCCGTCGAGGGCGAGATCGTTTCCCAGGGCAAGCACAAGAAGGTCATCCACTTCCAGAAGCAGAAGGAAGGCTGGACGAAGAAGCGCGGTCACCGCCAGCCGTTCACAGAGGTCCTCATCACCGCCGTCCGCGCGTGAGCTTTCCCCCAAAGGGCGGAGATCGTATTGCCCGACTCTCTCCCCGCTATGCGGGGCGAGGGAGATGCCGCACCTGCCGCGCAACCGCTGTAGGGGTTACCCTGCCGCCGGCCGCCTGAATCAAGAGAGAGGAGACGCACCATGGCTCACAAGAAGGGACAGGGCTCGTCGCGCAACGGACGCGACTCTCCGGGTCCGCGGCGCGGCGTGAAGATCTACGGCTCCGAGAACGTGGTGGCGGGAAACATCATCGTTCGCCAGCTCGGCACCGAGTTCCACCCCGGCCAGAACGTCGGGATGGGCCGCGACTACACGCTCTACGCAAAGGCCGCTGGCACCGTGAAGTACACGCGGAAGCGCGGTGACCGGCGCATCATCTCGATCGTCCCGAAGGCTTAGCGCCGCCGCCCGCCGCGCTCGCGAACGCTGCGGCCCGCACCGGGCCGTGGCGTTTCGCCTTTTCAAGCGACCCGCGCCCCATGCGCGGCGGAGGCCACGGCAGGGCGGGGCTAGTCCCACCCGCGGGAAGGGCGAAGAGCCATGAAATTCGTCGACGAGGTCCGCATCCACGTCAAGGCCGGAGACGGCGGTGACGGCGCGGTCGCATGGAGGCGCGAGAAGTTCGTCGCGCGCGGAGGACCCGCCGGCGGTGACGGGGGCGACGGCGGAGACGTGGCGCTGGTGGTCGATCCGCAGCTCGCGACGCTCCTCGACTATCGCTACGTGCCCGAGCACGAGGCGAAGAGCGGAGAGCCGGGGCGCGGCTCCGACCAGAACGGGCACAACGGCCCGCACCTGGAGCTGCGCATCCCGCCGGGCACGCTGGTGCGCGACGAGGCCACCGGGGAGATGCTGGCCGACCTCGGCCGTCCCGGCGAACGCCTGGTCGTGGCGAAGGGGGGCAAGGGCGGCCTCGGCAACATGAACTTCGCGACCTCGACCAACCAGGCCCCGCGCTACGCCGAACCCGGCACGCCGGGCGCGGAGCGAGACCTCGTCCTCGAGCTGAAGCTGCTCGCCGACGTGGGGATCGTCGGCTACCCCAACGCCGGCAAGTCGACGCTCATCAGCCGCATCTCGAGGGCTCGTCCCAGGATCGCCGACTACCCGTTCACCACGCTGGTGCCGAACCTGGGTGTGGTCGACTGGCGCGGCGAGAAGAGCTTCGTGGTGGCCGACATCCCGGGCCTCATCGAGGGCGCGCACACCGGGGCCGGGCTCGGGCACCAGTTCCTGCGCCACATCGAACGCTGCCGTGTGCTCGTCCACCTCGTCGACGGCGCGGCGCAGGGCGAAGGGCGCTCGCCCAGGGCCGACCTCGACGCCATCGACAAGGAGCTGGCGCTCCACTCCCCCGCGCTCGCCAGCAAGCCGCAGATCGTCGCGGTGAACAAGATCGACGTGCCGGAGGCGAGGAAGGGCGCCGCGGAGCTGAAGCGCGCGCTCGCACGCCGCAGGAAAGGCAGGGCGGGGGCTCCTCCTCCTGTTGACGTGCTGCCCCTCTCGGCGGTGACGGGCGAGGGGCTCGACGGGCTCCTCGACGCGGTCGCCGCGGTGCTTTTCCAGACCAAAGCGCGGACCAATGCGCAGACCAAAGCGCGGACCAAGACGGAAACCAAGGGGCGCGACAGCGGCGGCGCCGGCCGGAGGCTGGGCAAGCGGAGGGCCACGAAGTGATCAGGAGTCCGAGCCTGGGCGATCCCGGGTTCCTCCTCCCCGAGCGGAAGGACCGGATCGACCGCGCGGTGGCACAGCGCACGCGCACGCTCGTCGTGGTGATGGAAGCGTTCTGCGATCCGCAGAACGTGAACGCCGTGCTCCGCACCTGCGACGCCTTCGGTGTGCAGGAGGTCCACGTCGTCGAAGGGCCCATGAAGCCCTACACCCGAAACAAGAAGGTCAGCCAGAACGCGGACAAGTGGCTCGACGTCGTGCGCTGGAAGACCACGGCGAGCTGCCTCGACGCGCTCGAGGCGCGCGGCTTCGCGGTCTACGCGACCGACCTGGGCTCGGGCTCGCGGGGGCTCGGCGAGTTGCCCTTCGCGGGGAAGGTCGCGCTCGTCTTCGGCAACGAGCGCCGGGGGGTGTCGGACGAGGCCCTCGCGCGCGCAGGCGGCCGCTACGCGATCCCCATGCGGGGATTCGTGAAGTCGCTCAACGTGTCGGTGGCGGTGGCGCTGAGCCTCGCCGGGGCTGTCGAGCGGCGGGAGCAGGAGCGCGGCCGGCACGGCGATCTCGAGGACGACGAGGCGGCAGCGCTCCGCGAGCGCTTCTACCTCCAGGCCGTGAAGCAGCGTTCGCGCATCGCCAAGGCCGAAGCGGTGCAGGCGCGCGCGCTCGCCGGTCGGGCCGAGCGGCGAGCGCGCAGCTGCGAGGCGACTCGTCACAAACCCGGCCCCACCCAACAGATCGTCGCCGGCCGGCGCAGAAGAGGATAGCCTCGGCGGATGTCCGACGACGAAGGCGCCTCGTATCCCTGGTCGCGGCGCGTGGCGGGCCTGAAGAGCTCCGTCATCCGCGAGATCCTGCGGGTGGTGAACCGTCAGGACGTCATCTCCTTCGCGGGTGGCCTCCCCGCCCCCGAGCTCTTTCCCACCGAGCTCATCAGCAGGCTCGCGTCGGACCTCCTCGCCGCTCCGGAGGGCCGCCAGGCGCTCCAGTACGGCGAGACCGAGGGTGTTCCCGCGCTCCGCGAGCGGATCGCGGCGCGAGCGCCCTTCCCGGCGGGCCGCTTCGACGCGGACGAGGTGCTGGTGACGCAGGGCTCGCAGCAGGGCCTCGACCTCCTCGCCAAGCTCTTCCTCGACCCGGGCGACGAGGTGCTGGTCGAGACGCCGGCCTACGTGGGCGCCCTCCAGGTCTTCCAGTTCTTCGGGGCGCGCGTGACCTTCCTGCCATGCGACGGCGACGGGGTGCTCCCGGACGCGCTGGCCGCGGCGTTGCGCCGACGGCCCAAGCTCGTGTACCTCACGCCCACCTTCCAGAATCCGAGCGGCGTCTGCTACCCCGAGGCGCGCCGCGCGGAAGTGCGCGCCGCCCTGGCCGGCTCGGAGGTGCTCGTCGCGGAGGACGACGCCTACCGCGAGATCTGGTTCGACGCGCCGCCACCCGCACCCTTGGTGACGGGCCTCGACCCGGATCGCGTGGTGTACCTGGGCACGTTCTCCAAGACGGCGGTCCCCGGGCTCCGCGTGGGCTATCTACTCGGGCCCGCGCCACTGCTGCGCCGCTGCGTGCTCGTGAAACAGGCGGCAGATCTGCACACGAACACGCTCGGCCAGCACCTCATCCTGAAGCTCCTGGGAGAGCCGGCCTTCGCGGACCACGTGGCGCTTGTGCGCGACGCCTACCGCGCACGGCGCGACGCCCTGGACACCGCGCTCGAGGCGGGCGTGGGCGACCAGCTCACCTGGCGCCGTCCCGGTGGAGGGATGTTCCTGTGGGCGCGCCTGACCGGCGGTGGCGACGCAGCGGAGTTCCTCCACGCTGCGCTGGCCGAAGGGCTCGCGTTCGTGCCGGGCGGCGAGTTCCACGCGGAGGGCCAGGGCCAGGACACGCTTCGCCTCAACTTCACGAACAGTTCACCCTCGCGGCTCGTCGAGGGCGTGGAGCGGCTCGGGCGGGCGATGAGGGGCTGGGCCCCCGGCCGCCGACCGTGACAGGCGCCCGCTCACCCTGGGGTCGGGGACTCGCTCACGCCAGCGGTACAGAAAGGTCCGCCCGAGTACCCAGGCGACGTAGAGCGAGGAGCGGCGCGAAGCGCCGGAACCCACTACGAATGAAGCATCACAGCCAACGCGGAGGAGAACTCTGATGCCATCGAATACCCCGAATGACGACTGGGGCATCCGGGACGAGCTCGCGGCCACGTTCATGCAGGCGCTCATCACCGGCAGGATGGCTGCTGGTCACGGTGAGCCGAGCAGCGAGGCGAAGGTCTGGGCAGGCAAGGCTTACGCCCTGGCCGATGCCTTTCTTGAGACACGCGAGGACGATGCGAAGCAGTAGCGGCCGCAGCGACATACTCGGTCCGGAGGCGCCGGCTCCGAGCAGGGAGTCCTCCCTGGGCTCGGCCGGCGGCGACCGGTTTCAGGCTTTCGCGCGCTCCGTCGCCAGCTCGCACACGGGGAGCCAGAGCCGGACGGTGGTGCCCTCACCCCGGCGGCTCTCGATCGACAACCGACCCTCGTGCTCCTCCACGAACTGCCGCGCGAGCGGCAGGCCGAGCCCGGTCCCCAGGCCCGCTGGCTTCGTGGTGAAGAAGGGATCGAATACCCGCGAGAGCACGGCGGGGTCGATCCCGGTCCCGCGGTCGTGCACGCGCACCTCGACGCCGCGGCGGTGCTCGCGTTCGCAGGGGACGGCCTCGATCCGCACGGTGCCCCCTCGCGGCGATGCGTCGAGCGCGTTGTCCACGACGTTCATGAGGGCCGACTCGATCTGCGTACGGGACACGGGCACGAGGCACGAACCCGGGGGCGGCAGCGAGACCTCGATGGCCGTGTCGCGCTGGCGCGCCTTCGACGACGCGAGCGCGACCACGTGGCGCACAAGGTCGTCGAGAGCGACGTCCTCGCGGGAAGAGCTCCCGCGCGCGACCTCCAGGAAGGTCGAGACGAGTGCGGCGCACCGCCGCGCTTGCCGCTCGATGGCGGTCATCGCGGGCCAGAGCGGATGGTCGGCGTCCATCTGGCGGAGACTGGACACGGCGTGGACCAGGATCACGCCCACCGGACCGTTGATCTCGTGGGACAGGCCCGCCACCAGCGTGTCCGCCGTCGCTATCTTCGCGGTCTGGACCAGCTGATCCTGGACCTCCTGTAGCCGCCGCAGTGAGGCGTCGCGGTCGGCGGTGGCGACACCGTGGACTTCGCCGGGCGCGAGCGCCGAGGCGA
>MEMX01000061.1:53336-55903 GCA_001768075.1 Anaeromyxobacter sp. RBG_16_69_14 | reverse complement strand
GAATCGGTCGCCCGGGGGGAGCATGGCGGCGGGCGCGAGGCCCTTGTCGCGAGCGAGCGCGTGCAGTGGAGCGCAGGCGAAGTCGGCGCCCATCTCGTGCAGCAGCGCGCGGCCCCTCGCCGCCTCGGCCTGGGCGCCAGGCCATCCGAGCAGGCACCCAAGCTCGCCGCGCGCGCGCAGCGTCTGCGCGGCCTCGAAGCGCGCACCCTGGCGCTCCGCCTCGGCGAGGCTCTCGTCGAGGTCGCGGCGAGCCTTCTGGAAGTGCCCTCGCATCGCGCGCAGGAGCGCACGCTCCCGGAGCGCCATCGGGAGGTTGCCGCGATACCGCCGGGCGCGCCGGAGCCCCCGGCGCAGCGCCGCCGCTGCTTCATCGAGCATCGCCGGCACGAGCACGCCCACCTCGACGGCCGCCTGGGTCGCGCACAGGCGTCGCGCGTGCGCGATCCAGATCGGGATGTGCGAGACGTACTCGTTCTCGAGCTTCGCCGAGCGAGCGACCTCCTCGGCGGCGGCGAACGCGTCCGCAGCCTCCCGTGGGTGGCCCGCGCCGATGCGCCTCAGCCCTTCGGCCTGCAGCACCGTCTCGCGCGTCTGCGGATCGCCCTCCGAGCTCTGCATCGCCGCGTCCACGAGCGCCGCGGGGATCGCCCCGCCAGTGGCCTTCGCCCACACCTCGAGGATACCGCTCATCGCGTGCCCATCGCCGATCTCGACCGCCTCCCGGTGGACGCGGCGGCACTCCTCGACGGCTTCGCGCAGCGCGCCGAGCCGCTGGTGGCAGAACGCGATGTGGAAGCCGGCGACGTTGGCCTCCCAGTGGTCACCCGTGCGGCGGAGCACGCGCAGCGCCTCCAGGAACTTCTCGCGCGCCTCCGCGTAGTGGGCGAAGGCGTAGAGCAGGATCCCGTAGAAGTTGAGCGACTGGCCCTGACCCCAGACGTCCCCGAGGGCGCGGCGGATAGCCAGCCCGCGCTCGGCGTAGCGCACGCCGCGGGAGAACAGGAAGCGCGGCAGCCCGGTCACGCTGATCGCGTGCTCGGAGCAGGCCTGCGCCAGCTCCCGGGTCGGCGGGTAGCGCTCGGCGAGGTTCAGCTCGGTGAGGTGCGCCCAGAACGTGGCCAGCTGGCCACGCAGGAACCAGTTCGCGTACGCGAGGCGACTCAGCACCCGGGCCGCGAGCAGATCGGCTTCTCCGTCCTCGAGTCGCCGGCGCGCCACCAGGCGGCGCGGCAGGAGCGTGTGCACGACCTGGACGAGCGCCTGCCAGATCGTCGCGACCAGCATCGCGGGGCGGGCCGGGGCCCGGCGCCCGAGGAGCCGCAGGGCGCGCTCGAGCGCCTCGGACGCGGCGCGGACGTCGCCGCGCTTGAACGCGAGCTCGCCTAGCTTGCCCTCGATGGCGGCCCGCTGCACCGCCGACTCTGCCAGCGCCCGCGCCCGCGCGAGAGAGGCCCCGGCCTCGTCGTACCGCCCACGCATGAGCAGCACGTCCCCGAGCCCCTCGGCCACCCTCCGACGCGTCGCCATGCCGGCGCTCTCGTCGGCCGCGCCCCGCTCCGCGATCCGATAGAAGCGCTCGGCCGTCTCGAGCGCGCACTGCGCGCGGGCCTGCGTCGCCGCGGAGAGCGCATGCGGGAGGGCCCGCGCGTGCTCGCCCGCCGCGTCGAAGTGGTAGGCGAGATCGAACTCGCGATCCGGGCCAGCCTCGGAGGCGGAGAGCGCGAGCGCGGCCACCCCGTGCAGGCGCCGGCGCGCGGCAGGCGTGAGCCGCCCCAGCACGGTCTCACGGAGCTTCTCGTGGACGAACGTATAGCGGTCGCCCTGCGGCTCCATCCACACCAGGTGACGCCGCCGGGCGTCGCCCAGGCTCTCCATGGCCTCGGCTGGCGACTGGCCGGCGAGGTCCGCCGCGAGCTGGACCTCGAAGGACCTGCCGAGGATCGCGCCGGCCGACAAGAGCTCCAGGGCCGGCTGCGGCAGCTTGTCGAGCCGCTGGGCCAGGAACGCGGCAGCGCGGCGAGACGACTGCGCCTCGGCCATCATCCGCGGCTCCAGCTCCCAGCCCTGTGGCGCGTCGAGGAGAGCACCCCTCTCGACAAGTCCCTCGAGAACCGCCGCCGCGAGGAACGGATTGCCCTCCGAGAGGCGCGCGACGAGCGCGACGGCCTCCGATGGCAGCGCGCCCGCCATCGACTCCGCAATCCTGCCCACCTCGTCATCGGCGAGCGGTCCCAGCCCGATCCGGGCCGCGGGCTCGAGGTGGCGAAGCAGCGAGTCACCCGGGACCTCGTCCCCGCGGAAAGCCGCGACGAGCAGCACGCCGCCCGGACCCGACCGGTCGCGGTGCGCGCGATGCCAGCTCGAGAGGAGCTTGAGCGAGAGCTCATCCATCCACTGGCAGTCGTCGAGGAGGATCACGGCCGGACGCGCGGGGCTCCCGAGCGCGTCGAGGAGCGCGACGAGCGCGGGCAGGAGGCGCGCTTCACCGTGCGCCTCCGGGCCGAGGGAGACGAGCACGCCCGGGCCCAGGAGTCCGAGCAGCTGCGGCAGGGCGGTGCAGAGTGTCT
>MEMX01000061.1:49788-53317 GCA_001768075.1 Anaeromyxobacter sp. RBG_16_69_14 | reverse complement strand
CGCGCAGCGCGGCCGCGATCTCCGGCTCGCCGCGCGCCACCGCCACGACGTCGCCGATCACGGGATCGAAGGCCTGGAGCGGCCGCAGCGCTCCCCGGTCCAAGGCCTGGCCGCGCAGGATCCACGATCCGCGCTGGCGACCGATCACCGCCGCCTGATCGAGCATGCGGGTCTTGCCCGCGCCCGACTCCCCTTCGACGAGCCACAGCAGCGATTCGCCACCCGCCGCGCGGGCGAGCTCGCGCTCGAACGCGAGCAGCTCCCGCTCGCGACCGACGAAGGCGGGTTCGGTCAGCGTCCGCCGGCGAAGGTCGTGCGCGCCGACGACGACGGGCGGTTCGCGAACGCCCCTCTCGAGCGCCGCCGCGATCTCGTCCAGATCCGCGAGGGCCGCCGCGGCGGACTGGTATCGATCCCGCGGGTCCTTCTCCAGCAGACGCTGGACGACGCCGTCGAGCGCGTGCGGGACCGGGTGGCCGAACTGGCGCAGCTCGGCTGGCCTCGCGCCGAGGTGCTGCCGCAGGATCTCGCCCACCGTCCTGCCTGCGAACGGCGGCCACCCTGCGATACACTCGAACAGGAGGATCCCGGCCGAATAGAGGTCCGAGCGCTCGCCCACCTCGCAGTGGATCAGCCCCGCCTGCTCGGGCGACGCGTAGACGGCGGTCCCCATGGGCTGGTCGTGCAGGGGGGAGTCCCAGCGATCGCTCCGCCCGAGGCCGAAGTCGACGAGCGTGACCCGCCCCGGCGGCGGGCCGGGTCCCAGGATGACGTTGGAGGGCTTGAGATCGCGGTGGACCACGCCGTGATCGTGAGCCGCTTGCAACGCCCGCATGAGGGCCCTGCCGACGGCGAGCGCGTCCGGGACCGAGAGCGGTCCCGATCGAGCGATGCGCTCCGCTAGCGTGTCACCGTCGACGAACGGCGTCACGAGGTAGAGCGAGTGCTGCCAGCGGCCCATGTCGAGCAGCGGGGCGATCTCCGGGACGTTCAGCGCCCGAAGCAACTCGGCCTCGTGCTCGAGCCGCAGCTGCGCCCCCGGCGGGATCGCGGAGGCCGAGGTGAGCTTGATGACGACCGGTTCCCCGCTCGACACCTTCGCGCCCACGTACGTCTCGACCCCGAGCCCCCGCCTCAGGAGCTTCGTCAGTCGATAGCGCCCGTCGAACTCACCGCTGTCTTGCGCGGAAGTCGATGCGCGCATGAGCCGTCGAGTAGCGCACGCGATCATCCCGCGCCACGGGACTCCCGTCTCGCCCCTTCGGCGGGCTCCACCCGGAGAATGGCATCGGATCCGAGTCTTCCGCGAACGCGCGTGCAAGCCCAACGTATCGGGACAGGGCCAAGATAGGGTAGACCATGCGGCGAGGAACCTAATCGCCCGCTGGTCCCCCAAGAACCGACCCATGCAGCGCACCGTCCCGCTCGTCACGCATCCAGCCTGCGCGCGCCACGATCCGGGCTTTGACCACGCGGAGGTTCCGAGCCGCCTTCTGGCGCTGGAGCGCGCGGTACGCGCCGACCCGGAGCTGTGGGCCGCGCTAAGCGAGGTCGAGGGCGTCCCCGCCTGCGAGGCGGACCTCCTGCGCGTCCACACCCCCGGATACGTGGCGCGGGTGCGCGCCGCGGCCGAGCAGGCGGCGAGGGAAGGCGGGCGGGTGTCGCTCGAGGCCGATACGGTGGTGGGTGCGGCCTCGTTCGAGGCTGCGCTGGCGGCAGCCGGTTGCGCCGTGGGAGCCGCGGAGCGCGCTCTGGACGGTGCCGCCGCCTTTGCGCTCTCGCGGCCGCCCGGCCACCACGCCATGCCCGACCGCGCCATGGGCTTCTGCCTCTTCAACAACGTGGCGGTGGCGGTGCGGCGCCTCCAGGCAGAAGGGCGCGTCCGCGAGGTGCTGGTGGTCGACTGGGATGCGCACCACGGCAACGGGACGCAGGAGATCTTCTACAAGGATCCGTCCGTCTACCTGATCTCGGTCCACCTCGGCCGCGACTACCCGGGCACCGGAAACCCCGCGCAGCGTGGTGCTGGCCCGGGGCGAGGCCTCACCCGCAACGTCCCCTTGCCACACGGCACTGGCGCTGCCGAGTACCGGCGCCGCTACTGCAGGGCGCTCGATGCGGCGCTCGCCACCTTCTCGCCCGAGCTGGTCGTCGTCTCCGCCGGCTTCGACCTCCTCTCCGGCGATCCGGAAGGCGGCTTCCTGCTCGAGCCGCGCGACCTCCACGCGCTCACCACGGACCTCCTCGAGCGGCTGCCCGCGCGCACGCGAGGAGTCGCTGCCGTCCTCGAAGGTGGATACGCGCTGGAGCGAATAGGGGCAGGGCTGGTCGAGGTCCTGAGAGCCCTGGCAGGGTTGCCGTCGGCGCTAAACCCACCCCTTTTGGGTGATGTCGCGCCCTCCCGCCCCAGCTGAGCTGCCCGGATAATCCAGCCAGGTCGCTGGGTTGGCGGGATGCGGTGGGTGTGCACCGATGTGAATCTAGATCGCTCGGTGCCCCGGTGTTTAGCTCTTGCCATGCCTTGGGGCCGATCGTCATGCGGCTCCCCGGCGCACGGCCAGGCCACTCGAGCCTCTCGCTCGCTGGTCGCCAGGAGCCAAGCATGTACTCATACAGATCGTCCGATGAGCCTCCCGAACGCACCGCCCGCCCTGACAAGGGGCGGGCCTCGCTGTACTCGGAGCACGTCTCCACCAAGGATCCGAGCTGGTGCATCACCCTCGAAGTCTGGCTGAGCGCCCTTCACCAGCTCGAGAGCTCGCCCGTCTCCCCGCTCACCCGCGCGAAGCTGCAGGACAGCCGCCGCATCTGCAAGGAGCTGCTCCACGTGCTCCGCGGCACCGAGCCTGGCGAAGGCCGCGCCTGCGAGCGCTCGCTCCTCGCGGTGCGCGCCCTGGGATGGACGCAGGCGCTGTCCTCGATGTTCGCCTGCCCCGGGGGCACGTTCATCGAGCTCATGGCCACGGCACCGTGGAACTTGCTCGGCAAGGATGACCCGGCCGACCCGCGGACGCTCCACGGCGCCGGATCGGCGCTGATAAAGCAGGCGGTGAGCTGGAGCCGGCTGCGCGGCTGTGGGGGGCGCGTCGCCCTCCAGGCCGAGAACCCCCGCACGCTCGGCTTCTACGAGCGGATCGGCTTTCGCCGCATGGCGCCCGACGATGGGCCGCTGGCGCTCGTGCCGCGGGGCGAGTCGGACTGGTCACCGGAGATCTTGCGGGTCGCGCAGGGCTGCCCGGGCCCGGAAGAGGAGCGCGCGCCCTGGCTCGTGCTGGACCCGGTTCCCGCCGAGGATCGCGTGCTTCCGCCAGCGTGGTCCACCACGTCGGCGGCGTGAAGGCGTAGCTCAGCTCACGAGGCGCGTGAGCTCTGCGCGGTGCTCAACGCGGGGTGGCTGGTACCAGCACCCGTACAGCTTCGTATGTCAGGCAGGGCGTCCCCTGCGACGCCGAGCTCATCAACGCCAAGTTGATCAACGCCGAGTACGCGATCGACTCGGCCAGGAACGCGATGGAGATCTTCGCGGCTC
>MEMX01000061.1:46771-49760 GCA_001768075.1 Anaeromyxobacter sp. RBG_16_69_14 | reverse complement strand
ACGGGAGCAGCATGCTCAAGGGGTGCCCCAAAAAGGGGCGCTGACGCGAGAGCGGTCACACTCGCACTCGAGTCTCCGTCCCACGTCGGCAAGGAGGGGTACGTGGACGAGATCACCCTGCTGGTCGTGCAGCGCGCCGTCGCGGGCGAGAGGGCGGCGATGGAGCAGGTCATGCGAGCGCTCGAGCGCCCCTTCTTCAACCTCGCGCTGCGGATGCTGCTCTTACCGGCCGAGGCAGAAGACGCGACCCAGGAGTGCCTCCTTCGCGTCGCCACACGGCTCGCGCAGTTCGAGGGAGGGTCACGCTTCTCGACCTGGGCGTGGAAGGTCGCTGTCAACCGAATCCTCGAGCTGAAGCGAAAGCCGTTCCTCACCCTCGAGCAGTTCTCGGCCGACCTCGCCGACGGCCTAGAACTCGAGGCACGCGAGCGCACCGAGGATCTCGTCTCCCTCGGAGAGCTGAAGATGGGCTGTGGCCGTGCGCTGCTGCAATGCCTCGAGGTCGACGATCGGATTGCATTCATCGTCGGAGAGATCATGGAGCTCGAGGGCCCCGAGGCCGCGGAGATCCTCGGGATACCGCCGGCGACGTTCCGCAAGCGGCTGTCGAGGGCCCGGGAGCGGTTGCGCGAGGCCCTGTCGGCGAACTGCGGCGTGGTGAACGCGGCAGCACCATGCCGGTGCCACCGCCGCCTCGCTCGCGCGACCGTTCTCGGCCGCGTCGCTCCCGGGGTGGCCAGCACCGACGCGCCACTCGACGTCGTCGCGTTACGCCAGAAGCTCTCGCGCATCGGCGAGGCGGTGCGCGTCGCTGCGTACTACCGCGCCGACCCTACCTCGAAACCACGGCGCGATCTCGTGCTCGCGGCGCTGCAGCCGTTCACCTCCACCCGGAGCAACTGACATGAGATGGCCCAAGCGAATTGGCATCGGCGTCGGCGGGCTGCTCGCACTCGCCCTGCTCGTGGGCGGGATCGCCGCGAAGATGGCGGGACGCGACCCCGGCCCCGGCCCGAACGGGCTCAAGTTCCCCGTCGACGAGGCACTCTACCCGTTCGCCCACCACTTCGTGTCACTGCCCAACGGCGCGCGGGTCCACTACCTCGACGAGGGGCCGGCGCAGGCGAGGTGAAAGAGCAGGTCGGCGGCGTGACAGCGAAGCTCACGCGCACGACTCCCAGAACCCTGCCAGATCCGGCGGAAGCGGTGCCTCCAGCCTCGTGAGCTCGCGCGTCACCGGGTGTGGCAGCTCGAGCCGCCAGGCGTGGAGCGCGTGCCGCGCGAGGCGCAGTCGCAGCCTGTCCGCGTCGGTGCCCTGGTGCTTCGTGAAGCGATCGAAGATGGCCTCGTCAGGCCCGTAGATCTTGTCGCCGACGATGGGCAGGCCGGCGTGGTGGAGGTGGGCGCGGATCTGGTGCTGCCGTCCCGTCTCCGGGAAGCAGGCGAGGAGCGCGATGGGCGCACCACCCGGCGCAGAGCGGCAGCCGATCACCTCGAAGCGCGTGCGCGAGGGGAGGCCCAGCGGGTGGACGTGCATGCGGACGCGCACCGTCGACGCCAGGGTCAGCGCGAGCGGCGCGTCGATCGAGAACCCCTCGCCTGGCGCGCCCTCCACGATGGCCAGATACGTCTTGTGCACCAGGCCGCGCTCGAAGGAGCGCTTCAGCGCGGTGGTGTGCTCGCGCGCGCCACCGCAGGCGAGGAGGCCCGAGGTCTCCCGGTCGATGCGGTGCGCGGGATCGACCTTGCGATCCGGAAAGCGGGCGCGAGCGAGCGCGGTGAAGGTGTGCGCGGCGTAGCGCGCGGTCGGGTGGATGGGCAGCCCGGACGGCTTGTCCACCACGAGGAGCGCGCCGTCGTCGTGCACGATCCGGAACTCCATGGGCGTCTCGGGCTCGGGCTCCACCTCCCTGAGGAGCGCGAAGGACAGGCCGGGGACGACGCGCGTGGAGGGTTTGAGGTGCTCCGGTCCCCCGGGGGCCTCCGCCTCGAGGCGCTCCTCGATGAGGCGCTGGATCTGCGAGCGCGACAGCCGGCGGATTTTCTCCTGCAGGTAGCGGTCGAGCCGCCAGCCGCGGTAGTTCTCCTCGACGGTGAAGCGAACGCGCACTTGCACTCGTCGAGCATAGCAGGATGCGATGCGCGAGGGCCCCCGAGGAGGGGGCGCCGAGCCCGATCACCGAGCGCTGCGAGCCCGAAATCACGGCCGAGTCCCCGCGCCTGTTGACGGATCCCATCCCGCCTAGTAATCAGGGGTCCCGGATTGAGAGTAGCCATCGTCATTCCGGCCCGGTACGGCGCCTCACGCTTCCCCGGGAAGCCCCTTGCGGTCCTCGCGGGCAAGCCCCTCATCTGCCACGTCATCGAGCGGGCCACGAAGACTCGGGGTGTTGACCTGGTCGCGGTCGCGACCGACGACGAGCGCATCGCCGCTGCGGCGCGCCGCTGCGGCGCACGAGCGCTCATGACCGGCCCGGCCGCGACGGGCACCGACCGCGTCGCGGAGGCGGCGCGCCAGCTCGAGCCCAGGCCGGAGATCGTGGTGAACGTGCAAGGAGACGAGCCGCTCATCGAGCCCTCCGCCCTCGAGGCGCTGCTCTCCGCGATGGCTGATCCATCGGTGGAGATGGCCACGCTCGCCCGCCCGCTGGACGCAGGAGAGCTCGAGCGCCCGCACGTCGTGAAAGTCGTCTGCACGGCTGGCGGCGACGCCCTCTACTTCTCGCGCGCGCCCATCCCGCATCGCAGGGCCGGAGGGGCGAGCCAGCTCGCGCGCGCTCACGTGGGCGTCTACGCGTTCCGCGAGCCGTTCTTGCGAGCGTTCGCGAACCTGGAGCCGGGGCGGCTGGAGCAGGAGGAGGCGCTGGAGCAGCTCAGGGCGCTCGAGCGCGGACACAGGATCCGGGTTGTCGAGACGAGTTACGGCGGGTTTGGCATCGACACGCCGGAAGATCTGGAGAGGGCGCGCGCCCTCCTGGCAGGGACGTCT
>MEMX01000061.1:44774-46690 GCA_001768075.1 Anaeromyxobacter sp. RBG_16_69_14 | reverse complement strand
AGAGGACGAAGTACCTGTTCGTGACGGGCGGCGTGGTGAGCTCCCTCGGCAAGGGGCTGGCAGCGGCCTCCATCGGCGCGCTCATGGAGAACCGCGGCCTCGAGGTCACGCACCTCAAGCTCGACCCGTACATCAACGTGGACCCGGGCACCATGAGCCCGTTCCAGCACGGCGAGGTCTACGTCACCGACGACGGCGCCGAGACCGACCTCGACCTCGGGCACTACGAGCGCTTCACGAACGCCAAGATGACGCGCCGGAACAACTACACCACCGGGCGCATCTACAACGCCGTCATCCAGAAGGAGCGGCGCGGCGAGTACCTGGGCAAGACGGTGCAGGTGATCCCCCACATCACGGACGAGATCAAGACCGTCATCCGCGAGGCGGCGGGCGAGGCCGACATCGTCATCGTGGAGGTGGGCGGCACGGTGGGTGACATCGAGTCGCTTCCCTTCCTCGAGGCCATCCGGCAGATGAAGTACGACGTGGGCGAGGAGAACGTGGTGTACGCCCACCTCACGCTGGTGCCCTTCATCGCGGCGGCGGGCGAGCTCAAGACGAAGCCGACGCAGCACTCCGTGAAGGAGCTGCGCGAGATCGGCATCCAGCCCGACATCCTCCTCTGCCGCTCCGACCGCGAGATCGCGCGCGAGATGAAGGACAAGATCGCGCTCTTCTGCAACGTCGATCCGTCGGCGGTCTTCACCGCCAAGGACGTCGGATCCATCTACGAGCTGCCCCTGGCACTCCACGCCGAGGGGGTCGACGACAAGCTCGCCGAGCTGATGAACATCTGGAGCCGCGCTCCGCGCCTCGATCGCTGGGAAGCCGTCGTCGCGAAGGTGAAGGCCCCGAAGAAGGGCGAGGTGCGGATCGGCGTGGTCGGCAAGTACGTCGAGCTGGCGGAGAGCTACAAGAGCCTCAACGAGGCGCTCGTGCACGGGGGCATCGGCAACGACGCCAAGGTGCACTATGAGCTCATCGACAGCGAGAAGCTGGAGACGGGTGATCTCTCCGCCCTCGAGCAGGTGGACGCCGTCCTCGTCCCCGGCGGTTTCGGCGTGCGCGGCACCGAAGGGAAGATCCTGGCTGTGAAGCATTCGCGCGAGCACAAGGTCCCCTTCTTCGGCATCTGCCTCGGCCTGCAGATGGCTGTCATCGAGTTCGCGCGCGACGTGCTCGGGCTCGCGGGCGCCAACTCCCTCGAGTTCGACGAGAAGACGTCCCACCCGGTGGTCACGCTGATGGCTTCGCAGGTTGGCCTGGAGGACAAGGGCGGCACGATGCGGCTCGGCAGCTACGCTTGCCGCCTCAAGGAGGGCACGAAGGCGCGAGAGCTATACGGAGCCGACCTCGTCCACGAGCGCCACCGCCATCGCTTCGAGGTCAACAACGCCTACCGCGAACAGTTCGAGCAGGAGGGCCTGATCTTCTCGGGGTTCAACCCGGACCTGGGCCTGGTCGAGATGATCGAAATCGACAACCATCCCCACTTCATCGGCTGCCAGTTCCACCCCGAGTTCAAATCGAAGCCGTTTCGCCCACACCCGCTCTTCGCCGGCTTCATCGCGGCGGCCCTCGCCTACCGCGACGCGCGCAGGAAGGGCATGGGAGCCGAGATCACGAAGCTGCAGGTCGGGAAGGGCGCGTGACGAACGGATCCACGCCTCCTGTCCGCGCCCTCGTCGGGGGCCACGAGGTCGGCGACGACCGACCGCTCCTGCTCATCGCGGGGCCCTGCGTCCTCGAGTCGGAGGCGCAGGCCCTCTCCCATGCGCGCAGGGTGAAGGCGCTCGCGGCGAAGCATGGCCTTCCGGTCGTCTTCAAGGCGAGCTTCGACAAGGCGAACCGAACCAGCGTGAAGAGCTTCCGCGGCGTGGGGCTCGAGGCAGGGCTCGCCATCTTCGAGAAGG
>MEMX01000061.1:44391-44722 GCA_001768075.1 Anaeromyxobacter sp. RBG_16_69_14 | reverse complement strand
GGCGGAGCCGGCCGGGCGGGTGGTGGACGTGCTGCAGATCCCGGCCTTCCTGTGCCGGCAGACGGACCTCGTCCTCGCCTGCGCCCGGTACGGCAAGAGCGTCAATGCGAAGAAGGGGCAGTTCCTGGCCCCTCGCGACATGCGACACCTCCTGGCCAAATGCCGCCAGGCCGGCAACCACGACGTCGTGCTCACCGAGCGCGGCGCCTCCTTCGGCTACGGCAACCTCGTCGTGGACATGCGCGCGCTCGTCATCATGCGCGAACTGGGCGCGCCGGTGTGTTTCGACGCGACACACTCCGTGCAACTCCCCGGCGCCGCGGGCGACTCC
>MEMX01000061.1:28519-44371 GCA_001768075.1 Anaeromyxobacter sp. RBG_16_69_14 | reverse complement strand
CGCGCCGCTCGCGCGCGCGGCGGCGGCGGCCGGCATCGACGCGCTCTTCACCGAGATCCACGAGGACCCCTCCGTCGCCAGGTCCGACGGACCGAACTCGCTCGACTTCGAGATGGCCGACCGCCTGCTGTCCGACGTGCTCCGGATCCGCAGGGCGCTCGGTCAGCCGTGAGGCCTCCTGCCACCGGCAAGACAGGGCGGCCGGGGACGGGCCCCCGCCCTGCGGCATTCGAAGGCGCCGGGACAGCCGTGCGGCGCGAACCCACCGGCAAGGTGGCGCGCCGGTCGAGGACGAGCCCTGGTACGAGCCCCCGCTCCACCAGAGGGCAGAAGGACCTCCTCGCGCGCGCCGCGAAGATCCGCCTCTTGCTCCTCGACGTGGACGGCGTGCTCACCGACGGCCGCCTCTACTACGGCGCCGAGGGCGAGGTGATGAAGGCGTTCGACGTGAAGGACGGCCACGGCATCGTGCTCATTCGCGAGCACGTCGAGCTGGGCGTCATCTCCGGCCGCCCGGGCCTCGCCAAGAAGCGCCTCGAGGAGCTCGGGTTCAAGCACCTCGTCTTCGCCCAGCGGGACAAGCTCGCGGGCTACGCCGAGCTCTCGCACCTCGGCATCACCGACAGCGAGGTCGCCTACATGGGCGACGACGTGAACGACCTCCCCCTCCTCGCGCGCGTGGGGCTCTCGGCGTGCCCGGCCGACGCGCTGCCAGAGGTCCTGGCCGCCGTCCACTTCGTGGCCGCGTCACCGGGCGGCCGCGGAGCGGTGCGGGAACTGTGCGATCTGATTCGCCGGGCAAAGGGACTCTTGCCGTCCTGAGCCGAGGCTGGCGCGTGGTTCGTGGAGGAGCGGCGCCGGGACGCCAACCTGCGGCGCGGCAGGAAGCATCACTCGGAATGCGCTCCCCTTACCCACCTCGCTCTCGACGGTGATCTCGCCACCCAGGGAACCCACGATCCCGTGGCAGATGGAGAGCCCGAGACCCGTACCCGCACCCACCGGTTTCGTGGTGAAGAAGGGCTCGAACATGCGGCTCCGTATCTCGGGCGGGATCCCGCATCCGGTGTCCTGGATCTCTATGACGACACGGTCAGCACCCATCATGCGGGTCACGACGCGGATCTCGTTCTCGGCGGGCTGGCCCTCCTGGATCGCCTGCGCAGCGTTGACGAGCAAGTTGAGAGTCAGCTGGTTCAGACGCGATTCGTCCCCCTGGACAGGCGGGATGTCGGCGTAGTCCTTCACCAGTCTGGCTCGGTACCGGATCTGGCTCCAGGCCATGTTGATCGCCAGGTCGAGGACCCGATGGACGTCGACTGGCCCCAGCGTCTCACTGGGCCGTGAGAATGCGTGAAGATCCTGCACGATGCGCCGGACGCGCTCCGCTCCCTCGAGCGCTTCGCCCGCCACCAGCCTCACCTCCGTGAGCCGGTCGGGGGGGCCCTGGACCTTCATTCCGGCGAGCTCGGCGGAGATGAACCTCAGGTTGCCCAGGACGTAAGAGAGCGGGTTGTTGATCTCGTGCGCGACGCCGCCCGCGAGCGTCCCCAGCGAGGCCATGCGCTCGGCCAGAGCCAGCTTGCGTCCCATCTCGCGGCGTTCGCTGACATCGCGCACCATGGTCACGATGGCCGGCTCGCCGTCGAAATCGACGCGCAGTCCATTGATCTCGCACTCGCGCACGCCCCGCGTTGTCAGGACGCGCACCGTCGCCTCTCCCGGATCTCGCCCAGCGGCAGCCAGTTCGCGCCGGCGCATGAGGACCGGACGGTCCTCCGGTAGAACCCGTTCCAGAACCGAGTTCGTCTTGATAGGTGACCCCGGCTCGATCCCGAACATCGACTGCCCGGACCCGTTCACGAAGGCGATGCTCCCGTCCATCCGAGTCATGACGACCACGTCCGGGATGGTCTCCAGGATCTTGCGGAAGTTGTCGCGGGAGCGCATCGCCGCCGTGTGGGCGGCGGCGAGTTCGGCATTCGCGGCGCGAAGCGCGGCGGCGTGCTCCTTACGCTCCGAGATGTCCTGGGTCGTGCCAACCATCTTGGAGGGCCGCCCGGATTCGTCGGCGAGGATCTGTCCTGACGCGTGAACGAACCTGATCTGGCCGTCCGCGCGGACGATACGATGCTCGACAGCCAACGCGCTCCGTTCCTGGATGGAGCGCTGGACGGAATCGTCCACGGCGGCCCGATCCTCGGGGTGGACGTGCTCGAGGAAGAGCTCGCGGGTAGGCGTCGTCCTCGGATCAATACCGAGGATGCGGTAGATTTCCGCCGACCAGTAGATACTCCCCGTGCCGATCTCCAGCACCCAGTTGCCGGCGTGGGAAGCTTCCTGCGCGAGCGAGAATTGCGCCTCGCGATCCTCGAGGGCGCGGGCGGCCTCGGTCTTCTGCCTCAATGCCTCCTCGAGGGCAACTCGCAAGTCCCTGAGGCGCCCAGCGATCGCGCCTGCGAAGACGCCTGCCAGACCTGAAACGATGTGGGCGCTCCAGGACCCTAGAACCGACCCGGTTGCCCGGAAGAGCACGGCGTTGACGGGGATGAGAATGATCCCGGCGAGCGCCCCTGCCGCGCTTCCCGAGAGCGCCCCTGCCACGAGGATAGGGATGAAGCTGAAGGCTCCGACGGCAGGGCCTATGGCACGGTGGATCGCGTCGAATGCGAGCGCGTAGCCCGCCAGCGCGGCCAGGATCAAGGTCGGTCGGTACCAGGCAGGGAATCGGAGGGGAGAGCGGCGCTGGCGCTCCCGGGCGTGGGCGGGAGGCAGTGCTTCCCTTGCACCCGTCTCACAAAGACCTCGGGAGTCCTTCATGGAGTCACACCGGTCCCCTACCATCACTCCGAGCTGATAAGCACACCACGCGCCAGCCATCTCGGGTGTGAATTCAGCCACTTCGAAGGAGACCAGCTGGTGTGACGCTGACCCACCGTCAATCCCTGACGTGCTCGTCGGAGGCGGCGGACTTGCCCTCCGAGGTCCTCTTCCGGGGTGGGCTCGTCTGGCGGCTCCCGGGTTCCTGACCGCCGCGCAAGCCGGACGAAGGAGGGAGAACTCCCGGTGCATTCCATGGCAGGGGCACCGGCCGAGCTACGTGATAGCCTGAGGCGCGATGGAGGTACCTCTTCGCAAGCGAGTGAAGCGCGCGGTCAGGTCCGCGCTCCTGCGCGCGGCCGTCCGGCTCCTCTCCTGGCTGCCCCTCGGGCCCGCGCTCTTGCTGGGCTCGGTGGTGGGGCGCCTGGCGTGGCTCTTCGCTCGCAGGGAGCGCCGCCTCATGCTGGAGCACCTGGCGCTCGCGTTCCCCGAGAAGAGCGGAGAGGAGCGCCGCGCCATCGCCAGGGCCAGCCTCGCCCATCTAGGCCAGGTGGCGATGGAGGTGATCGCCGTGCACGGCTGCGGGCGCATCGACGAGTACGTGTCGTTCGCCCCCGGGTGCGAGGAGATCGTCCGGCGCGCCATGGCGCGCGGCAAGGGCCTCATCTTCGTCGCCGGCCATATCGGCAACTGGGAGCTCCTGGCCCGCCGCCTCGCGCTCGTGACCCAGCCGAACGCGGTCATCGCGAAGCGGAACGCGGACCCCAGGCTGAACGAGCTCATGGCGCGCTTCCGCGCGGGAGGCGGGAACAAGACGCTCTGGCGTGAGGACCCCGCCACCGGTCGCGAGCTCATCAAGCTCTTCCGGCAAGGTGGCGCGCTCGGCATCCTCATCGACCAGGACACGAAGGTGCAGGGAGTCTTCGTCCCGTTCTTCGGCAGGCCAGCGTTCACGCCGCGGGCGGTGGGTGACCTCGCGCTGCGCTTCGGGGCGACGGTGGTGGTCGGCACAAGCCACCGTAGAGGCCCCCGTCCGGGAGCTGGCCACGAGCTCGACATCATCGAGCTGAGCTACGATTCCGGACCCGCCGATCCGGAGGCTGAGGTCGAACGCATCACCGCAGCGGCCGCGGCCCTTCAAGAGGCGGCGATCAGACGCAACCCCACCGAGTGGGTGTGGATGCACCGCCGCTGGAAGACCACTGCACCCGTAAGGGTCTCCCAAGCAAAGGCGATGCCGAAAAGCCGTGAGCTTTCCGGGACCTAGCTTCCCAGCGTTCGTGAATACCACTAGCAAAGGCCGTGCCACTAGATTGAAGATGGACAAGAATGTTATGGTTACGCGGCTTTTGGCGGTCGTGGCGGTTCTCTGGTCACTCGCCGCCACGAGCGGGTGCGAAGCAGCGAGACCGCGAGGGAACGAGGACGTGCCTCCGCAGCTGACATTCGAGAAGCTTCGGTTCCGCGTCTTCCGAGGCCCGCTCCTCACGGCGGAGGGCCAGGCCGCGCATGCGACGTTTCGCCGCGACTCCGCCGATCTCGCGGCCGAACGGATAGCGGTCCGCTTCCCAGCCACCTCCTCCCAGGCCGAATCGCACATCACGGCGGCCCGCGGCAGCGGCAACGTGAGAGAACACCGCTTCACCGCGACGGGTGGCGTCCGGGCCGAACAGCCCGGACAGGTCGCCACCACCGCCGAGGCGCGCTACGCCGCCGCCGACGGGCTGGTGCGCGGCGACCAGCCGGTGGAGGTCCGATCGTCCGAGCTGACGGTGAGCGGGCCGGGGTTCACCCTCGATCCCAGGGACCAAGTCCTGCACATCGAGGGCGGTGCTCATGTCGTGACTGGCGAGGCGGGGCGGTGATCGCCCTCCTGGCCATCGCGCAGCTCGCCCTCGCCGGACTACCGGGGACGACGGCTGCACCTGCGACATCGAGGGCCGGATCACGGGGCCAGGCCGCAGCATCCGCCAAGCCCACCCCACCGACACACGTCGACGCGAACGCCATCGAGTACCTGTACAAGGAGCGCCGGACGATCATGAAGGGAAAACCCCTCGTGACGTTCACGCGCGAGGACGCGAAGCTCGTCTGCCGCAAGATGGTCGCCGATCACGATCCGGCCGGCGACATCCACCACGCCGTGTGCGAGGGCGACGTGAAGCTCACGCGCGGCGAGAAGGTCGTCACCTGCGACCGCGCCACCTACGACGCCGCCACGAGCAAGGTCGTCTGCCGGGGTGATCCCATCCTGCACGACGGCGCCTCGATCATGTACTGCGAGGAGGTCGTCTACGATCTCGACCTGGACAGGGTCTTCCTGAAGCAGGGGAAGGGAACCCTCATCCAGAAGCCGGGACAGTCGCTGCCCGGGAAGAAGGGGGCAGCGCAGTGAGCGACGGCCTCCTGCGCGCCGACGGGCTCGCCAAGAGCTACAAGCGACGCCGCGTGGTGGACGGGGTCTCGTTCCACGTGCGCCCGGGCGAGGTCGTCGGCCTCCTCGGCCCGAACGGCGCCGGCAAGACCACGAGCTTCAACATGGTGGTCGGGCTGGTGACACCCGACGGCGGTCGCATTTCCCTCGGCGGAGAGGATCTGACGGGGTTGCCCATGCACAAGCGCGCGCGGCGCGGCGTGGGGTACCTCCCGCAGGAGTCCTCGATCTTCCGCAAGCTGACCGTGCGCCAGAACTTCACGGCGGTCCTGGAGGCGCTGGGCGCCCGTCGCGCGGATCGCGAGCGACGGGCCGATGGGCTGCTCGAAGAGTTCCGCTTGCAGAACGTGGCGGACAGCCTCGGCGAGACGCTCTCCGGGGGCGAGCGACGGCGGGCCGAGGTGGCGCGCAGCCTGCTCTCCTCGCCGCGCTGCATCCTCTTCGACGAACCGTTCGCCGGGGTCGACCCGATCGCGGTCGGCGAGCTGCAGCGCCTCATCGGTGCGCTGCGGGACAAAGGCATCGGCGTCCTGCTCACCGATCACAACGTGCGCGAGGCCCTCGGCATCTGCGACCGCGCGTACATCCTCTCCGCGGGCGGGATCTTGGAAGAGGGCACGCCGACCGCCATCGCGGCGAGCGAGCGCGCCCGCGCCGTGTACCTCGGCGAGAAGTTCCGCCTCGACCACGAAAAGCACCCGGAGCGTCCCCGATGAGCCTCGAGCTGAAGCAGCACCTCAAGATGACCCAGCAGCTGGTGATGACCCCCCAGCTGCAGCAGGCCATCAAGCTCCTGCAGCTCTCGCGCATGGAGCTCGTCGATCTCATCCGCACCGAGGTCACCGAGAATCCACTGCTCGAGGAGCCGGCCGAGGGGGAGGAGGAGACCCGCGCCGAGGGCGCCAGTCCCACGGAGCAGGCGCAGGAGGAGGCGGCGCCACAGCACAAGGAGGCCGAGAAGGCCGTCGAGGTGAAGGGCGAGGAGGGCGCCAACGAGATCGACTGGGATCAGTACCTCGACCACTACCAGCTGCAAGGCCACACGGCACCGTCGAACCGCGGCCTCTCCGACGAGGAGCTGCCCGGCTACGAGGCGACCCTCACCAAGAAGACCGACCTCGTCGGTCACCTGGTCTGGCAGCTCCGGCTCTCGCACTTTTCCCCCGACGAGGAGCAGGTCGCCATGCTCATCATCGGCAACCTCGACAACGACGGCTACTTCAAGATGCCTCACGTCGAGGGCGAGACCGAGGACGGCGCCGCGCGCGATCCGCTGGTCCGCGTGGCGTTCGAGTCGGGCATGGGCCTCGAGTTCTGCGAGGCGGCGCTGCAGAAGGTGCAGACGCTCGACCCCATCGGCGTCGCCGCGCGCGATCTGCGCGAGTGCCTGCTCATCCAGGTGCGGCAACTCAACGCCGACACGCCCGAGATCGTGGCCATCATCGAGCGTCATCTGAAGCACCTCGAGTCCAAGAACTACGCGGCCGTCGCGAAGGACCTCAAGATCCCGATCGACGAGGTGGTGAAGGCGGTCAAGGTCATCAGCCACCTCGAGCCGAAACCGGGCCGCGCCTTCACGACGGAGGAGCCGCAGTACATCACCCCCGACGTCTACGTCTACAAGATGGGCGACAAGTACGTCACCGTCCTGAACGACGACGGCCTCTCCAAGCTCCGCATCAGCGGCATGTACCGCGCGGCGCTCAAGAACGGACAGGCAGGCAAGGCGAAGGAGTACATCCAGGACAAGCTGCGCAGCGCGGTGTGGCTCATCCGCTCCATCCACCAGCGGCAACGCACCATCTACAAGGTGACCGAGTCGATCGTGAAGTTCCAGAAGGACTTCCTCGACAAGGGGATCGCATACCTGAAGCCGCTCATCCTGCGCGACGTGGCGGAGGACATCGGGATGCACGAGTCGACCGTCTCGCGCGTCACCACCAACAAGTACGTCCACACACCGCAGGGGATCTACGAGCTCAAGTTCTTCTTCAACTCGGCCATCAACAAGACGGGCGGCGAGGAGATCGCGAGCGAGGCCGTGAAGAACCACATCAAGCAGATCGTGGCGGCCGAGGACCCCAAGCGCCCTCACTCGGATCAGAAGATCGTCGAGCTCTTGAAGGGGCAGAGCATCGAGATCGCGCGCCGCACGGTGGCGAAATACCGCGAGGTGCTCGGCATCCTGCCCTCGTCCAAGCGCAAGAAGTACTTTTGACGAACGAGCCCCGACCGTTCCACTTGCCGACCACGGGTGCCCCCGGTTAGGTGAAATCCAGGCGCGCGCAGCCCTTCATGGGCCCGAGATCTCGCGACCGGGAGGTCTGCTAGAATGGTCCTGGGCATGAGGCCCAGAGCGACAGCGGCCGCGGCGCGGCGGGCTCCGAGCGGGGCGCGCGGGTCGCGGCCGATGTGTTTTCCGCGGCTCCACAGCAGAGGAGGCGGTTCATGCAGGTGAACATCACCTTCAGGCACCTCGAATCGACCGAAGCGCTGAAGTCACACGCACGCGTCAAGGTCGAGCACATCCAGCGCTACATCGATCAGCCCAGCGAGGCGCACGTCGTGCTCTACGTCGAGAACCTCGAGCACCATGCAGACATCAACCTGAAGGCTGGCCCATTCCTCCTGCGCGGCCGCGCCAAGACGGGGGACATGTACTCGTCCATCGACGCGGCGGCAGAGAAGATCGAGCGACAGCTCAAGAAACACAAGGAAAAGCTCAAGAACCACAAGGTCGTCGAGCGCGTGAATGGCCACCGCGCGGTCGACGTGCGGCACGAGGTGTTCGACGCGGCCAGGGCGCCGTCCGACCGCGTGGTGAAGTCGAGCACCTTCCAGGCGAAGCCGATGACACTCGACGAGGCGATCCTCCAGCTCGAGCTCCTCAACAGCATGTTCTTCGTCTTCCAGAACGCGAAGGACCACGCCATCAACGTGGTCTACCGCCGCGACGACGGAAACCTCGGGCTGATCGAGGCCAGGGCCGGTTGACCAGCGCTTCACCGGCTATTCAAGAGGCGCCCGCCGCCCTCAGGAGAGAGGCGGCGCGGCGCACCGTGCTGCTTTACCCTGTTGCTTGCCCATCATCGCCACCTGTGCTAGCGAGACGTCCGCCATGAAGATCGTCGAGTTCCTCCAGCCCGACGCAGTCGTGGACGACCTCACCGGCACGTCCGCTCAGGCGGTGCTGACGGGCCTGTCCCGACCGCTCGCGGCAAGCCACAAGCTGGATGCCCAGCGCCTGCTCGAGACGCTGCTCGAGCGCGAGAAGCTCGGCTCGACCGGCATCGGCGACGGCGTCGCCATCCCGCACGCGAAGGTACCCGGTCTTCCCGTGCTCATGGCGAGCTTCGGCCGCTCGAAGGCCGGGGTTGACTTCAAGGCCATCGACGGCAAGCCCACCTTTCTCTTCTTCTCGCTCTTCGCACCCGAGAACTCGGCGGGCGCACACCTCAAGGCGCTGGCGCGGATCAGCCGCATCTTCAAGAGCCCCGCGTTCCGCGAGTCGATCATGAAAGCAAAGGACTCGGCCGAGATCTACCGGCTGATCGAGGGCGAGGACGGGAAGTACTGACTGGTAGGCGCGGAAGCCCGCGGGTGTAGGGGGCCGCTACGCCGCCGCCGAAGCCGCGGAGACCTTCTTCACCGCCTCGATCTCGATCGCGATTCCCACCTTCTCGCCGACCACGATGCTCCCCACCTCCAGCACCGGGTCCCATACCAACCCGTAGTCGCGGCGGTCGAGGGCCACCCTGGCGGAAAAACTTGCCCGCTGCTTGCCCCAGGTATCCTTGCCGACGCCTGCGAACTGGGCCTCGAGCGTCACTTCGCGTTCGACGCCGTGGAGCGACAGGTCGCCCACGAGGCGGTAGCTCGAACCCGCCCTGTCGATCCGCTTCGACCGGAAACTGATCTCCGGGTACTTCGCCACGTCGAGGAAGTCCGCCGACTTGAGGCGCGCGTCGCGGTCCGCCACCTGCGTATCCCGCGCGGCCCAGCGCGCCTCGATCGAGGCCGCGTCGATGCGAACCTCCACCGAGGAGCGGGTCAAATCCTGCTCGTCGAGCGTGATGGTTCCCGACCACCTGGCGAAGCAGCCGTGGACCTTGGTGATGACCATGTGGCGCACCGAGAAGCGGATGGACGAGCAGCCGACGTCGATGTCCCAGAGGTTCGATGCCATGTCCGTGTGCTTTCGATCTTTGGATAAGGAGAGAGCCCGATGCGCTCCTCGAGGGGGATAGTCTTGTCGCCTTCCGCGATGCGCGCAACACGCCACCTCCGGCCAGGGTGGGCTGTTGCTCGCCGACGACGCTGGTGCCGAGATGCACTCCACCGCGGGGCCTGGAGGCCCCATCCGGGTAAACCTAGTGCCTCACGCTGTGGAACAGCCGATTCCAGCGCGGGCCGGAGGGCCCCCAGGACACGAGCGCCACCCAGGCGCGCCCCTTGACGCGGCCGACGGGCACGGGGCCGAAGACGCGCGAGTCGGCACTGTGATCGCGGTGGTCGCCGGCGAGCCAGACCGTGCCGGGCGGCACCGTCGCCGGGGGCACGTCGCCACACGGGAGGTAGGGCGTGCAGTACGACTGGTAGGTGTGACGATCGAGCTGCTCGACGAAGTCGGCGCACGGCTCCTCGCGCCAGGGCCCGCCCTCGATCTTGTTCCAGTACGTGCACGGTCCGTCTACGCGCCGTCGCGGCACGGGCTTGCCGTTCAGGGCGAGCGCGCCGTCCTGGATCTCGACCGTGTCGCCAGCCACCGCAACGACTCGCTTGATGAGGTCGTCATTGCGCACGTTTCCGGGGGGCGCCAGCAGCACCACCACGTCACCGCGCTTCGGGCTCGACCAGGTGGCCTGGGCGGTTTCGGTGAACGGCAGGCGCGCGCCGTAGGCCCACTTCTCCACGATCACGTAGTCACCGATCTGCAACGTGGGGATCATGGAACCCGAAGGGATGTAGACCGCCTCGTAAAGGAACGTCCGGAACGCCAGCACGGCGGCGATGGTCAGGACCCAGCCACGGATCTCCTTCTTCACCTTCTGTCTGTCCACGCGCTCTCGCTCCTTCGGCGGCGGGGAACGAGCCCCAGCCCTACGGCGTATGGGCGGCGCGGGACGACCCCTTCCACCCCAGTGGTGCTACTCGGTTCGCATCGCCTCCACCGGATCGACCCGGCTGGCGCGCACGGCGGGTAGACGCCGAAGGCGAGCCCGCAGCCCGACGCGGAGGCGAGGGAGAGTATCACCGCCCAGAGCGCGACGCTCGCCGGAACGCCGTACACCTCCCGTGCGCCAGCGGCAGCCCGGTTCGAGGTCGCGGAAACCGAAACGCCGCAGAGGCGGGCGCATTTCGCGCCCCGCGATCCCTTCGCGCCGGCTCACCAACGACAAGGAGCCGGCCACCTCGCGGCGACCGGCTCCATGACCACTGCGGCAGGGGACGAGCCCCGACCCAGGGACGAGACGGAGTTACTTCGCCTCGACAGGCTTCTCCATCTTCTCGACAGGCTTCTCCATCTTCTCCATCTTCTCGGCGGCCTTCTTGGACTTCTTGACCTTCTTGGCCTTCTTCTCGACCTTCTTCTCGGCCTTCTCGACCTTGGGGGCCTCGACGGGGGCGGCGGCAGGCGCCTCGGCAGCGGGGGCAGCGGCAGGGGCGGCGGCGGCGGCAGGATCCGCCGCGAAGGCGGGGGCGGAGACTGCGACGAAAACCACGGCGACGAGTGCGCTCAGGATCTTCTTCATGGTGAACTCCTCAATTGAGACGAGTGAACGAAGCGGGCTCGACCGCCCGCGGCTGGCAGCGCCTACCGCAAGCGGCATGCCGGAGCGTGCCCGCGTAATCCGGGGCATTTTCCTTTCGAGCGAGGCGGCCCTCGGGGACGGCCTCCCCATCGTGACTGGAGCCGTCCCTTTCCTCCTCAGGGGGAGGGACGGACGTCCGGAGCTGCCTCAGATCCTGATAGGCTGGGGAGAGCCGCGACTACCTGCGACTACCCCTTGCGAACGACGAGCTCCAGCCTCTTCCTGAACACCGCGCGGAAGAACTGCCCCTCGCGGTCGGCGTCCCAGAGCTCGAGGTCGGCGGGGGCGCGCAGTCGCAGCCGCAGCGCCACCGCGCCGTCACGCTGCTCGGCGCGCAGCTCGCGCACCGGCTGCTGGTGGGAAGCGTCGAGCGCGTTCGCCACGCGCAGGAGGGCCGCCAGCTTGCGGAGGGAGGTGAGCTCCGCCGTCGAGAGGTGCGCCAGATCGGCGCGCCCGCGGTCCGGCGTGGAACGCCGGTGATAGCGCGCCACCGTCGCGACGAGTTCGCGCTCGCGATCGGCAAAGCCAGGCATGTCGGCGTTGGCTACCAGGTAGAAGGTGTGCTTGTGGTGCTTGTGGAAGGAGACCGCGTTGCCGACGTCGTGCACCACCGCGGCCGCTTCGAGCACGCGCCGGGCCGAGAGCGGAAGCCCGTGCAGGCCGGCCAGATCCTCGAAGAGCGTGACCGCAAGGGCGGCCACGTGGACCGCGTGCCGCTCGTCGAAGCCGAAGCGGCGCCCCAGTGCGAGCGCACCCTCAGCCCCCGAGCGGTCGTCGCGCTGTGCCAGGGCGCCGCGGCGGAACATGTCGACGAGGATGCCGTTGCGCAGGCCGGTGTCCACGCTGGTCACCGACGCGAGCCCGAGGTGACGCACGGCGGCCTCCAGGATGACCGCACCCCCGATCACGATCTCTGCGCGGCCCGGGTCGAAGTGACGGCGCCGCTCCTCGATTCCCATCCCGGCGAGCTCATGCACGGCCTTCTCGATCTCCTTGGGGGTCGCGCTGCGGCGTTTCGAGGCCGCGAACCCGACCACCGCGTTGATCGTCCCCGAGCTGCCAAGCGCGACAGAGGGGTGGCGGAACCGCTTCGGCAGACCCTCGCGAAAGGCCTCCGCGGCGTAGCTGCGCACGAGGGCCAGCCTCGCCGGCGGCACCTTTGCCGAGGTGCCAAACATCTCGGTGAGCCGGACCGCGCCCACCGCCACGCTCCAGAGCTCGGAGGGGTGCTCGCCATGCGCCATCGCCACCTCGGTCGAGCCGCCGCCGATGTCGAGCACGAGCGAGCGGGAGTTGGGCGGCTTGCCGTGCAGGACGCCCAGGCAGATGAGGCGCGCCTCCTCGCGCCCGGAGACGACCTCGAGCTCGATGCCCGCCTCCTCTCGCGCGCGGCGCACGATCTCGGCACCGTTGCGCGCCTCGCGCACCGCGCTCGTCGCCACGGCCCGAAGCCTCGCCCCGTCACGCCGGCAGAGCGCACTGTAGCGCCGCAGCGTGGACAGCAACCGGTCTGCCACCTCGCGGGGGATCGAACCGGTGGCGAAGACGCCCTCGCCCGGCCGCACGGGATCGCGCTCCTGATGCAGGGTCTCGAGCGAACCGTCGGGGAGCGGGCGTACCAGCTCCAGGCGGACGGCGTTCGTGCCCACGTCGATGGCCGCCAGGATGTCGCTCTGCTGGGTCTTCCTCAAGGACGCATCCTCTGGGTACGCATCCTCGGGCCAGACGGTGCCGGAAAGTGTAGGTGGGCTGCTGGGAAAATCATCGTATTCCCGAGATGTCGCGTGGTTGCGCGCCTTGGAGGCGGGGTCTCCAGCGGCGATCCGCGACCCGTGCGCGACCCGTGAAGGAGCCTTGCCTGCGATGGAACGAGACTAGAGTGTCGGAAGTCTAGATCTTTCAGGACAGCCATTGCCAACCCAGAGCCCAACCCAGGGCCTGCTGGAGGCCCCGGCGATCGGGCTTCCGCCGGCCGCGGCATCCGAGCCTCCGGCGCTGGCGCCGCGCACGGAGCTCGACCCCAGTCTCTACATCAACCGCGAGCTCTCCTGGCTCGAGTTCAATCAGCGCGTGCTCGACGAGGCGGCGGATGGCTCCCTCTCGGTCCTGGAGCGGCTCAAGTTCCTCGGGATCGTCTCGTCGAACCTGGACGAGTTCTACATGGTGCGGGTGGCTGGCCTGAAGGTCCAGATCGAGGAAGGGGTCACCACCACGCCCGCGGACGGGATGCTCCCCGCCGAGCAGCTGGCCGCGGTCTCTGCCCGCGTCCACCGCATGGTGGCGGACCAGTACCGCCTCTGGCGCGAGGAGATCCGCCCCGGGCTGGAGCGCGAGCACGGCATCCGCATCCTGCGCGCGAGCGAGCTCTCGGGGGAGCAGGCAGCGGAGGCGCGGCGGCACTTCCGCGAGAAGGTCTTCCCGCTCCTCACCCCGCTCGCCCACGACCGGAGCCATCCCTTCCCGCAGCTGCGCAACAAGTCCATCTCGCTGGCGGTTCAGCTGCCGCGGCCCGGCCCCAGGCGGCGGCGGCGGCCGGGCGGCACCATGGCGGTGGTGGGCGTCCCTACGGCAGCGGTGCAGCGCCTCGTCCCGGTGGGCGGCGGGCGAGCCTTCATCCTCGTCGAGGACCTGGTGGGCGAGCACGTCTCGGAGCTGTTCTTCTCCAGCACGAAGCTGCGCACCGCGGCCTTCCGCGTGACCCGCAACTGGGACCTGGACGTGGATCCGGAGGAGGGCGACGACCTGCTCGCGATGGTCTCCGAAGGCGTGCGCCGGCGCGACCTCGGCGCGGCGGTCCGACTCGAGTTTGCGTCCGACTCGCCGAGCGAGATCACGGCTCCGCTGGCGAGCCAGCACGGGCTCGAGGAAGCGGACGTCTACGACGTGGACGGGCCGCTCCAGCTCCAAGACCTGGTCGCGCTGGGCGACCTCACCCGCGCCGATCACCGCGAGGCCCGTTCCGTCGTTGCGGCCCCCCCCCTCTTCGAAGGCGAGTCGGTCATCGAGGCGGTGGGCAAGGGCGACATCCTACTCCACCATCCGTACGACTCGTTCGACCCGGTGGTGCGCTTCATCGAGGAGGCGGCCGATGATCCCGACGTGAAGGCCATCAAGCAGGTGCTCTACCGCACAGGCAAGAACAGCCCCTTCGTGAAGGCGCTGCTCCGCGCCGCCGAGAAACGCAAGGAGGTGGCCGTCTTCCTCGAGATTCGCGCTCGCCTCGACGAGGAGAACAACATCGGCCCGATCGAGGAGCTGAAGCGCGCGGGCGCGATGGTGGTGTACGGCTACGACGCCTGCAAGACGCACTGCAAGCTGTCGCTCGTGGTGCGCAGCGAGGGACGGGGACCGCGCCGCTACGTCCACGTCGGCACCGGCAACTACAATCCGCAGACGGCGCGTATCTACACGGACGTCTCGCTCCTCACGGCGCGCCAGGACATCGCCGAAGAGGCCGAGGCGGTGTTCCACATGCTCACCGGGAACACCACGGACGAGCTCGCGGCGCAGGGCATCGTGCCGCAGTGGCCGTGGAAGCGGCTCGCGGTCGCGCCGCACGGCCTCAAGGACCGGATCATCAAGTTCGTGGACGAGGAGGCGGCGGAAGCGCTCTCGGGCAGGCCCGCGCGCGTCCTCGCCAAGATGAACTCCCTCGTGGACCGCGAGGTCATCGGCGCGCTCTACCGGGCGAGCCAGGCAGGCGCGAAGGTGGACCTGCTCGTTCGCGGCATCTGCTGCCTGCGGCCCGGCGTGCCCGGGATCTCGGAGCGCATCCGGGTTCACCAGGTGGTGGACCGCTACCTCGAGCACAGCCGCATCTTCATCTTCGGAGAGGGCAAGCGCGCCCATTTCCACGTCTCCTCGGCCGACTGGATGCCGCGCAACTTCCTCAGCCGCGTCGAGGTGATGGCGCCCATCGACGACCCCGAACTGCGCCAGCGCCTGCTCCAGATCGTCGAGGCCGGCTTCGAGGACACCGCCAAGGGCAGCGTCCTCCGCGCGGATGGGAAGTACGAGCGCCTTCGCCCGGAGCTCGGCGCGCCCACGCTGCGCAGCCAGGACGCCCTGGAGCGAGTCCGCCGCCCGGCGCAGCCGGATGGGCAAGCGGGGCTGCGGCCACTCTGACTCGCCTCTTCGCCGTTTGTGGAACGCGGTCCTGGAGAGTCAGGGCGATCTCCGGACCTCCGCTCCTCAAGGCGGGGGGAGCGCCCCCCTCCGCACCTTGTTCTGGCGCGACATCATGGCGGCCAAGGGGGTAAGATAAATCGCTCACCGCGGAAGCTCCCGGTGGGCGCGCGGCACACAGCACAGCCACGGTGAGAGATCCGCCTTCACGGTCACGTTACCGGTCGAGGAGCGTCCACCACAAGATGCAGCCCCCCCCGCTCGTCCCCTCCTCGCGCGATCCTGGGGCGCAGGCGCCGCGCCGCGGCGTCCTCATCGTGGACGACGACCGCGACATTCGCGAGACCCTCCAGGAGATCCTGGAGCAAGAGGGCTACGAGGTGGCGACGGCCAAGGACGGCCTCGATGCTCTGGATACCGCCCGCGACGAGCGCCCTGCCGTCATCCTGCTCGACCTCTTCATGCCGGTCATGGACGGAATCGAGTTCCGGCGACGTCAGCTTCTGGATCCGGAGCTGGCCGAGATCCCCGTCGTCGTCGTCTCGGCCGCCGCGGGCGTCGAGGACAGCGTCAGTGCGCTCGGCGTCGCCGCCCACCTCGAGAAGCCGCTCCGCATCGAGCAGCTGTTCGAGGTCGTGGCTCGGTACTGCGGCTGAGCCA
>MEMX01000061.1:27380-28504 GCA_001768075.1 Anaeromyxobacter sp. RBG_16_69_14 | reverse complement strand
CTCTGCGTGACCGCCACCAAGCCGTGGCGCGTTGCTGCTCCCTGCTCTCTCTCGGCTGTGGTAGGAGTGCCGGCGATCGCCCGCTCTCGGCCGACCTGGCGCAGGCTTTTCCGCCGGTGCGTGGATCTCCCCGCGGGACCCGCGCGCCGTCCCCGGCAACGGCGCTGGCCGGCGAAGGGTCTTCAGGATTGTCCCCCCTCTGCGGGCGGAGGACCGGACGGGCGACGCGAAGCGGAGGGGTGATGGCGCGTTTCATCGGCATCGACATGGGCGCTGAGACGCTCAAGGTGGTGGAGCTCGTCCGGGAGGGCGCCGCCTTGAAAGTGGGCCGGCGCGTCCTGGCCGAGCACCACAAGGAGCCGGGACGGCGCCTCCTCGAGATCCTCCGCGACTTTGCCTGGGACGGCGTGACCGGCGCTGCCGTGACAGGCCGCCTCGGGCGCCAGGTGCAGCTGGCGCGCATCCCCCTGAAGCAGGCGCAGGCCGCGGCACACCGCCTCGTCCACGGCGATGCGCCGGCGACGCTCGTGTCCATCGGCAGCCATGGCTTCTCCGTGCTCGAGCTGCGCGCAGGGGGCCAGGAGGTGTTCCGCGAGAACTCGCGCTGCGCACAGGGCACCGGCAACTTCCTGCGGCAGCTGGTGGAGCGCTTCGACCTCGGCGTGCAAGACGCGGCCGAGCTGGCCGCTGGAGTGGACGAGCCGGCCCCGCTCTCCGGCCGATGCCCGGTCATCCTCAAGACGGACATGACCCACCTCGCCAACAAGGGCGAGGGCAAGGATCGGATCCTGGCTGGCCTCGTCGACGCCATCTGCGAGAACGTCGAGGTCCTGGTGAAGCCGCGCCTCTCGCCGCGCCGAGTCTTCCTCTCCGGTGGCGTGGCGCGCGCGAGTCGTGTCCGCCGGCACTTCCAGGCCTTCCTGGCACGGCACGGCATGGAGCTCGTGGAGACCGCGCCCGAGGACGGCCTCTACCTCGAGGCCCTCGGTTGCGCCTTCGCGGCGGCCGAGCACGCGGGCACCCGCGTCCCGCCGCTCTCGGAGCTCATCCTCCCGCCGCTCGAGACGACGCTGGAGAAGCTCCCGGCGCTCTCCTCGGCGCTGCCGCGCGTGACGCGGATGAGG
>MEMX01000061.1:24286-27372 GCA_001768075.1 Anaeromyxobacter sp. RBG_16_69_14 | reverse complement strand
CCACCCGGGAACCCCATCCTGCATGACGCAGTGATCGGCCTCGACATCGGCTCGACCGGGTCCAAGGCGGTCCTCCTCGATGCGGTGACAAGGCAACCGCTCTGGGAGGCCTACCTGCGCACCAACGGCTCGCCGGTGGGTGCCGCACAGGACCTCGTACGGCTCTTCCTCGCCTAGCCGGCAGCGTTGCACCGGGTGCGCGGCTTCGGCGCGACCGGCTCCGGCCGCGAGATCGTCGGCTCGCTGCTCGCCACCGTCTTCGGCCGCGAGGCAGTGTACGTGCTGAACGAGATCGCGGCGCACGCCACCGGCGCGCTGCAGCTCGACCCTCGCGTCGACACCATCTTCGAGATCGGCGGTCAGGACGCGAAGTACATCCGCCTCGCCGAAGGACGGGTCATCGACGCCGCCATGAACGAGGCGTGCAGCGCCGGAACGGGTTCCTTCATCGAGGAGCAAGGCAAGCGCTTCCAGGGGATCGAGGACGTGGTGCAGCTCGGTTCCGAGGCGCTCTCGGCGCCGGGAGGCGTCGCGCTCGGCCAGCACTGCTCGGTCTTCATGGCCGAGATCATCGACGAGGCGCTCGCCTCGGGCGTGGCGCGCGACCGGATCGTCGCCGGCATCTACGACTCGGTCATCGCCAACTACCTGAATCGCGTGAAGGGGAGCCGCTCGGTGGGGCAGGTCATCTTCTGCCAGGGCATGCCCTTCGCGTCCGACGCGCTCGCCGCCGCCGTGGCGCGTCAAACCGGCTCCGAGGTGATCGTCCCGCCCAAGCCCGGCCTGATGGGCGCCATCGGCATCGCGCTACTCGCCCTGGACGATCTGCCACTCGGGGAGCTGGCACCGGTGGAGTGCGCGCGCTTCCTCGAGGCGCGCGTGGACCAGAAGGACCAGTTCATCTGCTCGTCCACCCAGGGCTGCGGCGGTGCCGGAAACAAGTGCCGCATCGACCGGCTCGCCACGATGGTCTCGGGAGAGAAGCAGCGCTTCACCTGGGGTGGAGGATGCTCGCTCTGGGATCGGGGGACGCGCAAGAGGAAGCTGCCCGACCAGGCGCCGGATCCCTTCCGCGAGCGCGAGGAGCTCATCGCCCGACTGGTGGAGCGCCTCGACCGGCGCGGCCGGCCGGTGGTGGCGATGACGGACGAGTTCCAGCTGAAGGGGCTCTTCCCCTTCTTCGCCACCTTCGTCCACGGGCTCGGGTTCGACGTGCAGACCTCGATCGGCGCGGATCGCAAGGCCTTGAAGCGCGGCATCGAGGAAGCGAACGTCCCCTTCTGCGCGCCCATGCAGCAGTACCACGGGCTGGTGGCGGCGATGGCCGACGCGAAGCCCGACTTCCTCTTCCTGCCCATGCTGCGCGAGGTCCCGCGCGTCTCGGAAAAGGAGCGCGTCTCGTCGGTATGCCCCATCGTGCAGGGCGCGCCCGACATGCTGCGCTGGGATCTCGCGGGGGCGACGGGCTCCGCCCCACGCATCCTCTCCCCGGTCGTCGACATGGGAAAGGGGTTCCTCGACTCGGAACGCTTCCTCGAAGCATGCCGGGGCCTTGCCAGGGATCTCGGGGTCACGCGCGAGGTGGCGTGGAGCAGGGCCTGGCGCGCCGCCCGCATGGAGCAGCGGCTCTTCGACGGCGCGCTCCTCGCGCTCGGCCAGCGCGCGCTCGAGTTCTGCCGGGCGCGGTCCATCACGCCGGTGGTGGTGCTCGGCCGCAGCTACACCATCCACAACGACGTGCTCAACTCGAACGTGCCGTCGATCGTGCGCGAGCAAGGCGCCATCGCCATCCCGGTGGACTGCTATCCCGTGCCGGACGACGCGCCCGTCTTCGAGGACGTGTTCTGGGGCTACGGCCAGCGCATCCTGCGCGCGGCGTGGCACCTCCGACGCCAGCAGGGCGTCTACTCGATCTTCTGCTCCAACTACTCCTGCGGGCCGGACAGCTTCACCGTCCACGCCTACGCCTGGCTCATGGAGGGCAGGCCCTTCGCCATCATCGAGACGGACGGCCACGCCGGCGACGCGGGCACGAAGACGCGCGTCGAGGCCTTCCTCCACTGCGTGCGCGAGGACCAGCGCGCCGGCGACCGCTGCCCGGCGCGCAGCGAGGAGCGGCTCACGGTGCAGCCCCGCTCGATGCTCGGGCTGGCGCGCCGCAAGGAGCGGGTGCTGGTACCTCCCATGGGCCCGGAGGCGCATGCGGTGGCGGCCGCCCTGCGCGGCGCCGGTGCGCGCGCGGAGACGCTGCCGCTCCCCACCCGCGAGACGCTGCGCCTCGGCAGGCGCCACACCTCGGGGAAGGAATGCCTCCCCCTGACGGTGACGCTGGGGAGCCTGCTCGAGCGCATCGAGCGGAAGGGGGCGCAGGGTGAGCGCTTCACCCTCCTCATGCCCGGCTCGGACGGTCCCTGCCGCTTCGGGGCCTACAAGCAGCTCCACCAGCTCGTGCTCGACCGGCTCGGACACGGCCAGCGCGTGACCATCTGGTCGCCGCCGTTCGGCGACTACTTTCAGGGCATGCCGCCCGGATTCAAGATGATCATCTTCGCCGGGGTGTGCGCCGCGGGCGTGCTCGAGCAGGCACTCCACGACGTCCGGCCGGTCGAGACCCGCGACGGCGCCGCGACCGAGATCCACTCCCGGTGGGCGGAGCGGCTCTGGAGGAGGATCGAGGAAGGGGCGGCCGGCGATCTCTCGGCGGCCAAGGCGCTCGTGGAGAGCGCGAGCGGCCGCGTCTACGGCATCCCGCAGCTGCTCCGGGACGCGGCGGAGGAGCTGGCGGCGGTGAAGAGCCAGCGCGAGGTACCGAACGTGCTGGTGGTGGGCGAGATCTACGTCCGGTCCGATCCCTTCGCCAACGACTTCGTCTCCGAGGCGCTGGAGCGGCGCGGCATCCGCGCCCGCCTCGAGCCTGTCTCCGAGTTCATCCAGTACTCGGACTACGTCTCGTCCAAGAACGTCGCCAAGCGCGGGCCGCTCGATCGCCTCGAGAGCATGATCCGTTCGCGAGTGGTGAAACTCTGCCACCAGTCGGCGGCCGAGCCGCTCGGCTGGAGCGCGCACGCGCCGGTGCCGGCGGCCCT
>MEMX01000061.1:20173-24268 GCA_001768075.1 Anaeromyxobacter sp. RBG_16_69_14 | reverse complement strand
TGCGTGAAGAGCTGGAGGTCGAGTCGGTGCTCACCATCGGCGTGCCTCTGCACGCCTGGCGCGAGGGGGAGATCGACGCCGTCATCTCCGTCGGTCCGCTCGAGTGCATGCCCAACAAGATCGCCGAGGCGCAATTCCACCACGTGGCGGAGAAGGAGGGGTTGCTCTCCCTCACCCTCTCGCTCAACGGCGACCCCGTCGATCCCGAAGTGCTGGACGGCTTCGCCTTCGAGGTGCACCAGCGGTTCCGCAAGCGCGGCCGCCCCGCCACGGAGCCGCCCTCGTGGAAGGAGAAGATCGGCGGCCTCTTGCCCGCCGCCGTGCCTGGGACGGCGGCGGAAGAATAGGCGCTACGGCACAGGGTCACAGGTGCCGGAAGCAGAGCATTGCGTCCCCGACGGGCACGTGCACGTCCCTCCGCACCCATCGGCGCCGCACGTAAGGCCGTCGCAGGTCGGTGTACAGGTCGGGACGCAAGTGCCGTCGCTGGAACACTGCGTCCCCGACGGGCACGTGCACGTCCCTCCGCACCCGTCGGCACCGCACGTAAGGCCGTCGCAGCTCGGCGTGCACGCTGCGGCGCAGGTACCGGCGCTCGAACACTCCTGCCCCGTCGGGCACGTGCCGCAGCTCCCTCCGCACCCGTCGGCACCGCACGCACGGCCGCTGCAGTCGGGCGTGCACGCTGCGGCGCAGGTACCGGCGCTGGAGCACTGCTGCCCCGTCGGGCACGTGCCGCACGTCCCTCCGCACCCGTCGGCACCGCACGCGCGGCCGCTGCAGTTTGGCGTGCACGCTGCGGCGCAGGTACCGGCGCTGGAACACCGCTGCCCCGTCGGGCACGTGCCGCACGTCCCTCCGCACCCGTCGGCACCGCACGCACGGTTGGCGCAATTCGGCGTGCAGGCGCAAGCGCCGGCGGCGCACTGCGTCCCCGACGGGCACGTGCCGCACGTCCCTGCACACCCGTCGTCCCCGCACGTACGATTGGTGCAATTCGGCGTACAGGGTTGTTGGCCACACGTGCCGGCGGAACACTGCGTCCCCGACGGGCACGTGCCACACGTCCCTGCACACCCGTCGTCGCCACACACACGGTTGGTGCAACTCGGCGTGCAGACGCAAGCGTCGGCGGAGCACTCGGTCCCCGACGGGCACGTGCCGCACGTCCCCCCGCACCCGTCGTCCCCGCACGCCTTGCCGCTGCATGTCGGCGCGCATTCACACTCTCCTGCCCGCACCTCGAAGAGAGCGGCCCGGGTGGAGCGGGTGTCGAATGGGCTCTGCAGAGTCAAGTCGTAGCTGCCAGCCTCGAGGCCTGCTGGCACGACAGCCGTCAGGGTGCGGGCGTCGACCCACTTCACCTCGGTGAGCGCCGCGGACCCAACCCACGCGTGATACGTGCTGTCGAGCGTGGCTTCTCCACCCTCGTCCGGCACAATCTTCACGGGCAGCGTGCCCCGCACCGTCACGGCAGTGTCTTCCGCGCGGTTACCACAGCCAGGCTCGATCCCTTCCACGACCGGATCCAGGACGGAGACGCCGGAGGAGCACCCCACGGACAAAACTGCGGCCGAAACGAGAGACAGCCAGAGCGGCTTGGAGCACATCGAAGCGTCCCCCCCACACACAAGAATGAGCTCAACTCGGCATCGCGTGGGTCGATTTCAGCACACTATGACTCATTGCGGTCACCGCAGGGTGACGTCTTGTCGTCGGAGACGCGCAGGTCCCGGCGATCGCGACACCCCGCAGGGCCGCCCATCACACCCGACTGGCCCGTGGGAGCGTGCGCGAACGCATTTCCCTGAGCGAAGACCGCCCGAGGTAGGCAGATCGAGATGGGTGGCCGCGCTCGCGCCAAGGGGTGACAACATGCAGAACGGCAACCGGGGAGCTGGCCGGGGAGGTCAGGAACACGGCGCAAGGAGAGCTGAGCCATGACCGACTGCCCCCCGGGCATGGAGTGCCCTGGCGATCCCTGCGCGATCGTCATCTTCGGCGCCACCGGTGACCTGACCAAGCGCAAGCTGCTCCCGTCGCTCTACAACCTGCGCCTGAACGGTCTCCTCCCCCGCGAGTTCGCGCTGGTGGGCGTCGTCCGCAAGTCGATGGACGACGAGGCCTTCCGCGACCTCATGAGCGCGGAGATCCGCGAGTTCGCCACGGCCCCCATCGACCCCGCCCTGTGGGCCGACTTCCGGGCGCGGCTCCACTGCGTCGCGGGCGACGTCGGGAGGCCCGCGACGTTCCGGCAGCTCGGCGATCGCCTCGCGGAGCTCGACCGCGAGCACCACACCGGCGGCAACGCCCTCTTCTACCTGGCGACACCGCCCGACGCGTTCGGACCGCTGGTCCGCCGGCTCGGGGAGGCGGGCCTCACGCGGGAGGAGGGGAGCCGCTGGCGGCGCGTCGTCGTGGAGAAGCCCTTCGGGCGCGACCTCGACAGCGCGCGCGCTCTCAACGAGGAGATCACGAGCGTCTTGCGCGAGCGCCAGCTCTTCCGCATCGACCACTACCTCGGCAAGGAGACGGTCCAGAACATCCTCGTCTTCCGGTTCGCCAACGGGATCTTCGAGCCGGTCTGGAACCGGCGCTATGTCGATCACGTGCAGATCACCGTGGCCGAGGAGCTGGGCGTGGAGGGCCGCGGCGCCTACTACGAGCAGTCGGGCGTGCTGCGCGACATCATCCAGAACCACATCTTCCAGGTCCTGACGCTGGTCGCGATGGAGCCACCCTCGTCCCTGGGGGCAGAGGCGGTGCGCAACGAGAAGGTGAAGGTGCTCGACGCCATCCGCCCCATGCAGCCGGAGGAGATCCTCGCCAGCACGGTCCGCGGCCAGTACGGCGAGGGAAGCATCGGCGGCCGGAGGGTGCCCGCCTACCGGCAGGAGCGGGACGTCTCGCCCCGATCCAACACCGACACGTATGCCGCGGTCCGGCTCCACGTCGACAACTGGCGGTGGGCGGGTGTGCCCTTCTACGTGCGCTCCGGCAAGCGCCTCGCGCGGCGCGAGACGCTCGTGTCGATCGAGTTCAAGAGCCCTCCGCTCATGCTGTTCCGCGCGGCCGGCGTGGAGTCGATCGAGCGGAACCGGCTCGAGATGCGCATCCAGCCCGACGAGGGCATCGCGCTGCGCATGAAGGCGAAGATCCCGGGGCAGGCCATCCGGCTCGCGGACGTCGATCTGCGCTTCGGCTACCAGGACTTCGGCCCGCAGATACCTGCCACCGGCTACGAGCGGCTCCTCTACGACTGCATGGTGGGCGACGCGACGCTCTTTCACCGCTGGGACAACGTCGAGGCGGCCTGGCGCATCGCCACCCCCGTCCTCGACCTGTGGGCGAGCCTGCCGGCGCGGGACTTCCCCAACTACACCGCCGGGTCATGGGGTCCGCCGGCGGCGGACGAGCTGCTCCGGAAGGACGGCCGGAAGTGGGTCAACCCATCGTGAGCGAGCTCGCGGTGCGCATCGCGCCGGACACGGCCGCCCTCATGCGCCTCGCCGCGGAGGAGGTGGCCTGGCGCGCCGAGTCGGCAGTGACTGCGCGCGGGCGGTTCACCCTCGCGCTCTCCGGCGGCTCCACGCCGAAGGGCCTGCATGCCCTGCTCGCCGACCCCGCGGAACCGTTCCGCGCGCGCATCCCCTGGCGCCAGACCCACGTCTTCTTCGGCGACGAGCGCCCCGTCCCCCCCGATCACCCCGACTCGAACTACGGCATGGCACGCGCCACGCTGCTCACGAAGGTGCCCGTCCCGCCCGAGAACGTGCACCGCATCCGCGCCGAGCAGGCCGACCCGGCCGCCGCGGCGCTCGAGTACGAGCAGGAACTGCGCCTCGCCTTTGAAATGGGGACCGCGGGAACGGGGCCCGCGGAGGCGCGCGGAGACCTCGAGCCAGGCCAGCTGCCGCGGCTCGATCTCGTGCTGCTCGGACTCGGCAGCGACGGTCACACCGCCTCTCTCTTCCCCGGCACCACCGCGCTCGAGGAGCGGGCGCACCTCGTCGTCGCGACCTGGGTCGAACGGCTGAAGACGCACCGGATCACGCTCACCCTGCCCGTGCTCGACGCGGCACGGGCAGTCGTCTT
>MEMX01000061.1:16476-20162 GCA_001768075.1 Anaeromyxobacter sp. RBG_16_69_14 | reverse complement strand
GGTCGGAGAAGGCGGAGCGCGTCGCGGACGTGCTTCAGGGCCCCGGTGCGGCGCTGCCAGCGAGTCGCGTGCGCCCGGGCGGTGAGCTCATCTGGCTGCTCGACGCAGCGGCGGCGGCGGCGCTGCGGGGCCAGGTCGAGCGCGAAGCGCATCCATGATGGCCGCCCCCTCTCCCCTGCCCGCTCCGCGGGGCAAAGGTGGACGGGACCCACGTCAGGGCACCCCATGCCCCTTCGCGCCACCTGCATGGCCGCCGCGATCGCCGCGCTCCTCTCGACGAGCCCCGCCGCTGCGCGAGAACCCCACCTCGATCTGGTGCTGCAGACGGCCCTGAGCCGCTACTCCGGACGCGGGCTACCTCGAGTATGCGAGCGCGGGAACGGCTGCGCCGTCGGGAACAGCCTGGCGCCACAACTCGGCGTCCGCGTCGCCGAGGGCTTCGACGCCGTCTTCACGTTTCGCAAGGTATGGGTGGACCATTCGAGCCGGGTCTACGAACCCTCGGTGGGCGTGGCCTGGTGGCCCTCCGAGGGCGTCTTCGCCACCCGCATCTACACCGCGGTGGGCCTCGTCGTCGTCCCGGAGACCGTCGGGTTCGACGCGCACATCGGCGGCGAGCTGATGGTCTTCCCGGTGATCTGGTTCGGGCTGGGACTGGCCGGCGAGGTCGGGCCCGTGGGCTGGCTCGGCGGATCGTCGCTCAAGGCTTCCCACGTCGGCGCCGTGGTCCATCTGCGGCTGTAGCCGTCCGGACCGAAAGCCAGGGGATTCGCGGTCCGTGAACATCCCCTCTGACGCGGGACTCCGCCCGGGTGCAGATGTGCGCCCCCCAGATTCGCTCCCCAGGTGCACGCGCTCTGCCGATGTCAGAACGCTACCCCTGCCTTGTCTACTCGAACCGGAGGATACCCTATGAGAGAAGTGCGTCCGTTCGTGCGCGCTGGTGCGCGCATCTTGCCGTTCACGTCCGCTGCCCTTGGCTCGCTACGGCCATGGGCGGCCATCACGCTCGCGGTGGGCCTGGCCGCGTGCAGCAGCAACTCGGGAAGCGACGAGTCCGCCGAGGACGAGGATGTCACTCTCGGTAAACCAACCCACTCCCAGCCCATCAAGCTAGCTCCCGATGGTCGCCTGGTCTGGGTCGTGAACCCCGCCAGCGACAGCGTGTCCGTGATCCGCGCGGACACCTACGCCAAGATCGCGACCATCCCCGTCGGAGACGAGCCGCAGAGCATCACGCTCAGGCCCAGGAAGAATGACTACAGGAAGAAGTTCCCGTACGACGCCTACGTCGCCAATGCCGCCGCCGGCACGGTCACGCTCGTCCGCATCAAGGACGGCGACCCGGACCACTTCGACTGGGAGGTGGACGAGAACTTCTACAACAAGGGATCGCTCGCCACGGGATCCGAACCGTGGAGCGTCGTCTCCTCTCCCGATGGCCGCCGGATCTTCGTGGCGAACAGCGGTCAAGATACCGTCACCGTGATCGACGCGAGGAGCCGCAAGCTCGTCGGCCACGTGGATCTGAGGAACAGCCTCTGCAACGCGCCCGACTCCGGCAGGCGCTTCCAGCCGCGCGGCCTGGCCGTGACCCTGGACAACACGAAGCTGTACGTGACGCGCTTCCTGTCGTTCACGAAGCCGGGTGGCCAGCAGGGCGTCGATGACGGCAAGGAGGGCCTGGTCTGTCGGATCGACATCGACACCAGGTCGACGGACATCGGCGACTTTCAGCCGGCGGCGGCCATCACCCTCGCCCACCAGAAGACGGGGTTCCGTGCCGATACCAACAACGACGGCCAGGAGGACGCCGACACCTTCGCCTACCCGAACCAGCTCCAGACCATCGTCCTCCGGGGCGATCAGGCTTTCCTGCCCAACATCGCCGCCTCGCCGAGCCCGCCCCTCAAGTTCAACGGCGACACGCAGGCCTTCGTGAACGTGATCGACGGCGTGACCGGCGGGCAGCAGACGGACGCCAGCGCCACCAAGTTCCTGAACCTTCACCTCGGCGCGCAGGATCCCGAGACGGTCAACGGGGTGGCCAAGAAGAAGCTCTTCTTCGCCAACGCCTGGGACATGGCCTTCACGACCCCGAGCGGCGATGGCACGGCGTACGTGGTCTCGGCCGGCAGCGACCTCCTCGTGAAGGTCAACGTCGCGGGGGACGGGAAGCTGAGCCTCACGGCGGACGAGAACACGACGCGTTACATCGACCTCAACGATCCCAGCAACCCCGCCACGAGCGGAGCGAACGCGGGCAAGAATCCCCAGGGCATCTCCATCACCGGGGACGGGAAGTACGCCTTCGTCGCGAACTTCGTGTCTCGCAACATGTCCGTCGTGAAGCTCGACGAGGACAAGGTGGTGGCGACCGTCCAGACCTCCGATCTCCCCGCGCCCGGCACGAAGGAGGAGGAGGTCATCGTCGGCGCCGAGATGTTCTTCTCCTCGCGCGGCCACTTCGACGTCCCGGCCGGGGCGGCCCCCGACTTCTCCGCCGACGAGCGCCTGTCGAACCTCGCCTGGCAGAGCTGCTCGAGCTGCCACTTCAAGGGGCTCACCGACGGCGTCGTGTGGACCTTCCCGCCCGGCCCCCGCAAGTCGATCCCCCTCAACGGGACCTTCAATCCCCACAGCGCGACACATGCTGAGCAGCGCGTCCTCAACTACTCGGCCCAGAGGATCAACGTCGAGGACTTCGAGCTCAACATCCGCAACGTCTCGGGCCCGGGTCCCCTGGCCAACGCGGTCCCCTGCGACGGCGGGACCAACCAGGCCGTCCCCACCTCCAGGAACGACCCCAAGCACGGGCTCCTCCTCGGCGTCGGCGACGTGAACACGCCGCCGTGCGTGATCCAGGATCTCGGGCTCCCGAACAAGGATCGCGCCCAGCTCACCGTGACGCTGCCGGGGACCGGCCGCCAGCCCATCCCTGCCCTGACGGCGCTTCGCGAATGGTCGAAGCTCGCCGTTCGCACGCCCAGGGGGGCGACCAAGGCGGAAGACGTGGCGGAGGGCCGGGCGCTCTTCGAGCAGGCTGGCTGCGCGAAGTGCCATGGCGGGGACCAGTGGACCGTCAGCATCCTCCCGGCGGACCTCCCTCAGGATCAAACGCCTCCCGACAATCGGAAGGCTACCGAGCCGCCGCCGTTCGTCGGGGCCCCGTACCTGCCCGAGTTCCTGAAGGACATCGGATCGTACAACCTGGGCGTTCCGGGCCTGAACAACCCGATCGCCGGCTTCCCCGAGATCGGCGCTGTCGAGAAGGCCACCGGCGGGCTCGTCGGCGGCGTCTTCAACCCGGCGCCCGACGGCCTGGGAATCGACGCCAACAACGACGGCAAGGGGAACGGGTTCGCCGTCTCGTCCCTCCTCGGCATCCACCTCTTGCCACCTTACGGTCACAACGGCGCCTGCGAGACCCTCGCCTGCGTGCTCTCCGACGCGAATCACCGGACCGGCAAGGGCACGTCGGCCGACGTCCTGGGCAACGAGGCCGACCGCGCCAAGCTCGAGGCGTTCCTCGAGTCGATCGACGTGGACACGGAGGTGGTGCCGGTCCCCTGATAGCGCTGGTCAGTTGAACCGATGCCGTAGTCGATCCGTGGTGTAGGGAAATGGGCTCAGATCAAGCGACAACCGCGGTGAGACCGGCGCAGGAGCGGCTGATACGCAGAAGC
>MEMX01000061.1:12169-16462 GCA_001768075.1 Anaeromyxobacter sp. RBG_16_69_14 | reverse complement strand
GTCGTGAGGATCCGGGGCAGCGGCAGGTGACGCCGCTGCCCCGGTCCGTTGACGGGCACCGACATCGCGGCGCTTCTCGCGCGCCTGCACCGAGAGAAGACCCCCGCCTGGGTCCCCGCGGTGAAGGCCCCGCGTCCGCCGTTAGAGTAGATCCCTCCGGGGCAGCAAGGCCCCGTGGAATGGCAACTGGTCATCGCGGGGGTGCCGTGCTGGAGAAGGAGAATCGCGGCAGAGCCCTGGCCGTCGTCCCTGGGGCGATGTCGGCTCTGCTCCTGGAGCTGGCGCGTGGGCCCGACGAGCCCGATCGCGGCCGGCTCCCGTCCTTCGTGCCCGGACAGGTTGTGGGGCGCTTCGAGCTCGGGCGCGAGCTCGGGCACGGCGCCTTCGGCGTGGTCTACGAGGCGCGAGATCTTGAATTGGGGCGGACCGTCGCCTTCAAGGCGCTGTGCACGGGCGGGAAGGTCGAGCTCCGCGAGGAGCGCCTGCTCCGCGAGGCGGAGGCGGCGGCGCGGCTGTCCCACCCCAACATCGTCACCCTGTTCGACCTGGGCCGGTGCGAGAGTGGGCCCTATCTCGTGCTGGAGCTCCTCCGCGGACGCCCTCTCGCCGAGCGGCTCGCGGCCGGACCGATGCCGGTCCGGGAGGCTGTGCGGATCGCCATCGAGGTGGCGAAGGGCGTGGCTCACGCCCACGCACAAGGCGTCATCCACCGGGACCTCAAGCCGGGCAACATCTTCCTGTGCGACGACGGCCAGGTGAAGGTGCTCGACTTCGGGATGGCCCACGCCTTCGGCCGGCGCAAGGTGGAGGGCGGCACCCCGGCTTACATGGCGCCGGAGCAGTGGCGCGGCGCTCCGGAGGACGAGCGCACCGACGTCTTCGCCCTGGGTGTCATCCTCCACGAGATGATCTCGGGCGACCTCCCCTTCCCTGGGGACAGCGAGCCGCTGGAGGACTCGCGCGCAGTTCCCGAGCTGGAGAGCCCGGAGGAGCCCGCGGTCGGCGAACTCATCGGCCGCATGCTGGAGAAGGACCCGGTGCTGCGGCCGCGGGACGCCGGAGAGGTGCTCTCCGCCTTGACCGCGCTGCGGGCGCCCACGAGGACGCCTACCGGACGCCCGGCCTCCACCCCGTCGCGGAGGCGCCGCCGTTCGACCTGGCCCGTGGCGCTGGTCGCGGTGGTCGCGCTCCTGGCCGGCGTGGCCGTCCTGGTGGCGCAGCGGTTGCCTGCGGCTCGCCTGGTCTTGCCCGCGGACAGCCGGCCCGTCGTCGCGGTGGCCGACTTCGTCAACGGGACCGAGGACCCCGAGCTGGACGGCCTCTCGGTGATGCTCATCACCTCGCTCGAGCAGTCGCATCACCTCGCCGTCATCACCCGATCACGGATGGTGGACCTGGCAAAGCAGCTGCGAAACGAGTCTCCGGAGCACATCGACGAGGCACTGGGCCGGGAGATCGCGGCGCGCGCCGGCGCGAAGACGCTCGTGCTCGCCACGCTCCATCGCTTCGACGACGTCTACGCGCTCAATCTGCTGGCGCTCGACCCGGGCCGGAACGAGTACCTCTTCACCCTGAACGGGCAGGGCACGGGGAAGTCGAGCGTGCCCGGGCTCATCGATCGCCTCTCCGAGCAGGCGCGAGAGAAGCTGCAGGAGAAGCCCGCCGAGGTGAAGGCCTCCCGGGTCAAGATCGCCGAGGCCACGACGCCCAGCTTCGAGGCCTACCAGCACTACGTCCGCGGACAGAAGCTGCAGGACGACCCGCCAGCCGCGATGAAGGAGTACCGGAAGGCCGTCGACGTGGATCCCGGCTTCGCGCTCGCCCATTGCCAGATCGCCTACTACGGGGAGTTCATCGGGCTCCCGCAGACGGAGCGCGCCGCCGCGCTCAAGGCAGCGCTGCAGCGCGTGGACAAGCTCCCGGCGAAGGAGCGCCAGCTGGTCCTCGCCTGGAAGGCCCAGGTGGACGGGCGCGAGGGCGAGGCGGCCGAGCTCTACCGCCAGGCCGCGAAGGCCTACCCGGACGACAAGGTGGTTCACTTCTTCGCGGGCGACCTCCTCTTCCACGCCGGCAGGTCTGCCGAGGCCGCCCACTGGTTCGAGCGCGCCTTCGAGCTCGACCCCACCTGGGCGCCGACGATCGGGCACATGCCGATCGCGTTCGCGGCCGCGGGCCGCGGGCAGGAATTGCTGGCGCGCGCCCAGCGCCTCGTCGCCGCGGAGCCGAGCGCTGCCGCCTACCGCCTGCTCGGCGCGGCGCTGCTGGCCGCTGACCACTTTACCGACGCGGCGCAGGCGTATCGGCTGGCGCTCGTGCGCGACACGACCCAGGAGGCGGCAACGCAGCTCGTGGCCACGTTGACCCTGCTCGACAGATACGGAGAAGCCGAGGAGGTCGCGCGGCAAGGCCCGGCGGGATTCGCCCTGTCGAACGCGCTCGCCTACCAGGGCCGGAGGCGGCAGGCGCTCACCGTCCTCGAAGCGATGCCGGGGACTGGCAGCAACGCCGCCGCTTACCGCGCCAGGCGTCTGATCCACCTCCTCGGCGACCGCAACCTGGGCAGCGGAAACGCGGAGGCGGCTCGAAAGGAGGCGGCGGCGCTGAGAAGTGCCGGGCTGCGTGCCGACCGCCCCGCCGTGCTCCTCGCCATGGCGGGCGATCTGCAGGCTGCCGCCGCCCAGGCGCAGAAGCTCTCGACCACCTCGGACGTCCGGTCCCTGGTCGAAGCGTTGAGCGCCCGGCACCGCGGAGAGCGCGAGGCGGCCCTCGCCCGCCTGCGGCCCCTCTCTCGATCCCGCGAGGGCGACTGCGCCGCCCTGGCGTACTATACACTTGGTGACATGGCGTTCGAGGAGGGGCGCTACGCCGAGGCCGTGGACGCGCTGGAGAGCTTCCGCACCGCGTCGGCCACCTTCGTCGCCCTCGACACGAGCGGCTGCTACCGGAGCTGGGCCTACCCGCGCAGCCTCTACCTCATCGCCGTCGCCCGCCACCGACTCGGCCAGGACACCCAGGCCCGAGAGAAGCTCGAGCACCTCCTCGCGCTCTGGACGCGGGCCGATCCCGTCCTGCCCTTGTTCAAGGACGCGAAGGCCCTCTTGCGCACGCTGAAGGCGGCGGACCGAGCCGCCGGAGCGGCTCCTGGTCGCTGATAGCGCTGACCGGCCGACCTGGAAACGGGGCTTCCATGAGGAGGCAGGGCCCTTCCGCGAGGGCGAGTTGCGCTCGGCCTCACCCGGCGGCGAGGAGGTCGCGCCCCACCTTCAGCACCAGCGCCAGCACCACCGCCAGCACGACCCGCCGGACGAAGGCGTCGCCGTGCCGGACCGTGAGGTGGGCCCCCAGCGTGGCGCCTGCGAATTGCGCCGCAGCCATGGGAAGCGCCACCCGCCACAAGATGACACCCCGCGACGCGAAGACGGCGACGCCCGCCAGGTTCGACGCAAAGTTCACCAGCTTCGCCTCGCCCGATGCGCGCGCCATGCCGTCGCCGAGCACCGCGGCGAAGGCGATGATGAGGAACGTCCCCGTGCCCGGCCCGAAGAAGCCGTCGTAGGCGCCGATGACGAGCGCGATGGCGGCGGCACCGAGAGGCGCGCGAGCGGTGGAGACGGGACGCGGCCTGATCCGCGGGCGGAACGCCGTGAAGAACCCCACCGCGACGAGGAGCGCGAGCACCACCGGGCGGAGCAGCGAAGGGTGCACCAGCAGCACGAGCGCCGCGCCCAGCAGAGACCCCGCGAAACCGGCCGGGAACGCCACGCGGGCGCGGGCACCGTCCACCATCCCGGCGCGCGCGAACCGGAACAGCGCCGCGCCGGAACCGAAGACCGCCTGTCCCTTGTTCGTCCCGAGCGCGACGTGCGGCGGGAGCCCTGCCGCGAGGAGCGCCGGAACCGTCACGAGCCCGCCACCACCCGCTACGGCGTCGACCGTCCCGGCCGCGAACGCGGCCAGGGTGAGCAGCGCGACGTGGAGCAGGGGCAGATCTGTCACGGGCGGAGCACCTCGGGCCGCGAGCGGTCATGATCGGGGCGAGCGGAGCGGTCATGGGCGATCAGGTCCCCTCCCCCTCACGCAGAGGGACTAGAACATCGCCGCGCCTTGCTCGCCGCCTCACGGCGGCGACCAGTTGATGTGGTGGTTCTTGGGCGCCGCCGCTGTGACCTGATGTCCGGCGCCTTGCGGCGCCTCAAGCGGAGGGGCGAACTCTCCCCCCGCGCCCCCCATCTCGAGCGTCAGTTCATGTGGCATGCGCTATCACAGCGGCGACCAGTTGATGTGATTCTCCAG
>MEMX01000061.1:8011-12126 GCA_001768075.1 Anaeromyxobacter sp. RBG_16_69_14 | reverse complement strand
CCGGCGCCTTGCGGCGCCTCAAGCGGAGGGGAGAACTCTCCCCCCGCGCCCCCCATCTCGAGCGTCAGTTCATGTGGCATGCGCTATCAGCGCCCGTGGGCTATGACGCCACAGGCGATGCGCGCGCCCGAGTTCCCGGCCGGATCGCTGGCCTCGTCGTCCGGGCTCGCGTGCACGACGAGCGCGGTGAATTGCGGGCCGAGGAGCGACGCCGAGCCCTGTCCCAGCGTCGCGCCCTCCAGGGCTCCCTTGAGCTCGCCCTTCCCGTCCGCGCCGACCACGAGGTTCGGCAGATCGCCCGCGTGATGGCCCTCCGGGTTCTTCATGCCGTGCTTCCTGGCGGTTGGATTGAAGTGAGGGCCCGCGCTCTTGAACTCGGGATCATCGCATCTTCCGACCGCGTGGATGTGGACGCCGTGCGTACCGGGCGGCAATCCCTGCGCCTTGACCACGACCTGCACTCCCCCCTTCACCTCGACCAGGGTGGCCGTTCCGACCTTTTCGCCCTTGGCGTCCTTCAGCACGGCGCGCGCGGTGTGCGCGCCTTCGGCTCGGGCGACGACGAGCGGGAGGGCAAGAGTCAAGGCTGCCAGGGGTGCCAGGGTTGCCAGAGCTGCCAGAGCTTCGAAGAGGGCGGTTCGCATCGAGATGTCTCTCCATTGGGGGAGCCGCGCCGGAGCCGGGCGCCGCAGGGGGGAAGGCATTAGTCGTTCACGGCCAGGAATGCTTCGCGCTCGCCACGTCACGAAAGGAGCCCGTGTGGTCCTCCGGTCAGTCCGCTCGCCTGTCGTGGCTCGTCTCGTCGGACGAGACGTCCTGCTCGCCGTGTTCGTCCTGGTCCTCGCCACCGCGGCTGCCGCCGAGGACAGGCCCGTCCTCCGGGTCTCTGCCATCCCCGACGAGGCGCCGACCGAGCTGCAGCGGAAGTTCGCACCGCTCGGTGATTACCTCTCGAAGGAGCTCGGGATGGAGGTGAAGTTCGTCCCGGTCACCGACTACGCGGCCACGGTGGAGGGCCTCGCCGGCGGGCACCTCGATCTGGTGTGGTACGGAGGGTTCACCTTCGTCCAGGCGCGTCGCCGGACCGGCACCGCCATTCCGCTGGTGCAGCGCGAGGAAGACGCCCACTTCCACTCCAAGTTCATCGCGCGGATGGGCTCCGGGGTGAGGTCGCTCGCGGATCTGAAGGGCAAGACGCTCGGCTTCGGCAGCGAGAGCAGCACCTCGGGCCACCTCATGCCGCGCTATTTCCTGATCAGGGCCGGCATCGATCCGGACAGGGACCTGGCCCGCTACGCCTTCAGCGGCGCGCACGACATCACCGCCAGGTGGGTGGAGAGCGGCAAGGTCGACGCGGGCGCGCTCAACGAGTCGGTGTGGACGAAGCTCGTCCAGGAGAAGAAGGTAGACACCTCGAAGGTGCAGGTCTTCTACACGACACCCGACTTCTACGACTACAACTGGACGGTCCGGGGCGATCTCGACCCGTCGATCGTGCGGAGGCTGAAGGCCGCCTTCCTCTCCCTCGACCCCTCGAAGCCCGAGCAGAAGGCGATCCTCGACCTCCAGCGCACGAAGAGGTTCATCGAGACCAGGCCGGAGAACTACGCCGGCATCGAGGAGGCGGCGAAGAGCGCCGGCCTCGTCAAGGACCGGAGCTGACAGCACCTCTCGCTCCTGCGCCAGGTGAGCGGCCCCGTGATCGGCCATGACACACTGTGAAATCCCGTTCCCATGAAGGCGCTCGTCAAGTCCCGGCGCGAGCCAGGCCTGTGGCTTGAGGAGGTCCCGGTCCCCGAGATCGGGCCCAACGACGTCCTCATCCGGGTGAAGAAGACCGGCATCTGCGGCACGGATCTCCACATCTACCGGTGGGACGAGTGGTCACAGAAGACGATCGCCGTGCCCATGGTGATCGGCCACGAGTGCGCCGGCGAGGTCCAGACCGCCGGCAGCCATGTGGCGGGCTTCAAGCCCGGCGACCGGGTCTCGGTCGAGGGCCACGTCACGTGTGGTTACTGCCGCAATTGCCGGGCCGGCCGGCGCCACCTCTGCCGCAACGCGCAGGGCCTCGGCGTGAACCGGCAGGGCTGCTTCGCCGAGCTGGTGGCCATGCCGGCCACCAACGTCTTCCTGCTCGCCGCCGACATCCCCGACGACATCGCGGCGTTCCTGGATCCGCTCGGCAACGCCGTCCACACCGCCCTCTCCTTCGACCTCGTCGGAGAGGACGTCCTCGTCGTGGGCGCAGGCCCCATCGGCCTCATGGCGGCGGCGGTGGCGCGCCAGGTGGGGGCCCGATACGTGGTCATCACCGACGTCAACGAGTACCGGCTGGACGTGGCAAGGAAGATGGGGGTCTCGTACGCGGTGAACCCTCGCGAGCGATCGCTGCGCGACGTCATGGGCCACCTCGGGATGAGCGAGGGCTTCGACGTCGGCCTCGAGATGTCGGGCAGCGCCGACGGATTCCGCGACCTGCTCGACGTCATGAACTACGGAGGCCGCGTCGCCATCCTCGGCATCCCCCCCGGCCCCATCGCCATCGACTGGAGCCAGGTGATCTTCAAAGGGCTCGTCCTGAAGGGCATCTACGGCCGCGAGGTGTTCGAGACCTGGTACAAGATGGCGAGCCTGCTGCAGGCCGGCATGAACGTCACGCATATCCTCACCCACCGCTTCCGGGCCGAGCAGTTCCGGGAGGGCTTCGAGGTGATGCAGGCCGGCAACTGCGGCAAGGTCATCCTCGACTGGACGGGGTGACGACGTCACGGACGCGGGAGATGCCATCGGCAAGGTGGGCCTTCCGGTCCTCGGGCTCGTGCAGATCGGCTTCTTCCTTTAGCTCGGGCCGCTCATTCGGCGGCGATGACTTTCGCCGGCGACCAGGCGTCGTCATCCAGCGCCAGCCGGCGCGGAGACCCGGCGCCGCCCTGAACATCTCCCAGCGCGCGCTGCGGAGGGTCGCTCCGCGCAGTGAAGGCTCGATCCGCTCCAGCAGCTGCCGCGCCTCCTTTCGCTGGCCCTCCTCGCGCAGCAGGGGCGCGAGGGCCAGGGTCGCCTGCACGTGGCCGGGCTGGAGGCCGAGAGCACCCCGGAGCATCTCGATGCCGTCGGCTCGTCGAGCGCGGCCAACTTCACGCCCGCCCTCGGCGAGGACAACGGCCGCGTCAGCGCGCCGCCCGCGTTCGAGGTGGACGCGCGCGGCCTCCATGTGGAACACGGGCTCGAGCGGGAACTCGCGGCGCGCCTGTAGATAGACGCACAGTGCGCGCTCCACGAAACCCTTGTGCAGGTGTTCCTCCGCCGCGTGACGGAAGCTCGCCACCGCCCCGCCGGCGTCCTTGGGCCTGTCTCTCCAGAGCACGCCGCGATGCTATGCCTTCCTGCGCCCAAACGGACCGGCGATAGACACCTACAGTGTCATCCGCTGCGTACCTTGGGTGGAAGGCGCGCGCGAGCCACGACGCGCCCGCACATCCACGCTCGATGACGGACTACCCGGTCCGGGCCGGCGCCCCCACGACCTTCCGGAAGACCTCCGGCATCCTCACCACCTTGCGCGCCGAGTAGTCGAACCACAGCATCCCGGTCTTCACCCGCGCGATCTCCCGCCCGGTCGCCGCGTCGCTCATGCGGTACAGCAGGTCGAATGATCTGGTCCTGACGTCGGACGCGGCGAGCTCCACCCTGAGCACCATGCCGTAGTGACCCTCCGCCCGGTACACGACGGCGGCGTCGGCCATGAGGAGGCCCGTTCCCGCGATGTCGAGCTCCGAGGTGAATCCGTGAGAGACGAGGAACCGCAGCCGCACCTCCTGGGCCAGCGCCAGCACCGAATCGTTCCCCAGGTGCCCACCGTAGTTGATGTCGTCGATCCGGATGGGCAGCTCGGTGGTGAAGAGGACGGTCTCGGGAAAGTCGAACTCGACGCGCGCCATGGCACCAGCTAGCCCGAAACCGGGCCCCCGCGCCACCCATAGCCTCCCGCAGCCCTTACGCCGAGGCGGCCACCACGTCGCGGGTGAGATTCTCCCCGCTGGCCGGGTCGAACAGGTGCATCCGGCCGGGGTCGAACCACAGGTCGGCCTGCTCGCCCTCGCGGATGTGGCTCG
>MEMX01000061.1:0-7990 GCA_001768075.1 Anaeromyxobacter sp. RBG_16_69_14 | reverse complement strand
CCGCAGCGACTCGCTGTCGAGCTCGCGAGCCAGGCTCTTCAGCCGACGGGTGACCTCCTCTGGCGCCTCGAAGGGGACGTACGCGAACTGCTCGTTGCCGAGCCACTCCGTGACGTCGACGGTCGCCTTGAACCTAACGCCGAGGCCGTGGCCGTTCGAGCGCACCAGGGAAGCGTCCTCGAAGTGCTCGGGCCGGATCCCGGCGATGAGCAGCTGCTGGCCGGCGATCCTCTGCTTCATCGGGTCGGGCAGCTCGACGGTCGCGAAGGGCAATCTCACCGAGCCGTCCTGCACCGCCGCGGGCACGAAGTTCATCGGCGGCGACCCGATGAAGCCGGCCACGAAGAGGTTGGCCGGGCGCTCGTAGAGCTGGCGTGGCCTGTCGACCTGCTGTACCCCACCCTTGCGGAGCACCGCCACCCGGTCGCCGAGCGTCATCGCCTCGGTCTGGTCGTGGGTGACGTAGACGGTCGTGACGCGGAGCCGCCGCTGCAAGCGCGCGATCTCCGTGCGCATCTGCCCGCGCAGCTTGGCGTCGAGATTGGAGAGTGGCTCGTCGAACAGGAACGCCCGCGCCTCGCGCACGATGGCGCGGCCCATCGCGACCCGCTGTCGCTGCCCGCCCGAGAGCTGGCTGGGCTTGCGCTCGAGGAGCTCGTCGAGCTCGAGCAGCTTCGCCACCTCCGAGACCTTGCGCCGGACGTCCGCCTCGTGGTGCGCCCCCGAGAGTCGCAGCGGAAAGGCGATGTTCTCGAACACGGTCAGGTGCGGGTAGAGCGCGTAGTTCTGGAAGACCATCGCCAGGTTGCGCTCGCGGGGCGCCTTCTCGTTGAACCTCGCGTCGTCGATGCGCAGCTCGCCGGAGGTGATGTCCTCGAGCCCCGCGATCATCCGCAGGACGGTGGACTTCCCGCAGCCCGACGGCCCCACCAGGATCACGAACTCCCCGTCGTGGACGTCGAGGCTGACGTCCTTCACCACCGGCGGGCCTTCTCCGTAGCTCTTGACGATCTTGTTCAGCGTGATCGTACACATGGTCTTAGCCTTTCACCGCGCCGGACGTCAGGCCGGCGACGATCTTTCGCTGGAACAGCAGGACGAGCACGACAACCGGCACCGTCACCACCACCGCGGCGGCCGAGATCGCCGCCGCCGGCTGCTGGAACTGCGACGCGCCGGTGAAGAACGCGAGCGCGGCTGGCACCGGGCGGGCGCCGTCGGTGGAGGTCAGCGAGATCCCGAAGACGAAGTCGTTCCAGGCGAAGAAGAAGGTCAGGATCGCCGCGGTGAAGACGCCCGGCGCGGCGAGCGGCACGATCACCTTGCGGAACGCCTGCCACGGCGTGGCCCCGTCCATCTGCGCGGCCTGTTCCAGCTCCCACGGGATCTCGCGGAAGAAGGCGGAGAGGACCCAGATCGAGAGCGGCAACGTGAACGACATGTACGGGATGATCAGGCCGGGCCAGGTGTCGTACAGGCCGATGGAGCGCCAGATGTTGAACAGGGGCCCGACCAGCGACACGACGGGGAACATGGCGATGGCCAGCGCCATCGCGAGGACGAGCTTCTTGCCGCGGAACTTGAGGCGGGCGATGGCGTACGCGGCGAACGTCGCCAGCGCGATCGAGAGCACGGTCGCGATGAGGGAGATGCCGATGGAGTTCCGCAGCGCGCTGGTGAAGAGCGGCGTCTTGAACACCGTGCGGTAGTTCTCGAGCGTCCAGGCCGTGGGCCAGAACGCGTGGTTGTTGATGTCGTCACCCTGCTTGAACGACAGGGAGAGGACCCACAGCACGGGCAGGAGCGCGTATCCGACGATGAGGATCGCGCCCAGGACCGAACCCACTCCGCGACCTCGCGCTGCCACGCGGCGGTTCATCGCTCACCTCGCGCCTGGCTCAGGTCCACCTTGAACGCCTTGATGAAGGCGGCCGCGATGAAGACGACGGAGAGGAACAGCAGCACCGAAACGGCCGAGCCCAGGCCGAGCGCGGTGCGGCCGATCATCTGCCTGTAGGCCAGGAACGAGACGGTCTCGGTCTCCTGGGCGCCGTTCGTCATGACGAAGACGCTGTCGAAGACGCGGTACGCGTCGAGCGTCCGGAAGAGCACCGCCACCATGATCGCCCCCTTCATGTTGGGCAGCGTCACGCGGAACAGCCGCTGGCGCCAGGTAGCCCCGTCCATCCTGGCGGCCTCCTGCAGCTCCTCGGGCACCTGCGCCAGTCCGGCCAGGAGGAGCAGCGACATGAACGGCGTGGTCTTCCAGATCTCGGACATGCAGATCGCGAACAGCGACGTGCCGTGGTGGCTGAACCAGGCGAGGTCCCCGAGGCCGAACCAGCCGTTCACGAAGCCGGTGTCGAGCGAGAACGCGTAGCGCCAGGCGAAGGCGGAGACGACGGTCACTATTCCGTAGGGGATCAGGATCGACGTGCGGACCCAGCGCCGACCGAAGACGATGCGGTTCATCACCATGGCGAAGGCCATGCCGATCACGAGCTCCACCGCGACGGTGACCACGGTGATGAGCACCGTCGTCCACACGTCGCGCCACCACAAGGCGTCGGTCAGCACGACCGCGTAGTTCCGCAGGCCGACGAATTCGCGCCCGGCCGGATCGGTGATGCGGTAGCTGAACAGCGACAGCCACACCGCGTTCAGCATGGGGTACGCCGTGACGAGGAGCATGACCACGAACGCCGGGGCCGTGAGCTCCCAGCCCAGCCGGCGCTCGTGGAGCGCCCGGTCGGTGACCGGCACGGCGCGGGCCCTCGCGGTCGCGGGCCTGGGCCGCCCGTACCATCGCCTCAGGGTCGTCGTCATTGGAGCCATGAGCGGCCTCCCCTAGAGCTTCCCCTAAAGCAGCACGCGATCGTGGAGCACGTCAACGATGAGCCTGGCCGCCTGCGCCGGCGTCCGGTCGGGCTGGACGGCGGCCTGGGGGTGAAAGGTCCGCACCACCGAGGCGCTCACGTCGGTGTAGTAGGGCGTCTGGGGCCGCGGCTCGGAGTCGTTGATGGAGTCCCGGACCAGGTCGGCCATGGGGAAGATCCTCCGGACCTCCGCGTTGTCGTACGCGGCAGCCCGGGCGGCCGGGTTCTTGGCGTCGATCATGTATTCGGTCTGGCTCTGCGCGGAGGTGATGCACCGCACCGCGTCGACGGCCAGCTCGCCGTGCTTGCTGAACGCTCCGATGGCCAGGTCGATGCCGCCGAGCGGTGGTCGGCTCGCACCCCTGGGATCGACCCTCGGATAGCGGGCCCATCGGATGTCGTCGAGCACGGCCCTGTCGAGCGCGTGCGCGGCGACCGCCTCCTGGGCGGCGCCGTAAACGTAGGGCCAGTTGACCATGAAGCCGCCGCGGCTGCCCTGGAACGCGGCCCGGGTCGACTCCTCGTCCGAGGTGGTCAGCGCCGGGTCCGCGGCGCGGGACCGGCCGAGGTCGCGGATGATGGCCGCCGCCCTTCGGCCTGCCGCAGAGTCGAGCGCTGGCTTCACGTCCTTGCCCGCCTCGGGGTCGTCGAGGATCTTGCCGCCGGCGGACGCGACGAGGGCGTTGACCCACACCATGTACCCCTCGTAGCGGTTGCCTTGCACCTCCACCGTCGTGCCAGTCCGTTCGGCTGCCTTGATCAACTGGTCCCAGGTGACCGGCCCGGCCGCCGGGTCCAGGCTCGCCTTTCTGGCCACCGACTCGCGGTACCAGAGCAGCTGGGTGTTCGCCCCGAACGGCGCCGCGACCAGCTTGCCGCCCCACATCGCCGACTGGATGGGCCCCTTGAGCACGCCCGCGGTGAATTCCTCGGCCTCGGCGGCGGTGAACGAACGGAGGAATCCCGCCTCCGCGAACTCGGGCACGAACGGCAGGTCGAGGCTCATGAGGTCGATCGACGAGTCCTTGGCTGCCAGCCTGCGCACCAGCTGCTCCCGTTGCTGCGTCGCGTCTTTCGGGAGACCGGAGACGAGGATGTGGTAGCGGCCATTCGATGCAGCCGCGCACTTTGCGGCGAGCTTGGCCTGCCCGCCGTTGTCCGGGTTGATGTACCAGTTCAGCGTGGGGACGCTCGACTCACCGCGGCACGCCAGGAGCAGCGCCGGCAGTAGCGAAAGGACCAGCGCAACCGACCTGCCGACACCGACCCGCAATGCACGAGGCGCCCCTGTCCGGGTGCCGTCCCGACCACCGCCTCCCGCCTCCGATTGGTCGCGCACGTCTCTTTCCTTTCCGGCACCACGCACGGTCCCATGGCCAAATCTCGGCAATGTGGGGCCCGCTTGCAATGCCAGCCCCGTGTGGCACTGACGGGCGAGCGTCACGAAGCGGAAGCGGAGAGGTCGCCGAGTTCTTCGACGCCCCCTCACTTGACCGCGCCGAACAGCGGTCCGACCCACGCAGCGATCCAGTGGCCGAAGCTGGGGAACTCGAAGGCGAGGAGCGCCAGGATGGGCGCGGCACCTAGACTGGCGAAGCGCGCGACGTGGCTCACGTCGAGCGACACGCGGCCCGGCTTGGTGGCGCTCATCCAGCTCAGGACCTCGTCGCGGTCGTGCTGAGCGTAGATGACGAAGGCACTTCCGGCCGCTCCGAGCACCAGTATGGCTATGAACAGCGTGAGCAGCCGGAAGGTCTGGAAGGGATAGAAACCGACCGCCCCCATGATCGACAGGGCCCCGAACACGGAGAACGCCAGCAGCCGGCTGAGATGGGCCAGGACCCAGAACACCCTCAGGGCGAGCTGGCTCGCCACGAAGTCCTCGATCGCGCTCCCGCGGACATCCTCCGCGCGGGCACCCTCCCGCGCGCCCCTCGCGGCGTCCGCCGCGGCCTCTGCCAGGGAGGCCAGGCTCGCGTGCAGCCATCCGCGCCGCGACGACCCCCGCCGGCCCGCTTCCAGGTCGCGCTCGATGCGCCTCCGGATGACCTCGCACGCCGCCGGCGGATAGGCCGCGCTGAACAGGCGGTGGGAGACCTCGAGATCGGAGAGCTGCGGCTCTCTCCAGAGCAGCCGCTTGAGGCGCTCCGGGCGGAACAGCGCCGGCAGCCGCTGCAGGGCCGCGCCCACGGGATCGAGGGGCAGCCGTTCCAGCGCGCGGCGCAGCGCAGCCCAGAGCTGCCACGCCCGCCACAGCGAGAATCCCGAGATGACGGAGACGATGCCGAGGAGCAGCCGGAACAGCCGATCGAAGCCGGGGCCGTCCGGGGAAGGGACCCAGCAAGGGTTGCACAGGACGACGGCCAGCGGAACGATCACGAAGGCGACGGCGAGCGCGCGATTCCGGAGCCCGAGTCGCCCGTGCACCAACCTCGCGACGGCCTCGTCCGCGGCCGCGAGGGCGGGATCCTGCGCCCCGGCGAATCTGCGGAAGAGGGGGCCATCCGCGCTCCCACCCGCGGCGCGTTCGTCGAGCAGGTGCACCCGCACGAGCTGGTATTGCGTGGCCAGGTGGATGGCGAGCGCGGGGAACAGGAGGGGCACGATGGGCGACACGCCGCTCGCCGGATTGGTCATCCGCTCGAAGAGGAGCAGCGTCCAGGCGGCTCCGAGGCGGCGCAGGGCCAGGCCGGCGAGCGCTGGCGTCACCCAGATCACCGCCACCATCGCCACCGCAGAGGCGATCGCCAGCGCTGCCGCCGCGCGCGTGGCGACGTGAAGCGCGCCTGCCCTTGCTTCGACATTGTCCTCACGCGCCCTCGCGAACCCCCAGCCCGCCCAGCCGGTCGCGGTGAAAGCGACGCCCGCTGCCGCGGCCGCAAACCCCGCCACGGCGTGCGTGCTGTCGGCGGATCGTCCCTCGACGACGACCAGCCCGGCCGCTTCGGGCAGCGACAGGACCACCGCCACCGCCAACACCACCGTCGCGAGCCAGCCCAGGTGCACCGCCAGCCATCCCCACTGGCGCCGATAAGCGGGCCCGCGCACCGGTGTGTACCGGCCGAGATCGAGCCCGGCGCACCGCGCCGCGAACGCCGCGATGGCGTTCCCGATGGCGAACAGCGCGAGGAGCACCGCGAAGATCGACATCGTGCGCGAGGCTGTCGGAGGGTGCACGCTCGGCGTGACCCCCACCACCGGGCGCGCGCACGCGACGTCGTCGGCATCCGAGCAGACCCTGGGAACTCGCGCGCCACAGCCCTCGATCCAGATCGGCCAGAGGGCGTCACGGCCGACCACGGAGATCCAGATGGGCGGCTGGCCCAATCGCGGCGAGACGCCCGGGAAGGGGCAGTCGTAGTCGATCAGCCGCGTGGGAGCGGCGTTCGAGCCGAGCGACCCGAGCGCCACCAGCGCCGCGTTGTACACGCCTTCGGCGGCGCTGCCACCGAACTGTACGCGCTCGCGCAGCGGGCCAGCAGCCGTCCAGGACTGCGCTTCTACGAAGAGCGGGTACGTCGAGACGACGATCGACCCGTACGTGGCGCGCTGGACTTCCGGATGCACGAACAACAGGCTGCTCTCGAAGGTGAAGACGAGGACGTCGGGCACGAGCGCGCGCAACTTCGAGATGAGGAAGGTCTTGTCGCGCGCGTCCGTCGCCATCACGCCCACGGCGCGGATACCGTGCCTGCGGATCGATGCGAGCTCCGCGTCCAGCGTCTGCTCCTCGTAGTTCTCCGATATCCCCGAGAACGTGGGCAGGACGTCCTTCACGTCGTGCTGCGAGTCCGCGCGCAGGTCTAGCCCGACCGGCACCTCGTAGCCGCCGATGACGAGCTTCTCGCGCGGCCGCTTCTGGTCGAGCTCGTCGCGGATGCGAGACACGTGCATGGGGAAACGCAAGATCATCCGCCCGTCCTCCCACGGGAGAGCCCTGCTGCCGGAAGGTGAACTGGACGCCGAGTCGAGGCCGGCGCAGAGGTCGGTCCGGGGGATGGGGTCGTCAGTCCGGCGATCGCCGCGCAGGCTTGCGCCGTAGACGGTGCTCGATTCCACCAGCACCGCCACCTGCTCGGGGCGAATACCGAGGTAGCACAGGTAGGATCGAACCGCCTTCCAGAGCTTCCCGGTGGAGTGGACGGTCGATCGGAGCCTGACGAGGGCGGGCGCCGCAGTTCCGGACGACGCCACGGGCCGTGGCTGGCGCAGCGCCTCCAGGCCCTTCCTCGAGCTCGCGCTGCCCGTGACGACGTCGAAGGTCCGGCCAGCGCGCCGGTGCAGCTCGCGCGCGAGACTCGGGGCGGTGCCCGAGAAGGTGGGCCCGAGCACCGGGACCGGACTTGACTCGTCCCCCGCTTCGTCGACGAGCTCCAACGCACGCTGCAGCGCCATGGGGTGAATGCCGGCGGTGGGCGTCTCTCCCACGAGGAGGAAGGCGAGCGGCATCGAGGAAGGGTCCCCCGCGTCAGCAAGCGCTTGCCCCAAGGGCCTGTGCGGGCGGTAGAGGATCACTCCAGGCTGTCTCGTGCGGCAGTCGTCCGGAGAGCGATCCGCCTGGCGCTGGCGCCGATCGAGCTGCCACGGCAGCCAGTAGCGGTCGAGCGTGTACCCCAGGCGCTCGGCCGCCAGCGCGACCCCTGTCACCGTCTGGTCGAAGAGCGAGTCGAGCCGCGAGTCGACGGGATCGGCGATCGTCACCAGGGCGATGCGGAACCTCTCGTTGCGCACCGCCTCGCGCTTCTCGGGCGCGTCCTGCGACTCGAGGCCGAGATAGTCCCAGAACACGCGCTCGGGCCCCTGATCGCAGGGCGACTGGAGACCCGGCGCCTCCACGGCGTCGGTCTGCGCGGTGCGCCGCGGCCCGGACGAGGGAGTCGGGGCGCCAGCCTCGTGCTTCCGGGCCGTGACCGCGCCTCCGGCGGAGGCGAGCGCGACCAGCGCGATGAGCGCCATTCCTGCCACGCGTCCCATGGCGAGCTCCAGGCGGCCATCGCCTCGCGCATGCGCAACGCGTGTGGCCTGTTGCCACTCTCACAGCGGCGACCAGTTGATGTGATTCTCCAGCGTCACCGCCGCCGCTGTGAGCTGATGTCCGGCGCCTTGCGGCGCCT
>MEMX01000060.1:45043-45643 GCA_001768075.1 Anaeromyxobacter sp. RBG_16_69_14 | reverse complement strand
TAGGCGGCGAGCGGAAGCGGCGCCGCCTCGGGGAAGCTCGCCACCTGACCGAGCGCGTGCACACCCGCGTCGGTGCGGCCGGCAGCGGTGACCCGGCGTGGCGATCCATGCAGCACGGCGAGCGCGCGCTCCACCTCCGCCTGGACGGACGGACCGTTCGGCTGCACCTGCCAGCCGACGTAGCGCATCCCGTCGTACTCGAGCTTGAGCTTCACCACAGGCACGCGGAGGAAGTTATCATGCCCCTCGCGTCGGGGACGATCCCCCGCTCTGCGGAATCCAGGAGAACGTGCTCCCCGCGATCTCCGCTGTCACCTGGCCGCCACCGGACATGCGACGGCGGGCAGAGCCGCCGTGTTGTTGTCCGTGTCGCATTCCCCCACCACGCCCTGTGAAGTGCCATCGTCATTGAGGACGACAGCGAGGTCCGTCGGCGCGGCCGGCGGTGGGGAGAGGTCGATGGCGACGACCTCGTTCGCCCCGGGCTCGATCGCCTTGGCGGTATGGGCCAGCGCGAGGACCTTCCCGCCGGCTCCCGTCTCGCGGACCGCGACGGGCACGCCCGCGGCGACCAGGACCGCGCCGCGGTTCCACACTGTG
>MEMX01000060.1:43334-44964 GCA_001768075.1 Anaeromyxobacter sp. RBG_16_69_14 | reverse complement strand
TGAAGTCGGCGTTGCCGATGGGATTCATGCGGAAGTCGTTGAGCGCATCGCCGAACCAGCCGCTCGTCCAGTTGGGCTGTTCCACCGCAGGCACCGACCCGTCGTCGGAGACGTTCGTCACGTGGTAGGCGTGCTGGTTCCAGATGGGCCTCGTCGAGACCCAGTGATCGCGCAGGTCCTTGAAAACGGTGATCCCGTGCTGGCCCGAGCCGACGTGGCCGCCCCACGGGCACTGGATGTCGCACACGCTGTTGGTCGCCACCACGATCTCGGCGCGCCCGTCCTTGTCCACGTCGGCGACGACCGGGTTCTCGTGCACCGTGCAGGACGGGTTGGGCGACTCGAACAGGGTCCCGCCGCTGGTGCCGTCGTAGACGCGCGTGTAGCACTCGTCGCCATAGACGACCTCGGCCTTACCGTCGTGCTCGAAGTCGAAGACGGAGCTGCCGGTCACGCGGCTCTGGTCCTGGGTGGGCTTCGACCACAACACGGGATTCGCCGCGAAGGGCTTGAACACCGTGTAGGTTGACGCCCCGGCGACGCCGATCTCCAGTTTCCCGTCGCCGTCGAAGTCCGCGATGGTGGGTGCGCCGCCCCCCTTGCCGTCGGAGATGCCCGGGATCGCTGCCGGACCCCAGATCACGTGCCCTTGCCAGTCTTGCAGGCGAACCGTTCCGCCGGAGACCACGACGATCTCCGGGTGCTGGTCGCCGGCGAAGTCCGCGAGCGCCACCAAGCCGTCGGGCTGCCCGTTCGGCCAGCCCGCCTTCGGGCTGCAGTGGTTGTCGTAGACGGTGTTTCCGGTGACGATGTCCGGCACGCCGTCGAGGTCCACGTCCGCGACCGTGGAGATGGGGCCGAGCCAGTTCTCCCCTTGTCCGTACTGGCCCTGGCAGACGACGGTTCCGTGCGCGTCGATGACGGTGGCGCCGATCACGACCTGCGCCTCGCGGCCCGCATACAGGTTCGCGATCGACGGAGCGCCCCAGTAGACACGCCGCGTCCTGTCCCCACCGAGGACGAGGCCCTTCACCTCCCACAGGAGACGCCCGTCGCTCCCGAAGGCGAGCAGGCCGTCGTCGAGAGGAGGACCGAGGTGCCCCGGGTCCGTGGACGGCCACTGCGTCGGCAGCCGGCCCGTCACGAACTCGGTCTGCCCATCGCCGTCGAGGTCGCCCGCCGCGATGGCGGTGAGGCCGTTGACGAGGTGTGAGGCGTCGGTGGCCCAGAGATCGACCCCGTCGCGCCCGGAGACCGCGCGCACGATGCCCGGCACCTCCGACCCGGCTCCCAGGCCGCTCAGGATGGCGTTGAAGACGACGGCCGGGGGGCTGAAGGCGTCGCTCGCGGTCCGCTGCAGCGGCGCCACGACGGGCGTCATGAGCACGTCCCGGTACTGCGGCAAGGTCGACGAGCCTGTCCACTGCCATGCGACGCGGGGCGTGAACGGGCCCTTCGGGGGCTGGAAGCTGCAAGCGCCGTTCGCCTTGAGGCACTGACCCGAGATGCACGCGAGCCCCGCATCGCAAACGCCGCCGGGGCCGCACGCGGCGGCGTTACTCGCGCACTGCCCGGGCGCGACGCAGGCTTCCCCGCTGCCGCAACAGGCGCTCCCGCAGGCCGTCCCCGA
>MEMX01000060.1:37763-43326 GCA_001768075.1 Anaeromyxobacter sp. RBG_16_69_14 | reverse complement strand
CGGTCACACAGCGGCCGCCCTGCAGGGTCTGGCCCGTGGGGCAGGCGGCGCTGGAGCTGCCTCCCGCATCGCCCCCGCTCCCGCCGCTACAGCTCGCCACTCCCATGACGACGAGGACCGCCAGCGCTGCGCGCGCCAGCGAACGTCGAAGGAATCGCCGCATGCCTCTCCCCTGCTGCCGCCGCCGGCGCGACGCGACCGACGCGAGCGCGAGCGCGAGCGCGGTCTGTGCATCGCACGGGCCAGGGTAGTCCGCAGGAGGAACGCACGCTCCACGGCGCTCGCGCGCGACCCCGGACGGGCGCCGCGGAGCGAGGCGAAAGGCGCGAATGGGAAGAACTGTTCTCACAGCGGCGACAAGTTGATGTGATTCCCCGGCGTCACCGTCGCCGCTGTGAGCTGATGTCCGGCGCCTTGCGGCGCCTCTCTCCCCCCGCGCCCCCCATCTCGAGCGTCAGTTCAAGTGAGAACCGCTTTCACAGCGGCGACAAGTTGATGTGAATTCCCCGGCGTCACCGTCGCCGCTGTGAGCTGATGTCCGGCGCCTTGCGGCGCCTCTAGCGGGGGAGAACTCTCCCCCCGCGCCCCCCATCTCGAGCGTCAGTTCAAGTGAGAACCGCTTTCAGACTCGCCTTCGTCGTTCTTCGTGCAGCGGCTGCTCCCCCCACCCCGGGCCGGATCGCTTCACCGCTTGTAACGGTCCACGCGCCGCGTTTGACCACGGTGACCGGTCCGCGCTATATGGTTCCTTCAATTTTTCTTGAAGTTCCCGGGAGAGGGGAGCATGAGCCGAGAGCGGGCCGTCCTGTCGCAGCTCGACGCGAGCGCCGTCCGCGGGGTGAGCCCCGAAAGGGCGCAGGCTGCGCTGCAGGAGGTGCCCCTCCTCGCAGACGAACTCTCGTCGCTCGAGCGGGAGCTCGTGCGCGCGATGGAGGACGCCGAGGAGACCCTGCGCGCCGCCGCGCTCCACCTGGTCGGCTCGGGCGGCAAGCGCATCCGCCCTACCGTGACCCTGCTCGCCTGTGGCGCCTGCGACGGCGACCTCCGCTCGGCGGTGCCCCTCGCTTGCGCCGCCGAGCTCACGCACTCCGCCACGCTGCTCCACGACGACGTCATCGACGACGGCCCCATGCGCCGTGGCCGGCCCTCCTCGCGCGTGCTGTGGGGAAACGCCGTCTCGGTGCTCTCCGGCGACTGGCTCCTCACCCGCGCGCTCGAGATCGTGGCCTCGGTGCCGGCCCGCTCCGCGGCGCTGCCGGCGCTGCTCGCCACCATGCGGCGCCTGGTGGAGGGCGAGGTCCTGCAGCTCTCGCTGCGCGGCAGCTTCGAGTCCACCGAGCAGGACTACTTCGACGTGGTGAGGGGGAAGACCGCATCGCTCTTCGGCTGGAGCGCCGCGGCGGGGGCCTGGGCAGCGGAGGTGCGCGGCGAGGTGCCCGACGCGCTGGCGGAGTTCGGCGAGGGTATCGGCATGGCCTACCAGCTCGTCGACGACGCGCTCGACTATGCGGCGGAGCCCGACCTCTTGGGCAAGCGCCTCGGCCAGGACTTCATGGAGGGCAAGGCGACGCTGCCGCTCATCCGCGCCTTCCACCGTGAGCCGGCGCTGCGCGAGCGGCTCTCGCGGCTGGTCGAGGGCAAGGAGGACGGCGCCGCCGTCGCGGGCGACGTGATCGGGGTGGTGAAGCGCACCGGCGGCATCGAGGCCGCGCGATCGCTCGCCCGCGAGCACACCGCAGCTGCGATGCGGGCGCTCGCGAGGGTACCGGACGGAGCGCACCGCCGCGCCATCGCCGAGGCGGCGCGTTCGCTCACCGAGCGCGCCTTCTGAAGGTTGTCTCGTACGCTCGAGATCCGGTCAGGCGCTGCATTCGCGCTCCAGACCCACCAGCGTCGAGCGCCCATCACGTGTCGGGCCTGACGACGACCTGTCTGGCCATGCCCTACATCGGCGCCGTATCCAACTTCTGGTATTCGTCTGTCGCGCATGCATCACGATCCCATTTCGCGTCTCACCGCGGCGTCGATCCGGCGCTGGCGCTCGTTCCTCGTCTCCGCGGTGGTCGTGACATGTGTGAGCCTCTGGCTCGCTTCCCATCTCGAGGTGCGCTCGAGCTTCGAGGAGCTGCTCCCCGAGGACGTGCCGAGCGTCAAGCACGCGAAGGAGCTGGCGAGACGTGTGGGGGGGGACGGAACCATCCTCGTCATGGTCGAGTCGCTCGACGGCCCCTCCGGCCTGGAGCGTGCCGAGGCGCTGGCGACGGTGCTCGCAGCCGAGTACCGCGCGCTGGGGCGCGATGTCATTCGCTCCGTCGAGTCCGATATCCGGCCCATCCAGCGCTGGTACACGGACCACTGGCCCATGTTCTTGCCACTCGACCAGCTCGGCAAGGCACGAGCGGACCTGGTGGCAGCCATCGGCGAGGTCAAGGCCAGATACAATCCGGTGCTCGACCTCCTCGACGAAGGCAGCGAGGCGCAGCCGGCGCCCGAGCTGCGCATCGACCTGGCCAAGAACAAGGACCTCGGGGAGCTCCTCGATCCCACCAGGCCCGGACCGAGAGCCAGGGTCGAGCAGCGGTTCGAGCAGTTCGTGGACGGGTTCATGGTGCACCCGGACCGCCGCTCGGTGACCATCGTGCTGCGCCCCACCGGTACCAGCCTCGGTGTGGAACAGGTGCGTGTCGTCCTCGACAAGATTCGAGCTGTCGCCGATCGGCACGGCGGGCAGATGGCATCCGAGCGCCTCCGCATCGGGTTCGGCGGGAGCTACCCGATCCTGCTGGCCGAGTACGAGACCATCGTGAAGGGCGCCGTCACGTCCTTCGCGATCGTGATGGCGCTGGTCTTGCTGTCGATCCTCGTCTTCTACCGGGAGGTGCGCCCGGTGCTGGCGATCGGCGCTGCGCTCGTCGTGGGTATCGCCGCGACCTTCGGCGTCACCTGGATCGCCATCGGGTACTTGAATACCCAGACCACCTTCCTCGGGTCGATCGTGGCGGGAAACGGGATCAACTACGGTCTCGTGTACCTGGCCCGGGTGGGACAGCTGCGCCGGCGCGGCGCGACGCTCGAGCAGGCGTGCCACGAGGGTGCGCAGGCGGCGGCGCGCGCCACGCTGCTCGCGGCGGTCGGCACCAGCGTCGCATTCGGAACGCTCCTCGTCGCGACGAATCGCGGGTTCCGCCACTTCGGCTTCATCGGCGGGATCGGAATGCTGCTGTGCTGGGCCGCGACCTTCGCCTTCGTGCCCGCGCTGCTCGTGCTGTTCGAGCGCCTCCGTCCTTATCGGGCTCGCGTTCGGGTGCTCCCGTCCGAGCGCGGCAATCCGATGCTCGAGCGCTTGTTCGCGTACCCGCGAACCATGGTGGCGGTCACCGCCACGATCACCGCGGCTGCACTGGCCGTCTTCTCATGGAACCTCCCGAACTCGATGGAGCGGAACCTCGACAACCTCACCAACGACGCCACGGGGAGCGAGGCGCTTCGGCGCGACAACGGCCGCGCGCAAGGCGGGATCGGAACGTCCATCGCCGGCGCGATCGCGCTGCTTCCGTCGCGCCAGGGGGCGGAGACGTACTGCGAGGAGATCGACCGACGGCTCAAGGAGCGGCCTCGACTCGAGCAGCTCATCGCCAGCTGCGAGACGGTCTCGGGCGTCGTGCCTTCGCACCAGCCGGAGAAGCTGGCGCTGATCCGCGATATCAGCGAACGGCTCACGGATAGCGTCCTTAGCCACCTTCCGGAGGAGCAAGCCGCGCGTGCTCGCGAGATCCGCGGTCAGCTGGCAGCGCAGCGTCCGCTGGCCGACGAGGAGGCCCCGCAGTCGCTGGTCGATCGCTTTCGCGAGCGGGATGGGTCCGTGGGGCGCCTCGCGTTCGTGCGCGCGCACGGCGGCGCGAAGCTGGAGCTGGGCGCCAACCTGCGCGAGTATGCGGCCGCGGTGCGCAACGTGCCGGTAGAGGGTGGGCGCTACGATGCCGCCGGGGCTGACATCGTCGTCGCCGACCTCCTCGAGGACATCGAGCGCCAGGGGCCCCGGGTGACCCTGTTGTCGTTCGTCTGTGTCTGCGCGCTGGTGGTCGTCTTCTTCAAGAACTGGGGGCGGAGCGCCCTGCTGCTGCTCTCGCTCACCGCTGGCGTCGCGCTCATGGGCGGGATCGCCACGCTCGCGAACATCAAGATCAACTTCTTCAATTTCATCGTGTACCCGATCACGTTCGGCATCGCGGTCGACTATGGAGCGAACGTCCTGTCGCGGATGAGTGTGCGGCGGAGCGTCGTGCCGGCGCTGGCCGAGGTCGGCGGAGCGGTGATCCTGTGCTCGTGGACCACCATCATCGGCTATGGCTCCCTCATCATGTCCTTCAACCGCGCCCTGCGTTCGTTCGGGTGGTACGCGATGCTGGGCGAGCTCACCACGCTCATCACCGCTCTGGTGCTCTTGCCGGCGATGGCGATGCTCGTGCCTGCACGCGCCTGGATGGCGAAGCCGAGGGAGGTCGTCGCGGGCGAGAGCAGCGAGACGGGAGAAGACGAAAGCGGTGGCGGGCGCGCCACGGGATGACGGCCGGCGCTCACTGGTTCGTCGCACCCGGCCAGATGTAGCGAAAGACGAACTGCCCCGAGAAGCGGCTGGGGCTGCCCGAGCTGACGGTCCGACCGTCTTCGTCGGTGCCGCGCTCCGGCGTCATGCTGATCTCCGTCTCCAGAGCAATCCCCAGTTGCAAGTTGCGTTGCCCCGAATAGTAGAATCCGGCGGAGACCACATGATGACTGTCGACGGTTGTCACGTCGGTAGCGTCATTCGTCGTCCAGATCCCCTCGATCTTGTATTCCAGCACGGCGGCGACTGGCACATGGGCTGGCATGCCATCGACCCCGGCCGCGAGGACCAACTGCAGGTCGTCGGTCGAACTGGAGTCCTCGACGGTTCCTCTTGGCGTGCTGGCCTTCACAAACCAGCCCCCGTGCGCGTAGCGCACGCTTCCCTGGAGCGAAAAGTACCGGGCCAGAGCCTGCGCCCCGTGGAACGAGAGCCCATACTCATGGAATCCGGCGTCCATGATGGCGTACTTGACGAATTCGCCGTCCATGACCTTGTCCAGATCCATCTCGGATGAAGACATCGCTTGGAGGAGCTGCAAGACGTTCAACTGCGTGCCCGTGTCGACCCTGCCGAACACCCTCCCTGCGAACTGGGTTCCAGTCTGCTCGATGCGCGCCAGCTTCACGACACCGCCCAGGGTACCGCCGACGGCGAACTTTCCGCCCCTGGCCAGCACCGACGTGCCATTGGTCCCCGTGAACGCCTGCCCCTCGAACGTCCCGAAGACGCCGATGCGATCGTGAAGTCTAACCGCCAGGTCGGCGCCCTCCGTCAAGAACATCTCCTCCACGTCGAACGTCCCCACTATGGTGGGGTACTTCGGAACCGAGTACGAGCCACCGCCTTGACGGATGCCGAAGTAGGTCGTGTTGAACGCGGTCTCCTGCAACAGGGGGAAGAAGAACCGATGGCCCGCCAGGACGCGCTCGTCCTGCGCCCCGGCCAGTCCCGCGT
>MEMX01000060.1:34574-37752 GCA_001768075.1 Anaeromyxobacter sp. RBG_16_69_14 | reverse complement strand
GGGGGGCGCGCGCGACGGAACTGGCTGTATCTGCGTCGAGTCGTCGGAAGCGGTGGAGGGCGGCGCTGCCAGAGCGCGGGCACCGACGCTCGCCGAGAGTGCAATCGCGGCCGTCACCAGGAGGACGGAACGTCCCCTTTGACTCTCGGGTCGCCGCATGAAGCCAATCCTGTCATCGGTGTCCAGCACGCCTATCCTCCCGTCAGAACTGATAAGACGTCGCGAGAAACAGGTAGAACAGCGTCTCGGTTGATTCTGTCGCCACGAGCCCGAAGTTCTGGAGATCATCGAACCTGAGAGTCTGGCCGCTTGCGTAAGAGATATTCAGACCCAGGTCTGTCGCGGTATGGTCCGTACGCCAGCCAATGGACACGGTCGTGCCATATCGGTCAAGATGGTCAACATTATCCCATTCTTGATCAGGGATGGGCCTGTCCGAGGCGGCAAAATCGGTGAAGAACCCCGCTCGCAAAGGAAACTTGTCGTCGATCACGTACTCGAACCCTGCCGAGCCATTCACGACCATGTTCCGCTTCACGCGTCGATCCAGCCCCTGGCCACTGAGCTGGACGTCGTCTTGTATCTCCAGCGCCCCGAGCACGATCGCGTCGACGGCGAGCGTCAGCTCCCCCGACGTCCAGGCGATCCCGGCCTGAGCGCGCCACGGCAAGGACGGGGTCGCGTGCAAGTCCTCGCGGCTCTGGACGGTCGAGCCCGCGTTCCTTTCGACGCGAACGAAACTTTGACGCGAACCGCTTATTCCGAGCTCCGGCGAATAGAACGACGCTCCGACCTTCAGGTTCTCATTGACATCGTACCTCAGGCCGACAGCCCCCACGACCCCGAAGATGGTTTGGTCCGACCGGGTGGTCACCGTGAGGAAGGTGCTCTCGTTCCCTTGGCGGAAATCGAGGAGGCCCTTCTGCGTTCCCACGAGGACAAAGGCGCTCGCACCGATGCCGAGGCGGTCGAACCGGCGCGCGTAGCTGGGGCCCGCCCAGATCGTCTGTTCCTGCCGATTCAGCAAGAACGCGTTGGCCTCGCTACCCAACGTATCTCGCGCGTCGATCATGTGTGCGTCAGGGACGAACACGCTCAGCGCCAGCGTATTGGGTGCGGCGCCGGAAGCGTCCACGGCTCCGAACTTGCTAACCGACGAGGTCGAGACCGGGAAGACGTTGAGGGTCGAATAGTCAAAGTCGTGCCCAACCCCAAGTGCGTCTTTCTGGGAGCCTAGAGCGACCCCGTACACCGAAGCCGACAGCGAAAGCATGGAGCGAGTCGCGAAGGCCGGACCACCCGGATTGTAGTATGGACCCGATCCGTCATCCGCCAGCGCGGTGAACGCACCGCCCATCCCCGCGGCGCGTCCGCCGACGATGTATCGCCTGAAGTTCGACTCGTCAGCTCTCGCCGACGCGCCGATCAGGAGCAGCGCGAACAACCCCAGTGCACGCGATATCAGACGCATTGCGGTCCCTCTTTAGGCGCCTCGACGCAGGTGGCGGCGGCTCTCGAAATTGGCCACCGCCCCCTGCGTCGCAGTCTTACTCAATCACTGGCCAGGCTCCTCGAAACACGGGGAACCGCGCGAGCTATCATCTGTCACGGTATCTCACAGCGGCGACCAGTTGATGTGATTCTCCAGCGGCGTGTCAAGGCGTACAGGCCTCACAGGCGCCGGGGCAGGCCGCCTCGGCTTCTTCCTGGGTCGCGGCGCAGCCTAGCCCCGGGCACAGAAAGGGAGAGCCTTGCACGCAGCACCCGGAATTACACTGGTGCGGGTGATCGGCGTCCTGGCAAGTGTTGGTCGTCGGCGCAGCTTGGCAAGAACCGCCGCCACCAGGCCCGCCACTGGTGTTGCAGGCCTCGCAGGAGTCGCCGCAGGCTGCCTGAGCTTGTTCCGCGGTCGCATAGCAGTCACCGGTACCATCCGAGGCCACGCACGCAAACGGAGTTTCTAGCGGGCAGCACCCGCTCTGGCACTGGGCCCCGTGATCGGCGTCGGTGCACCTGTTGGTCGTCGGCGCAGCTTGGCAAGAGCCTGAAGGGCCGCCGGAGCTGCAGGCCACGCAAGAGCTACCGCAATCCTGCTCGGCGGCCGCTTGAGTCTCGTAACAGTAGCCCGACTCGTTGCAGCCGTACGGGAGGTCTTGCGGGCAGCAGGCGGTACCCCCGCAATAGAGCGGGTAGTCCGGGAACTGCGTGGCGCACGTATTGCTCTCCGGCGCACTCTGGCAAGAGCCACCGTCAGGGCCAGCGTCGGGGCCACCGTCGGATTCGGGTTCCTCAGTCGTACACTTGGAGTCCTTGAGGCAGTTCTTCACCTGCGTTTCGTACGTGCTCGGGTCCCCGCCACAACTGAGGTTGATGATGCAGGCCCAGGCGTCTTGCTCATCGTCACAAGTCAGCGCCTGGCATGCGGCAATTGCTTTGTCTTTGTTGAGAGTGGGGTCGCACGCGATCTGCGCGGTCACGACCTCCTCGCAATTCTTGCCATCCCCACTACCTTCGCCCACGGGACAAGCTGCGACAATTACGGCTGCACCGGCCATGACCACGCCCACCCAGCGCGCGGTCGTGACGCGAAAACCACTCTCCATGACACCCTCCCGCTGAAGTTCTCGCCGTACCTGTGGCGATATGTCCTCGACTCCCTCTCACTCGGAACCTGCGCAATCCTCCTCGCATCATGAAGCCGCATCATGAAGCGCAACTCGTCTGGACCGTCGTTCTCGACCCGGACCACATGCACGGCACCGGGCGGCGCGTCCAAGGAGGCGGCTCCAGGATCACCCGGGACCCGAGCTCGATCGTCCCCGTCGACGCATGCGTGGTCGTGACCGCTCTGCCCGCGGTCATGTTCGTTCCCGCGCGGCCGGGCCCCTGTCGGCCTCGCCGGACGGCGAGAGGGGCGCCATCGACGCCGAGTCCGCATGGCTCGCGCCCGGGGAGATCAACGAGGAACCGTGGGAGGCAATCGCCTGCGGTGTGATCGCGGACAAGTCGATGGTGGGCGGCGCCGCCTCACGATCAATCAGAGATGCGGCTGCCAGCAGCGCAGCGAGCGCCGCACAACCAAGACGCGTCATGGAGCCCCCCCCAGAGAACGCCAGGGTGACAACTCTGCCACCTCGGGATTGCTTTACCACACATCACCATGGACAGCGCTCAAAAT
>MEMX01000060.1:32815-34504 GCA_001768075.1 Anaeromyxobacter sp. RBG_16_69_14 | reverse complement strand
AGAGAGACACTTGCGAGCCGGGTGTGACGCGCATCGAGCCGATTTCTCCCTGGTCGAGCTCACAGCGGCGACCAGTTGATGTGATTCTCGAGGGTCACCGCCATACCGGCCACTAGCCACGTGCAGCGCCACTGGACGGAGGAGCCCACCTCCGTCCGCGCTCCGACGCCCTGAGCGCGGCCCGCGCCGCGAGGTACCCGCACATGCCGTGCACCCCGCCCCCGGGAGGCGTCGAGGCGGAGCAGAGGAAGAGGCCGTCCAGCGGGGTGGACCAGGGGTTGGCGCGCATGGCCGGGCGGAAGACGGTCTGCCGGAGCGAGGCTTCGCCGGCGCCGACGTCGCCGCCGACGAGGTTCGGGCTGTCGCGCTCGAGGTCTGCCGGTCCCCGCCCCGCCCGCGCGAGCACCACGTCGCGGAAGCCGGGCGCGAACCGCTCGATCTGAGCCTCGAGCGCCGCCGCAGCGTCGCCTGAATACCGGTGCGGGACGTGGCAATACGCCCAGGCCGTGTGCCGCCCGGGGGGCGCGCGCGACGGATCGAAGAGCGTGTGCTGTGCGAGGAGGACGAAGGGGCGCTCGGGCATCTCGCCCGAAGCCACCGCGCGCGCGGCCCCCGCGATCTCGTCGAGCGTGCCGCCGAGGTGCACCGTTCCCGCGCGCGCGCACTCCCGCGCCCGCCACGGGATCGGCGCCGCCAAGGCGTAGTCCACCTTGAAGGCACCCGATCCGTAGCGGAAGCGCGAGAGGGCGCGCCGGTAGGCCCAGGGAAACCGGCCACCCGCGACGGCGAGCACCTGGCGCGGCGTGAGGTCGAGCAGGACGGCGCGCGCCGCGGGAAGCTCGGCGAGCGAGGTGACCGCGGACGAGGTCGCGACCTGGCCACCCGCAGCGGCGAGCAGGGACGCGAGCGCGGACGCGATGCGCGCGGCCCCACCGGCCGGGAATGGCCACCCGACCGCGTGCCCGGCCGCACCGAGGACGAGGGCGAAGGCCGAGGTCGGCGACGCCTCGAGCGGCCGCAGCGCGTGCGCCGCGATCCCGGCGAAGAGCGCGCGCGCCCGCGGCCCGCGAAACCTCCCTTCCGCGAGAGCGCGGGCCGACCAGAGCGCGGACAGCCCGAACCGAGCGAGGAGCAGGGGGCGGCGCGGCAGGTGCAAGACCGCCCCGAGCGCCTCGCGGGCGAGCGCGTCGAACTCCGCGGCGAGCGGGTCGAAGAGCGCGCGCCAGGCGTGGCCATCCTGTCCGAGCGTGTCACCGGTCTCGCGCGTGGAGCGCAGGAGCAGCGCCGCCGTGCCGTCGTCGAACGGATGGGCGCACGCGGCCGGTGGCTCGATGAATCGCAACCCGTGCTCGGCGAGCGGCAGAGTCCTGAAAAACGGCGAAGCGGCGGCGAGGGGATGAACCCCCGAGCAGTGGTCGTGAAGGAAACCGGGAAGGGTGAGGGAAAGCGTGCGGGTGCCGCCACCGATCTCGTCCGCGCCCTCTCGAACCGCCACCTGCCAGCCTTCCCTGGCGAGCGCGACCGCGGCCGCAAGGCCGTTCGGGCCGGAACCGACGATGACCGCATCGGGAGCGTCCACGGGCCGATCGTCTCCAGCGAGTCACAGCGGCGACCAGTTGATGTGATTCTCCAGCGTCACCGCCGCCGCTGTGAGCTGATGTCCGGCGCCTTGCGGCGCCTCAAGCGGAG
>MEMX01000060.1:25141-32582 GCA_001768075.1 Anaeromyxobacter sp. RBG_16_69_14 | reverse complement strand
CCGGCGCCTTGCGGCGCCTCAAGCGGAGGGGAGAACTCTCCCCCCGCGCCCCCCATCTCGAGCGTCAGTTCATGTGGCATGCGCTATCAGAGCTTGTGCTCGTCGAGAAGCCGCTTGAAGAGCCGCGGCGCCAGCTGCTTCATGCGGCGCCGATGGGCGACGTCGGCGCTGCGGCGCGCGTCGAGGAGGCCGGCGTGGAACTCGCGGCAGCCGCCCTGGCCCTGCGGCTCGGCGGGGAGCTGGAAGAACCCTGCTGCATAGCCCACCATCGGCACCCACTCCTGGGGCGGGTCGAGCGCGAGCTCTTGCGCCTCGTCGAACAGCGCCTGTACCTCGGCGTCGGCGATCGTCTCCGCCGGGACCCCGTGGGGGTCCTCGCAGAAAGCGCGCCGGTACAGCTCTCGCGCGGCCACGACGGCCTTCTCGCGCAATGCGAGGTTCCCCAGGATCGAGAGGGACACCCCGAGAGCGCGCTTCTGGCGTACCGCCTCCTCGAGCGCTGCCTTTGCCCTGTCGGATTCCTCGGCGCACAGCCAGTGCCAGCCCACCGGTCGCCCCAGGACGATGGCCCGGCCCTGGCGCTCGGCCGCCTGCGCCACGCGGCGGTGCAGTCCACGGAGGACCGCCGTTCGCAGCGCGCCGTCCAGCCGCAGCGACTCGAGCTGGGCGTCTGGTCGCTCGGCGAAGACCGCCATCCTCTCGAGGTCACCCTCCAGGCCCGAGAGGTACACGGCCAGGCGCTCGATCTCCACGGCGAGGCCTTGGGCCTCCGCCAGGTCGAAGCGCTCGCCGACCTGCCGTGCCAGATCTCCGGCGACGTCGAGCCGACCCTGGTGGAGCGCCTCCTCGACCTTCGCGAATCGCGCGACGTGCGAGTCGAAGAGGTCCAGCTGCGCGGGCTCGAGGGGCGCTTCGGTGGTGATGTTCCCGCTGGCCACACGGACATTCTGAGGCAGAGGTCTGACACCGAACGGCGAGCAGAGCCGCACCTAACCGCACCCCTCTCGCACCCCCGCCGCACCCCGAGGTCGCCTCAGCAGTCCTGGTACTCCGGCGTCACCGAGGGGACGAGGCCGCGCCCTGCCGCCTCGCCGAGGAAGAGCGCCACGGCCGCCCGGCCCTCCACGCCGACACTGCGGGTCCAGCCGTTCACGTACATGCCGACGAAGGTGTCGGCCAGGTTTCGCTCGAGGCCGCGCGCGTAGGCCATGGCGTGGTCGAGCGCCTTTTCGCGGTGGTCGAGCCCGTAGGCGACGCTCTCGGCGAGGACGCGCGCCAGCGTGACGCGCAACGGCTCGGGCAGGTCCTTCTTCACCGCGTTCATCCCGAGCGGGAGCGGGAGGCCGGTGCGGGCCTTCCACGAGGCGCCGAGATCCTCGACCACCCTCAGGCCCTCCTCGGCGGAGGTGAGCTGGCCCTCGTGGATGACGAGCCCGGCGTCGACCTCGCCTCGCTTGGCCGCCTCGCCTACCTGCTTGAAGTCCATGACGACCGGCGTGTGGAGCGGCAGCCGGAGCGTCAGCGCGAGCGCCGCGCTCGTCCACTTGCCGGGGATGGCGATGCGCTTGCCGGTGAGCCCACCGAGATCGCGGATCTCCGATCCCTCGGGAACCACGACCGTCGGCCCGTAGCCGTCGCCGAAGGACGCGCCAGAGTCGAGGAGCAGGTACCTGTCGTGGAGATAGGCGTAGGCGTGGACGCTGAGCGCCGTGATCTCGTAGCGGCCCTCGACGGCGGCCTTGTTGAGCGTCTCGATGTCGCGCAGCTCGTGGACGAACTCGAGGCCCTCGGCCTTCACGGCGCGTGAGGCGAGCCCGTAGAACATGAATGCGTCGTCGGAGTCGGGGCTGTGCGCCACGCGTACGGTCTGGCTCATGGAACGCCCCTCATATCATTTCAACGATCATTGAAACAAGAGGACGACAGGAGTAAATACGTGCACCTCATGTCCTATCGCTCCCTGCGGAGCTTCCTCGAACGGCTCGAGCGGGCCGGCGAGCTGGTGCGCGTCGCCGATCCTGTCGATCCCGTCCTGGAGATGGCGGCGCTGGCCGACCGCGCCGCCAAGCAGGAGGGGCCGGCGCTCCTGTTCGAGAACCCGCGGCCCTCGGCGGTGGGAGACGGGACCCCGCCGCACGGGACCCTGGCCCACCGGCGGGACGGCAGCATCCTGCCGGTGGCGATGAACCTCTTCGGCTCGCGGCGGCGCACCGCCTGGGCGCTCTCCTGCGAGGATCTGGAGACGCCGGCGAACGAGCTGCGCGCGCTGCTCCACATGGCACCCCCGGTGAGCTTCTGGGACAAGCTCATGATGTTGCCCAAGCTGGGCAAGCTCGCCGCCTACATGCCCAAGCACGTCGGCGACGGCCCGGTGCGGGAGATCGTGGAGACCGAGCCGGACCTGCGCTCGGTGCCGGTGCTCACCACCTGGCCCCACGACGGCGGGCCCTTCATCACGCTGCCTCAGGTCGTCACGCGCGACCCGGAGACGGGCCTGCGCAACGTCGGCATGTACCGACTTCAAGTCCTGGGACCGCGGCACCTCGCCATGCACTGGCAGCTCCACAAGACCGCCACCGCCCACTTCCGGGCCTACCGGAAGCGTGGCGAGCGCATGCCCGTCGCCATCGCGCTCGGCGGCGACCCCGCCCTCACCTACTGCGCCTCGGCGCCGCTGCCGCCCGGCATCGACGAGTACCTCTTCGCGGGCTTCCTGCGGAAGGAAGGCGTGCCGCTCGTGAAGTGCCTCACGAACGATCTCGAGGTGCCCGCCGAGGCCGACCTCGTCATCGAGGGCTTCGTCGATCCCGCGGCGCCGCTCGTGCGGGAGGGCCCCTTCGGTGATCACACGGGCTACTACTCGCTCGCGGACGACTACCCGGCGCTGGAGGTCACCTGCCTCACGCGCCGGCGCGACGCCATCTACCCGGCCACCGTGGTCGGCCCGCCGCCCATGGAGGACCTCTGGCTGGGCAAGGCCACCGAACGCCTCTTCCTGCCGCTGCTCCAGACCGTCTTCCCCGAGGTGGTGGACATGTCCTTCCCGGCCGAGGGCGTCTTCCACAACCTGTGCTTCGTCGCGATGAAGAAGGAGTTCCCCGGCCACGCCAAGAAGCTCATGCACGGCATGTGGGGCTCGGGACAGATGGCGAACACGAAGACGCTCGTCGTCTTCGACGATGACGTGGACGTTCACGATCACTCACAGTGCACCTGGCGCGCCTTCGCGAACGTGGACGCGCGCCGCGACCTGGTGGTGCTGGAGGGCCCCGTGGACGTCCTCGACCACGCCGCGCCGAGCTTCGCGCTGGGCGCCAAGCTCGGTGTAGACGCCACGCGGAAGTGGGCGGAGGAGGGCGGCCGCGAGTGGCCGGAGCCGTGCGTGCATCCGCCGGAGCTCCTCGCCCGCATGGACGCGCTCTACCAGCGCATCGTGCCGGCGGCGCCCCCGGCGCGTCGCCCGAAGATCCCTCCGCCTCCGGCCGCCAGCTGGAGCCCGAGGAAGGGGGCCGCGTGAGAGTCCCGTCCACGCCCTCGAGGGGCGCCGTCCCGCTGCCGGGCGAGGCGAACCGCGGGCTGGCGGTGCGGGCCATGTTCGACCGCATCGCGCCCTCCTACGACCTCCTCAACCGCGTCATGACGCTTCGCGTGGACCAGCGCTGGCGCCGCCGCCTCGTCCGCGACCTCGCGCTCCACAGCGGCCAGCGGCTGCTCGATCTCTGCGCCGGAACGATGGACGTCGCCGCCGAGGCCCGGCGCCAGCAGCCAGGCGCGTGCGTGCTCGGCGCCGACTTCTCGCTCCCGATGCTGGCGCGCGGCGCGAAGAAGACCGGCCTCCCCGCCGCGCAGGCGGACGCGCTCGCCTTGCCCTTCCCGGACCGAACCTTCGACGCCGTCACCGTGGCGTTCGGGATGCGCAACCTCGAGGCGCTCGACCGCGGGCTGGCAGAGCTGGGCCGCGTGCTCCGTCCGGGCGGCAGGCTGGGCGTGCTCGAGTTCTTCCGCCCCGAGTCACAAGGCTCGCGCCTCGTGCACGGGGCCTACAACCGGCTGGCGCTGCCGGTCCTGGGCCGCGTGCTCTCCCCCGATCCCGACGCGTACCGCTACCTCGTCGCCTCGATGGAGCGCTTCGCCTCGCGTCCGGAGTTCGAGGAGGCGTGCTGGAGCGCCGGCTTCGAGGGCGTGCGGGGCGAGACCCTCTTCCCCGGCGTGTGCGGCCTCGTGGTGGCGCGTAGGGCGGGGGCTTGTCCCCTGCCGGATGAGGAGGCCCAAGGGTGAAGCTCGTCGTCGCCATCGGCGGCGCGTCGGGCGCGCCTTACGCGAAGCGGCTCCTCGACTTCCTCGCGGCGGAGGGGCCGGCGCAGGGCGTGGCCGTGGACCTCGTCTTCACCGAGACGGGAAAGCAGGTCTGGAAGCAGGAGATCGGGGCCGAGCCCTCCTATCCCTTCACCACCTGGAAGAACCGCGACTTCACCGCCCCCTTCGCCTCGGGGAGCGCGCAGTACGACGGCATGGTGGTGGTCCCGTGCTCGGCGGGCGCCATGGCGCGCATCGCCTACGGCGTCTCGATGGACCTCGTCGGCCGCGCCGCCGACGTGATGCTCAAGGAGAGGAGGCGCCTTCTCCTGTGCCTGCGCGAGACACCCATCTCGCTCGTGCACGCGCGGGCGATGGCACAGGTGATCGAGGCCGGGGCCTTCGTCATGCCGGCGGCGCCCAGCTTCTACTCGAACCCGAAGGACATCGGCGAGCTCGTCGACACGGTGGTCTCACGGCTCCTCGATCGCCTGGGCATCCCGAACGACCTGATGCGCCGCTGGGAGGGGCTGTCGCCCCGCTCGCGGGCTGAGCCGGCGGAGGACTGATCCGGAATGGCACCCCTGCTCTCGAACCTCGCGCAGCGCGCCCTGGAGCGCGCCGGCCTCGGCCCCATCCGCGACAAGGTGCTCGCCCACCGGCGTCTCTCGGACGAGGACGCACTGCGCATCCTGGAATCCAGCGATCTCTGCGCGGTGGGCGCGCTCGCGAACCACGTCCGCGAGCAACGCCACGGCGACCTCGCCTTCTACAACAAGAACGTCCACCTCAACTTCACCAACGTCTGCGTGGCGTCGTGCAAGTTCTGCTCGTTCGCGCGCCCCGATGACCAGCCCGCCAGCCAGGGCTACACGATGAGCCTCGACGAGGCGGTCGGCCACGTCCTCTCGAAGCGCGACCTCGGCATCACCGAGGTGCACATCGTGAACGGCCTCCACCCGAACCTCGGGTGGGACTTCTACCTCGAGGTCCCGCGCCGCATCCGGGCCGCCTGGCCCGAGCTCAAGATCAAGGGCTACACGGCCGTCGAGATCCACTTCTTCGCCGAGAAGTTCGGGAAGTCGTACCGCCAGGTCCTGACGGAGCTCGCCGCCGCGGGGGTGGACACGTTGCCCGGCGGTGGCGCCGAGATCTTCGCGCCTCGCGTGCGCCGGAAGATCTGCGACGACAAGGCGACCGCCGAGCAGTGGCTGGAGGTGCACCGCGTCGCGCACCGCCTCGGCATGAAGACGAACGCCACCATGCTCTACGGCACCGTCGAGACGCTCGCCGAGCGCGTCGATCACATGTCGCGGCTGCGGCAGCTACAGGACGAGACGGGTGGGTTCCAGGTCTTCATCCCGCTCGCGTTCCACCCCGAGCACAACATGATCGGGAAGGCCTATCCGAAGCCGACCGGGTTCGACGGCCTGCGCACGTACGCGGCGGCGCGCCTCTACCTCGACAACTTCGATCACCTGAAGGCCTACTGGGTGATGCTGGGCGAGCGCCTCGCCCAGACCGCGCTCAGCTTCGGCGTCGACGACCTCGACGGCACGGTGCTCGAGGAGCGCATCTACCACATGGCGGGGGCGCAGACGCCGCAGGTACTCGGCGAGGCGCAGCTCCACCGGCTCATCCGCTGCGCGGGCCGCGTGCCCGCGGAGCGCGACAGCCTCTACCGGGTTCTGCGCGTGCACACCGTGGCGCCGCCGCCCACGCCGAGATTTCAGGTAAACGCGTCATGACGAGTCTCGCTTCCGTACCGGACCGCTGCGCGGGGCCAGCGGGACGGAACCCGTAGCGACGAGGAACCTCTCATGCCGAAGCTCCGCGCCGCCGCCGTCTCCTTCCTCAATGCCCGCCCCCTCACCGCCATGCTGGCGGGCTCGAGGCGCATCGAGCTCGTCCTGGCCGAGCCGTCCATGTGCGCCGCCATGCTGGAGCGTGGCGAGGTGGAGATCGCGCTCCTCCCGGTGGGTGGCCTGGCCGGAAAGGACTACGAGATCGTGCCCGGCATCGCCATCGGCTCGGACGGCCCCGTGGCGACCGTGCTCCTCGTCGGCGAGCAGTCGCCGGTGGTATGGGACGAGGTCTTCCTCGACACCGCCTCGCGCACCGCGCAGCTCCTGGCGAAGCTCGTCCTCGCCGAGCGCGGCATTCACCCCAAGTTCACAGCGGTGCCTGCCGCCGACGGCCTCGCCCTCGCCAAGGGCACCAAGGGCGCGCTCGTCATCGGCGACCCGTGCTTCGACGTGTCGGCCAACCAGGTCCTCGATCTGGGGCGCGAGTGGACGCACCTCACCCGGCTACCCATGATCTACGCCCTGTGGGCCGCCCGTCCGGGCGTGCTCATGCCCGAAGACGTGGCCGAGATCGCCCGCGCCGCGCGCGAGGGGCTCGGGATGCGCACCGAGATCGCGCAGGGCTTCGCGAAGGAGAAGGGTGGCGATCCCGAGCGCTACCGGCGCTACCTCACCCACCGCATCCGCTACGGCCTCGGACCGTACGAGCTGGAGGGCCTGGAGGCCTTCCTCGCCAGCGTCGCAAGGCACGGCTTCGCCCCCGAGACGCGCCTCCGCTTCGCCGAAAACCGCGTAACGACGGCGCGGGTCCGTCGCCACGTATCGCTCGACGCGGCGCTCCAGAAGGGCGCGGACGGCGAGCGTCTCGACTTCGACGAGGCGGAGCTGCTCGACGAGAAGGCACCGCTCTTGGAGCTCGGGCTCGCCGCCGCCGCGCGCCGCCGCGCCCTCCACCCGGACGGCGTCGTCACGTACATCGTGTCACGAAACGTGAACTACACGAACGTGTGCACGACGGCGTGCCACTTCTGCGCCTTCTACCGACCGCGGGGGCACAAGGAGGCCTACGTCCTCACGCGCGAGCAGCTGGCGCAGAAGATCGAGGAGACCCTCGCGCTGGGCGGCATCGAGCTCCTCCTGCAGGGGGGCCTGCACCCCGACCTGGGCATCGAGTGGTACGAGGACCTCTTCCGATGGGTGAAGTCGAGCTACCCGCAGATCAGCCTGCACGCGCTCTCTCCCGAGGAGATCTGGCACATCGCGCGCACGAGCGATCTCCCTCTCGCCGCGACGATCGAGCGCCTCGTCGCGGCCGGTCTCGACTCCGTCCCCGGTGGCGG
>MEMX01000060.1:16622-25123 GCA_001768075.1 Anaeromyxobacter sp. RBG_16_69_14 | reverse complement strand
CGAGGTGCGCCGCCGCATCGCGCCCCTCAAGTGCTCCACCGACGAGTGGCTGACGGTCATGAAGGCTGCCCACCTGAGAGGCCTGCGCTCCACGGCGACCCTCATGTTCGGCGTGGGCGAGGAGGCCAAACACCGGGTGGCGCACCTCATGCGGCTGCGCGAGCTGCAGGACGAGACCAACGGCTTCACGGCCTTCATCTGCTGGACCTTCCAGCCGGAGCACACGCGGCTCGAGCCCGGCGACAACACCGCGCACGCCTACCTGCGCGTGAACGCGGTCTCCCGCCTCGTCCTCGACAACGTGCCGAACCTCCAGGCGTCGTGGGTGACCATGGGCGGCGGTGTGGCCCAGGCCGCCCTGCACATGGGCTGCAACGACTTCGGGTCGGTGATGATCGAGGAGAACGTGGTCTCGGCGGCCGGCACGACCTTCAGCATGGACTCGGAGGAGGTGGAGCGGCACATCCGCGCTGCCGGGTTCGAGCCGAGGCGCCGCAACATGAAGTACGACCGGCTGGGCGAGGTCGCCTGATGAGCGGGCGCGTCGTCGCGGCGACGTGGGTGTTCACGGGGAGGACCGACGCGGTCATCCGCGACGGGGCGGTGGCGCTCGACGGGCACGTCATCCTCGCGGTCGGCGCGCGCCACGACATCGAGAGGCGGTACGGCCGGGCGGAACGCCTCGACGCGGTGCTCCTCCCCGCGCTGGTGAACGCGCACACCCATCTGGAGTTGTCGCACCTCCGCGGGCGCGTCCCCGGGGGCGTTGGCCTTGCTCCCTGGATCCGCCTCCTCGTCTCCGCCCGAGCCGAGGACCCGAGGCCAGGGCGCGCGCTCGACGAGGCGATCCTGAATCTGGAAGAAGCTGGCGTAGCCGCGATCGGCGAGGTGACCAACACCCTCGCCGCCCTGCCTCACCTGGCCCGCGCCGGGATCGCCGGCACCCTCTACCACGAGGTCTTCGGCTTCTCCGACGCCCGCATTGCGGCCTCGCTCGCGGCCGCCGACGAGATGCTCGCCCGCGCCAGCGATCCCGGCCCGGGGCTCGCCATCGCGCGTTCCCCTCACTCCGTGTACTCGACGAACCCGCGCGTGCTGGCCGAGCTCCTCCGCGCCGGCCCCGCCTCGGTCCACCTGGCGGAGGACCCCGGCGAGCGAATCTTCTGCGCCGCGAAGGCCGGCCCCTTCGCCTCGCTCCAGCGCATGCTGGGCCCGGTCGAAGTGTGCCCGCTGGGCCGGTCCGCGGTGGCGGTGGCCTCCCCGCACATGGGGCCGCGCTCGCTGGCGGTGCACGGGGTGGACCTCGACGCCGACGACCTCGAGGACCTCGCCCGCTCCCGCGCGACGGTGGTCCTCTGCCCGCGCTCGAACCTCCACGTCGGCGGTCGCCTGGCCGATCTGCCGCGCCTCCTCGCCGACGGCATCCCGCTGGCCGTCGGCACCGACTCCCTCGCCTCCTCGCCCTCGCTCTCGCCGCTCGCCGAGCTCGCCGAGCTCGCCCGCGCCTTCCCGCAGCTCTCGCCCGCGCACCTGCTCCCGCTCGCATGGAACGGCACCGCGGTGGGCGCGCCCACGGTGGGCCGCCTCGCACCAGGCAGCGCACCCGGTCTCGTCGCCGCGCCACTCGACGGCGCCCGCCCGGGCGACCCCGCCGCCTGGCTGGTCGAAGAGTTCGGAGCCGCGGAGCGCCCCTTCGCCTGGATCGCCCGCGCGCGACCCACGCAATCCGCCCGGGGGACCTAGCCCATGAGCATCGCCGCCCTCTCCAGGATGGTGAAGTTCGAGCACTCGCTGTTCGCGCTGCCCTTCGCGGCCAGCGCGGTGGTGCTCGTCGTCCGCGACGCGCGGCTCGACGCCGTCCGGCTCCTCCTGGTCGCGCTGGCGGTGGTGGCCGCGCGCACCGCTGCCATGGCCATGAACCGCATCGCCGACCGCGCCTTCGACGCCAGGAACTCGCGCACCCAGGCGCGCGAGCTCGTCACCGGTGCGGTGTCCATCCCAGCCGCCTGGGCGCTCCTCCTCGGCAGCGCCGCCGCGTTCCTGGCCGTGGCGCTCACCTTGGGCCCCCTCTGCGGCGCGCTGGCCCTGCCCGTCCTCGGCGTCCTCCTCGGCTATTCCTACGCCAAGCGCTTCACCTGGGCGGTGCACCTGTGGCTCGGGGTGGCGCAGGCGCTCGGCCCCTTCGGCGTCGCCATCGCGCTCACGGGCCGCGCGCCGGCCGCGGCGGTCGTGCTCGGTCTGGGCGTCGGAGCCTGGGTGGCGGGCTTCGACGTCCTCTACTCGCTGCAGGACATGGACTTCGACCGCGGCGCGCGGCTCCACTCCATCCCGGCCCGCTTCGGCGTCGCGCGCGCGCTCCTCTGGGCGCGGCTTCTGCACGTGGCTGCGACGGTCGCCATCGCGGCGGCAGGACTCATGGCCGGCCGCGGCGCCGGCTGGATGGCCGGCTCGCTGTTCCTGATGACCGTGCTGGGGGCGGAGCACCTCTACGCCGCGCCGCGCGGCCAGCTCCGCAAGGACCGCATCGGCGCCGCCTTCTTCAGCTTCAACGCCTTCGCGTCGGTCGCGTTCGCCGCCTGTGCGCTCGCCGACCTCGCCCTGCGGGTCTAGCCCATGGCCGAGACCGGGCACCATCATCATCCGGTCGGAAGCCGCGCCGGCTCCCACGCGCTCCAGCGTGCCGAGCGCGCCGTCGCCGACGGCGTCGGCGAGCTGATGGAGCTGTGGGGCTTCCGTCGGCAGCTCGGGCGCATCTGGGCGGTGCTCTTCCTGTCCGAGCGGCCGCTGGCGGCCCCCGACCTGTGCGAGCGGCTCCAGATCTCGACCGGCCTCCTCTCCATGAGCCTCACCGAGCTGCGAGGCTGGGGCGTGGTGAGGAGCGTCCCGGTGCCCGGCGATCGCAAGGAGCACTTCGAGGCCGAGACGAACATCTGGTCGCTCGTCCGCCGCGTGCTCGCGGAGCGCGAGCGAAAGGCGATCGAGTCCGCGCTCGCGACGGTGGAGACGGCGCTGCGCGAGGTGAAGGGCGCCCTCTCCGACGTCGATCCGCTCGTCAAGGCGGCGGCGCGCTTCCGCCTGCAGCGCCTCGAGCAGCTGGCCCAGCTCTGCCGCGTCGGCCTGAACCTCCTCAAGGTGCTGCTCGACAGCGCGCGCGTGGACATCGGCCCGCTGAAGGTCCTCTCCGAGATGCTGGGCGTGCGCGGGCACGGCTGAGCCAAGGTCAATGCGGGCCGCCACCGACGAGGCCCTTGCCGGCAGGCAGCGAGGCCTCGCGCTCGAGCGGCAGATCCACGGTGAAGGTGGAGCCCTTCCCCACCGCGCTCGCCACGCGGAGCACCCCTCCGCTCGCCTGCACGATCTGGCGAGCGATCCAGAGCCCCAGCCCCAGCCCGCTGTAGTGGCGAGCGCTCACCGCTCGCTCGAACCTGTCGAAGATGCGCACCTGGTCCTCGGGCGAGATCCCGATCCCTTGGTCCACGACGGACAGGAGGGCGCGCTGGCCCAAGCGGCGCAGCCGCACCGCGATGGGCCGGCCTTCCCCGTACTTGATGGCGTTCGAGAGCAGGTTCGTCAGCACCTGTTCCAGGCGGAGCTCGTCGCCGACGATCGACACGCCCCGCTCGACGTCCAGGCCGAGCTCGGAGCCTCCCCTTCGCGCCGCGTCGGAGAGGCGCTCCGCCCATTGCGGCACGAGCTCGGAGAGGTCGAGCGAATCGCGGCAGGTGACGAGCTTGCCGGAGGCCACGTGCGAGACGTCGAGGAGCGCGTTCACGAGCACGCCCAGCCGCTCCACGCTCGCCGCCGTCGAGTCGAGGCGCGCCGCCAGGCTCGAATTGGATCCCTCCGGCCAATCCCGCCTGTACTGCCGCTGCGCGCTCTGGATCTGCAGCTGCGCGGCGGTGAGCGGCGTCCTGAGCTCGTGGCTCGCGATGGAGAGGAACACGTCTCGCGCGTGCACCGCTTCCCCCTGGGCCTGGACGGCCTCCTTCTGGGCCTGGATATCCGTGCAGGTCCCGAACCACTTCACGACGCCGCCGTCGAGCCCGCGAAGAGGCACCACGCTCACCAGGAACCAGCGGTAGATGCCGTCCAGACGCCGCAGTCGCAGCTCGAATGCCCTGGGCTGTCCGCTCTCGAGGATTTGCCGCCGGCCGTCGCTGGCGACCGGGAGGTCGTCCGGGTGAAGGAGGCGTGTCCAGCCCACGCCCGTCAGCTCCTCGCTCTTGAATCCGCTGTACTCCAGGAGCTTCCGGTTGTGGAAGTCCAGTGTTCCATCCGGACCCGCCGTGAAGACGAGCTGTGGCAGGGCCTCGACGAGCGTCCGGAACCGCTCCTCCTCGGCACGCTCGGCGACGCGCGCGGCCTCCTCGAGCGCGAGGCGCCTCGCCACCTCGCGCGCCAGCACCCGGCTCTCGGCGACCCGGGAGCGCAGCCGCGACGCCCCGATCGCCAGGAGCGAGCCGAGCGCGCCGAAGAACGCGGTCGAGACGAGACCCGAGAGCGAGGTGTCGAACCCGCGGCCCGGGGAGAGGCCGAAGCGGTTGGCCATCGCACCCGCGAAGAGCGCGGCGATGACGCCGGGCACCTCGCCAGCCAGCCATCCGACGGCGATCACCGCCGGAACGAAGAATATGAGCCGGACGGAGTCGATGAGCTGCCAGAGGGGCAGCAAGAGCAAGAGCGTCGCGCACGGGATCGCGATGGCCGCGCCCAGGCCCAGGAGCGGCGGCAGCCTCCGAAAGGCAGCGTCGGACGAAGCCGTGACCTGCTCGCGAGCTGGATCCCGGACGGTCATGGCACGTTCTTAGCCCATGCGTCCTTTCCGCGTCTTGCTCGACGTCTCGCCGGACGCCTCGCTGGAATTGACCTCCGCGCCCCCGCCCGACACCCCTGGCCGGACGCGGGTCCTTGCCCGGGAAGGGACGGAGCGGTTAAGAAAGCCGTCCCATGCTCTCAGCCGAGGTCCTGAGGAAGCTCGACGCCATCGAGGCGCGGTTCGAGGAGCTGACCCATCAGCTCTCCGACCCTGCGGTCGTGTCCTCGGGCGACCGCACCAAGAAGATAGGCAAGGAGCGAGCAGGCATCGAGCCGACGGTCGCGGCGCTGCACGCCTACCGCAAGCTCGTCGCCCACGTCGCCGAGGCCGAGGCGCTCCTCGCGGAGAACGACCCCGGGATCCGGGAGATGGCGAAGGAGGAGCTCGCCCAGCTCCGCCTCCAGCTTCCGCCCGCCGAGGAGCAGCTCAAGCTGTTCCTCGTCCCGAGGGACCCGAACGACGAGAAGGACGTCATCCTGGAGATCCGCGCCGGGGCCGGCGGCGACGAGGCCGGGCTCTTCGCGTCGGAACTCCTGCGGATGTACCTGCGCTACGCCGAGCGGCACGGCTGGAAGTACGAGCTGGCCGATCTGTCGCCGGGCAACATGGGCGGGCTGAAGGAGGCGACCGTCACCATCTCGGGCGACGCGGTCTACTCCTCGCTCAAGTACGAGTCGGGCGTGCACCGCGTGCAGCGCGTACCCGCGACCGAGGCGCAGGGGCGCATCCACACCTCGACCGTCACCGTGGCGGTGATGCCCGAGGCGGAAGACATCGACATCCAGATTAGCCCGGCGGATCTGGAGACGGACGTCTTTCGCTCGACCGGCTCCGGCGGCCAGTCGGTGAACACGACCGACTCCGCAGTGCGCATCACGCACAAGCCGACGGGCGTGATAGTGAAATGTCAGCAGGAGAAGTCCCAGCTCAAGAACCGCTCCATGGCGATGAAGATGCTGCGCGCCAAGCTCTACGAGATGGAGACGGAGAAGCAGCGCAGCGCGCGCGACGCCACCCGGAAGAGCCAGGTAGGCTCGGGCGATCGCTCCGAGAAGATCCGCACCTACAACTTCCCGCAGGACCGCCTCACCGACCACCGCGTCAACTACACGCGGCACAACCTGCCGGCGGTGATGGACGGGGACGTGCAAGACGTGATCGCCGCCTGCCGCACCTTCTTCGCCGCCGAGGCGCTCCGGGAGGCGTCGAAGGAGCAGGCGCCGGGTCCGGTCGAGAAGAGGGCGTGAATGAGTCCACGGAGGGGGAACCGATGGCGGCCGAGATCTGGACCCCCCTCAAGCTCATCGCCTGGGCGCAGGGCTATCTTGCCCGCGCCGGCGTGGACGCGCCGCGGCTCACCGCCGAGCTCCTGCTCGCGCACGCGCTAGGCTGCGTGCGCCTGCGGCTGTACCTCGACTTCGACAAGCCGGTCGCGGAGCCGGAGCTCGCGCGATACCGCCTGCTCTTGAAGCGGCGCGCCGACGGGGAACCGACCGCGTACCTCGTCGGCGTGAAGGAGTTCTACGGACGCGACTTCCGGATCGACGTGCGCGCTCTCATCCCGCGGCCGGAGACGGAGCTCGTGGTCGAGGCAGCGCTCGCCCACTTGCCGGCGACTGGCGGCGTCGCCCTCGACCTCTGCACCGGCTCCGGATGCATAGGCATCACGCTCGCCCTGGAGCGGCCCTGCTCCCGCGTGCTCGCCTCGGACGTCTCGGCCGACGCGCTCGGGCTGGCCCGCGAGAACGCGGACCAGCTCGGAGTCGGGCTGGAGCTCCTCCAGGGAGACCTCTTCGCGCCCGTCCCGGCGGATGTCCGCTTCGACGTCATCGCCGCGAACCCACCCTACGTGCCGACCGGCGAGCTCCGCAGGCTCGCCCGTGAGTTGCACCGCGAGCCCGTGCTCGCGCTCGACGGGGGCGAGGACGGCCTTTCCGTGACGCGCCGGCTCGTGTCGGACGCCGCGGCGCGGCTCCGCCCGGGCGGTGCGCTCGTCGTGGAGATGCACGAGAGCCATCTGGAGTCCCTGCCGGCGCTCTGCCTCGAGCTTGGCTTCGAGGACGCCGAGGCGAGGCGCGATCTGGCCGACCTGCCGCGGTTCGTGGTCGCGCGAGCGAAGGCGTAAGCCCTCCCCCGGCCGCGCCGTGGAGCCGGCCGCTCGACAGCGCCGCCGGGCGCCACTAGAATCCGCGCCCACCCGAAAGGACGGATGGACAAGATAGTCATCGAAGGCGGCGTTCCCCTGCGGGGTGAGGTGCAGGTCTCGGGCGCCAAGAACGCCGCGCTTCCCGCCATGGCCGCCTCGCTCCTCGCAGAGGGCGACCACGCCGTGGCGAATGTCCCCGACCTCGCCGACGTCCGGACCATGGGCCGGCTCCTCGCGCACATGGGCTGCGAGGTGGTTCGCGGCGCGGGCGACGACCGCCACGTGGTCTCGCTGCGCGTCCCCCGGTCGGTGATCCCCGAGGCGCCCTACGAGCTCGTGAAGACGATGCGGGCGAGCGTGCTCGTGCTCGGGCCCCTCGTGGCGCGCTGGGGCCGCGCCCGCGTCTCGCTCCCCGGCGGCTGCGCCATCGGCGCGCGACCCATCGACCAGCACCTCAAGGCGCTCTCGGCGCTGGGCGCGGAGATCGCCCTCGAGCACGGCTACGTCGAGGCCAGGGCGCCGTCCGGGCGCTTGCAGGGCGGGAGCTTCGTCTTCGACGTCAACACCGTCACCGGCACCGAGAACGTGATGATGGCTGCGGTGCTGGCGGAGGGCCGCACCGTGCTCGGCAACTGTGCGTGCGAGCCGGAGGTGGCCGATCTGGCCCGCGCGCTGCGCGAGATGGGCGCGAGCATCGAGGGCGAGGGGACGACCGAGATCCGCATCGACGGCGTGGAGCGCTTGCGGCCGCTTTACCACCGGGTCATCCCCGATCGCATCGAGGCAGGGACGCTCCTGGTGGCGGGTGCGCTCGCAGGCGGCGACGTGCTGGTGCGCGGCTGCCTCGCCGAGCACATGGAGGGGCTCCTCGAGAAGCTCCGCGCGGCCGGCGCCACCCTCGAGGCGGTGCCAGCCGGCCTGCGCGTGATCGGGGACGGACGGCCTCGGCCGGTAGATTTCCGGACGGCACCGTTCCCCGGATTCGCGACCGACATGCAGGCGCAGATGATGGTGCTCCTGGCGGTAGCGGACGGCTCGTCGGTGGTCACGGAGACCGTCTTCGAGAACCGCTTCATGCACGTCCAGGAGCTGCTCCGGCTCGGGGCCGACATCACCACGGACGGGAAGACCGCGCTCGTGAAGGGCGTGACCGAACTGTCCGGCGCGCCGGTGATGGCGAGCGACCTGCGCGCCTCGGCAGCGCTCGTCCTGGCTGGCCTGCTCGCGAAGGGTAGCACCGAGGTGCTGCGCGTCTACCACCTCGACCGCGGTTATGAGCGGCTCGAGGACAAGCTCGCGCCGCTGGGCGCGCGCATCCGGAGAATGAAGGCGTGAGCGCGCTGCCCCCCAGCCGAAATCGTGGCGCACTGGCCCGTCCCCGGCAGCGCCGTACGGCGGAGACTCGTCCCCGACCGGAGCCGTACGAGCTCATCACGGTGGCGTTGCCCAAGGGCCGCCTCCTGGAGGAGTCCTCCGCGCTCTTCGAGCGGGCGTTGGGCGTCTCGCCGCGGGAGCTGCTCCACGGCACACGCAGGCTCG
>MEMX01000060.1:9304-16605 GCA_001768075.1 Anaeromyxobacter sp. RBG_16_69_14 | reverse complement strand
GGCGGCCGGGCTGCGCTTCATCTCCATCCGAGCCGGCGACGTGGCGAGCTACGTCGAGCACGGCGCCGCCGAGGTGGGAATCGCCGGCCTCGACGTGCTTCGCGAGGAACCTCGCGACCTCTACGAGCCGCTCGACCTCGGCATCGGGCGCTGCACGGTGGTCGTCGCCTGGCCGAAGGGCGCTCCGCCGCTCCCCAAGGGCGTGGCCCCGCGCGTGGCCACCAAGTACGTCTCCCTCGCCGCGCGCCACTTCGCCAGGAAGTCCATCCCGGCCGAGATCATCGAACTCCAGGGGTCGATCGAGGTCGCACCCTCGCTCGGACTCGCCGATGCCATCGTGGACATCACCGAGACCGGCGAGACACTCCGCGCCAACGGCCTGGGCATCACCGAGAAGGTGCTCGAGGTCTCGGCCCGGCTCATCGTGAACCGCGTGGCGCTGAAGCTCCACGCGGAGCGGCTGCGGCGCCTCGTCACTGCCCTCCGGGCGGCTGCCGCGGAAAGAACTGGCGGAACATGTTGATCATGGGGCGAAGTTCCGCCTATCCTGAAGCTCCCATAATCTGGCCCCCAACCCCACCCGTACTATCAGCCTAAGGTCCGAAGGAGACCGTAACCCGTATGGATTGCCCTCGGTGCAGCCTGGAGTTGACCGAGATCACGCGCGACGAAGCCACGCTCCAGCGCTGCTCGCAGTGCGGAGGTCTGTGGGTCGACAGTGCGGATCTGAACCGGGTCCTCCTGCACGCGAACCTACCGGCGCTTTCGGCGCTCGGAGGCTACGTGAACCCCGACGAGATCGCCGGAATGTGCCCGGCGTGCAACGTGGATCTCGTGGCGGTCGAGGGCGGTGACAAGCGCTCCCTGCACTACGACACCTGCGAGTCCTGCGGCGGCATCTGGCTCGAGGGCCCGGACGAGGACGACGTCGCCGAGACGATCGACTGGAAGACGGCGGAGAAGGAGATCGTCGGCTTCTATCGCCTGTTCCGCAGAAAGTAGGGCGCCGCCCTGTCCGGGAGTCTGGACCCGTTGCCCCTCGCCGTCCCCGGAGGGGTGTAGATCGGCCACGGCGGACGGGCCAGGCCCGCTGGACTACCAGTTCCTGTCGTCGCGCCATGGGTAGGCGGTGTTGGAGTATCCGCGGATCTCCCAGTAGCCGCGCCGGTCATGGGTGAGGAACTCGATCCGGCTGGCCCACTTCGCACCCTTCCACGCCCAGAGCTGCGGGACGACGATGCGGACAGGCCCGCCGTGTTCCGGCGAAAGGTGCTTCCCCTCGGCCGAGTGGACGACGAGCACATCGGGCTTGAGCGCCTCCTCGAGGGGGAGGTTCGTGGAGTAGCCGTCGGACCCGTACGTCATGACGTGCGTCGCCTCGGGCGTGGGCCGCGCCAGGGCAGCGATCCACTCGAAGCGCACGCCACGGAAGACCAGGTCGAGGATCGACCACCCCGTCACGCAGTGGAAGTCCGCCTCCTCGTCCACCTGCGGGAGCGCGAGGAGATCGGCGTAGCGCAGCGTCAACGGCTCCTCGACCGCGCCGTCCACCGAGAGCCGCCATTCCTCCGGCGCGACCGCCGGGATCCGGCCGAGGTCGAGCACTGGCCACGCGCGCCTCTCGAACACGTTCTGACCAGGCGGCTCCCTGGGCATACCGTGTCGGTTGGGCGGCCCCTCGCCCTGCGGCCCCGTGTCGGCGAGGCTGGGCGTGGCCAGGAGCTTCTCCTCGAAACGCGCGCGAAGCGCGCGCCGGGCCTCGTCGAGCCCGTGAAACCGCGCCGACAGTTCCGTCTTGGCCAACTCTCCTCCGCGAGCACCGCAGCCACCTGGAAAACACAGGGATCCACCCGGCGTGCACGCCCTCGGGATTCTACCCCCGCGCCGGATCGGCTGTCCCACGCCGCGCGACGGCCCGCCGCCCCAGGCGCACCTTGACTCGCCGGCCCGTTCGCGGCACAAACCAGGAAACAGGTTTCGCGGGAATAGCTCAGTTGGTAGAGCATCAGCTTCCCAAGCTGAGGGTCGCCGGTTCGAATCCGGTTTCCCGCTCCAACATGCCGGAATCACGACGGTTCGCCGCCTCGTGATTCCGGCTTTTCTTCGGGTGACAGCGAAGCACGTCGGCGAACCCCGTCCGATGGGGCCAGCTCGGTTCCAGGGGCCCGCGTTGTACTGCGCGGTGAGTTCACTCACTCCAGTGCAAGAGCCACACGAAGTGCTTCGTCGAACAAGGCGAGCTTCTCCGTCGAGAGTTTTCCAACGTAGTCGGTGAGTGCCGACTTGGGGATGCTCATCAGCGCATCGCAGTGGATAGCCGAATCGTGTTTCAGCCCTTCGCCAATACCGACGTCAACCTGGGTTGAAAGGCCGTCGCGGGTGGAGAATACCGGGGCGCAAATGAGAGTCGAGAAACGCGACTCGACGAGAGTCGCTCGGCTCGCCACGACAAAGACGCGGGACGGCTTCGGATCCCCCGCCGGTCTACGGACACGATACAGATCGCCTCGCCTCAAACCTCCTCCTGGAAGGCGAGCGCCTCGGCGACCTCCCGATTGAGGTCGTCCGCCCGGCGGTTGATCACTTCGAGGTCTCTCGCGTCGCGTGCGCTGCGAACCCGGGCGGCGGCATAGGCCTCGATCGCCTGCTCGATGACCCGCGAACGGTTCGACGCTTTCCCGGCCAGGCGGTCCACGACCTTCAGTGTCTCCTCGGAAAGGGTGATAGATGTCTTGACACGCATACTACAATTATACTCCGGCCTCGCTGTCTCGCAAGGAGCCTGTAGCGTCTCGCGTCGTTACGCACCACGCGGGTCTTCTCGGGGTGTAGCTCAAGCTCCCGGCATCCCTCGTGTGACCCTCGGGAATCGCGACGTAACTTCCTCCGACCTCGCGAGACTCCGTCCTGATAGCGCATGCCACATGAACTGACGCTCGAGATGGGGGGCGCGGGGGGAGAGTTCTCCCCTCCGCTTGAGGCGCCGCAAGGCGCCGGACATCAGCTCACAGCGGCGGCGGTACCGCTGGAGAATCACATCAACTGGTCGCCGCTGTGAGAACGTCGGCGACCACGTGTCGAGGAGGAAACAGCATGCCGCCTCGCCCTGCGAGAAGGACCTTCCACCCCGGCCTCGCCGCCGTCGCGCTCCTCGTCGCTCCGATGAACCGCGCCGACGATGGCCAGGGATCGCGCCTCGTTCACGAGGTGGGGGTCGCCCTGAACTTCCCCACGGGCGCCGTCGCGGCGGTCTCGTATGCCCCCAACCTCACGTTCCTGGATCGGCGGCTCCACATGGGGCTGGGCGCCCGGTTCTCGTCGCACTTCGGGGGAGAGGCCGTGCCGTATCCCAACGGAGACGCCGACCTGCTCGCCGCGGGGGCGAACAACACGCTCACCGTCGATCAGCCGCGCAATTACGCGCTGAACCTCATGTTCGGAATCTCGGCGCGCATCCATGCGGGTCTTGAGCTGGGCATGAACATCGATCTCCTGGGCGTGGGCTTCGGCCCGGACGTCACCGGCACCTACGCCGGAACGGACCCGACCCTTGCGGGGCCGCAGGAGGCAAGGCCCACGCGTTTCAACCTCCTCCTCTTCGGGCGCCATGACCGCGGCCAGCTCGACTCGGAGTTCTTCGTCGCCTACTGGTTCGGCTCATGGGGGCTCCGTGCCGGCGCCAGCCACATGAGCACCGAGTACACGACCATCCGGAGCCTCGACGCCGGAAACGACCGCTTCCGAGCCTCGGCGACCCGTTTCTTCGTCGCCGGCGGTCATCGCTTTTGAAAGAGGCGCTGGCCCTCTGCGGGATCGGCGGGAGGGCGGACCCCGCTGGTGGGATACCTCTTTTTTGTTTCTCCGCACAGTATCGGTACCATGTGTGCGATGGAAGCCGCCGATCTGACGAGCGCGAGACAGCCAAGAAACCGCGATGTCCGAGAAACGACGAGGGCGAGCGCGCCTACCCTCCTTCCCCTCCTTCTCTTCTCGCTCTTCCTCGAGGTCGCCGCGTGCGCCGCGACCCCCTTGCAGCGCAACGAGGTGCGCGCCGCAGCAGCGGCACCCCCGCCCGCGACGACACCCCCGCCGGAGGTCGTCAGCCCAGACGAGCAGGAGCCCAGCGTCGAGGATGGGATCGCGTGGGATGCCCCGAGCGCTCCCGGTGTCGAGGAGGAGATCGAGAAGGAGTCGGCCGAGATCGAGGAACTGCGCAAGGCGGAGGAAGCCTCGCAGGTGCGGGACACGCCGCGCGTGGGCGCCGCCGACGAAACACACCCGGCCGGCGAGGAGCGTGGCCGGATCGCCCTCCTGCCCGAACTGAAGCACGATCTCGCCACACTTCAGGGGGAATACGACATCCCCATCGAGGTGAACGAGGCGGTCGCCACCTACGTGCGGTTCTTCCAGTCCGCCGCCGCGCGCACCCATTTCCTGAAGTGGCTCGGCCGTTCGCACCGGTACCTCGACAGGTATCGCGCGATCCTGCGAGAGGAGGGGATCCCGGAGGACACCGTCTACCTGGCCATGATCGAGAGCGGCTTCGGCAACTTCGCGTACAGCCGCGCGAAGGCCTCCGGCCCCTGGCAGTTCATCCCCGCCACCGGCAACATGTTTGGCCTGAAGCAGGACCTCTGGATCGACGAGCGGCGCGATCCGGAGCGGTCGGCCAGGGCCGCGGCGCGCTTCCTCAAGCAGCTGCATGCGCAGTTCGGGGACTGGCGCCTCGCCTGGGCCGGCTACAATGCAGGCCCGCGACGGATCCTCGTCGCGCGCGAGGAGGGCTACCAGGACTTTTGGTCGATGGCGGACGCGCCCGGCAAGAGGGTGCTGCATCCTGAGACCAAGGGTTACGTACCGAAGCTGATGGCAGCGGCGATCATCTCGAAGCACCCTGAGGAATTCGGCTTCCGGACGGAGGAGATCCAGAAGCAGGCGTGGGTCGAGTACGCCGAGGTGAACGTGCCGTTCGCGACTCTACTTTCGGTACTTGCCCGGGCCAGCGGCGTTGCCGTGCCGGATCTCGTCGAGCTGAACCCCGAGCTGCGCCGGGCATGCACGCCCCCACGCCCCTACAAGCTCAAGGTCCCGGCCACGCGCGCGGCCACCTTCGCCCGGAGATGGCCGGCAATCCGGGAGAAAGCCCGGATGACCTTCGCTGGCCACGTGATCCGCAGGGGAGACACGCTCTCGCGCATCGCGCATCGATACGACGCACCCGTGCAGGACATCATCGAGGTGAACGACATGCGCGCCGGCAACAAGCTCCGGGTCGGGCGCCAGCTGCTCATCCCCAGGCGAGCGGGGCGCGTTGCCGCGCGCCTCGCGGGCGCCACGACGCACGCCCGTGCCTTCGCGACAAAGGCCCGGCAACCGGCCGCGCAGACCGATCGCACGGCGCTGCGCGTCCGCGCCGGAGACACGCTCTGGTCCATCTCCAGGCGCTTCGACGTCGACCTCCACGACCTCTGCCGCTGGAACGGCATCAAGGACCCGAATCGACACAAGCTGCTCGCCGGCAGCCGGCTTGACGTCTATCCGGAGGGCGGATAGGGCGGCCATCAGCCGCGCCGTTCAGCGGCGGCGCCCGAAGAGACGGAGCAGGGCGAGGAACAGGTTCACGAAGTCCAGGTAGAGGGCAAGCGCCCCGTTCACCGGCATGGCTGCCGCGCCTCCACCTGCCCGGGCGAGCGCCCGCAGCTTCTGGGTGTCGTACGCCGCGAGGCCAGTGAACACCACGACCGCCGCGCACGAGATCACGAACGACATCGCCCCCGAGCGCAGGAAGACGTTCACCACGCTCGCGATGACGACGCCTATCAGGCCCATCATCAGGAAGCTGCCCCAGCTCGTGAGATCGCGGCGCGTCACGGTGCCGTACACGCTCATCGCCCCGAACGTTCCGGCGGTGGTGAAGAAGGCGAGCGCCACGGAGCTACCCGTGTACAGGAGGAGCACCACCGCGAGCGTCGCGCCGTTCAGGGCGGAGTAGAGAAGGAAGAGCCCGCCCGCCGTGGCAGCGGAGAGCCGGTTGGCCGCAGCGGAGATGGCGATGACGAGCCCGAACTCGCAGATGATGAGGCCGAAGAAGACGAAGCGGTTCCCTACCACGAGGTTCAGGGCCTCCTCCGAGCTCGCGACCGAATAGGCGACCAGCGCGGTGAGGGCGAGACCAAGGGTCATCCACCGGTACACCGCGGTCATGAACCGCCGCTCGACGTCGGAGCTACCTCGAGCGCGAACCTGGTCCCGCGTCGGCAGGCGGGCGGAAACGTTGAATGGCATGAATGCAATCTAACATGCCAGGTACCTCTGCGCTGACCCCTGGGGATTCCTCCCCCCGTTCATCACCCCTCCCTACCCGCTTGAAGGGGCAGCTCGCGGCCACAGAACCGGCACACCTTCGCGGCCAGCTTGACGCTCTCCGCACAGAAGGGGCAGACCTTCGTCGGACCATCGTCCGCGCCCGCTTGCAGATGCTGGGTCTGCGCGGCCTCGATGAGGTCCTTGATTCGCTGCGCGTCTCTCTTCCGGTGACCATGACTGGCGATGGGATCGCTGCCGCCCGTGCTCTCGATGAGGACGTCTGACCAGAAGAACCCCGTCTCGACATGCACCGAGGCAACACGCTGGAGATGAATGCTCATCTCGTTCTTCGTGAACCAGCTCCGCTTCCTCCGGACCACCGCCGCGTCGGTCACCTCGATGACCGTGGGAAAGAGCAAGTTTCCTCGGGTCCAGCGACTGGCAGCGAATCTCTCGACGTTCATGGCTCATCCTAGCTCGAAGTCGTAGGAGTGCCTCGGCCGTGTACGCCGGCAGGCGAACGAGGCGGCCTGCTGCACCGTGGAGGCAGCGCGACTGCGGGCATCCATGCGAGACTGGGCGATGAGCCGATCCGCCGGGAAGACGCCCGCGCCCCCACGCTTCCTCCCCACGACGCGCGAAGAAATGCGCGATCGGGGCTGGAACGAACTCGACGTCCTGCTCGTCGCGGGCGACGCCTACGTCGATCATCCGAGCTTCGGCGCCGCCCTGATCGGACGCGTGCTCGAGGCACAGGGGTTGCGCGTCGGCATCGTGGCGCAGCCGGACTGGAGGACCCCGGCGGATGTCGCGCGCATGGGGCGGCCGCGGCTGTTCGTGGGGGTCTCGTCGGGTGCCATGGACTCGATGGTGAACCACTACACGGCGCACAAGCGACGCCGCTCCGACGACGCCTACACGCCGGGCGGCGCCGCCGGGCGCAGGCCCGACCGCGCGACCACCGTCTACGCGCGGCTCGCGCGCGAGGCCTTCGG
>MEMX01000060.1:1858-9236 GCA_001768075.1 Anaeromyxobacter sp. RBG_16_69_14 | reverse complement strand
CTGGGACGACCGCGTCCTCCCCTCGGCCGCGGTGACGAGCGGCGCCGACCTCATCGTCTACGGTCAGGGCGAGCGCCCGATCCTGGAAGTCGCCCGCCGGCTCGCCTCGGGAGAGGATGCCTGCGGCCTCGCCGACGTACCCGGCACCGCGCTCGTGCCGAAGGATCTCGCGCTCGCGAACCTCGACGGCCGCTCGCGGCGCGTCCTCGTGCTGCCCTCGTACGAGGAGGTCGCGCACGACAAGCGCGCCTTCGCCCGCTTCTCCCGCCTCTACCACCTCGAGCACAACCACCAGAACGCCCGCGTCATGACCCAGCGCCACGGCGTGGGAGCCCGCGCGAAGGTGGTGGTGGTGAACGAGCCCGCCGCGCCGCTCACGACGGAGGAGCTCGATCGCGTCTGCGAGCTGCCCTTCACACGAGACGCACACCCCTCTTACGGCGGCGTGCACATCCCCGCACTCGAGCAGATCCGCTGGTCGATCCAGATCCTGCGCGGCTGCAGCGCCGGGTGCTCCTTCTGCTGCATCACCGAGCACCAGGGTCGCGACGTCACCAGCCGCTCCGAGGCGAGCATCCTGCGCGAGCTCGCGGCGCTCGCCGAACGCGAGGACTTCCGCGGCACCGTCACCGACCTCGGCGGCGCCACCGCCAACATGTGGCAGATGGGGTGCACGAGCGCGGAGGTGCACGCTGTCTGCCGGCGCGCCTCGTGCGTCTACCCAACGATTTGCCAGCACTGGAAGACCGACCATGGCCCGCTCGTGCAGCTCTACCGCAAGGCCCGCGAGGTCGCGGGCGTGAAGCACGTCTTCGTGGGGTCGGGCGTGCGCTACGACCTCGCTCACGCCGACGAGGAGAACGGCCAGACGTACCTGGAAGAGCTCATCGGCCACCACGTCTCCGGGCAGCTGAAGGTGGCGCCCGAGCACATCGCGCCCGACGTCCTCAAGATCATGAAGAAGCCGGGGATCGAGGCGTTCGAGCGGTTCCGTGTCGAGTTCGCCCGCTACAGCAGGGCGGCGCACAAGGAGCAGTACCTCGTGCCTTACTTCATCAGCTCGCACCCGGGCTGTCAGCTCGAGGACGCGGTCCAGCTCTACGAGTACCTCGAGGAGAACCGCTGGAGGCCGCAGCAGGTGCAGGACTTCACGCCCACCCCGATGATGCTCGCCTCCGACATGCACTGGTCGGGCTACCACCCCATGACCGGAGAACCCGTGCACGTCGTGCGCGACATGCACGAGAAGCGGATGCAGAAGGCGCTCCTGCGCTGGGGTGATCCCGACCAGCGGCAGCTCGTGGCGGAGGCGCTGCGCAGGACCGGACGGCTCCGCCCGGGGGAGCGCCTGCGCATGCGGGCGCGCCGTGTCCCGCGCGCGTGATGCACCGGCGCTCCGTGCGCGGCCGGGGCAAAGGACCCCGGCTCGCGCGCGGCGCTGGTCAGGCCGCGACCACCTGGCTCGCTTGCGAAGAATCCTTCGTCCCCGCTGCCACTGCCTCGCCCTCACCCGATCCGCGAATGGACCTCGAAGCAGCGCCCGCCGCGGATTCGAGGCCGTCGACTGCATCCCTGGACAGCTTGTCCATGCGCTGGAGCATCTCGCGCGCGACCCTGAAGGACGCCTGGTTGATCCCTTCCGCCCAGTCCACTCCGGCAGACGCGGCTCGGAACGCCTCGTCGCGGATGGTCCGGGCTGCACCCAGGGGAACTCCCATCGCCTTCTCTGTCAGATTCGCGGCCCAGGTGACCGTCGTCTTGACCACGCCTTGATCAGCCATGTCGATCCCCTCTCATGGTTGCACTGTTGCGGTTTGGATACGTGAACACAGAATCGTGACACGGTGCGTTATCGCCGCGGCACCTTCAAGCGCTCGCAGGGGTCCCCTCCTCGGAGGCGCCCTCGGAGTACGACTCCTTGTGGGCCGCGCCACACCGGATTCTGCATGCCACCAGGGGTTATCGAGGATCGCTCGACGCCGGAGAGGCCGGCATCCCAGAAGGGGTCACGGCGTAGACGTGACCCCTAGTGCACAAGCAACGGAGGTCGGTCGCGTTCGGACGCGAGCCGGTCCCGGTCCTCCGGGCCGGGGCGCGCCGGATCGAGCTCGAGGACAGGGCGACGTGGAACCGGCGCGTCTTCCCGGATCGCGATCGGTTTGTGCTCCTCGTCCGCTGCGTGGCCGGCCTCGGGCCCGCGCGGTTCCTCGAGGGCGAAGCGCATGACCAGGAACGCTAGCAACGCGTATGTGCCGATGGCCAGGATGATGACAACGACGTTCACGGTGCCGCCGCTCATGGGAACCGTCCGGGCAACCGTCCGGGGAACCGTCCGGGGAGCTGTCCGGTTGGTGGGGACCTGCAACCGGGCGGAACATACGCATGCCCTCGGAGCGGCTCCCACGCCCCGCACCGATGGCCACCCACAAGAGATCGGACTGGCTGTGAAGCCCTGCGCCAGCGGCGCCTCGACGGCATGACGAGGGTCAGCCGCCGAGGTCGCCCCGCTTCCCCGAAACCCGCCGCCTGGAGCGCATTCGACACAACAGCGCGCAATAGGCCAGCGCGTTCACGGCCAGCACCAACCCCCCGAGCAGGAGCCCGAGTCCGCGCGGGAAGGGCTGCGGGTACAGGACTGGCAGCAGGTAGTGGTCCACGAAGCCGCCCCGGTAGGCTACCTCGCCGCCGCGCAGCCGCAGCCAGTTCTCGAGCGGCGTGAGCGGACACTCCCAGCCGACGATCTCGACGAGGACTCCCCACGCCGCGCTAGGCAGGTGGAGGAGCATCACGCGCCGCCAGCGGAGCGCGAGGAAGCCTCCGGCGAGGACGAAGAGCACGAAGGCCAGGTGCACGACGACGACGGCGTCAGCGAGAGCCGGATAGAGCATGTGGCAACCATACGATCGCTTGACAGCCTGCGCCGAGGCGCGCTACGAGCGGTGAAGTAGAAATGCTTCGGGTGCCCGCACAGGGCATAACAGGGAAGCCGGTGCGAAGCCGGCGCGGTCCCGCCACTGTAAGTGGGAAGCCGCTTCTCGAAGCCACTCGGCGATGTCCGGGGAAGGCTGAGGCGGCGTGAGAGGTCGGGGATCCGGCCTTTTCGAACCCACGAGCCAGGAGACCTACCCGAAGCCGAGGAGCCCGCATGCCTCTGGCTTGCGGCCTTCCGGGCGCGGAGATCGCCTGGCGGGCTCGATTCACGTCCTCTCCTGCCGCGCGCTTTGCGCTCGTTGCGAGCGCTCTGGGCGCCTTGCCACTGCCAGCGCGGGCGATGCATCTCGCCGACGGCGTGCTCCCGCTGCGCTGGGCGGTGTCGTTCGCAGCGGCCGCCGTCCCCTTCGTCGCCGTCGCGCTCGCACTGCTGCGGCGCCGCGCGGACGGCGACCCTCGATTGAAGCCATTGGTGGCGATGGTGGCGGCTGCGGTGTTCGTCCTTTCGGCGATGCCCATCCCGGTGCCCTTTGCCGGCACCTGCTCTCACGTCTGCGGCACGGGCCTCGCTGCCGTCATCGTCGGCCCCTGGATGACCGTGCTCGTGGCGGTCGTCGCGCTCCTGCTCCAAGCCGTCTTCCTCGCTCATGGCGGCCTCACCACCCTCGGCGCCGACGTCCTGTCGATGGGGGTCGCCGGGGCCTTCGTCGGCCATGGCGCCTTCTGCCTGCTCCGCCGCGCACGGGCGCCCTTGCCCGCCGCCGCCTTCGCCGCCGGTCTCCTCTCCGACTGGGCCACCTATGGTGTCACCTCGATCGAGCTCGCCGCGGCGCTCCACGGCGCGCGCCCCTTTGGCCAGGTCGCCGTCGCCGTCGCCCTCGCCTTCGTCCCGACGCAGCTACCGCTCGGCGTGCTCGAGGCGCTCCTCACGGCAGGCGCCGTCGCCTTCATCGCGCGCCGCCGCCCGGATCTCGTTTCGCGCCTTCGCCTCGGGACCCCGGAGCCGGCGCCGTGAGCCGACTCCTGGTTTCCGCCGCCCTCGGGATGGCGCTCGCCGGCGACGGACGAGGCCCCGCCCACCGGGACGCGGCGGGGCCCGCGCGCTGGGCCGGCGTGGACGAGAGCGTCGTGGAGAGGGTCGCGGCAGAAGCTGGCCGCGCTCGCCGGCCGACGTTCCTCGACGGCGCGGGGGATCTGCCGCTCTTCGCCTTTCTGTGTGCCGGCGTCGTCGGCGGGTTTGCGCTCGGGTACGGCTTCCGCGCCCTCTTCGTCGAACAGCGCTGTCGACCGGGAGAGAAGCCCTGAGGAGAGCTTTCCAGACCAACGCTGCCGACCCGCGCCTCAAGCTGGGCGTGGCGCTCGCCGCGCTCGCGGTCGCGCTCGCGGCCCCCAGCACGACCTCGGCGCTCGTCCTCGCGGCCTGTGCCGTCGTGGCCGTGCTCGCCGGGGCGGGGCGCCAGCGCGCCCCCTGGAGGGCGCTGCTCGCGGCATGGAGCCTGGGCGCGATGGCTGCATTGCTGCGGGCCCTCCTCACCCCCGGGGCGCCGCTCCTGACCGTTCACGTCGGCGGCCACGCGATCCAGCTGTCACGAGCTGGCGCCGCGCAGGGCGGTCTCGCCCTGTCCCGCGTGCTCGCCGCGACGCTCTCGGGGGCCTGGCTCACCTCCACCACCCCATTTCCGAAGCTCGTCGCCGCGCTCGCGTGGGCGCGCGTCCCCGCGCCGCTCCTCGAGCTCCTCCTCCTCGCGCACCGGCACCGCCACGCGCTCGGCGACTCGTTCGAGTCCGTCCGCTGCGCCCAGGCGATGCGCTTCGGCTACGTCGGCTTGCGCCGGAGCATTGCCTCGGCCGGCACGCTGGTGGGAGCCGCGGCATGCCGTGCCGTCGACCAGGCGGGCGCCACGGCCGAGGCGATGCAGCTGCGAGGCGAGCACGGGCTGCCTGCGCTCTCTCTCGCCCTCTCGCCCGTGCTCTCTCCAGTGCTCTCTCCAGCTCTCTCTCCCGACTTCTCTCCAAGTGAGAGCTGCACCGAAGCCAACGTTTTCGTCGCCGGGTGCGGGGCGATCGCGATTCTCGCGAGCGCCGCCCTCGGCTGGGGAGCGCCGTGGTGACGCCGGCCCTCACCCTGCGCGCGGCAAGGACAGGGTACCGCCCGGAGGTGCCCGTCCTGCGCGAGCTGCGCCTGGAGATCGCGGCCGGCGAACGGGTGGCGATCCTGGGCGGGAACGGTGCCGGGAAGACGACCATCTTGAAGATTGCGGTGGGCTTGCTCCCGGTGCGCTCCGGAGAGGTACGCATCTTCGGCCGACAGGTGCGGGCGCCGCGCGACGCCGTCCTCGCGGGCGCCGGGCTCCTCTTCCAGAACCCGACCGACCAGCTCTTCGGCGCGACGGTCCTCGACGACGCCGTGTTCGGCCCGCTGAACCAGGGCCTGTGCCTCGACGAGGCGGTGGCCCTCGCGCGAGCCGCGCTCGCGCGCACCGGCCTCTCCGCGCTCGCCGATCGACCCATCGAGGGGCTCAGCTTCGGCGAGCAGCGCCGCGCGTGCCTGGCCGGGATCCTCGCGATGTCGCCGAAGCTCCTCCTGCTCGACGAGCCGACCGCCGGCCTCGACCCCGCCGGCGAGCTGGCCGTGGTGGAGTCGCTCCGCGCCCTTGCCGCCGCCGGCACGACAATCGTGGCCGCCACCCACGCCGTGGACCTGGTCCCGCACTTCGCCGACCGCGTGGTCCTGCTCGGCCGAGGCTGCGTCCTCGCAGACGGGCCCGCGCGCGAGGTCTTCGCGGACGAGGCGCTGCTGGCACGGGCCAGGGTGCGGGCACCCACCGCCACCCGGCTCTGGCGCGCCCTTTCGAGGGACGGCGGCGCGTCGGGGCCGATCCCGCTCACGCTCGAGGAGGTCCCCGGATGGAACGTCTCGCGGTCCTAGTGCTCGGCCACGGCAGCCGGCGCTCGCGCGCCAACGAGGAGTTCGAGTCCTGCGTGGAGGCGTTCCGGCGTCGCCACCCCGAGCTCGACGTCGGCCGTGCGCACGTCGAGCTCGCGGAGCCCTTGCTCGGCGAGGGGCTCGCGCGCCTCGCCGGCCGCGCGGAGCGGGTGGTGGTGCTCCCTCTCTTCCTCTTCGCGGCCGGTCACGTGAAGGACGACGTCCCCCGCGCCCTGGGGGCCGCCCGTGCAGCTTCCCCGAGCGTGCGCTTCGAGGCATCCCGCGCCCTCGGCGTCCACCGCGCCATGGTCGAGATCGCGCTCGAGCGGGCCCGCGCCGCCCTGCCCGCGGGAGCGGCTGAGGCGAGACGCACCGTGCTCCTCGCGGTGGGGCGAGGCTCCAGCGACCCCGACGCCAACGGTGACTTCTGCAAGATGGTGCGCCTCCTCGGCGAGGCGGGCGGCTTCGCCCGAGCCGAGCCGAGCTTCATCGGCGTCACCAGCCCCCTCTTCGAGCCAGCCGCGGAGAGGGTGGCGCTCTCTCACCCCGAGCGCCTGCTCGTGCTCCCCTACTTCCTCTTCGACCACGGGCGCCTCGTCGAGCGGCTCGCGGGCCAGGTGTTCGACTTCGCCGAGCGCCATCAGGCCGTGGACGTCCGCCTCGCGCCGCGCCTCGGCGTCCATTCGCGCCTGCTCGATCTCATCGACGAACGGCTCGAGGAGGTCCTGGCCGGCGTCGCCGCCCTCCCGTGCGACACCTGTCTCCGGACCAGCGCGGCTGCGTGAACGGATGACGGATCGCGACCGCCATTGCCCGGCCGAGAGACGCGCCCACGCCGAGGGACGAGGGCTGCGCACTGGATTCACGACCGGTGCCTGCGCCGCCGCGGCCGCGCGAGCTGCCGTGCGCTCCCTGCTCACCGGCGAGAGGGTGGTCGGGATCGCGATCACGCTACCGAACGGCGAAACGGCCCACTTCGAGGTCTCCCGCTGCGAGCGCCGTGACGGCCGCGCCAGGTGCGGAGTCGTGAAGGACGCCGGCGACGACCCCGACTGCACTCACGGCGCGGAGCTGGTGGCCGAGGCGCGACTCGGCGAGTGGCCGGGCGTGGAAGTGCGCGGGGGGCCGGGCGTCGCCACGGTGACGAAGCCAGGGATCGGGCTTGCGATCGGCGCTCCCGCCATCACCCCCATCCCGCGCCGAAATATCACCGAGATGGCGATGGCCGAGCTGGTGCGCTCGGCGCACCGCGGGGCGATCGTCACCATCAGCGTGCCCCGCGGCGAGGAGCTCGCGCGCGCCACGCTCAATGCCAGGCTCGGGCTCGTCGGCGGCATCTCCATCCTCGGCACGACCGGCGTCGTCCGTCCCTTCTCCACCGCCGCCTGGCGGGCGAGCGTCGCGCAGGCCATCGACGTCGCCCGCGCCCAGGGGCTCGAGCACCTCGTCCTCACCACCGGCGGCCGCACCGAGCGCTTCGCCATGACACTCCTGCGGCACCTCGCGATGGAGGCCTTCGTC
>MEMX01000060.1:0-1846 GCA_001768075.1 Anaeromyxobacter sp. RBG_16_69_14 | reverse complement strand
CCAGGCGGGCGACGACGTCGGGCCGGGGCTGCGCCACGCTGCCCGGCGCGGAGCGAGACAGGTGACCGTCGTCGCGATGGTCGGCAAGCTCGTCAAGATGGCCGCCGGAGCGACGCAGACGCACGTCTCGCGCTCGCGAGTCGACACCCGTTTCCTCTCCGCGCTCGCCGTCGCCTGCGGCGCCTCGCCGGACCTCGCGGACGCGATCGGGCAGGCCAACACCGCCCGGCACGCGCTCGAGATCGCGGACGGGGCCGGTCTCGAAGACCTCCCAGGCCACCTCTGCCGCAGCGCCGCCGAGGCCCTCTCCCGCGAGGCGGGCGCCGCCCTCGAGGTCCGGACGGTCCTCGTCGGCTTCGCCGGCGTCGTTCGCGCCGTCCACCCGCCGTTCACGACGGAGACCAGCCCTTGAGCGACACGCGGCGAGTGACCGAGGTGGGACGCTGCATCGAGGAGGCGAGCTTCGCGCTCATTGACGCCGAAGCGGACGCCGAGACGGGGCCGCACGCCTTCTCACCCGCGGAGTGGCAGGTGGTGAGGCGCGTCATCCACGCCACCGCGGACTTCGACTTCATCCAGGCGCTCACCTTCCACCCCCTCGCGCTCGAGGCGGGCGCCGCGGCCCTGCGGCGCGGCGCCCCCATCATCTGCGACGTGCAGATGGTCGCGGCCGGGCTCTCTCCCGACCGGCTCGCCACGTTCGGCTCTCGCGTCTCCTGCTTCGTCGCCGAGGACGAGGTCATCCGCGCCGCGCGCGAGGCGAATTGCACCCGGGCGGCGGAGGCGATGCGAAGGGCACACCGGCTGGGGCTGCTCGACGGCGCAGTGATCGCGATCGGGAACGCGCCGACCGCCCTCACCGCGGTGCAGCGCCTCGTGTGCGAGGAGCGGGCCGCTCCCGCCCTGGTCGTCGGTGTGCCGGTCGGCTTCGTGGGAGCCGCCCTGTCCAAGGAGGCCGCGCTCGCGTTGCCGGTGCCGCACGTCGTCGCCCGCGGGCGCAAGGGAGGGAGCCCGGCAGCGGTGGCGATCGTGAACGCGCTGCTCGCCCTCGCGGCGGAGGGGGGAGCGTGAGGCGGCCCGTCAGCGTCGTGGGGATCGGGGCCGACGGCTGCGCCGGCCTCTCCAGCCGGGCGGCGGGGGCCGTCGCGTCCGCCCGCGTCCTCGCCAGCGGCGCGCGTCACCTCGCGTTCTTCCCGCAGTTCCAGGGCGAGCGGATCGCGCTCGACCGGAGCCTCGCCGCCGCTCTCGACCGGATCGCCACGCTCGCGGACGAAGATCCCGTCTGCGTGCTCGCCTCGGGCGACCCGCTCTTCTTCGGCATCGGCGCTCGCCTCCTCGAGCGGATGCCGGTCGAGGACCTGGAGTTCATCCCCCACCCGAGCTCGGTGCAATGGGCCTTCGCCCGCGCCGGCGTCGCGTGGGAGGACGCCGCCTTCGTCTCGCTCCACGGCCGAGGCCGCGAGGGACTGGCAGCGCGCGTGCGCCGGCGGCGGAAGGTGGCCCTGCTCACCGACCGCGTGAACGAGCCTCCTGCGCTCGCGCGCCACCTCCTCGAGCACGGCGCGCGCGATCTGCAGGCAGTCCTCTGCGAGGACCTGGGCGGGGCCGGCGAGCGGGTCCGTCGCTGCGCCCTGGAGGAACTGGCGGCGCTCGAGGACGTGCGCGCGCTGAACGTGCTCTTGCTCTTACGGCCCGAGGGGTGGAGCCCGCCGCCCACCATCCCCTGCTTGCCCGACGAAGCCTTCGAGAAGCAGCGGGGACTCGTCACCAAGCGCGAGGTGCGGCTCCTCGCGCTGGGGGCGCTCGGGCTGCGGGACGACAGCGTGGTCTGGGACGTCGGCGCCGG
>MEMX01000059.1 GCA_001768075.1 Anaeromyxobacter sp. RBG_16_69_14 | reverse complement strand
CCATCTCGAGCGTCAGTTCATGTGGCATGCGCTATCAGGTGGCATAGATGCGGTAGTCCACGTGCTGGAAGAGGTTGTCGGTGGACTCCAGGGTGGCGACGAACGCCTCGTCCAGGCGCTCGGACTTGAGATCCTCGTAGAGCCGCGTGAACCGCACGATGTGCTCGTTGAACCGCCGGGTGGCGTAGGGCACCGTGGTCCCCGTCGTCATGATGAACGCCCAGTCGCTCGACTGGGCCAGCAGGAGCTCACGGGCGGCCTGATTCAGGCCCCGGCGCTCGAGGCCGGTGGCGGCGGGGTTTCGACGCGCCAGCTCCACCATGCGCTCGCCGGCGATGTGGACGTGGCGATAGACCCAGGCGTTGGTCTCGTTGCACCAGTGCTCACCGTACCCCTTGGCCCCCCAGGATGACAGGGAGGGCGTCGCCACCTGGTTCGTCGGGTGCCGATCCAGATAGTCGCCGGGCGTGAGGGTCTCGACGACGCTCTGGTCGAAATGGAGCTGCCGGAACAGGTCGTTCAGGAACAGCGGCCCCTCGAACCACCAGTGGCCGAAGAGCTCTGCGTCGTAGGGGCTGACGATGATGGGCGGCCGATCCATGCCCGCGGCCAGAGCCTCCACCTGCTTCTCGCGGTTGCCACGGAAATGCGACGCGTGCAGTCCGGCACGCCCGCGCGCGGCGTCGGGGTCGTAGACCCACTTGTCGTGCAGCATGGCGTGCGTGATGGCGTGGTACTTGATGCCGGTATACGTCCGGATGCCTTTCGGGTGGATGTGCGGGCCGATGTACTCGATGGGTAGATCGAAGCCGATATCGCGGTAGAAGTCACGGTAGTGCGGGTCACCCGGATAACCCTCCTTGGCGCTCCATACCTGTTGCGACGACTCGGTGTCGCGGCCGAACGCAGCCACGCCCGCCGGGCAATAGACCGGCGCATATACGCCATGGACGGGCTGGCGATCCGCGAACAGGAGCGCATGCGCGTCGGCGAGAAAATACCGGACCGCCGCCTCGCGCAAGAGCTCGTCGCAGCCCGGCACGTATCCGCACTCACCCAGCCACATGCCGCGCGGTCGCTGGCCAAAGTGGCGCTCGTAGAGATCGGCCGCCGTGTGCACCTGGGCACGCAGCGCCGCCCAGTTGCGGTCCATCATCGGGAAGAACGCGTGGGTGGCGGTGGAGGTGATGACCTCGATCCTCCCCGCGTCCTGCAGCCGCCTGAACGCCCTTACCAGATCTCCCTCGTGGCACCGCCAGGTATGGCGCAGGCCGTGGAAGCGGTCCCAGTACATCTGGGCCAGGCGGTGGTACTGCGGCTCCGGCCTGGTACGCTCGAGCTCCTTGCCCGCCAGCGTGATGAGGTCGTCGAGGTGGTCGGCGTACCGCTCCTTGAGCAGGTCGTCCGTGAGCATGGCGATGAGAGGCGCAGAGAGGGAGACCGTCAGCCGGAACGGGATCCGGTCCGCCACCAGGCCCTCGAAGACCTGCAAGAGCGGCAGGTAGGTGCCCGTGATGGCCTCGTACAGCCAGCTCTCCTCCATCACCGTCCGGTCTTCCGGATGGCGCACGAAGGGCAGGTGCGCATGAAGGACCAGCGCGAAGTATCCTTTGGCCATGGACGTTCACTCCGTCGTGTGGTGGTGGGTGCCCTCACCGGGCGGAGGAGAGCGCGGTTTCTCACTGGGCGGAGAAGGGTAGGCGCCCGCAGCCGGCGGGTAGGGCAAAGGAGTGGCCGATCCGCCCTCGAACCGCTGCTCGCTGCCGCCGAGCCGCCGCTCGCTCCCGCCGATGCGTTCGCTGGCACCGCCCAGCCGTCCCTCGCTCGCGCCGCGCATGCGCAGCTCGCTGGCGCCAAGGAAGCGTCGCTCGCTCGCCCCGGCGAGCACGAGCTGGCTCGCGCCTGCGAACCGGAACTCGCTCGCGCCACCAAGGCGCAGCTCGCTGGCGCCGATGCGAAAGATCTCGCTCGCGCCACCAAGGCGAAGCTCGCTCGCGGCCAGCCAGTGCCGCTCGCTCGCGCCGAGCGCGATCAGTTCCGACGCGCCCGCCTTCACCATCGACGCGTGCCCGGGTCGTGGCGCGATCCGCGCCTCGCCGCCGCCCTCGGCCACCCACGACCGGTAGACCTCCCAGCGTCCGAGCTCCGCGCGGGCCTCGTGGGCGCCGAGGTTCCGTATCACCACCTGCCAGGGCCCATGCACCACGTGGGTCACGCCTCCCACCTTGTACGCGAACGATTCGCCCTGCCATTCCCGGCGCAGGGGAGGGTCGATCTCCACCGGATACGCGAAGGGGCCCGCCTGCCAGGTGGTCACGGTGAGCGGCCCTTGCCATTCCAGGTGACCTTCCAGCTCGTACCAGCCTTCGCCCGCTACCTCGAGCCACTCCACGCGCTCCCCGCCGCGCGCTTCGCGTTCGAGGAGCACCTGGGAGCGGCCGTCGTCATCCGTCGCCGACTCGCGTAGCACCCAGAGCGGAATGGGGATGAACGGCGGCGGCGGCTCGCCGCCCGAGGTGGCGAGCGGCGCTGGCGCCCTTCGGGAAGGCGCTCCCGTGCCCTCGCGCCGCGCCTCTCCCGTCGCTGCCAGCACGGTCATCCACTCGGGCTCGCTGAAGGGCGCAGGCTCGGCGCGCGGGAAATCCACGCGGCCCGAGCGGGCGATCTTGACGAAGAACCCCTCGGCCGACTTCATGCCGATCTCCGCGAACGCCGTCGAGGAGGGCTTGCCCACCGTGAAGAACCATTGGCGGTCGGACCGCTCGATCGCGTGGTCGAAATAGCCGTGCGCGTTCGTGCCGTCGAAGATGAGCCCGCTCGTGTCGTAGATTCGCAGGTTCAACCAGGCGTCGGACCCACCGGGTCCCAACCCCGCGCGCGCTCGCTCGATGGACTGGTCCGTCACCTCCCAGTAGACGTAGAGTCTCTCTGGATCCACGGCCGCGGCGGTGACGCGGTCAAGCCCGTAGCTCCACGGGATGTGCACGGGGACTTCCTCCTCGGCCCGCGCGGCGGGACCGAGATCGAGCTTCATCCGCGCCGACGGTTCGAGGTCGGGCGTCGAACCGGGAGCCGAGGGAGCCGACGACGGGGCAAGGGCATCGCCATCCGGCGAGGGAGAGGGCTCCCCGGCCGGAGGCTCGCCGTGCCGCGTCCTCAGTCGCGCCGGGCCATGGAGTTCACTCGATACCGACGCGGACTCTGTCGCACGCTCGCTTGGCGCTGCGGTGCTCGCTGCAGCGTTCCGCACGCGGAGACCCTTCGCAGGTTTCACGGGCTGCACCCTCCTTCGATTCCGGATCGCTTCCAGGCCCAGCGCGGCCAAGCCAGCACAGAGGCCGATCGCGAGGCTCGACAGCCGGGCGACCCCGTCTCGCAGGTGCCTCAGCCTCGCCCTTCGCCGGTCTGAGTGCTCACCCACCACTTCCGAGGCGAGCCCGAGTGATTTCCGCGCTCGCTGCGCCTTACGCAACCAGCCCTCGAGCGGGGGGAGCGACCGCCGCTCCCCCCATGCACCCCACCAGGAGCTCGCCTTGGAAACACGAGTCAAACGCTCAGCAGAATAACGCTCGCTACGTCGCAAAGGGACCTCTCGAGAAACGACGGACGTCGTGGCGCCGGTCGAACGACGTCCAGGATGTAGCCTCTTCGTGGCAAACCGGGCTCGCTCCTGCGGCAACTGGAGGCAATAGCATGATGAGGGCTCTCGCCACGCCAGTCGACGGGTCCCCGCCAAGGAAGTAGTGCTTTCGCGTCCGGCGCGCAGTGACTACCCGAAAGGGTGAGTCGATGTGAAGGCTCGATCCGGAGAAGCAGACCAGCGGGGGCGTCACCGGGCGCATCGCGCGCACTGATAGCGCATGCAACATAAACTGACGATCGAGATGGGGGGGCGCGGGGGGAGAGTTCTCCCCTCCGCTTGAGGCGCCGCAAGGCGCCGGACATCAGCTCACAGCGGCGGCGGTGACCCTGGTAAATCATATCAACGGGTCGCCGCTGTGAGGCGCGCGATCCGGCTGTCCCGGATGGGCTGTCGCCGTTGCTTGCCGGCACCGGCGCTCCTGGCTGCGGCATAGGGACGCGCGACCCTTTTTCCAGCGCTCGGTCGGGCGGCAAGGTCTCAGCGTACGTTGAGCGTGGGCATGGCATATTGAGGTGCGGGTGCCGCGATGCGACCGCGACGGGTGCAGTTTCGAGGGTGTCTTTCGGCCCTTCTTTTTTTTCGCGCTCGTCGATCGACCGGCAGCGATGCACAGATTGTCACCGACTTATTGTTTCTGTCCGGCTCACCGGAACGCCTTGCACCGGTTCCTCCTGAGCCCGCGAGGGCAAGCGGCGATCGAGCCACTGGTCGCTCGGGTGCTCTCCCGCGGTGGACGCGGGCCAGTGGACTGGAATCGGTCTCGCCTGTTCTTCGCGACCGTTCACTCGCCCGACCAGCGTGCGTCGCAGGAGCGGGTTGCGCAGGCCGACTGCCCGCCGCTCACCTGAACGACTCGTTCTCGCAGCAGGGGGCCGCCGGAGTCAGCTCGCGCTTGCGCTGGAGGTGGGCGCGTCCGCGGATTCGAGATCTTGGCGGATCACATGCAGGGCTCTCGTGCGAAGGCGAGGTCTAGCAGGGCCTAGCAGCGCCGCTCGCTCCGGTCGAGTACTACTTCCGGGTGGCTCGCGGGGGGCGAGAGTGAGCCGGCGGGCACGAGATCTCCGTCGCGCTCGACCGGCAAGCCGTGCTACTCAACGTGTGTTCTCTCAACGTATGCTCCTGAAGGAGACGGACGGAGCATCGCCGGAGCCCCATCAACGTGAAGATTTGACTCGTGTTTCGCCTCTTTCACCTCGAGCTCCCGGAAATCACTTAGGCTCGCCGCGGAAGCAGTGGGTGAGCAAGCAGAACAGCGAAAGGCGAGTCTGATCCCCTCCGCCCATGAGCCGCGTGTCGTCCGTGTCCGAGTCCCGCGTGCCTGAGATCCCGGACCTGACCAACCTGGCGGGCATCAAGCTCGGCAACTACCGTCTCGAGCGGCTGGTGGGGCGCGGTCGGATGGGCGCTGTCTACCTGGCCCAGGACGAGGCGCTCCTCCGTCCGACGGCGATCAAGATCCTCTCGTGGAGCGTCGCGGAGGCACAGGGCCAGGACCCGGTGCA
>MEMX01000058.1:69813-73936 GCA_001768075.1 Anaeromyxobacter sp. RBG_16_69_14 | reverse complement strand
CGGCCTCGCAGCCGCGGGCGAGCCTGCCGAGCCCGGGACGGCGCAGGGCGCCGGCCCCGCCTGCGGTGAAGGCCACGAGCGCCTCGGCCGGAGTCATGCCGAGCGCGAGGCAGGCGAGCGATAGCGTCAGCCCCGCGTTCTCGCTCATGGAGGTGCCCGGATTCACGTTGGTGGCGAGCGCGATCCGCACGCCAGCAGCGAGGAGCCGGCGGGCCGGAGCGAAGTGCCCGGCGCCGACGAAGAGCGTCGAGAGAGGCAGGAGCCCCGCCGTCACCCCGGCCTCAGCCAGCGCGGAGATGCCGGCCTCGTCCACGTGCTCGAGGTGATCGGCGCTGGTACAGCCGAGCTCTGCTGCGAGCTGTGCACCCTTGCCCGGGGTGAGCTGGTCAGCGTGCAGGCGCGGCGCCAGGCGGTGGTGCGCGCCGGCCTCGAGCACGCGCCGCGCCTCGGTCAGGGTGAAGGCACCCTCCTCGGCGAACGCGTCGCAAGACGTGGCCAGCCCCTCGGCCGCCACGGCCGGGACGAGCTCCTCGCACAGCTCCCGCACGTACCGCGCGCGGTCGCCGGCGCGCTCCGCCGGGACAGCGTGCGCGGCGAGCAGGGTGGGCACGACCGTCACCTCGGACCAGAGCGCGTGCCCGAGCTCTCCCACGACGCGCAGCAGGCGCAGTTCCCCTTCGACCGTCAGCCCGTAGCCGCTCTTCACCTCGACGGTGGTCACGCCCTGCGCGAGGAGCCGGCGCGCGCGCGCCAGCGCCGACGCGAGCAGCGCCTCGTCGCTCGCCGCCGCCGTCGCGCGGACGGTGGCGAGGATGCCGCCCCCCGACCGCGCGATGTCGAGCTGGCTCCTGCCGGCGGAGCGCGCGGTGAGCTCGCCGGCGCGCTCACCCGCGAAGACGAGGTGGGTGTGGCTGTCGACGAGACCGGGCGTGACGAGCCGTCCTCCCGCGTCGACGATCTCGGCATCCTCGAGGTCCACCGCGGCCTCGAGTACCCCGTCCGGGCCGACCCAGCCCACCAGCCGGTCCGAGATGGCGACGGCGCCGTCGGTGACGAGGCCGGCGTCGGAGGGGCCGGCATCGCAGGTCGCGACGAGCGCGTGTCGGAAGGCGAGGGTGGCCTTGGGCTGACGGACCGTCACGGGATCTTCACCCCCCGCTCGCGCGCCACCTCCTGCGCGCGCTCGTAGCCGGCGTCTGCGTGGCGCAGCACACCCGTGGCGGGATCGCCCCGGAGCACGCGCGCGAGCCGTCGCGCGGCGTCGGCGGTGCCGTCGGCCACGATGACCTGCCCGGCGTGGAGCGAGTACCCGATGCCCACGCCGCCTCCGTGGTGGAAGCTCACCCAGGACGCGCCGTTCACCGCGTTCACCAGGGCATTCAGGATGGGCCAGTCGGCGACGGCGTCCGAGCCGTCCTTCATCCCCTCCGTCTCGCGATAGGGCGAGGCGACCGAGCCGCAATCCAGGTGGTCGCGCCCGATGACGATGGGCGCCTTCACCTCGCCGCGCCGTACCAGGTCGTTGAAGGCGAGCCCGGCGCGGTCGCGCTCCCCGTAGCCGAGCCAGCAGATGCGCGCCGGCAGTCCCTGGAAGCGCACCTTCTCCCGCGCCAGCGTGAGCCATCGACGCAGCGCCGCGTCCCCGGGGAACAGGTCCGCCACCGCCTCGTCGGTGCGGGCGATGTCGGCCGGATCTCCGGAGAGCGCCACCCACCGGAAGGGCCCCTTGCCCTCGCAGAACAGGGGCCTGATATAGGCCTGCACGAAGCCGGGATAGTCGAAGGCGCGCGCCACGCCCGCGTCGCGCGCACCGGCCCGGAGGTTGTTGCCGTAGTCGAAGACGTGGCTCCCCATGCCGCGCATCTCCAGCATGGCCTCGACCTGGATGCCCATCGACTCCTTGGCGCGGCGAACGTAGCCCTCCGGATCCCGGAAGCGCAGCGCCGCCGCGTCGGCGAGAGGCATATCGGACGGTACGTACCCGTGGAGGGGGTCGTGAGCGCTCGTCTGGTCGGTGACGAGGTCGGGCGCGATCTTCCGCCGCGCCAGCTCGCGGTAGACGTCGGCGGCGTTCCCGACCAGGCCGACCGAGAGCGGGCGTCGCGCCCTGCGGGCCGCCTCCAGCCTCCGGAGCGCGTCGTCGAGGTCGTCGGCGCGCGCGTCGAGGTACCCGGAGGCGAGGCGCTTCGCGATCCGCTCGGGATCGACGTCTACCCCGAGGAACGCCGCGCCGAGCAGCGTGGCCGCGAGCGGCTGCGCTCCCCCCATGCCTCCCAGGCCGCCGGAGAGCACGAGCCGGCCGGCGAGGTCGTCGGTGCCGAAGTGGGTGCGCCCCGCCTGTGCGAACGTCTCGTAGGTCCCTTGCAGAATTCCCTGGGACCCGATGTAGATCCACGACCCGGCCGTCATCTGGCCGTACATGAGGAGCCCTCGCTTTTCCAGGTCCCAGAAGTGCTCCCAGGTGGCCCAGCGCGGGACGAGGTTCGAGTTGGCGATGAGCACGCGCGGAGCGTCGGGGTGGGTCGCGAGGACGCCCACCGGCTTGCCGCTCTGGACGAGCAGCGTCTCGTCGCCCTCGAGGGCGAGCAGGGCGGCGACGATCCTCCGGTAGCTTGGCCAGTCGCGCGCCGCCTTGCCCGTGCCGCCGTAGACGACCAGGTCCTCCGGGCGCTCGGCGACCTCCGGGTCGAGGTTGTTCATCAACATGCGGAGCGCCGCCTCTTGCACCCAGCCCTTGCAGGAGAGCGCGGTCCCTCGCGGTGCCCGGATGATCTCCATGCGGCTTCCCTGTCCGCCCGAGGACTCCGTGTCAACGCCCATTCCTTGCCGGCGGGGTCGCGCCCGGGCTGCTCGCTTTGCTTCTTGGCCGTTTCCGGATTGCGATCCGGTCGTCTAGACTGTGCCCACATGTTCCGGACCCTCGCGATGTTCGCGTTCGCGGCGCTCGTCGCCTGCTCGCGCCCACAGCCCTCCCCTGATTACGAACAAGCCCGCCAGCTCTGGACCACCCTGGTTCAGGTACGTGGCGGGGCTGCCGCCGAGGACCCGCGCGCGGACGAGGTGCTCGCGCTGCTCGACCGAGTGCCGAAGGAGAGCCTCGATGCCCCGGCCGCGGCCGAGCTGCGCGGCCGCATCGAGGGTGAGCGCAAGAGTCACGTGGAAGAGCTGGCCCGGCGTCAGAGGCTGGTCGCGGGCGCTGGCGAGGCTCCGGACATGCCGGCTGGGTCCGGGGCGGCTGCGGCCGAAGGCCCAGCGGAGCCAGGGCCTCCTCCGTCTCGCGTTCCCGCGCTCGTGGTCGGCATGAAGCTGGACGAGTTCCGGGCCAGCTTCGGCGACTGCTTCGATTCGAAGGAGTCCGTGCAGCTGACCTCGCCAGACGGGGGCCGCCCGCGAGCGGGTCAGATGTGGGTCATGGAGGACGAGGAGGGCTGTCGGGGCAAGTACCCGCAGCTCGCCGGGCAGGTGGTGCTGTTTGCCGATGGAGTGCTGGCGGGGGTGAGCCCCGCCGCCGCGGTCAAGCGGGTCGAGACCGTGCGCCCGGTCGAGCTCGGGACGCTGCCCGATGGCGGGCTGGGCGAGCGCGTGGACGGCGGCGTGGTCCCGTTGCCAGAGGGCGCGAAGCTGCTCTTGGATGGAGGGGCGCGATGAACCTTCGGCCCCGGGCCCGACCGCCCGGTCTTTCTCCAGACCTGGCCTTGGACCTAGACTTGGACCTGGTCCATGGACGACGCTGCCCATGTAAGGCGGCTCGACGACACAGGCCGTGAAAGACCTCGCGCTCCTCGCGGCCCTGCGAGCGACACCCAAGAACGCTCTCTCGCGGCTGGTCGGCGGCCTCGCTCGCGCCCGCGCACCACGGGCCGTGCATCTCGCGGCGATGCGGGCCTTCGCCTGGCGGTACGGCGTGGACCTGTCGGAGTGCCGCGAGCTCCAGAACTTCCGGACCTTCGGCGAGTTCTTCGCGCGTCCGCTTCGGCCCGGGCTCCGCCCCATCGCTTCCGGCGAGGAGCTCATCGTCTCGCCCGTGGACGGGGTCGTCTCGCAGTCGGGCCGCGCCGAGGGCGAGCGGCTCGTACAGGCGAAGGGCCTCGACTACACGCTCGGCGCCCTCCTCGCCGACGCC
>MEMX01000058.1:66655-69806 GCA_001768075.1 Anaeromyxobacter sp. RBG_16_69_14 | reverse complement strand
CGGCGCGCTTCCATGGTGGCCCCTTCGCGACGCTGTACCTGTCCCCGCGCGACTATCACCGCATCCACTTCCCGCTGGGCGCGCGCGTCACGGGCTATCGGTACGTGCCGGGCCGATTGTGGCCGGTGAACCCGGCCTCCGTGCGCGGGGTGCCCGGGCTCTTCACGGTCAACGAGCGGCTCGCAACGCTGCTCGAGACGCCCCTCGGCGCCTGCGCGGTGGTGGCGGTGGGCGCGACCGTCGTGGGCCGCATCCGCGCCTACTACGACCCTGACGTCCCGGTCTCGAACCTCCCGCGCGCGCGGCCGGTGGCGCGTGACTACGCGACGCCCCTGCCGGTGGAGAAAGGAGAGGAGCTGGGCGCGTTCGAGATGGGCTCGACCGTGATCCTCCTCTTCGAGCGCGGCCGCGCGATGCTTCGCGACGAGCTCACCGAGGGCACGCCCGTGCGGGTCGGCGAGCCCATCGGCGACCGCGTCCCGCTTCCTCCTGAGGGGGCACCGGACGGTTAGCCTGAGCGGATGAGCGAGAGCGGCTGGAGGAGGTGGATGGAGCGCGTCGCGGCGTCGGTGCTGCTCGTCGCAGCGGCGGCGCCGTTCTGGTCGGGCCGCTTCCTGCCCTTCCTCGACATGCCACAGCACCTGGGGTTGGCGGCCGTCGTCACGCGCTACCGCGATCCCGCGACCGCCTTCGCGCGCATCTACGCGCTCGACCCGCAGATCACGCCGTACTGGGGCTACTACGGCGCGATGTGGATCCTCGACCTGGGGGGCCGAGGGCCGCCGCTCGAGCTCGCCAACCGACTCCTCTTCACCGGGTATGCGATCGGGATTCCGCTCGCGTCCGCCTACCTGCTCGCGAGCTTCGGCCGCGACCGGCGCTGGGCGGTTCTCAGCATCCCGCTCGTGTTCAACACGAACCTCTTCTTTGGATTTGCCACGTTCCTCCTCTCCATACCGCTCTTTCTCCTGGCGCTCGGCTTGAGCGAACGGCACCTCGCCGAGGCGCGAACCCGCGCGCGCCACGTCCTCTTGCTCGCGCTCTTGTCGATCCTGGTCTTCCTCTGCCACGTCCAGACCTACCTCCTGCTCGGGCTGTGCGTGCTCATCCTCTTCGTCGTGCACGCGCGCGGCCTGGGGTGGCTGGCGGCGCGGGGCGCGACCTACCTGCCCTCGCTCGCGCTCTTCGGCGTCTGGTCCTGGCGCAGCTTCGTGCGGCCCGATCGCGCGTCGACGATGCCGCACACCGTCCACCACGACGTGTTCGGCAGGCCGGGCGAGCTCGGCGCCGTCTACGAGCCGTGGCGCGTGGTCCTCACGACGATGCCGGAGCGGTTGATGGGCGCGTTCACCGACGGTTCCGATGGACAGATCGCGTTTGCCTTGCTGGCCGTTTTCGCGGTGGCTCTGCTGGTGAGCCATGGCCCGGTTCCGGTCGCCGACGGAACCGCTTCAAATGGTACCGGATCTGAAACTGCATGGGCTCCCTGCAGGGCCCGGTGGATGCTCGCCCACCGCTGTGACCTGCTCCTCCTCGCGCTCCTCGCGAGCTACCTCTTCCTCCCGATGCAGATCTCGGGTCAGTGGTACCTCAACGCGCGCTACCTCGTCTTCGGCGCGCTCGGGCTGCCGCTCCTCCTCGCCGGGCCGGTTCGCGGCTGGCGCACGGCGCTCCTCGGCGCCGCGGGGGTCATCGCCCTCCTCGCCTGCGCGAACACCGCGGCCAAGATCCGCGCCTTCCAGCGACAGGTGGGGCCGTTCGACGCCATTGTCGGAGCGCTGCCTCCGCGCGGACGCGTGCTCGGTCTTCCCTTCGACAGCGGCTCGGGCGGCCCCCTGCGCCTCTGGCCCTTTCTCCACTGGGCGTGCTACCAGCAAGTGTTCGCGGGGGGCGACGTCGGCTTCAGCTTCGCCGGCCTGCCCTCGATCCCGGTGCGCTACCGGCCCGGCATGCAGGCGCCGCACCCGTACGAGTGGCGCCCGGACCAGCTCGACTGGGCGAGCATGGGTCGCCACTACGACGCGTTCCTGGTGAGCGGGGTGCCGCGCGGGAGAGGCGGGGAGGAGTTGCGGCGGAACGCGACGGTGGTCGCGCGGGCAGGGCCGTGGACGATCTGGAAGGCTCGTCGGAGCCCGTGAGACACGAGCGGAGGTCGAACAGGGCGCGCGATCGACGGATCGATCGTAGGCGTCGCCGTTGTCCGTCCACGTTCGGCGGGTTTGACCGCTGCCCGCCCTTCCTCTACATACCCAAACCCCATGAAGATCCCCGGCGTGAGAGGCATGAACGACCTCCTCCCGGCCGCAGTCGGCCGCTGGCAGGAGATGGAGCGCGTGGCACGCGAGGTCTTCGCGCTCTACGGCTACCGCGAAGTGCGCACGCCGGCGGTCGAGCATGCAGCGCTCTTCGCCCGTGGCGTTGGCGAGGCGACCGACATCGTGAAGAAGGAGATGTACGTCTTCGAGGACAAGGGCGAGGAGATGCTGGCCTTGCGTCCCGAGGCGACGGCCGGCCTGGTGCGCGCCTACATCGAGCACGGCTGCCACGTCGAGGGCGTGCAGAAGTGGTTCTGCATGGGGCCCATGTTCCGCCGCGAGCGCCCGCAGAAGGGGCGCTACCGCCAGTTCCACCAGATCGACTGCGAGTGCCTCGGCGTCGCCGAGCCGGGCATCGACGTCGAGCAGATCGCGATGCTCGACGACTTCCTGGCGCGCCTGGGCGTCCGCGCCGCGCTCAAGCTCAACACCGTCGGCGACGGCCAGTGCCGTCCCGCCTACCTCGTCGATCTCAGGGCCTGGCTCACGGTGCGCAAGGACGGGCTTTGCCCCGACTGCAACGAGCGCATCGAGCGGAACCCGCTGCGCGTCCTCGACTGCAAGGTCGAGAGCTGCCAGCCGGTGCTGGCGGAGGCGCCGCGCCTCCTCGATCGGCTCTGCGAACCGTGCCGCGCGCACTTCGACGCGGTGAGGGAGGGCCTCGGATCGCTGGGGGTCGTCTACGAGATCGATACGCGCCTCGTGCGCGGCCTCGACTACTACGTGCGCACCGCCTACGAGTTCTCGAGCGACGCGATCGGCTCCCAGTCGGCCGTGGCCGGTGGAGGTCGTTACGACGGGCTCGTCGAGACGCTGGGCGGGCCACCGACGCCGGG
>MEMX01000058.1:66273-66617 GCA_001768075.1 Anaeromyxobacter sp. RBG_16_69_14 | reverse complement strand
GGCGAGCGGCCACAAGCCGCCCGAGGACCGGCCGGCCGTCTTCTTCGTCGCCGCCGACGGGATCGGCGCGCGCGAGGCGCCGTTGCGAGCGGCCGCGCTACGCAAGGCGGGCGTCGCGAGCGAGCTCGACCCGCGTGCGGGAAAGCTGGCGCGCCAGTTCAAGCAGGCGGAGCGCGTCCGGGCGCGCTACGCGGTGGTCCTGGGCGGGAACGAGGTGGCCAGCGGACAGGCCAAGCTGAAGGACCTCGACACGCGGGAGGAGACGCCGATCGCGCTTTCCGAGCTGGTGACGCGCTTTGCCAAGCGCTGACAGCGCCACCCGTGACTCCCTCCGCGAAGATCGT
>MEMX01000058.1:39516-66233 GCA_001768075.1 Anaeromyxobacter sp. RBG_16_69_14 | reverse complement strand
GCTCGCGATCGAGCTGGCGCGGCGCCTGGGCGGGGAGGTCGTCAACGCCGACTCGCAGCAGGTGTACCGCGGCCTCGACGTGGGCACGGCCAAGCCCACCCCGCTGGAAAGGGCGGCTGCGCTGCACCACCTCCTCGACCTCGTCGATCCGGGCCAGGGCATGGACGCGGCGCGTTACCAGGCACTGGCTGACGCCGCCATCGCCGAGATCGTCGCGCGCGGCGGACTCCCCATCGTCGCGGGCGGCACTGGCCTTTACGTGCGGGCGCTGCTGCGCGGCGTGGCGCAGGCGCCCGGTCGCGATCCCGAGCTGCGCGCGGCGCTCGAGGCCGAGGCGGTGCGTGATGGAAGGGCGGCGCTGCACCGGCGCCTCGCCGGTATCGACCCGGCCGCAGCGGCGAAGATCGGCGAGAACGACCTCGTCCGCATCGTGCGCGCCCTGGAGATCGCCGCCGGCGGTCGCACCCAGACAGAGGTCTTCGCCGCACACGGCTTCACGGAGGCGCGTTACCGGGCGCGGCTGCTCGTGATCGACCTGCCGCGGGCTGTCCTCCACGCGCGCATCGACGCCCGCGCCCCGCACCTGTTCGATGGGCTACTCCACGAGGCGCGCCGTATGCTCGAGCGCTCCGACGGGGTGCTGCCGCCCAGGCTTCCCATCGGCTACGCCGAGGCGGCCGAGGTCCTCCGGGGCACGCTGGAGCGCGGAGAGGCGGTGCGGCGCGTGCAGGTCGCACACCGCCGCTACGCCCGGCGGCAGGTTATCTGGCTGCGCCGGGAGCCGGCGGCGGAATGGCTGTGCCCGCCGGTGGACGCGGATGCGCTGGCGGCCGATCTGAAGACCTGGTCGGGCCGTTGACGGTCCGCGAGTGCGAAGAACGTCAGGAGGCGAGTCGCGCCGGTGGGGGGTGAGGGGGGAGCGGCGGTCGCTCCCCCACTTGAGGGCGCAGCCCGGGAATCACCCGGACTCGCCTCCGATGCGCTCGGCCAGTGCAAAGAACGTCAAGAGCGAGTCCGAGCGTGCTATAAGCGCGGCGACCATGGCACGACCTGCTTACGTCATCGACTTCGAGCGGCCGCTCATCGCCCTCGAGTCCAAGATCGCGGAGCTCAAGCAGCTGTCGGGTGGCGCCGCCGCCGACTTCGGCGACGAGATCCTCAAGCTGGAGAAGAAGGCCAAGAAGCTCCAGGCCGAGATCTTCAGCGACCTCTCGCGCTGGCAGATCGTCCAGCTCGCTCGCCACCCTAACCGACCATATTTTCTCGACTACCTCGGGTTGCTCTTCACCGACTTCTTCGAGATAGAGGGCGATCGCCGCTTCGCGGCCGATCACGCCCTCGTGAGCGGCTTCGCCCTGTTCGACGGCGAGCCCGTGGTGGTCATGGGGCAGCAGAAGGGCCGGAGCACGAAGGACAACATGTACCGGAACTTCGGGATGATGCGCCCCGAGGGTTACCGCAAGGCGCGGCGCCTCTTCGATCTCGCGGAGCGCTTCCGCAGGCCCGTCATCATCTTCATCGACACGCCGGGCGCGTACCCGGGCATCGGCGCGGAGGAGCGCGGTCAAGCCGAGGCGATCGCGGTGAACCTCGAGGTGATGTCGTCGCTCTCCGTGCCGACCATCTCGGTGGTCATCGGCGAGGGCGCCTCCGGCGGGGCTCTGGGGATCGGCGTTACGAGCCGCATCCTGATGCTCCAGTACTCCTGGTACAACGTCATCTCGCCGGAGAGCTGCAGCTCCATCCTCTATCGCGATGCGACCAAGGCGCAGAAGAGCGCCGAGGCCTTGAAGCTCACCGCCAAGGACCTCAAGTCGTTCGGCATCACCGACGAGATCGTGCCCGAGGCCGCAGGCGGCGCGCACCGCGATCCGGCCGAGACGGCGGCCAACGTTCAGGCGGCGGTGCGTCGGCACCTGGCGGAGCTGAAGCAGCTCTCGCCGGAGCAGATCGTGAAGGACCGGTATCTGAAGTACCGGGCCATGGGGATTTTCACGGCAGGTGAGTAGGGCTGCCCCGCTGCTCCGTCAGCGCGGCCCCGTCCGAACCATCTGATAGCGGCGCCACGGTGGGCGGTGGTTCGCACCCGGTCCAGGCTGCGTGAAGGGTTCCCCGCGCGCAGCCTGCCAACGCAGGCTCCCGCCTGTTATAAAGGCGCCCGCCATGTTTACCGTCCCCCCTTGCATCGGCTCGCTCACCCCTTACCTCCCCGGGAAGCCCATCGAGGAGGTCGAGCGGGAGTACGGTGTCTCGAACGTGGCGAAGCTCGCCTCGAACGAGAACGCGCTCGGCCCTTCGCCGAAGGCGCTCGCAGCGGCCCGCGAGGCGTGCGGGAAGGTGCACCTCTACCCCGACGGCAGCGCCTTCTACCTGCGCCAGGCGCTGGCCGCGAAGCTGGGTGTCACGGCCGACGAGATCGCCGTCGGCAACGGATCGAACGAGCTGCTCGAGCTCCTCGTCCGCACGTTCCTCTCCGAGGGCGAGGAGGCCCTCACCTCGGCGAACACCTTCATCGTGTACCGGCTCGCCACCCAGGCGCACGGACGCACCTGCGTCGAAGCGCCGATGCGCGATCACCGGTACGATCTCCGCGCCATCCAGGAGCGCCTCTCCCGCCGCACGAAGCTCGTCTTCCTCGCCAACCCCGACAACCCGAACGGCACTTACTTCACGGAAGGTGAGCTGCTCCCGTTTCTCGAGGCGGTGCCGCGCGACGTCCTCGTCGTCCTCGACGAGGCCTACGTCGAGTTCGTCTCGGCCAGGGACTTCCCGGACGGACTCGCGGTCAGGAAGCGCTTCTCCAACGTCGCCACCTGCCGGACGTTCTCCAAGATCCACGGGCTGGCCGGCCTGCGGCTCGGGTACCTGGTGGCGATCCCGGAGGTCGTCGGCTATCTCGACCGGGTTCGTGCGCCGTTCAACACGAGCCTGGTCGCGCAGGCGGCGGGGGTCGCGGCACTGGCGGACGAGGAGCACGTGGCCCGCAGTCGCGCGCTGGTCGAGAACGAGCGCCCCTTCCTGACGGAGGGACTGGGCGCGCTCGGTGCGGCCGTGTGGCCGTCCCAGACGAACTTCGTCCTGGCCGACTTCCCGGGCCGCCCTGGCAAGGCGCTCTTCGAGGCGCTGCTGCGCGAGGGCGTGGTGGTGAGACCCATGGGAGGGTACGGGTTCCCGACAGCACAGCGCGTTACTTTAGGGCTGCGCGCCGAGAACGAGAAGCTCCTCACCGCACTGAGCAAGATCCTTCGCGCATGAAGAGACCATCGGCGAATTCAGGCTCCTCTGCGATGCCCGGATCGGGCGACGGCTCCCCTGGAGCGCCCGGCGAAGCGGCCGACTCCGGCAATCGGCCCTTCATCGTGGCCATCGACGGTCCGGCGGGGGCAGGGAAGAGCACGGCGGCGCGACGGCTGGCCGCGCGCCTCGGCTTTGCCCTGGTAGACACCGGCGCCATTTACCGCGCTGTCGCGCTGGCCGCGAGCCGCGCCGGGATCGCCTTCGACGACGATCGGCGACTGGCGATCCTGCTCCCCGGGCTCCGCATCCGGTTCGAGGCGCCCCCCCTGGACCAGGCCGCGGCCGGACAGAAGACAATCCTGGGCGACGAGGACGTCTCGCTCGAGATCCGCGAGCCGCCCATGTCCCTCGGTGCGAGCGCGGTGTCGGCGCGGCCGGTCGTGCGGGCCGCCCTCCTCGATCTGCAGCGCCGCCTCGCCGCCGCGCCCAGCCACCCGGGCTCTGTGCTGGAGGGGCGCGACATCGGGACCGTCGTCTTCCCCGACGCCGACGTGAAGGTCTTCCTCACCGCCTCGCCCGAGGTGCGCGCGCGTCGCAGGTACGACGAGCTCGTGGCCAAGGGCCAGACGGTGTCCGTGGAGCAAGTCCTCGCCGACCAGCAGAAGAGGGACAGGGACGACTCCCAGCGGGCCGTGGCGCCCCTCAGGCCGGCCCCTGATGCGTTCCTGCTCGACACGAGCGACCTCTGTGCGGATGCCGTGGTCGACGCGCTGGCGACTGCCGTCGAGGTCCGCCTGGAGCAGCGGGGCCGCCCGGTGTGAGCCGGGAGCCCGCGGCGAGCGGGCATACCCCATGTTAATATGCCCCTCTCGGATGGAAGGGCTGGAGCGCGTCTACGGACCAAGGGAGTGTGGGACCTGCCGCCTGTGGCGTCCCATCCTCGAAGACGCTCGCGGGCCTATCGGCCCGTGCCGGCTGAACGTCCGCACGGGCGACTTCCCGGGCACGGCGCCGCGCTGCGAGCGCTACCTCGGCCGCGATACGGCCGTTCCGACGCAGCTGCGGTCGCCAGGCGTTCCCCGTCAGCAGGTCGCCGCTCCACCCCTCGTCCGACACGGGGCGAGCGATCCGCGCCCCGCGGCGGCCCTGCCAGCCCTCGGTCTCGACATCCCGGAGGAGATGCTCTCCATGACTCGCGAAGAGTTCGCCCAGGCCATCCGCGAGGTGCTTCGCGAGGAGACCCTGCACGTCCCGCTGGCGCCCAAGTGGGAGGGCGGCATGGTGCTGCTGAAGCCGCGCGACGCGCAGATGCAACCGAAGGAGATCCCGCTCGACCAGCTGTTCCACAAGGTCGTGATGATCCGGGACCGACTGCGCGTCCTCGAGCAGAAGATCAACGCGCACGACAAGCTGACCGACGCCGAGAAGGTGGATATCCAGTCCTACGTCACGAAGTGCTACGGGAGCCTGACGACGTTCAACGTCCTCTTCCGCGACGAGAGGGACCGCTTCGTGGGTGAGAAGGGATCCGGCTCGTAGTTTGCGGACCTGGACCTGGGGACTTGGACCTGGACCTCGATCAGGTCGCAGCTGCCCGAACGGAGGTGACCGTCGGTCCACTTGCGCCGCGGGCCGCGGATCGCGATAACTGGCGCCGTCGGCTTTGGACGTGTTGTTGGGCGGGGGCTCGTCCCTCCGCCGCCCCCGGCGGGAGACGGCATGGACGTGAAGATCGCGCGGACGGCAGGGTTCTGCTGGGGTGTCCGCCGCACCGTGGACAAGGTGATGGAGGTCGCGGCCGCGGCCGGTCACGGCGTCGTGACGCTGGGGCCCGTCATCCACAATCCGCAGGCCGTCGAGCGCATGCGCGAGAAGGGCGTCGGAACCGTCAGCGCCATCGCCGAGGTCGCCGGGGGGACCACCGTCGTGGTCCGTACCCACGGCGCGGTGAAGGCCGAGTTCGACGCGGCCAGTGCGCGAGGCCTCGAGGTGGTGGATGGCACGTGCCCCTACGTGAAGTACCCGCAGGTGGTGGCCCAGCGCCTCTCGCGCGCCGGATACCACGTCGTCATCGTCGGTGACGAGAAGCACGCCGAGGTGAAGGGCGTCGTCTCCTATGTCGAGGGGCCGTACACGGTGGCGAGACCGGGGGGGCCGATTCCCGCCATCCCCGACAGGAAGGTCGCGGTCATCGCCCAGACCACCTGCATCGGTGCCGAGTTCGAGCGGGTCGTGGGCGCGCTCGCTCTGCGACACAAGGAGGTGCGGGCGGTGAACACCATATGCAGCGACACGGACGAGCGGCAGGACGACGCCCGGCAGCTCGCTTCGCAGGTGGACGCGGTGGTGGTCGTGGGGGGGAAGAACAGCGCCAACACGCGCCATCTGGCCGAGATCTGCCGCGGTATCCAGCCCCGCACCTGGCACGTCGAGACGGAGGAAGAGCTCCAACCCGAGTGGTTCAGGGGCTGCCGGGTGGTGGGCGTCAGCGCGGGGGCCTCGACCCCCGACTGGGTGATCGAGGGTGTGGCCGGGCGCCTGCGCTCGCTCACCTGAGAAGCGGCGCTTGACGCCCGAAATTCGGGCGTGTAGCGTGCGCGTTCCATATTTTTATCGAACCGGGATACTGCCCGGCATGACGCCACCGCTTCGCTCCCCGGGCGGCTGAGCGCGACATCAACCAGGGGTTAAAACAGCAGACTCCCGTCGGCGATTCCCCCTGCGGCTCACTCCCGCGCCGACGTCAGCCCGCCAATTCTGGAACCCAATCGAATGGAGAATCAGACCACTCTTCCGCCCGAGACCGACGCCGAAGACTTCGCGACCCTCTTCGCCCAGAGCGAGGCGCGTGGGGGTCAGATCGAAGAAGGCAAGGTCGTCGGCGGCACCGTCATCCAGCTGACGAAGGACTACGCCGTCATCGACATCGGCTACAAGTCCGAAGGCCAGGTGCCGATCAACGAGTTCGCGCCCGCGCCGGGTCAGGAACCGGCGGTCAAGGTTGGCGACAAGGTCGAGGTGCTCGTCGAGTCCCGTGAGAACGACACCGGGATGGTCGTCCTCTCCAAGGAGAAGGCCGACAAGATGCGCATCTGGGACGAGATCTCGGCCGCGTGTGAGCGCGACGAGCTCGTCGAGGGCGTCATCGTCGGGCGCGTGAAGGGAGGCCTGTCCGTCGACATCGGCGTGAAGGCCTTCCTCCCCGGCTCCCAGGTCGACATCCGCCCGGTGCGCAACCTGGACAAGCTCATCGGCGAGAAGTTCAAGTTCAAGGTCATCAAGTTCAACAAGAAGCGGGGCAACATCGTCCTCTCGCGCCGCGTCCTGCTGGAGAAGGAGCGCGAGGAGCTCAAGAAGGAGACGCTGAAGAACCTGAAGGAAGGCGCCATCCTCAAGGGAGTCGTGAAGAACCTGACCGACTACGGCGCCTTCATCGACCTGGGCGGCATCGACGGCCTGCTCCACGTCACCGACATGAGCTGGGGCCGCATCGGGCACCCCTCGGAGATGTTCGAGGTCGGCCAGGAGGTCCGGATCGTCGTCCTCAAGTTCGACCCCGCCAGCGAGCGCGTCAGCCTGGGCATGAAGCAGATCCAGGAGGACCCGTGGCACCGCGCCGACGAGAAGTACCCGGTCGGCAGCCGCGTCTCCGGCAAGGTCGTCAGCCTCACCGATTACGGCGCGTTCATCGAGCTCGAGCTGGGCGTCGAGGGTCTCGTCCACGTCAGCGAGATGAGCTGGACCAAGCGGGTGAAGCACCCCTCGAAGCTCGTCAACGTCGGAGAGAAGGTCGAGGCGGTCGTCCTCGACATCGACCCGAAGGCGAAGCGGATCAGCCTCGGCATGAAGCAGATCGAGGCCAATCCCTGGACGCTCCTCGAGGACAAGTACCCCATCGGCTCGGTCATCCGCGGCGAGGTTCGCAACGTGACCGACTTCGGGATCTTCGTCGGTGTCGAAGAGGGCATCGACGGTCTCGTGCACGTCTCGGACATCTCCTGGAACGAGCGCATCAAGCACCCGGGCGAGAAGTTCAAGAAGGGTGACGTGGTCGAGGCGGTGGTGCTCAACATCGACGTCGAGAACGAGCGCTTCAGCCTCGGGATCAAGCAGATCCAGCCCGACCCCTGGACCACGCTCGGCGAGCGCCACCCGGTCGGTTCCAGGCTGAAGGGCAAGGTCACCAAGGTCACCGACTTCGGCGCCTTCGTCGAGATCGAGCCCGGCATCGAGGGCCTGGTCCACGTCTCCGAGCTGCGCGACGAGCGGGTCGAGAATCCGCGCGACGTGGTGAAGGAGGGCGAGGAGATCGACGTCAAGGTCATCGACATGGATCAGCAGGAGCGGAAGGTCGCGCTTTCCGTGAAGGCCCTCAGCCGCGGTGAGGACGACTACCACGAGTACCTGCGCAGGCAGGGTGACGGCCGTGCGCGGCTCGGCGACCTCATGGAGAAGTTCAACAGGCGGAAGGGCTAAGGCCTCACGAGCGAGGGCGACGGCGCTGCCGGCGCCCTCAAGGTACCCTCTCGCCAGCGGGGGAGAGGAGAGGGCGAGGCGGCTCGCGGTGCGACTGCCGCGATCGCCGCCCGCGAGCGATCTCCCCGAAGCTGTTGCGGCGCCCCCCAGCGCGTGCTTACTTGTGCGCGTCATGAGCGAAGAGCAAAAGCCCCCCAGCGAGCCGAACGAGCCACTCCCCACCGCACCGCCGCCGCAGGGCGGAGCTCCAGCGCCTTCGCAGACAGCTCCCCAGCAGGCTTCGCAGCCGGTCTGGGGCGGGCCGCCCCCTGTTCCGCCCCCGCCCTCGAGCTGGGCGCCGCCCGCGCCTCCTGCCATCCCGCCGCTCCTGCCGCCACGCCGCGACCGCGCCGCCCTGGCGGTCGTGCTCTTCGTCTTCGGCGGCCTCTTCGTCGTCTTCCTGGCCTTCCTGCTGCTCGCCTACGGCGCCGTGAGGGGAGAATCGCCCCGGCTGTCCGGCGGCCCGCGGATCGGCGTGGTGGAGGTGAAGGGAGAGATCGGCGGTGGCGCCCGCGGCAACGTGGACGCCGAGGACACGCTCAAGGTCGTCAAGCGCTTCCTGGACGACGGAGACATGAAGGCAGTCGTCGTCCGCATCGACTCCCCCGGCGGTGCCGTCTCGCCGAGCCAGGAGATCTACGACGAGCTGATCAAGCTCGCGGAGAAGAAGAAGGTCGTCTGCTCGATGGGCAACATGGCCGCCTCGGGGGGATTCTACGTCGCGATGGCGTGCCCGCACATCATCGCCGAGCCCGGAACGCTCACCGGCTCCATCGGCGTCATCTCGATGTTCCCCAACGTCAAGGGGCTTGCGGATCGCTTCAATCTCAAGATGGAAACCATCAAGAGCGGCAAGCTCAAGGACGCGGGCAATCCGTTCCGCGACATGACGGCGGAGGACCGCGCCTACTGGCAGTCCCTCATCGACCAGGTGTACGCCCAGTTCCTCGCGGCGGTGGTCGAGGGCCGCGAGCTGCCCGAGGAGCAGGTTCGCAAGATCGCCGACGGCCGCGTCCTCACTGGCCAGCAAGCGTATGAGCTCGGTCTCATCGACGAGCTCGGGAACTTCAACGACGCCGTCGACGCCGCCAAGGAGAAGGCGGGCCTCACCGGCGAGCCGAAGCTCGTCTATCCTCCAGAGGAGCGCACGAGGTTCCTGGAAGATCTGCTGGGTGGCGCCGTGCACTCCGTGGCGGACGCGGTGAGGATCGAGCTTCACCGTGAGGCGAAGGCTGTCGGCGCGCCGGGTCTGTACTATCTGGCGCACTAGCGCCGATGCTGTTCGGTTGGCGCTGGGCAACGTGGTGCAGGCGGTAGGCCCGGAGCAGCGCCCGCGGCGCTTGTCCTGATGCCTGGAGCCTGGGGCTCGAACGTAGGCGATGCTCGAATGCAGGCGACGGAGGAGAGGGAATGGCGAAAGCGAAGGTGCGAGGAACGGTCTCCCGGTCCAGATCGAAGGTCCCTTCTCCCTCGCCGGCGCGCAGGGCGGGGGCCTCTGCTCTGCCGAGGGCGCTGGAGGAGGGCGCCGACTGCGTCCACGCCTCGCGCCTGTGGGCCCCCTGGCGCCTCGAGTACATCCTCTCGGCCAAGCCCGACGGCTGCATCTTCTGCGACTTCCCCGCCGAGGTGGGCGAGGAGAACGACCGGAGGAACCTCGTCGTCCACCGCAGTCCGAGGTCCTTCACCATCCTCAACCGCTACCCGTACAACTCCGGGCACGTGATGGTGATCCCGCGCCCTCACGTGGAGCAGCTGGAGGCGCTCTCGCGCGAGGAGTTCCTCGACCTGCACGAGGAGCTGCGCCTGGCGGTGCGCGTGATCCGGGAGGTCTATCGGCCCGAGGGCCTCAACGTGGGCATGAACCTGGGCCGCATCGCAGGAGCTGGCATCGACGAGCACCTGCACTACCACGTCGTCCCACGCTGGGGCGGCGACACGAACTTCATGCCCGTGCTGGCGGACACCCGTGTCATGGTCGAGCACCTCGACGGCGCCTGGCAGAAGATCCACGCGGGCTTCGAGAAGGAAATCGGGGACACGTGACGCAGCTGCGATGGCTCGTCCTCGCGATCCTCCTCCTCGCGGGCGCGCTGGCGCTGCTGGTAGAGCGGCTCGTCCGCCGGCGAAAGGAGGCACGGGCCTATCTTCAAGGCGTGCGCTACGTCCTCTCGGACGACCCCGACGCAGCCATCGCAGCGCTCTCCGACGCCGCGCAGCTGGGGAGCCCCGAGGCGGTGGAGACCTACCTCGCCCTGGGCGCGCTCTTCCGCCGAACCGGCGACCTGGCCCGCGCCATCCGGCTGCACCGCAACATGCTGATGCGTCCTGGTCTCGACCCCCCGCGCCGCGTCGAGGTGGAGCGCGAGCTCGCGCATGACTACCGGCGCGGTGGCATGCTCGAGGAGGCCGTCGCCGCTTACAAGGTGCTCGCCGACGGCGGCGACGGGGCCGCCCGCGAGGGATTGCGGGACGTGCTCGTCGACCTGGGCCGGCTGGCCGAAGCAGCGGCGATCCAGCGCAAGCTCTCCGGTCCGGGAGAGGATCCGCTCCTCGCGCACCTCCTCGCGGCCCAGGCGCGGGCCGAGCTCGCACGGGATGTGGAGCGGGGTCTCGCTGCCGCGCTGGCCGCGGTGGCGGCGGCGCCCCGCAGCGCGGACGCGCTCCTCGCGCTGGCCGAGGCGGAGGGCGCGGCCAGCCGCCCCGCCGACGCGCGCGAGGCCATCGCCGCCGCGCTCGACGAGGATCCACGCGCAGCGCTCCTGGCCTGGCCGGCGCTCGCCGCCGCCGGCGATCCGGCGGCGGCGCTGTCCCTCCTCGACGAGCGCCTCCCCGCGGCGCCTGACGACGCGGCGCTGCACTACCTCCGTGGCCGTGTGCTGCACCTCGCCGGCCGCCCGCAGGACGCGATGGCCGCGCTGCGCCAGGCGCTCGACCTCGACGCCGCCGGCGAGGTCACGCTCGCCATGCGCGATCTCTTGCGCGAGGCGGAGGCGCCCGCGCCTGAGGAGCTGGCGGCCCGCCACGACCTGATGGTCGCGGCGCTGCTGCGCAAGGCACGCCCGGTGCGTTGCACTCGCTGCGGCGCCGAGGCGCCAACGCGCCAGTGGCGGTGCAAGCGCTGCGGTGCGTTCGAGAGCTTCGCGCTGCCGGAGCGCGTGACGTGAGCCACCAGACGCGCGGCGTCGTGGTCGGCGTCGCCGATCGCTCCACGTCGACGATGATGATCTCCACGTCGGTCCCCGTGCGCTCATCCTTGCACGCTCCGCCCTCGAAGGGTATGAGCACCGCCGCATGATGAGGGATCACGTCAGCGCGATCTTCGACAGGGCGCTCGCGCGCGGTGCCGCCGAGGGGCGGTGGCCCGCGCCGAACACGGGATTCACCGTCGAGCCGCCGCGCGATCCGCGGCACGGTGACTTCGCGGTGAACGCGGCGATGGTGCTGGCGAGGGCAGCCGGGAAGCCGCCGCGCGAGCTGGCCCAGGCCATCGTCGAGGCGGTACGCGCCGTCGACGGGGCGGGTGACATCGCCTCCATCGACATCGCCGGGCCCGGGTTCATCAACCTGCGGCTGGCGCGCGACGTCTGGCTACGCGCGCTCGCCGAGGTGGAGGGCCAGGGCGAGGCCTTCGGCCGCACCGAGGTGGGGAAGGGCAAGAGGATCATCGTAGAGTACGTGTCGGCGAACCCTACCGGACCGATGCACGTGGGCCACGGCCGGAACGCGGTGACGGGCGACGGCGTGGCGCGGCTGCTGGCCTGGAGCGGCCACGCGGTGACCCGCGAGTACTACGTCAACGATTTCGGCGCACAGGTTCAGACCCTCGCGCGCTCCGTCCACCTCCGGTACCAGCAGCTCGCCGGCCGGGAGGTGACGCTGCCTGCCAAGGCCTACCCCGGAGAGTACGTCGTCGACATCGCCCGCGAGCTCGGGGCCGAGTTCGGAGATCGATGGCTCGACGCGCAGGAGCGAGACTGGCTCGCCGTCTTTCGGGATCGCGCCGTCGAGCACGTGCTCGCGCTCATCCGTGAGGACCTCGCCGCCATCGACATCCACTTCGACGTCTGGTCCTCCGAGAAGGCGCTCTACGAATCGGGCACCGTGGCGGAGTTCCTGCGCTCGCTGGAGCAGCGGGGCCTCGTCTACGTCGGGAAGCTCCCACCGCCGAAGAGCAAGAAGGGTGCGCCTCGCGTCGTCGCAGCTGCGACCGAGAAGGTCGCGATCGACAAGCCGCCCGCGGGAGACGACGAGGGCGCCCTGCGCGAAGCGGAAGACGAGCTCGGTAGCGAGTCGTCTGATCTCACACTCTTCGCCAGCTCCCGCTTCGGCGACGAGGTGGACCGCCCGGTGAAGAAGGCGGACGGCACGCCCACCTACTTCTGTGCCGACATCGCCTATCACTGGCAGAAGCGTCAGCGCGCGGACGCGCTGGTCGACGTGCTCGGTGCCGATCACGGCGGCGACGTACCGCGACTCAAGGCCGCGCTGCAGGCGCTCGGGTACGACCCGCGGGACCTGCACGTCGTGCTCATCCAGATGGTGAACCTCACCCGCGGGGGCGAGACGGTGAAGATGTCGAAGCGCGCCGGCACGGTGGTGTCGTTGAAGGAGGTCGTGGAGGAGGTCGGCCGCGACGCCACGCGCTTCATGTTTTTCACGCGTCGTGCCGACGCGCAGCTCGACTTCGACCTCGAGCTCGCGAAGCGTCAGACGCTCGACAACCCGGTCTTCTACGTCCAGTACGGACACGCTCGCATCGCCAGCATCCTGCGCAAGTCATCCGAGGCGGGCATTGCGGAGCCGCGGTTCGACCTCGACTCGGTGCGGGCGCTGGAGCTCCCCGAGGAGCAAGACCTCCTGAGGCGCATCGTCGCGGTCCCGGACGTGCTGGCGGGCGCGGCGCTCGCCTACGAGCCGCACCGGGTCGCCTTCTACCTCCAAGAGACCATCTCCGCCTTCCACTCGTACTACACTGGCGGGAAGAAGAGCGGCGAGCGCGTGATAGGCCCCGACCCCCGCAAGACGGCGGGGCGGCTCTACCTCGTGAAGGCCTTGAAGCAGGTGCTGGCGAACGGCCTGGCCGTGCTGGGCGTCTCCGCGCCGGATCGGATGGAATCGCGAGACCTGCCCTAGGGCGGGCTTGTCCCCGCCGAGGTCCGCGCTCCCCCGCCGAGGGCTGCTCCGGCGTCCCGAATCACAAGCTGAAAACTGGCGCTATCCGCAAGGCCGCCTACCATGGTCAATGCGGGTCGCGTCTTCGCGCGCCTTCGGGGTCGGAACCATGCACGACAACATCCGTTTGAAGGGGCAGCGGTTCGAGCTCTCGCTGGGCCCCAAGCAGGTGGTCGCCTTGCTCATCGCCGTGCTCGTCGTCCTGGGTAGCGCCTTCGCGCTCGGGCTCGGTGTCGGTCGCAGGACCGGCGCGAGCGCCGCGCAGCCGCCCACTGCCCCGAGCGATGCGCTCGCGGCGCTCGACGAGGCACGCGCCGCCAGGGTAGATCCGCCGCCGGAGTCCAAGGCGCAGCAAGCGCCCAACGACAGCCGGTCGAACGACGAGACCGACAAGACGATGCCACTACCGACGGTGAAGTCTGTGAACGCGCCCGGCGCGCCCGCGCCGCACGCCGATGGCAAGACCTCGCCCGAGCCCGAGATGGCGGCACCGCCGGCCATCGTCACTTCGCCTGCGCCGGCGGTGCCGGCCTCGCCCACGATCGCGATCGCGCCCCCGCCCACCATCGGGGACTTGCACTCTCCATCCGCGCCTCGCGGAGGGGAAGCGAAGCCCTCTCCTGCCTCCCAGCCGTCGAGCTCGAAGGGCACCTACACCGTCCAGGTCGCTTCTGCTTCCAGCCGCGCGGGTGCCGAGCGCCTCGCCAAGCAGCTGGCCGCGCGCAAACCACGCGTCGTGGCGGCGGACGTGCCGGGGATGGGCCGCAGGTATCGCGTGCAGATCGGAGCTTTCGACACCCGGGAAGCTGCCAAGGAGCAGGCCGTCTCGCTCTCCCGGGCCGGCGTTCACGGCGTGGTGACGCTCTCGCGGTGAGAGGTGAAGGCGCCACGGACAGCAGGCGAGCAGGTGACCGCGCCCTCGCCGTGTTGTAGGATTGACGCCTGATGAGGACCTTCGATCAACCGAAGCGGGTCGAGAAGCCCTGGGGCTACGAGCTGTGGTGGGCGCTGACGGATCGCTACGTCGGCAAGCTCTTGCACGTGAACGCCGGACATCAGCTCTCGCTGCAATACCACGTGAAGAAGGATGAAACGATCCACCTTTGGTCCGGAGACCTGAGGCTCGTGCTCGACGAGGACGGCTCCGGACTGGTGGAGCACAGGCTCCTTCCCGGAGAGAGCTACCACGTGAGGCCTGGCACGAAGCACCGCATGATCGCGATCACCGATTGCGACATCCTGGAGGCATCGACGCCGGAGGTGGACGATGTCGTCCGCCTCGAGGACTCGTACGGCCGGAGGTAGGGCGGGGGCCTGTCCCCTGTCGCCGCGCGACGTGGAGCGGGGCTCGCCCCCCGCCCGCCAGAGAGCTCCGATCGGGCCGATTCGAAATCGGGGCACGCAGTTCACCAACAGTGATCGGCGCGACTTGACGCAGCGCTACTGCCGCCACCTTTGATTCGCGCTCCGAGTGGACCGACACACGAATCGGACGCCAGTGGATGCCCGATCACCGTGCCGTCGGGTGCCCGATCACCGAGCCAGCGAGCGCTTTCACCACGCGCCGCCGAGCCAGAGGCCGTCGCGCCCACTCCCGCGCACGCCGTAGATCACGCGGCCGCCACGCGGCTCCGTGTAGAACGTCACGTCCTCGTCGATCGGAGTTTCAGCCCATGGCGGCGCGCCCGACGTCCTCGCCAGCACGAGCTCGCCGCGCTGCAGCGCGTCATCCCAGTTGCGAATGGCCGCGAGCGACGTGCCGTCGGGCCCGAAACCAAACCAGAGTCCTGCCACGCGGTGATCCGAGAAGACCTGGGTGCCTGTCGCGGTGTCCATCACGATGAGGTCGCCTAGATTGGCAGCCGGCTGAAAGCTGCCGATGGCGGCCACCCAGCGCTCGAGTCGATCCCAGCCGATCCGCTGCATCGAACCCGAGGTTGCCAGGGTGAAGCGTGAGCCACCTTGCACGGAGGCGATCATCACCTCGGTGGCGATGCCGGGCTGCGGGCCCCCGCCCGGAGATCTCGGGTCGCGGAAGTCCCTGGCCCAGGCGACCAACCCGACCCGGGGGCCGAAGTGGAAGCCGGCTTCGGGGCTGACGCGCCCCGACTCGTCGACCGGCTTGCCGGGGCCTGCCGGCATGGCGGAGAGGAAGAGGTCTCCGGAGAAGGGGTCGGATGGGTCGGTCAGGCCCACGAACGCCAGCGCGCCTGCCCCGTCGGCCATGGGTGGCTGCGCGACGGCATAGACGAGGGAGACCGGCGAGGACGTTGCGAACGATTCTTGCCCCCCGGCCGCCGGGACGACGTGAAGCGTCGCCTGTCGCGAAAGGACGTTCCACCCGTCGGCGTAAACGACGTCATTCCCGACCAGGTCGCTCGTGCTGACGCCGACGCCGGGCGGCGCCCCCGCGATCACCCGAACCCCGCCCGTTCCGGCGTCCCAGGCCTTGAGCGTGAAGGTCACGCCGTCGGGGTTGCGGGTCCGATAGACGAGGCGCTGGCCGTCTGCGGTCCAGCTCATGCCGAGCACCTCCGAGTCGATCCGTGCGCTGGGCGTTGGCCCGGGTGGCAGCGCTTGCACGAAGAGATCGCCGCCCTGGGCGGTCGCGTACGACTTGAGATAGGCAACCTCACTGCGGTCCGGCGCCATCCGGTACATGACGAAATCGAATCGCGACGCCTGTGAATCGATCGTCTGCGGCGTGCCCTGCGGTGCGTCGCGATCCCAGTACATCAAGTTCCCCACCCGCTTCGCCGCGTCGTAGTCCCCGACGAAGAAGACCGATCCGTTCGGCAGGAACTCGTAGTTCTCGACCCTCACGTGATCCGCGATGGGGCGCGACGGTGCGCCCGACGGCAGCTCGGCAATCACGAGTTGCCCTGTTACGAACGAGACGTCGGCAAGCGTCAGCACCCTTGTCTGCTGGTCGTCGAAGCGGACGCCAGCGCTGCCGTTCACGATGCCACCAGCGCCGCCGTTCTTCCCGACGACCACCGGGACGGAGCCCTGCTCGGAGCTGAGCACCGTGACGTCTCCCGTGCCTGCCACGGGGTCGTGGCGGTCGAGGTAGACCAGCCCACCTGGCCCTGGCTGCGGATCGCAGGCGTGCCCGAAGACGCGGACGTCCGGCGAAGGCGACGCGTTCACGATCTTGCTCCTCCCGCTCGTCTGGCCGACAGGAAAGTCGAAGAAACAGCCACCGCGCCAGCTGGAGACGTCGGGAGAGTAGCTCGGGACTCCGCCGTCTGACGCAGCGCCCGTGCCCCCCGACACGGATGAGTGCGAACCGCACGCGGCGGCGAGCGCCAGCGCGGCGATGCAGGCGAGGCACGGTGCCGTTGTGGCCCCTCGACCGCTCTCTGGCCGGCGTGCGGCCGGCCAGGCCCGGTTCGTTCGGTTGCGGGCTTCCCGCTCCGACAAGGCTACCTCAACCCGCGAACGAGCAGCGCGAGCGCGATGGTCAGGATGGCCGCGGCGGCGAGGACGAGGGTCACCTTGCGGGGATCGGCCCTGCGCTCGCGCACGCTGCTCAACGCCGGCATCGACCCGGCAGGGGTCCAGCGCTGAGAGGTCTCCGCTCTCACCAAGTCCTCGTCGGCGAGGAAGCCTTGGGCATAGAGCGTGTGCAGGTCGGCGAGGCTCGGGCAGACCAGCTCCTTGCCATCCGGGCTCCTGATCACGTACCGCATGGGGAGACGATCACTCACCCGGCACCCCGGACTCCGTGGTCACGCGGGCCCCAGCTCGCTGCTTATCGCTTCCGCCACCCGCAGTCCATCCACGGCGGACGATACGATCCCTCCGGCGTACCCGGCCCCCTCTCCGGCAGGGTAGAGCCCCCTGATCCCGGGCGACTGGAAGTCGTGGGGCCCGCGGAGCAGGCGGCACGGCGAGCTCGTCCGCGTCTCGATCCCGATGAGGAGAGCTTCCTCCGTGACGTAACCCCGCATCCGGCGCCCGAAGGCGCGGAGCCCCGCGCGCAGCGCCTCGCGGAGCTGTGGGGAATAGAACAGCTCGAGGTCGGCGTGCGCGATGCCAGGCGGGTACGAGCAGGCAGACGGTGGCTTTCCCGGTCGCCTGGCGAGGAAGTCGGTGATGCGTTGCGCCGGCGCCCTGTAGTCACCGCCCCCGAGCTCGTAGGCGCGCGCTTCCCATGTCCTCTGCCAGGCGAGCCCTGCAAGGGGCCCCGTGAAGCCCTCCGCCGCAAAATCGGACTGCCCCACGGTGACCACGACGCCTGCATTCGCGAGCCGCGAGCCTCGGTGTGAACTCGACATTCCGTTCGTGCATTGCATGTCCGGCTCGGTGGGCGTCGGCACCACCACGCCTCCTGGGCACATGCAGAAGGAGAAGACGCCCCGCGTCTCGCCTTCGACCTTGGGGTTGTCGGCGAGCCGGTAGTCCGCAGGCGGCAGGCCGGGTGCCCGGGCCGACGGCCCGTACTGGATCTGGTCGATGAGCGCCTGCGGATGCTCTGCCCGGAAGCCGGCCGCGAACGGCTTCGCCTCGATGGGCCAGCCTCGCGCGGCGAAGAGCTCGAAGAGCTCGCGGGCGCTGTTGCCGGGTGCGAGCACGAGCCGGTCGCAAGGAATGGTCCGCCCGTCGGCGAGGAGGAGGCCGCGCACCCGACCTTCTCGCAGCGCGATGTCGATCGCGCGCGCGTTCCAGTGGAACTCGCAGCCGCCCCGCTCGAGGTCCTCGCGCATGGCCGAGACGGCGCCGGGGAGCAGGTCCGAGCCGATATGCGGCTTCCCTTCGGCGAGGATGCGCGTCAGGCCGCCGTAGTGCGCGAAGAGCTCCACCACCTTGCGCACCGCGGGGTGGTGGATGCGGGTGCCGAGTTTTCCGTCGGTGTAGGCGCCCGCGCCGCCCTCGCCGAAGCTCATGTTCGACTCGGGATCGAGCCTGCCTGAACGCATGAGCTTCGCCACGTCGAGGCGCCGGGGAACGACCTCCTTGCCACGGTCGACGACGAGGGACCGCACGCCGCGCTCGAGGAGCGCATGGGCGCAGAACAGGCCAGCCGGGCCGGCACCGAGGATGACAGGCGGCAGCTCGGGTGCGCGCACGGGGGGCGGAAGAGGCTCCGGTGCAGGAGCGAGCTGGACGTCGGCGAGCCCGTCGCGGACCGCCCCTTCGATCTGGACTTCCACGTTGACCAGCCAGCGGGGGTGGCCCTTCTTGCGTGCGTCGAGCGACTTACGGATCACGGTGGCCTCCTTGAGGGAGGCCAAAGGCACACGCAGCTTCTCCGCGGCGCGCTGCGCGAGCTTTCCGTCGTCCTCGTCGAGCCAGAGAGGAATGTTCAGGACGCGGTACCGCATGGGGTTCGGAGAGCTCCTTGATTACGGATGGGTTCGGCAATCTGGTCGATGCGAAGGCCGCTACGCGCCTTTGATCCCCACCAGGGGTGTAAGTGCGAAGCGCCGTGCGCGGCCCGACCGGGTGGTAACGTGCGAGATCGAGCGCAAGGTCCCGGAATCATTGTGGCTCGCTGGTGGGCACCCCGGCTGGCCCGCGCATTGCTAACCCATGGCGCATCGCTGTCGGGACTTCCAGATGCAGATGTCATTTTCCGCGCTGGCGCCCGTCCACAGGTTTCCCAGACCGTCACAAGATGTGAGGAGACAAGAGTCATGATGGTTCCGACGATGCTCGACAATAAGGGTACCAAGATCCTCGCCAAGTCGCTGTTCAAGGAGCTGCGCGGCAACGGCTACTCCGCCAACCAGATCCTCGGGCTGACGACCGAGCTCATCGACCTTGTCACGCAGGACCTCCGGGATGCGAACGCTGCGGCAGCGGCGCTGGAGGCCGAGCCCCGGGACGAGCTGCTGGTGGCCAGCGCCTAGGCCAGACGCCCGCCAGACAGGCCAGCCGTAGCGAAGAACGGCGCCGGAATACCGGCGCCGTTCTTCGTTTCTTTTCCGCCGGTCGCTCCCCCGTGGCTCCCCCGTGGCTCCCTCGTGGCTTCGTTGACTGGATGAGCCCTTGCCAGTAGTTTACGCCTCCCAGTAACCACCCCACACCACGTCGCGGGAGGCAACACACATGGCGCGCATTGCTATCAACGGTTTCGGTCGCATCGGTCGCTGCGTCGTGCGCGCGGCCCTCGAGCGCGGTGAGAAGAACTTGGAGTTCGTCTCGATAAACGACATCACCGACACCAGGACCCTCGCTCACCTGCTCAAGTACGACTCCGTCCACGGCGTGTTCGACGCCGAGGTGAAGGCCACCGACAAGTCCATCGTCGTGAACGGGAAGGAGATCGAGGTCACTGCGATCAAGAACCCGAGCGAGCTCCCGCACGCGAAGAACAAGGTGGATCTGGTGATGGAGTGCACCGGCCTGTTCACCGCACGAGAGAAGGCCGAGAACCACCTCAAGGCGGGCGGACCCCTGGTGCTCATCTCGGCGCCGGCCAAGGGCGCGGACATCACCATCGCCTACGGTATCAACCACGAGAAGCTCGACAAGGCGAAGCACAAGATCATCTCGAACGCGTCGTGCACCACGAACTGCCTCGTCCCGGTGGCGAAGATCCTGCTCGAGAGCTTCGGCATCAAGCGGGGCCTCATGACGACCATCCACAGCTACACGAACGACCAGAACCTGCTCGATCTGCCGCACAAGGACCTGCGCCGCGCGCGCGCGGCAGCGCTCTCGATGATCCCCTCCACGACCGGCGCGGCCAAGGCGGTGGCCGAGGTGATCCCCGAGCTGAAGGGGAAGCTGCACGGCACGGCGGTGCGCGTCCCGACGCCGAACGTGTCGCTCGTCGACCTCACGGTCGAGCTGGAGAAGCCGGCCACCTCGGAGACCATCAACGCGGCGTTCAAGGCGGCCGCCGAGGGCAAGCTGAAGGGCGTGCTGCAGTACTCGGAGGAGCCCACCGTGTCGGTGGACTACAGCGGCAACCCGCACTCGTCGATCTTCGACGCCACCAACACGTTCGTCATCGACAACACCTTCGCGAAGGTGTTCGCCTGGTACGACAACGAGTGGGGCTTCTCGAACCGCATGATCGACGTCGCGAAGTACCTCACCCGCTAGCGCGAGGGCTCTGGCCATGGCGCTCAGGACCATCGACGCCCTCGAGCTCGGGGGAAAGCGGGTCTTCATCCGCGTCGACTTCAACGTCCCCATCGACGAGCACGGGAAGGTCGGGGACGACCAGCGCATCCGCGCGTCGCTCCCGACCGTGAAGTACGCGCTCGGCAAGAAGGCGAGGGTGATCCTCGCCTCACACCTCGGAAGACCCAAGGGCAAGCCGGAGGACAAGAAGAAGTACACGCTCCTGCCCGTGGCGGAGCGGCTGCAGCAGCTCCTCGATCAGGACGTCACCTTCGCGGACGATTGCACCGGCGACGGCGTGAAGAAGCTGGTGAAGGAGCTCAAGGACGGCCAGGTGCTGCTCCTCGAGAACCTCCGCTTCCACCCCGAGGAGGAAGGCAACGGCGAGGCGTTCGCGAAGGAGCTGGCGAGCCTCGCCGACGTGTGGGTGAACGACGCGTTCGGCACCGCGCACCGCGCCCACGCGTCGACAGCAGGGATGGCAAAGTTCGTGAAGGAGAAGGCGGCAGGGTTCCTCATCCAGAAAGAGGTCGAGTACCTCGGCAAGGCTCTCACGCGTCCGGCCAAGCCTTTCGTCGCCATCCTCGGAGGCGCCAAGGTCTCGGACAAGATCAAGGTCCTCGACAACCTCCTCTCCAAGGCCGACGCGATCTGCATCGGTGGCGCCATGGCGTTCACCTTCCTCAAGGCCCAAGGCGTACCGGTCGGGAAGAGCAAGGTCGAGGAAGACAAGATCGACCTGGCGCGCTCCATCCTGGAAAAGGCGAAGGCGAAGGGGCTCGACTTCCTGCTGCCGGTCGACCACGTGTGTGCCACCGAGGCGAAGGAGACGGCGAAGCGCGAGGTGGTGAACGACCGCGCCATCCCCGACGGCCTCATCGGCCTCGACATCGGCCCCAAGACCCTCGACCGCTACCGGCAGCGCGTGCTCTCGGCGAAGACGGTCTTCTGGAACGGGCCGATGGGCCTCTTCGAGCAGAAGCCCTGGGCCGAGGGCACGCTCGGCGTGGCCCACGCCATGGCCGATTCACAAGCCGTGACCGTGGTCGGCGGCGGTGACAGCGCCGCGGCAGTCGAGGAGGCGGGCCTCGTCGCGAAGATGAAGCACGTTTCCACCGGCGGCGGCGCCAGCCTGGAGTTCGTCGAGGGCCGCGAGCTCCCTGGTATCAAGGTGCTGGAGGAGTAGGGCATGGCGCGCGTCAAGTTCGTCTGCGGCAACTGGAAGATGTACAAGACCACGGGCGAGGCGCGCGAGCTCGTCCGCGCGCTGGCGCCGCTCGTCGAGGGCATGGGCGGGAAGGTGCAGGTGGCCGTCGCGCCTCCCTTCACCGCGCTCGCCGCCGTGGCGGAGGCCCTCCGCGGCACGCCCATCGACCTGGCGGCCCAGAACGTCCACCGGGAGGCGCAGGGTGCCTTCACCGGCGAGATCTCGGCCGGCATGCTGGCCGACCTGGGCGTGAAACACTGCATCGTCGGCCACTCGGAGCGGCGCCAGCTCTTCGGCGAGACCGACGAGGGTGTGCGCGAGAAGGTGGTCGTGCTCTTCAAGGCGGGGCTCCTCCCCATCGTGTGTGTGGGAGAAACGCTGCAGGAGCGCGAGGCCGGGCAGACGCTGGCGATTGTTTCACGTCAGGTGAAGAGCGCGCTGCAGGGGCTCCCGTCTGCCGACGTCGGGCGCCTCACCTTGGCCTACGAGCCGGTGTGGGCCATCGGTACCGGGAAGACGGCCACCACCGCCCAGGCGCAGGAGGTCCACGCTGTCATCCGGAGGCTCCTCGTCGAGCTGGCGGGTGGCGTCGCGGACGAGGTGCGCATCCAGTACGGCGGATCGGTGAAACCGGACAACGCCGCGGAGCTCATGGGGCAGCCGGACGTCGACGGCGCGCTCGTGGGCGGAGCCAGCCTCAAGGCTCCCGACTTCTCGCGCATCGTGAAAGGTGCACTCCGTTGATCACCCTCGTCACTGTCCTCCACGTCATCGTCTGCGTCGTCCTCGTCCTGGTGATACTGCTCCAGGCTGGAAAGGGAGGCGGAATGGGCGCCGCCTTCGGAGGCGGATCGCAGACGGTCTTCGGTGGTCGTGGTGCCCAGACCTTCCTCGGGAAGGTGACCAGCGCCTGCGCCGCCATCTTCATGCTGACGTCGCTGACGCTCGCCTATCACGCGTCGCACACGAGCTCGGTGGTTCGGCCTGACCTCGCTCCCGCGCCCTCTCCTTCGCCGCAGCCTGGCGCTCCCGCTGGCACGACCGCGCCCGCTCCGCCACAGAGCGACGCGCCGACCGCGCCCGCTCCGACCGCACCGAAGTAGGCCGCGGGCTCGTCTCCGCGCGAGGAGTCTTGTCCCACCTTCGTAGCGGGGCTCGTTGCGCACTGCGCCTGCGCTACCCGATTCGGAGGGGGAACTTGCCCCTCGCGAGGCGACGTGCGGTCTCAAAAAAAAAGGGAGGACTCGATCGAGTCCCCCTTGAGTGCCCAGGGCGAGATTCGAACTCGCACGCCTCGCGGCGCCACCCCCTCAAGATGGTGTGTCTACCGGTTCCACCACCTGGGCGTTGCGGCCCGCTTATCTAGCAAAGGACCCTCGCGGGCGCAAGGAGGGTGTTCGGCCGCTTGCCATGTTCCTCGGATGCGTTACCCATTGCACATGAACACGGAGCTGCAGCAAGAGACGCCCCACGAGATCGAGGTCGAGCTGCCGGACGCCTGCGTGGCCTGCGGGGGCTCGATCGCCGCGCGATTCATGACTGGCAGCGCGCGCGGTGTGTGCTTGAGGTGTCATCTCATCACCGCGCTGCGGGTGGCGCGCACCGACGAAGGAATGCAGGTGGGACACGCGCCTGTGGCGTTAGCCTAACCTGGGGAGCGGGAGGCCGAGCACGAAAAGACGGCGAAAGGCGGACTCGGCCTAGGACCCCTTCGCACGAAACGAGGACGGCCGGGGTGCCGAAGGGCCGTGGCCCGCGGCCTGTAGCCCGCAGCCCGTAGCCGAGTTTCCCTCCTAGACGCCTTCTAGCAGGTGCCGCTTGTCCTCCTTTTCCTTGAACTCGTCGGCGTCGGGGAGCGGATCCTTCTTCTCCGTGATGTTGGGCCACTTCGTCGAGAGGTCGGCGTTCAGGGCGACGTACTCCTTCCACCTCTCGGGGAGACTGTCCTCGGGGAAGATCGCCTTGGTGGGGCAGGCAGGCTCGCACGCGCCGCAATCGATGCACTCGTCGGGGTGAATGACGAGGAAGTTGGGTCCTTCGTAGAAACAGTCGACCGGGCAGACCTCGACGCAATCGGTGTACTTGCACTTGATGCAGGGCTCGGCGACGATGTAGGGCATTCGCATCTCCCGACGCAGCGTGAACTCGCGAACCCGCCCGCAAGCACCACGTCGGGAGATTGGTGTAACCGCCCTGGAGAGACGCGCAACCTCGTTGGAGCAAGATGGCCCCACGGGGTGGGCAGATGCAGATACCTAGCCCTCTTCGTAGTAGTCGAGGCCGAGGTGGGTGATGAGCTCCTCGCCCGCCAGGTAGCGGAGGGTGTTCTTGAGCTTCGACTGCTGGATGAAGAGGTCGTGCTCGGGGTAGAGACCCTTGGCGTGCATGGGGCTCTTGAAGAAGAACGAGAGCCACTCCTGGATTCCCTTCATCCCTGCTCGTGCCGCGAGATCCATGAAGAGCGCGATGTCGAGCGCCACTGGGGCCGCCAGGATCGAATCGCGGCACTGGAAGTTCACCTTGATCTGCATCGGGTAGCCGAGCCACCCGACGATGTCGATGGCGTCCCAGCCTTCCTTGTTGTCGGCGCGGGGAGGGTAGTAGTGGATGGTGACCTTGTGATCGAAGTGGCCGTAGAGGTCCGGGTAGAGCTTCGGCTGGAGGATGTGCTCCAGCACGGAGAGCTTCGAGACCTCCTTGGTCTTGAAGCTGCCCGGATCGTCCAGCACCTCGCCGTCGCGATTGCCCAGGATGTTGGTGGAGAACCATCCCTCGAGCCCGAGCATGCGCGCCTTCAGCATGGGTGCGATGGTCGTCTTCATGAGCGTCTGGCCGGTCTTGAAGTCCTTGCCAGCCACCGGGATGCCCTGCTTCCGCGCCAGCTGTTCGAGCGCCGGGATGTCCACCGTGAGGTTGGGTGCGCCATTGGCGAAGGGGACGCCCTCCTTCAGGGCCGCCCAGGCGTAGATCATGGAGGGCGCGATGGCGGGGTCGCTCTCGGCGAGCCCCTTCTCGAACGAGGCCAGGTCGCCGTGCACCGCGCTCGGCTCGATGTAGACCTCCGTCGAGGCGCACCACAGCACCACGGCTCGCGAGCAGCCCTCCGCCTTCATGAAGCTACGGATGTCGTCGCGCAGCGCCTCGCCGAGCTCCATCTTGGAGCGCGCCTTCTTCACGTGCGTGCCGTTGAGCCGCTTCACGTAGTCAGGCGAGAAGACTGCCGGCATCGGCTTGACGGCCGAGAGGGGCTCCTTCAGCTGCTCGAGCAGGCTCGGCTCGAGGACCTTGGCATGTGTTGCGGAGTCGTATGCCGAGTCGGGGAAGACGTCCCAGCCGCCGAAGCGCACGTCCTCGAGCGCCGCGATGGGAACCAGTTCCCGGACGAGCGGCGAGCGCCCCTCCGTTCGCTTGCCGAGCCTGACGCGGCCCATCTGCGTGACCGAACCGATCGGCTTCGCCAGCCCGCGCCGGATTGCCTCGACGCCGGCGATGAGCGTGGTCGCGACGGCCCCCATGCCGGGCAGGAGCAGCGCCAACCGGCCGTTCGCCGGTACGATCTTCGTCTTCTTCATCGGCTTCACCCCTCGTGCCTTTCCTGATCGCGCCGCCGCTGCGCGTTCTGCCAGGATCACAATCGGTCCGTGGCGCCCCTTCGGAGAAGGCCCCTCGTGTCGCGGGTCAGGAACGAGCGCGCGGCGGCGCGGCAGGGTACAGTCTCTACATGCCGGAGGACAAGCGGCCCGAACGGCGCCTGCTCGAGGGTGAGGTGGACAAGCGAGGCAAACCAGCCCGTGGCCTTGGCGACACACTCGCTTTTTGGGACGATCGCGCTGCAGAGATGAAGAGTGTCTTCGGTCGGTTTTTCAGGGGCTAGCCTTGGCCCAGCCCGTCGTGATCTTCCTGCACTCCGCCGAGTGGGACGCCCGGCACCTGGCGGTGAGCCTGGCGATCACCGCCGCCGCCTTCGGTGACGCGGTGGTCCTGGCGCTCTTCGGCGCAGCGCTGCGCGCCTTCGCCGAGGGCAGGTTCGGGGAGGGCGCCCCAGCGCTGGCTGCCGCTGCGCGGGTGCCGCCGCTCGACGCGACCCTGGCCGAGGGGCGCCGCGACCTCGGCCTGCGCGTGGTCGCCTGCGACACGGCCCTTCGGCTGGCGGGGCTCGAGCCGCGGACGGTCGTGCCCCTGTTCGACGAGGTGATGAGCCTCCCCTCCATGTGGCGGCTCGCTCAGGCGGGTCGAGCGCTCACTCTCTAGGTTCGGTTTCGAGGTCGTCGTCGCGAGGCCGCTGAGCCGGCGAGCGCGGGCCCGGATTCGCCCATCGCGTCAATCGAAGCTCGACCCTGCACTTCGACCCGCTCGCCGGATGGCCGACCTGGACGCGGTAGGCACCGGGCGCGTGAAGCCCGCAGCGCCGGGTCAGGTCGAGTTGCACGCTGGCACGCTCGCCCGGCGCGAGCAGCGAGCCATCCGTGGAGCGGGTTGCGGCGGAGCGGTCGCAAGGGACCGCGTGGCCCGCTGGATCCATGACTTCCACCTGAAGTGCGTCCGGATCGAGCACGACCCGCGCCGGGTCCGGCCCCTCGTTCGTGATCCACAGCTCAAGCCGGGCGGCGCCGACGCGCGCCGTGGCGAGCGAGGCGGTCTCCAGCGCCACGCGAGGTATTGTTGGGGAGCGCGCGTGGGCGCAGGCGGTCGCGACGAGGAGCAGGACCACGCTTCGCATTTCGCACCCCGCCGACGCGCTGTCGAAGTCCAGGTTGCCCGCCGCCTGGCTCATCATCTATAAAATGTAGGGAATTCAGCTCGAGAGCCACTCTTAGGGGAAGGCAGGATGAGAGCTCCCGGTCCGGTGGAGGGGGTTCCAGCACCATGAGCACGACCCTGGCGGAGAAGAGCGCCCTCGTCATCGGGGCGGGTGGGCTCGGCGGGCCGGTCCTGCTCACGCTTGCGAGCGCAGGAGTGGGGCGGCTCCTCCTCGTCGACGACGACGCCGTCGAGAGTTCCAACCTCAATCGGCAGCCACTCTTCGTCGACGCCGATATCGGCGCGCGCAAGGCCGCCGCTGCCGCACGTCGCCTGGCGCGGCTCTTTCCAACGGTCAAGGTCGAGGCGCTCGACCGTCGCTTCGACGACGCGAGCGCGCTCGAGCTGACGCGGTCGGCCGACGTCCTCGTCGACGGCTCGGACAACTTCGCCACCAAGTTCCTGGCCAGTGACGTCGCCGTGGCGAGCGGGAGGCCACTCGTCCACGGTGGCGTCCTTCGCTACACGATCCAGCTCCTGACGGTGCTGCCCGGCAAGACGGGTTGTCTGCGATGCCTGTTCGAGGCGCCACCGCCACCCGGGGCCGTTCCGACCTGTGCCGACGCGGGCGTGCTCGGCCCGCTGGCGGGCTTCGCCGGCGGGCTCATGGGAGCCGAGGCGGTCCGGCTCCTCTCCGGCGAGCGCGGCAGCTACGCCGGCCGGCTCATGGTCTACGAGTCGCGTGGCGCGCGCTCGCGCACCGTTCCCG
>MEMX01000058.1:23096-39491 GCA_001768075.1 Anaeromyxobacter sp. RBG_16_69_14 | reverse complement strand
GTGCCGGTCCCTGCCGCGCCAGGCCGAAACAGCGCCGGTGGAGATAGAGAGCGCGCGCCCGGAGGGGCGGGCGTGAAGGGCTGTGTCGAGGCGCTCGGATGAGCAGATGCATCGACATCCGCGACGCTGCTTGCCCGCTCACCTGGGTGCGGACGCGGGTCGCCCTCGACCAGCTGGCTGCCGGCGAGACGCTCGAGGTGCTCGTCGTCGAGGGTGAGTCCCTCGACAACGTGCCTCGCACCGCCGAGGAGGAGGGGCACTCGGTGGCCAGCCGCGAGCCTTGGCCCCAGGCCGGGCAGGGCGCCTGGCGTGTGCTGCTGGTGAAACGCACCCCAGGCGCGAGGAGCGACCTGCTGCCGTGATATCGGATGCGTGACGAGCTCCGCCTCCCCAGAGGGCGGGAGGAGGCACTTCCCCGTCGTCGCTGGAGGCCGGACGTGGCTCTTTCGGAAGCTGAGGTCGCACGCTACGCACGCCAGATCATCCTCCCCGGATTCGCGCCCGTGACTCAGGAGTTCTTCCGGGCCGCGCGGATCCACGTGGTGGGCGCCGGCGAGGTGGCCGGCCCCGCGCTGCTGTACCTCGCCACGGCCGGCATCGGGAACCTCTTCGTGGACGACGGCCTCGACGTCGCGCCGGAGGACTGCGCCGCCTGGCTCTACGGCGCCGATCAGGTCGGGCAGCCACGGCTCTTTTCCGCCATCGAGGCGCTGCGCGCTGCGACCGCGTTCTCGAAGGCGCGCCCCTACGCCACCGGTGCGGACCCGACCGCAGCGCTCGTCTGCACGGGTTCGCTGGGGACGGCGCGCGAAGCTGCCGAGCGCGCGCGGTTGGCCGGCATACCGCACGTGGTGGCCATGGTCGACGGGGACGGAGGTCAGGTGGTGGCGGTCCCTCCCGGCGCTCCCTGCTACAGCTGCGGGTCCGTGCCAGGCAGTGGCGCCCCCGCACGGCCCGGGGCGGCCGCCGCGCTCGGCTCCCTCGGTGCGCTCGAGCTGCTCCAGATACTGGCCGGCGTGGTAGCCGCGCCGGGAGGGCGCCGCATCGACCTCGTGCTCGGGCAGGCGAGAGCGCGAGCGACCGCGCGCGTCCCAGGCTGCGCATGTGGGCTGGGGAGGGCGATCTGATCGCCAGCAGCGAGAGGGCGGCGAGCGGAGGCGGACTGATAGCGCATGCCACATGAACTGACGCTCGAGATGGGGGGCGCGGGGGGAGAGTTCTCCCCTCCGCTTGAGGCGCCGCAAGGCGCCGGACATCAGCTCACAGCGGCGGCGGTGCCGCTGGAGAATCACATCAACTGGTCGCCGCTGTGACTTGCCAGGCGAGGGACCCCAGCCGCGTGCGGGGCAGCGACCCGGTCGCACGCGGACCGACGCCGGGATCGGCTTGACTTGCCCGGCTCTCATTGAATTGAGCGTACGAAGTGAAGCTTTTCTGGCCGAGGTTGAATAGTCCTACTATGCTAGTTTACTTGCGTCATCGCGAGCAGGTAGGACCCGCCCCGGAGGGACGGAATGGACGCGCAGGCTCAGACCGGCCTCATCATCTGGATCACGGGTATGAACGGCTCGGGCAAGAGCACGCTCGCCCGGCTTCTGCATCAACGCCTCGGGCTCACCGGGCGCCGGGTCGAGCTGGTGGATGCTGACGATCCCGCGGAGATCCTGACGAAGGGCCTGGGAGCGACCAAGGAAGACCGCGACACGGCCGTGAAGCGCGTGGGACGAGTCGCGAAGCTGCTGTCGCGGAACGGCGTCGTGGCGGTATGCGCCGCGCTATCTCCCTATCGCGAGCCGCGCGACGCGCTGCGACGCGAGGCGCGACGCTTCGTGGAGGTCTTCGTCGATTGTCAGATGGAGACGCTCCTCGCGCGCGATCCCATCTACAAGAAGGCGATGGCGGGCGAGGTCAAGAACGTACCCGGAGTTGACGATCCGTACGAGCCGCCCACGCACGCCGAGGTCACGGTCCACTCCAACCAGGAGTCGGTCGAGCCTGCCGCCGCCCGCGTCTTCCAGGCCCTGGTGGATCTCAAGTACGTTGGCCCGACCGAGTTCGGGCGGCTCACGGGGGGGCAACGGCCGAAGCGATCTCGCCCTGCTGTGGGCAAGAAGCTCGCCGGTCGCGCCACGCGCACCACCGCGCGGAAGGCGCCGAAGAAGGTCGCGGCGCGGACAGCCAAGGCCAAGGGGAAACGCGCGGCGGTAGCCCCGCGCACGGGTTGAGCGTCGGCGTTTCATACCCGTCCGGGATTCGAGGGCGGGTGGGCGTTTCCCCGCGGAAGCCGGACGCGCTAGATTCCTCCCACATGGCGCCGAATCTGGAAGAGATCCGCAGCGCGTCCGAGGACAAGCTCCGCAGGATGAAGACGCATCTCGGCGCGCTGGACAGCGCGCTGGTCGCCTTCTCTGCGGGGGTCGACTCGAGCTTCGTTCTCGCCGTTGCGCGCGAGGTGCTGGGCGACAAGGTCATCGCGCTCACGGCCCACTCGCCTAGCGTGCCCCAGGCGGAGCGGGTGGAGGCGCGCGATCTCGCCCGTCGGCTGGGTGTCCGGCACGTGGAGGTGGAGAGCCGGGAGATGGACGACCCGCGCTACGTCGCCAACGCGGTGGACCGGTGCTTCCACTGCAAGAGCGAGCTGTACCGCCTCTGTGTCGAGGTGGCGCAGCGCGAACGGGTGGTCGCCGTCGTGGACGGTTTCAATGCGGACGACCGCCGCGACTACCGTCCGGGGCAGCGCGCGGCAGAGGAGCGCGCCGTGCGTTCTCCGCTCGCCGAAGCTGGGCTCACCAAGGCGGAGGCGCGTGCCTGGAGCGAGGCGTACGCCCTCCCGACCTGGAACAAGCCGCAGATGGCCTGCCTCGCCTCGCGCCTGCCCTTCGGGACGGCCGTGACGTCGGAGCGCCTGGCGCAGGTGGAGCGCGCCGAGGCGGCGGTGCGGGCCCTCGGCCTGCGCGCATTCCGAGTCCGCTACCACGGTGACATCGGTCGGATCGAGGTCGCGGAGGACGAGATGGACGGCGCCTACGCGCGCCGCTCCGATCTGGTGGCGGCGGTGCGGACGGCCGGCTTCAAGATGGTCGCTCTCGATCTCGAGCCGTTCCGTTCCGGTCGGATGACCGAGGGGGCCGGGCTCTCGCTGCCAGTCGTGTGAGGCGCGGACCGCGCGCCATCTTGTCCGTGGTGAGGGTAGGGCCGGCGGCCGTCGGACTTGTGATTTGCGGTTTCGTGACTGCATTTTCTTGACCAACAGGTATCGGGTGGTAGCGTGTAGGCAAAGGTGCCTACCTAGAGGGTGCAGCGTACATGGACCTTCAAACCCCGATGATGTCCGCCGCTACCGCCGCGTCCCGTCTGGAGCCGATGCTCGTTCGGCTCCCACCGACCCTTGCCCAGCAGCTCCGGCAGCTTGCCCGCGCCACGCGAATCCGGCAGTCGGACTACCTCCGCGAGGCGGTCTCGGATCTGCTGGTGAAGTACAGCAACCTCAAGCTGGGCCCTGGAGAGCGTCCGTGACGAGCTAGAGAGACCAGGTTCGTCCGGAAGCCACTAAGAGGCGAAACACGAGTCCGAGCTCTCTCGCCGCCCGAAGGCCGGGAACAGGGGAGGCGCGTACGCCACGCGCGCCAGGGTGAGCCCCCACCCCGGCGCTCGCACGCCTCGATGGCGTTCGTGTGGCACGGCGAGGATCTCCGAGATCCGGGCAGGCTCGGCAGCCCCCACCGCGGCCGAAACCACCGCGCCCACGACGTTGCGCACCATCGCGCGCAGGAATCCGCGGCCCTCGAGCACGAAGGCCGCGAGCGGTGCGTCCACTGCGGAGACCATCTCCGCTCGCACCACCGTACGCACTGTCGCGCGCGGATCCATTCTGCGCCGCGCCGTTTGCTCCCCGGGACGGGCGAAGCCCGCGAAGTCATGCTCACCCACGATCCGCGCCAGCGCATCCCGAGCGCGGTCCAGGTCGGGGCGTGGCGCCTCGAGGCCCGGGAAGGCACGCGCATCGGGGAGGCTCCACGCGTAGTGTGCTAACTCCGGCGGTGCTGGCCAACCCACGAGGTAGACATACGTGCGCGAGCGCGCCGAGGCGCGGGCGTGGACGTGGTCCGGAACTCGGGCCGCGTCGAGGCAGACCAGGCCCGGCGGGGTCCGCCCGTTGATCGCCGCACGAAGCTCGGCGGGGTCGAGGATCGCGCGAGCCCAGAAGGTCACCACTTGGTCGAGCGCGTGCACCCCTGCGTCGGTGCGCGCAGCCGCCTCCAGGCGCGTTCGGACGCCGATGTGGGCGAGCGCTTCCTCCAGACATTCCTGCACGGTGGGCATCCCAGGCTGTCGCTGAAAGCCTCGGAAGGAACCACCCTCGTAGGCGAGGTGCAGAGCGTAGCGGCGTTTTTCCACGGCGTGCTAACTTGAGCACGCTTCCCTGGCGCCCATCCAGCGCGAACCTTGCCCGCATGCCGAACGAGATGCTCGAGACGACCGACCCAGCGCGGGAATGGCTGTTCAAGGCCGAAGGACAGGTCTTCGGTCCCGTCCGCGAGGATGACTTCATCGAACTCATCCTGCAGGGCAAGGTTGGAGCCGCGACCGAGGTCGCCCACGAGGATGGGGTCTGGCGGCCGCTAGGAACCGCGGCGGGGTTTCTCGTTCACCTCAGGAAGGCGGAGGCCCGCGCCCGGGTCGAGGCGGAGGTGACCGGCTCACGCAAGCTTGCGCGGCGGCGAAGCGCCCGCCAGGTGACGGCCGCCGCGTTCGCCCTCCTGGTGCTCGTCGGGGCCGCCGGATCCGGCGCCTGGTTCCTCGCTATTCGGCGGCCGTGGGAGAAGCGCAGCAGCCTGCTCGACGACTTCGGCGACGGCATCGCCGTCGGTGCAGTGCGCGTCGGAAGTGGCCCCCGAGCAGCAGCCGGGGCGAGGTCCGAGGACGAGATCGCCATACCGGACGCGGATGCGACGCCGCATGGCGCGCCAGCGCGGCCGAGGCGCATCGCGAGCGCGGCGCGCCCTGGCGGCAGCGCGCAGGGCGGTGACCTCGTCCTTGCGCAGTACGATCCTGCGCGCATTCAGGGGGTGGTGGCGCGGCGGCAGGGCTCGCTGGCGCCGTGCCTTCGCGAGGAGGCGAGGCGCTCTCCCGAGTTCGCGGGCGAGATCCCCATCGAGTTCGCGGTGGGCAACGACGGCAAGGTTGCGACGCTCTGGATCGACGAGCCACGCTTCAAGTCGGGCCCGCTGCGCGATTGTATTCTCGGCAAGCTGCGCGAGTGGTCTTTCGACTCGTTTCCAGGGCAGCGGCCCGTGGTGTCGATCGCGTTCAGGATGGGCCGGCCATGATCGATGGTGCGGTTGCGGCTCAGGGGGACGGCGGGACGAGGGGGAGCCCGTGCGGGCCGGGCCACCCAGGGTTGCGACACCGCCGCGCTGCATGTCAGCCCGGCGCGCTAGAAAGCCGGGCGTGACCGCTGCCGCCGAGAAGATCCGTTCGCGTCTCGAGGAGCTTCCTGAGGGCTCGATGCGCCGTCGCGTGCTCGAGTGCGCGAGGCAGTTCAAGTCCTCTTGGGTTGAGCTCGGTCGCATGCTCTCAGAGGTGAAGCGCGCGTCGCTCTGGCGCGAGTGGGGACACGCCAGCTTCGACGCGTACTGCGCGAGGGAGCTCTTCATTCGTAAGCAGACCGCCGAGAAGCTCACCATGAGCTACGGTTTCATCGAGAGGCACGAGCCCTCGCTCGTCCGCGGAGAGGAGCCGCGGCCCGCGCCGTCGTTTGAGGTCATCGAGATGCTATCGCGTGCCGAGGCGGCGGGACGGCTGCCACAGGACGGCTGGAGCGAGATGCGCGAGGAGATCCTCGAGCGCCCTCCCTCGCCGGCCGCGCTGAACCGCCAGCTGAGCGAGCGCTACGGCCCCGCGCCCCGAGTGGAGCCGCTGCCTCAGGAGGGGAGGCTCCGCAAGCTCGCGTCGATGGCGCACAGGCTCGCGAGCGCGTGCTCGGGCGACGACGACGTCCCCAGAGCCGTGGCGGAGCGTGCGCAGGCCCTTGCGGAGGATCTCGACGATCTCGTTCGTTGACGGAGGACACGGACCGGGGATCTTCCCGGGTCCAGGACTCGGGATTCCAGCGGACTCCCGCGTGCCGGACGCCTCACGACGCGTTCTCGGGCGGTCCGATCGGACCCACGCTATATTGTGGGACAGGGTGCCGGCTGTGTGGGAGTCCAGTTTGGTGTAAGATCCCGGGCCTGCGAGGGATGCGTGAGCCGCAAAGAACACCACCACGGGAACCTGAGCTGCTCCTTCTGCGGGAAGGGCCAGCGCGAGGTTCGCAAGCTCATCGCCGGGCCCACGGTTTACATCTGCGACGAGTGCATCCGGCTCTGTAACGACATCATCGCCGAGGAGGCCGAGCGCGACGAGGGCCGCCCAGCTGTTTCCCTGCCGACGCCCGCGGAGATCAAGAGCTTCCTCGATGACTACGTCGTGGGCCAAGACCGCGCGAAGAAGGTCCTCTCCGTCGCCGTCTACAACCACTACAAGCGGGTGTACTCGAAGAAGCCTCCCCGTCCGGCGCGCCCGGGCCAGGGTCGCGCTGCCGAGGAGGTGGAGCTGCAGAAGTCGAACATCCTCCTCATCGGTCCCACCGGTTCCGGCAAGACGCTGCTGGCCCAGTCGCTGGCCCGCTTCCTCAACGTCCCCTTCACCATCGCCGACGCGACCAGCCTCACCGAGGCAGGCTACGTGGGGGAAGACGTCGAGAACATCATCCAGAACCTGCTCCACAACGCCGACTACGACGTCGAGAAGGCGGTGCGGGGCATCGTCTACATCGACGAGATCGACAAGATCGCGCGCAAGGGCGACACCCCGTCTCCCACCCGCGACGTGGGTGGCGAGGGTGTTCAGCAGGCGCTGCTCAAGATCATCGAGGGTACTCGCGCCAACGTCACGCCGCGCGGCGGAAAGAAGTACAACCAGCAGGAATACATCCAGGTCGACACGTCGAACATCCTCTTCATCGTAGGCGGCGCGTTCTGCGGCGTGGAGCAGGCCATTCGCCGTCGCGTGGGCGTGAAGGGCCTCGGTTTCGGGGCTCGCATCGATCGCAAGGAGGAGCAGACGCTGGGCGAGATCCTCGCCAAGATCGAGCCGACCGACCTCGTGAAGTTCGGAATGATCCCCGAGTTCGTCGGGCGCGTGCCGATCATCGCCACGCTGTCCGACCTCAACGAGGAAGACCTGGTCACCATCCTCACCCAGCCGAAGAACGCGCTCACCAAGCAGTACGTGAAGCTCTTCGAGATGGAGAAGGTGAAGCTGTCCTTTACCCGGGAGGCGTTGCGCGCGTGCGCGCGTGAGGCGACGCGTCGCAAGTCGGGCGCGCGTGGCCTGCGCGCCATTCTCGAGCAGGCCATGCTCGACATCATGTACGACGTGCCCTACCGGGAAGGCGTGAAGGAGTGCAAGATCACGGAGGGGGTTATCCTGAACAAGGAGCCGCCGCTCCTCTCCTTCGAGAAGGAAAAGAAGCTCGCATAGACCCTCGGGCGTCCATGCGGCCGCCTCGAGACCTGCGGGGCGTTCGTGCAGTCGAGCTGTTTTGCGCGCACAGTGTGGCGCCTCGGCACGCGCTCCAATATCGAAAACTTGAGTATTGTCGCGTTAGTCGGCGCGGCACCTCGCTTGCTGTCAGGGTTAGTGAAGCAAGAGGTCCGTCCGCGCGTCTCTCGGGCGCGGAACCTCGAAGGAGCTGAACATGACCCGGCGCCTCGCGATCACATTCGCACTCGCAACATTGGCGCTCCCAGCCATCGCCCAGGAGCATGCCTACGACTACCAGGACGAGAGCGGCTCGGCGTGGAGCGACGAGCCCGCCCCGCCAGGCGAGGGGACGTACGGCGAGTACTCCGCAGACGAGGCGCGAGCCCGCGTCGACGTCGATGTCGACATGGCGACGCCGGAAGCCTCGGTGACGTTCGACACTTTCCGCGATGGCCTCGCGCCGTATGGCGAGTGGATCGACGTGCCGAACTACGGCCGCGTGTGGCGGCCGGCCCACGTCGCGGGGGGCTGGCGGCCCTACTATTACGGCCGCTGGGAGTGGACGGACGAGGGCTGGCTGTGGGTGTCGGACGAGCCGTGGGGCTGGGCTGCCTACCACTACGGCCGCTGGGCCTACGAGCCCTACTACGGGTGGGTCTGGACCCCCGGTTATCAGTGGGCGCCGGCCTGGGTGACGTGGCGCACCAGTCCGGACTACATCGGTTGGGCGCCACTCGCACCGGGCTTTTCGGTCTTCGTGTCCGCCTACCCGGTGGCGTTCAGCTGGTGGACCTTCGTCCCCTGCACGCGGTTCGTGGCGGTCCCGGTCTTCACCGCCGCGGTCCCGTTCGCCCACGTCCGGAACGTCTACCACGCGGCGGTCCCCGCGCCGCCACGGGCGCGGGTGTTCGGGGCCGTGGCCCCAGCCTGGGGTGGTCCCGCCCGTCCATTCGTGGAGCGCAGTATCGGCAGGCCCATCGCGCCCGTCCGTGTGCGACCGGTGGCCTCCGCTTCGGCGCTCGCGGGAGCCTCCAGGCCAGGCGTCGTTCCCATCTACAGGCCAGAGGCGAGGCCGGCGCCCGGTGGCGGCCGCCCAGCGGTGGCCGCGCCCAGTCGCCCCTGGAGTGGGGCACCCGGCAGGGCGGGCATCGCGCCCCCACCCCGCCCCAGCACGCCCACGCCGGGCGGGGCCGGTGTCGCGCCCCCCCGCCCCAGCGTGCCCGCGCCGGGCAGGGCCGGCGTTGCCCCCGCACCGGGCCCCAGAACGCCCGCGCCTGGACAGGGCGCTGTCCGCCAGGCCCCGCCGCACGGCAGCAACAACAGCTGGCGTGGCGCGCCGCCAGCAAGCCAGGGACCGGCGCCGGCGGGCCGGTCCGAGGGGCGGGGTCTCCGACCACAGCAGCACGCCCCCCAACCGCGCCAGGGCCCGCCATCCGGCACCCAGAGGATGATGACTCCGCCAGCGAGTTCCAGCCGATTCGCGCCGGCGCCGCGGCCGCAACTCCAGGGTTCAGCCGGGTTCCACGGCAGCGCCCAGGTGCAGCGTGGTGCTGGGCTTCAGGGTGGCGCTCGGGCGCAGCGCGGGGGCGGGGCTCCCGGAGGTGCTCAGGTGCAGCAGCGGGGCGGGGGCGGAGGGCACGCGCCCGCGCCCGCCCGGGGTGGGGGGCACCGCTAGGGAGAAACTCGGCTACGGGCCACAGGCCGCGGGCTACGGTCGTCGGCACACGGCCTTCCTCGTTTCGTGCGAAGGGGTCGGCGGAGCCGGTGCGCAACTAGAGGGGGAACGAGACCCGCGCGGCAGGCACGTACCATCAGCTCTGCGTCACCCGCAGGGTCGTCTTCATCTGCCTCCCGGTGTCGAGATCGCTCGCGCTGACAGTGAGGATGCCCTCGATGCTCACCTCGAACAGGATCTCGAGGCGCACCGAACCGGCGCGGGCCGGCCTCACCCCGCCGAACACGAACTCGCCGAGGAGCTCATTTCTCGACGTGTCGGGGCGGTCGCCCTGGAAGATGCGCACCATGAGCTCGCTCTGGTTGTCCGCGGAGCTGGTCGCGGCCAGGGCCTTCGCGTTCGGGATGGGCGCATTGCGCGGTAGCACGACGTGCATCGCGCCGCCGGCCGCCTCGAGCCCGATCGCCATCGGGATGACGTCGAGGAGCTGCAGCTTGAGATCCGAGTTGTCTTGAAGCGACCAGGCGTATAGCGCAGCCCCGATGGCGACGGCCTCGTCGGGGTGCACGCCCTTCGACGGCGGCTTCTTGAAGTAGTGGGTGAGCGTCTGCTGGACGAACGGCATCCGCGTCTGCCCCCCGACCAGCATCACTTCGTCGAGATCCTTCCGCTCCACGCGGGCCTCGGCCATCACCTGCTCGACGATGTCCAGGGTTCGCTGCACGAGCCCGCGCGTCAGCTCCTCGAGGAGGGTGCGGGTGAAGCGCAGGTCCATGTTGAGCGGCTGGCCCTGCGGCGTCATGGTGATGAACGGGATGGAGAAGGGCGCCTCGGTCCTGGCCGAGAGGTCGATCTTGGTCCGCTCGGCGAGGTCGCGGACGCGCTGCATCGCCACCGGATCGCCTGTCAGGTCGATGCCGTGCTTCTTCTCGAAGTCTTCCAGCACGTGGCGTATGACGGCGTCGTCGAAGTCGATGCCGCCGAGGAAGATGTCGCCGCCCGTCGCCTTCACCTCGAAGACGCGGTCGCGGATCTCGATGATCGACACGTCGAAGGTCCCGCCGCCGAGGTCGTAGACGAGGACGCGCTCGTCGAGCTTCCTCCCGATCCCATAGGCGAGGCTTGCTGCCGTCGGCTCGTTGATGATGCGGACCACCTCGAGGTCGATCAGGCGCCCCGCCTCCTTCACGCCCTGCCGTTGTCGATCGGTGAAGTAGGCGGGCACCGTGACCACCGCCCGCCGGACCTTGAACCCGAGGTGGTCGGAGGCGACGTCACGGATCTTGGCGAGGATCTTGGCCGCGACGTCCTGCACCTGGAAGGTGCGACCGTGGCAGTCGAGCTCGACGTCGTTGTGCTCACCGCCGTGCAGGCGGTACTGCACCGAGCGCTGCACCGTCTCGACGATGCCGTCCTTGGGCGAGCGGCCGATGAGGCGCTTGGTTGCATAGAGCGTGTTGCGCGGGTTGAGCTGCCATTGGCGCTTGGCGTCGTGCCCGATGAGCTCGTGGCCCTTGTCGTCGATCGCGAAGATCGAGGGGATGGTGTACTCGCCCCCTTTATGGGGAATGAGCTTCACCTGGCCGCCGCCGGTCGCGACGGCAGCGCAGGAGTTGGTCGTCCCGAGATCGATACCCACGATGGTGTCGGGCGGCAGCTTTTCCACGGGGTTGAGCGTACTACGAGAGTGCTTGTCGGGCGAAAACCAGCGTCTCTGCAGGCCCGGAACGCGGATGGAGACCGGTCATGCGGGGGAGGGCATGCGTCCATTTTGAATGTCGGCTCGGGGCGTGCGAGAGTTGGCTACATGGACGCTCGGCACTACCTGGGGGCGATCGGCGACGGCGTGAAGAGCGCCTTCGCCGACCAGCGCAGCCTTCTCGCTTTCGACGAGTACATCGACCTTTTCGGACGCGCTCCGCGTGCGCAGGCCCGATGCTCGGCCCAGTACCTGCGCGACGTGATCGACCACTTCGGCACGGTCGACGTGCAGGCACCCTGGGGCAAGGAACGGCGCTTTCGCGTCTTCGACCTCGACTTCGCGCCCGAGGCGCGCGCGGCGCGGGTGGCCGGCCAGGAGGAGGTCCAGGCCGCCATCTACCGCATCCTGGGCAACTTCGTCCGCTCGGGGCGCGTCAACAAGCTCATCCTGCTCCACGGTCCGAACGGCTCGGCGAAGACCTCGATCGTCGCCGGGCTCATGCGCGGCATGGAGGCCTATTCGCGCCTGCCGGAGGGCGCGCTCTACCGCTTCTCCTGGGTTTTCCCGAGCGAGAAGCGGGTCAAGGGCGGCGGGACGGTCGGCTTCGGGCACGGCGGCGCCGCCGGAGATCTGGCGAGCTTCGCGCACCTCGAGGGCGACGCGCTCGACGCGCGGCTCGCCTGCCCGCTCAAGGACCATCCGCTCTTCCTCGTCCCGCGCCGCGAGCGGCGCAAGCTTCTCGAGGAAAGGTGCCGTCCGACGCAGCGCGAGGGCGCCAGCGAGGGCGACTTCGTCCTCTCCGACTACGTGGCCGACGGCGAGCTGTGCCACTTCTGCCAGAAGCTCTTCGAGGCGCTCCTCGCCACGTACCACGGCGACTACCTCAAGGTCCTGCGCCACGTCCAGGTGGAGCGCTTCTACGTCTCGGCTCGCTACCAGCAGGGTGCGGTCAGCGTCGAGCCGCAGCTCTCGGTCGACGCGGCCTGGCGTCAGGTGAGCGCCGACCGCAGCCCCGGTGCACTGCCCGTGGCGCTGCACTCGGTGACGCTCTTCGAGCCCACCGGCCCGCTCGTCGGCGCCAATCGAGGTGTGCTCGAGTTCGCGGATCTCCTGAAGCGGCCGCCCGAGGCGTTCAAGTACCTGCTCGGCACGAGCGAGACGGGCCGCGTCGCGCTCGACAGCTTCATCCTCCACCTCGACGAGGTGTTGCTCGCCAGCGCCAACGAGAAGCAGCTCTCCATCTTCAAGGACAAGGACGTCGCGGACTTCGGATCTTTCAAGGGGCGCATCGAGCTGGTCCGCGTGCCGTATCTACGACGCTGGCACGTGGAGAAGGAGATCTACGACCAGCAGGTGACGCGCGCGACCGTGGGCAAGCACGTGGCGCCTCACGCGACCGAGGTCGCGGCGCTGTGGGGGGTGCTGACGCGGCTGAAGAAGCCCATCCCCGATCGCTACAAGGGCGACGTGCGCGAGGTGGTCGACGATCTCGCGCCGCTCGAGAAGCTGAAGCTGTACGACCGCGGCGCCGCGCCCGACCGGCTCTCGCTCCAGCAGGCGAAGGAGCTCAAGAAGTCCCTGGAGGACATCCACCGCGAGTCCGACGTCTATCCGATGTACGAGGGTCGCGTCGGCGCCTCCGCCCGCGAGATCAAGACCGCCATCTTCAACGCCGCGCAGAACGTGCACTACACCTGCCTCACCCCCATGGCGGTGCTGGAGGAACTGGAGGCGCTCTGCCGCGACAAGTCCGTGCACGAGTTCCTGCAGCAGGAGGTGGTGGACGGCTACCACGATCACGAGGAGTTCGTGCGGGTCGCCGAGTCGGAGTTGCTCGACATGCTGGACGAGGAGATCCGCGATTCGATGGGCATGGTGAGCGAGGGTCAGTACCGCGACCTCTTTGGTCGTTACCTCACCCTCGTCTCCTCGTGGACCAAGGGCGAGCGCATCAAGAATCGCATCACCGGTGCGTACGAGCAGCCGGACGAGGATCGGATGGTGGAGTTCGAGCGCATCATCATGGGCGACGAGGACGATCGCAGCACCTTCCGCCGCACGATCATCTCGGCAATTGGCGCCTTCCGGCTCGACCACCCGGACGCGAAGGACATCGACACCCAGGCGATCTTCCCCGACCTCTTCCGGCGCCTGCGCGAGCACTACTACGAGGAGCGCAAGCGTCAGCTGAAGACCAACAAGGAGAACGTGCTGCGTTACCTCTCCGACGATCGCGGCCAGCTCGACGAGAAGGCGCGCCGCCACGTGGAGCAAACGCTCGGCACGCTGCGCGAGCGATACGGCTACTGCGAGCACTGTGCGCAGGACGCGGTCATGTACTTCATGCGCCGGCGCTATGTGGATTAGTTAGTGATAGCGCATGCCACATGAACTGACGCTCGAGATGGGGGGCGCGGGTAGCCTGTAGCCCTTTCCGGAGCAGGCGCTCGCTCTCTCGGTAGGAGTACCCGCGAGAGGTCCCTTGGAATAGCCACAGCCCCTCGCGGGTTGAGCATGACGTGCTCACGAACCGACTCCTCGCCGTCGCCGCAAGCTTCGTTCTCGCAGCCGGGATTCTGGTGGTCGCCGCTCCGCAAAGGGGGGCGGCCCAGGGAGGGAACCCGCGCGCCTCGACCGTACAGAAGGTCTTCCCGAGCGCTGTGCGCCTCCAGATCGCCGCCGCCGGCGAGGTGGTGCGCAGCGCGTCTGGCGTCGCCTTCGCCAGTGACGGCGAGCGGACCTACATCCTCACCAACGCCCACGTGGTCGAACGGGGGCCCGCGTGGAAGGAGCCGGTCGAGCTGCGGGTGCTCGTCTCGGGCAAGAAGGGGCCGTTCGAGGGACGTGTCGTTGCGCGTGGTCACGCGCCTGAGGCAGACATCGCGGTCATCGAGGTGCGCGGTGCCGGCGTGCCGGTGACCCCGCTCGCCAGCGACGACACCCTCGAGCTGGGCGAAGATCTGGTCGTGATCGGCGCGCCCTTCGGCAAAGGCCTCTCGGTCGCGGCTGGCATCGTCTCGCAGGTCGAGTACGACTTCGCGGAGAACCCGGTCGTGCCGCGTGTGCCGAAGTCGATCAAGACCGATGCGGCCATCGGCTACGGGAGCTCCGGCGGCGGCGTCTTCGACGTTCCCCGCGGCCACCTGGTCGGTCTCGTCGAAGGTTACCGCACTGCGCGGGTCGCCTTCGGCAAGGACGAAGGCTACGCCTTCGACGTGCCGATGCCTGGCGAGACGTTCGTCGCGCCGGCGGCCAAGATCCGCCGCTTCCTGACGGAGCACGGCCTCGGGAAGCTGGCTCCCGCGTCTGCCACGGCTGCGGTCGCCCCTTCGCCGGCGTCCGAGGCCGGGCCGGGGGCCGCGACGGTCACTGACGTCCCCGTGATCCCCTCCGCGAAGCGAATGTAGAGGGAGCGACCGCCGCTCCCATTCCCTGCCCCTGCCGGGACCCCTTTAGCTCTGTGCTCCCCCAGGCACCGGGCTGGGGCCGGCCGGGCGTGGCTGCCGCGGCGGAGGCGGTGCCAGCCCCGGCTTCGGCTCCGGTGGCGGCGGGCCTGTGGGGACGTTCCCCGGCAGAGGGGAGGGCGCTCCCGCATCCGGCAGTGTGGGCGGAGGCCCCCCGCCGTCCGGGCGGCCGCCGTCGGTCGAGGTGACGTCCTCCAGCGCGGGCGCTGGCAATACAGGTGGCCCGGCGTCGGTGCCCGCATCACGCGTGCCTGTAGCCAGCTCGACACCGGCGTCGCCAAGCGGTCCGCCCGGAGCGCCGGTGCCACGCGAGCGCACCTCGACCCAGACCGCGCGCTGGTCCCCGCCGAATGACGCGCGCACGGGCATCCCGACCACGAGATCGCCGAGTGAGCCCAGGCGGTCGTCCAGAAACACGGCGGTGTTCCGGTCCACCTCGAGCGTGACCGGCCCATTCGCGACGGCGATGGTGAGCATGTGCTTGGACCAGGCGACCGCCGAGATCTTGCCCGACACCGTGCGCACGGCGACGCGGTGCTCGCCGGCGTCCGCCTGGTCCCCTCGGGCCACACACGCGTTGACGAGCACGAGGCCGAGCGCGAGAGACATCCTCAACAACAACATGTCAGCCCTTTCATGCAAGATCCTCCATCGCGCAAGGATCTGCGCACGGCCGCCCCATTGGATTAGGAGTCCGGTCATGGATCGTCGAGCGAGCTGGGACGAGTACTTCATGAACATCGCGCGCGTCGTCGCGACGCGTGCCACCTGCGATCGCAAGCACGTTGGCGCTGTCTTGGTGCGCGACAAGACCATCCTGTCCACCGGCTACAACGGGTCGATTCGGGGCCTGCCCCACTGCAGTGAGGTGGGCCACATGATGGAGGACGGCCACTGCGTCGCCACCGTGCACGCCGAGGCGAACGCCATCATCCAGGCAGCGAAGAACGGCGTCGCCATCGAGGGTGCGACCATCTACACCACCGCCTCCCCTTGCTGGCCTTGCTTCAAGCTCATCGCCAACTCGGGATGCAGGCGCATCGTCTTCGGTGAGTTTTACCGGGACAGCCGCGTCTTCGACTTCGCGAAGCAGCTCGGGATCGAGCTCGTCGAGCTGAAGGTGCCGGAGAAACCGGACCTCGTGCCGACCGACACCGGCCCGGCGCGGCCGGTCGTGGACCGTTCGTAGTTCAGCGGACTGCTGCCTCCGTCGAAGCCAAGGGTCCTTCAATGGCGTGGCGAAGGAGCGGCGCTCCCTCGGGGGGAGGTCGGCGGGGGCTCGGGAGGCGCCTCGTTCTGCAGATCTTCCCCCAGCACTGCGGCGATGGCGGTGCGTCGGGAAAGGTACAGCTCCTCGCGCTTGCGCAGCTTGACGTAGTGCGCCTCTTGTCCGGAGGGCACCGGGTCGGGAAGCGCCGCCAGCTGGGCGCGCACGCGGGCCAGCGCCCGGTCCACCGAGACCACCTGGATGGCAGGCCGCGTCGTGCTCCGCGCCCGGCGCTCCGGATCGGCGGTGTCGTTCTCGGTCCAGAGCGGCAGCCAGTCGGCGTGCGACAGCTCCACCCGCACCACGCCTCTGCCGTAGTCGCGCCTGGCGATCTCGGTTCGTAGAAGTACGCCGTCGCGCGTGGCCGCCACCTCCTCCGCTGTGATGCCCTGGACGAAATTGCGCGACTGATTGGAGATGAAGTTGCCGAGCGAGTAGGCGATGAGCGCGATGCGACCATCGGCGCTGGGATAGAGCTCGATCGGCTGTAGCACGTGCGGGTGGTGCCCGAGCACGATGAGCGCACCGGCATCCGCGAGCCGGTGCGCCAGCGTGACGTCAGCCTCACGGGGTTGCCGCTGGTACTCGTCCCCCCAGTGCAGCGAGACGACGACCGCGTCGGCGTGCCGCACCGCAGCCCGGACGTCTGCCACGGCCCGGTCCGGATCGAGCAGGGATGCCCTTCGGCAGGGATGGCCGTGGCGCGCGGCCGGCGGCACGCATTCGTTCCCCGCCTGGTTGAAGAAGCGCGCATAGC
>MEMX01000058.1:16234-23078 GCA_001768075.1 Anaeromyxobacter sp. RBG_16_69_14 | reverse complement strand
GTTCACGTCCACCATGTGTGGTCCGGCCTCCTGGCCCGCCTCGCCCGCGCCGACGAAGGGCATGCCCACCTCGTCGAGCCACGAAAGCGTCTCCTCGAAGCCAGGCCTTCCCTGGTCGAACATGTGGTTGTTGGCCACGCTGACCAGGCGCACGCCCGCGCGGCGCAGCGCGGTCACCACCACCGGGCCTGCGTTGAAGACGAAGCTGCGCGTGCCCCGGCCCGCTCGCGGCGCAACCGGCGTCTCGAGGTTGGCGAAGGTGATGTCGGGTGCCGCGAGGAGGTCGGCAACAGGTGACCAGAGCCAGCCGAAGCCGTCGTCGTTGTCGGGTGCGCGGTGGTCGGCGGCGGAGTCCTTCACGGCGCCGTGCATGAGGACGTCACCCACGGCGGCGATGGACGCGCGGGCCAGCGTCTTGATGCCCGGAGCGGCGGGTGTGGTGTGCCGCGGGGGAGGGCTGGCGCGGAGTTCCGTCCGGTGGTTCGGCGCCGGGGCAGGCTTGAGGGTCGGCGCAGGGCGCCCGCCCGCGCACGCCACCGCCAGTGCCGCGAGGCCAGCTACGGCTATCCGGCCCAGGCGGTGACCGCCGAGCAGCCCAGAGATTTCGGTCGCCCGCGCGGGCAGTTCTGAAAAAAAGGGGTGCGCCACCATAGCCGAGGCGAAAGGGGCCGGTAAAAAGGTGACTTTGCTATAACTGAACTCCCATGATTTCGGAAGGTTCGGCCTTTCTGGACCGCTCGGGCCGCGTCATCGTAGCGGACGCGGGGTTCCGGATACTCCTCGGCCTGCCTGCCGGCGACGCGAGCGATGCTCTCCGAGGGCGCCTTGGCACTGCTCCAGCGCTCGCGGCGCTCCTGGCGGGCGAGGGGCCGGCGAGCGTTCGCCTCGCCGCGTCTGACGGCGCTCCCGCGTGCGATCTCCATCGCGTCGAGTCCGACGCGGGACTCCTGCTGCGCGCGTCCGCGACCGACGCCGTGCTGGCCGCGCCCGCCATCGAGTACGCCATGCAGGGCATCGCGCTGGTGCGCCTGGCTGCCAGCCTGGCGCACGAGGTGAAGAATCCCCTCAACGCCATGGCGCTGCAGCTCGCACTGCTCACCGACAAGATCGGCTCCACCAGCGAGGAGCTCGCCTCCGCCTGCGCGGGCAACCTCGGTAGCCTGAAGAACCAGATCCACCGCATCGACGAGGTCATGAGGCGATACCTCGAGGTCGCCGATCCCGGGCCTGCGGGCGGGTTCGACGCGGGCAGTCTGCTCGCCGACGTCACGAACCTGTTCGGTCACGAAGCGCGCCGGCGGCGCATCGCGCTGGTCCCCTGCGAGGCAGCGCCAGGCACCGTGCGTGCTGCAGGTGATCCAGGGCGAGTGGCGCGATTGCTGCTCGGCTTGCTCTGGCGCGCCGTGACGGGCACGCTGGAGGGCGGACGGCTCGCCTCCCGGGCGGCGGTGACCGTGCCTGGAGCCGTGCTGACGGTGGAGTACACCCGCGGCAGCTCCGATCCCGCGGCGGCGTGGATGGGCGACGTGATCGAGGCGGCGGTACCCGAGCTGGGTGCGCGGCTGGAAGAGTCGTCGGAAGGTGATACCGTCAGGGTAGCGCTGGTGCTGCCCAGGGAGCGTTCGCTGTGAAGTACCGCCTGCTGATCGTCGATGACGAGCCCGACAGCCGCGACGCGCTCGCCGAGCTCGCCGGTCGCTGGGGTTACGACGTCCAGACGGCCGCCGACGGCACGGAGGCGCTGCGCCGCGCCATCGAGTGGCACCCGGACGTCATCCTGACCGACCTCGTCATGCCCAACATGGATGGGCTGTGGCTCTTGCGCGCGCTGCGCGCCGAGCTGCCCGACTGCCCTGTCGTGCTCCTCACCGGGCGAGGCACCGTCCAGACGGCGGTGCAGGCGATCAAGGAAGGGGCCTACGATTTCATCGAGAAGCCGCTCGAGATCTCCCGGTTGCGCGTCGTGCTCGATCGCGCGCTGGAAAAGAAGGAGACGATGCGCGAGGTGCAGTTGCTCCGGCGGCGCCTCGCCGCGCTCGCGCCGGGCACCGACATGATCGGTTCCGGGCCAGCCATGCAGCGCGTCTTCGAGCTGGTGAAGAAGGTCGCGCCCGCCAACGCGAGCGTGGTCATCACCGGCGAAAGTGGCACGGGCAAGGAGGTGGTGGCGCGCGCCATCCACTCGCTCTCCCCGCGCAAGGACAAGCCGTTCGTGGCCCTCAACTGCGGCGCCATCCCGCCCACGCTCATCGAGTCCGAGCTGTTCGGCTACGAGCGCGGCGCCTTCACCGGCGCCGACCAGCGGCGCCTCGGCAACTTCGAGCTCGCCCACGGCGGCACGCTCTTCCTGGACGAGATCGGCGAGCTGCCGCTGGAGATGCAGGGCAAGTTCCTGCGCGTGCTCGAGGAGCGGAGGTTCCGACGCCTGGGTGGCAAGAGCGAGGTGGAGGTCGACGTGCGCGTCATCTGCGCCACCCACCGCGACCTGAAGGAGGAGATCAGGAAGGGCCGTTTCCGCGAGGACCTCTATTTCCGCCTGCACGTCTTCACCATCCACCTCCCGCCGCTCAAGGAGCGCCGCGAGGACGTACCGCTCCTCGTCCAGCACTTCATCGAGAAGTTCAACGGCGAGACAGGCAAGCACGTCCAGGGCCTCTCGCTCGCTGCCATGGACGTGCTCCAGAACTACGCCTGGCCGGGCAACATCCGCGAGCTGCGCAACACCCTCGAGCGGGCCATGATCCTCACCGACGGCGACGCCATCGACGAGGAGCACCTGCCGCCCGACATGAGGCCGACGCGTCCCGAGGCGGCGACGCTGCGCGTGCCCCTCGGCATCCAGCTGCGCGAGGTGGAGAAGGAGTACATCCTGGCCTCGCTGCAGAAGAACGCCGGCAACAAGGCACGCACCGCCGAGATCCTCGGCATCAGCGAGAAGACGCTCTACAACAAGCTGAACCGGTACGCCGCCATCGCGCGCGATCGCGTGGGCGGTGACGAGGACGACGCCGACGCGGTGATCGTGGGAGCGGCTGCCAAGACCTGATGCGGGACGCTCGGGAGGTCCAGGTCCAGGAAGGAACCCGAAGCCAGCGACGCCATGGGGTGGGTCAGTCGTCGCCCTACTGCGCAGGCAGTCGAGGCTCGCCCTCTGCGGAGGAGTGCGCAGCCACCCGGCCGCGCCCGGCGCGCTTGGCCGCGTAGAGCGCCGCGTCAGCGTGTCGGACCAGCGCCTCGGCCGGATCGCCGAGCGGGTCGTCGCTGAGCGCGGCGATGCCGAAGGATCCCGAGAGCTGCAGCCGGCGATCCCCCGCGTCGATGGACGCCTCGAGCAGCCGCGCGCAGACGCGTTCGGCGAACACGTGCGCTTCTGCGGCGCTCGTGTGTGGGAGCAACATGACGAACTCGTCCCCTCCGTAACGCGCGGCGAAGTCGGTCTCGCGCAGCTCGTTCCGGATCACGTCTGCCACCGCCTCGATCGCGAGATCGCCCGCGCCGTGTCCGAGCTCGTCGTTGATGGGTTTCAGGCGGTCCATGTCCACCATCACGCAGGCGAGGGGCGTACGGTAGCGTCGAGCCCGCTTCACCTCGTCCTCGAGGCGGGCGCGAAAGGCGCGGAGATTGGCGAGCCCCGTCAGCGCGTCGGTGCGCGCCAGTTCCTGGAGCAGCGTCTCGCGGCGCGTGAGCCGGAGCGTCCGATCGATGCGCGCCTTGAGCTCGCGGCTGGAGAAGGGCTTTTGCAGGAAGTCCACCGCCCCGAGATCGAGGCTGCGCGAGCGGGTGAGGTCGTCGCCACGTCCCGAGATGAGGATGATCGGCACGTCCTCGGTGAGTGGATCGCCGCGGATCGCTTCGAGCGCCGCCAGCCCGTCCATCCGCGGCATGTAGAGGTCCATCAGCACGAGGTCGGGCCGGGACATGAGCGTGGTCTCGACCGCCTCCCGGCCGTCGGCGGCGAGCAGGACCTCGTAGTCGTCGCCGAGGATCATGGCGAGGGCCTCGAGGGCGTCCTGGTCGTCGTCGACGACGAGGACGCGCGGCCTGCCCTCTCCGGCGGTGCGGCGCGGAGGCTCCCGCTCCTCGGCCTGGGTGGTGGAGCGGAGCGTGAGGACCGCCGTCCGACCGTTGCCTCGGGTGGCGATCTCGAGTCCGCCGCCGTGCAGCTCGGCAACTCCGCGCGAGACCGCGAGTCCTAGTCCCAGGCCCGCCATTCGATCCGCGGATCGGCGCGCCCGGGGATGGGGCATTCGGCCGTCTTCCACCGTGATGCGCGCGCCGTCCGGGAGGGTCTCCAGCGCGAGCCGCACCCGGTCGCCGCTGGAGGTCCTCGCCAGGGCGGAATCGACCAGCGCGCCCACGGCATCCCACAGGCGCTCCGGATCGACGGATACCGTGAGGGGGTAGGGTGGGATCTCGTGCGCGAGCTCGATGGCGCGCGCCTGCGCGGACGGGAGGCGCGCCTCGGCCAGGCGGGTTAGGAACGCGCCCAGTTCGGTCGGCCGGCGTCGCAGCTTGACCTGGCCGCCCTCGATGGCCCTGATGGCGAGGAGTCCCTCGGAAACCGCAGCGACGCGGTGGGCCTGCCGAGCGAGCGCGTCGAGAGCGCGTTGGTCCCGAGCCAGCCTCTGGACGCCGATCTCTGTCTCCCCGAGGGCGGCGGGCGCGCCCCCTCGCAGCCTCTTCACGTGGCGCAGGAGGGAGGCAGCGGGACCGCGTAGTTCCTCGGCGGCTAGCGACAGGAACTCGCCGTGGCGCTGCACCGCCTCACGGAGGTGCCGGTTGGCTTCGAGGATCTGCGCGGAATCGGCCGCGAGGCGCACCGCGTCAGAGCGCGGCTCGCCGGAGCCTGCGCCGGACCCGTCACCGGACCCGTTGCCGGACCCGTTGCCGGACCCGATCGGATCGTCGCCCTGTGTGCCTTCGTCGATCATGATCCTCACCGCGGGACCTGCCTCAAGCATACGGCCAGTACGCCCGCCGAGATACACGACATTGCCGAGATACACGACATTAATGATGCCAGTCCGAGACGCGCGCACGCAGGCCCAGTTGGAGCGTGTCGCGGTGCTGTCACCGGAGCAGGGGCGTCACGAGGATCGGTGCGTTCCACACGCACAGGTGGCATCATGAGGCCAGCATGGGGGCCCGCTGCATTCGGGCCCGCAAATCCGACCAAGCCGCAGTAGCAAGCCCCGGCATCAAACCCAAGGAGGCTGCATGAACGCCAGGACGGTTCGGATCTACGGGAAGGACACCTGACCCTACACCAATGCCGCCCGTGTGGACTTCGGCAAGCGTGGGATGAAGGTCGAGTACTTCAACTTGAAGAAGGACGAGGAGGCGATGAAGCGCTTCCTCGAGCTCTCGGGGGGCGACCGCCGCGTTCCGCTCATCGACGAGGACGGGGAGATCACCGTCGGTTTCGGTGGAACTTGAGGTGTCTGATGGGCCCCGGTCGGGGCCCAATCTCTCGGCGGGGGACAACCGCCACCGCCCCTCGCTACCGGTAGGTGGCTCGCCTGCCCGAGCGAAAGCCCGGGGGCGTCATCTGCGGTGGTGTCTCGACGCCGAAGTTGTACCACTCCATGTAGAGCTTCCCGACCTTGAGCTTCTTGCCGTTCTGCAGCGCCTGCAGCGCAGACTTGAGCTTGTCGTCGGCCGGATTCGCCGCGACGGCGCGACCGAGCACGCGGACCGCGTCGTCGTGACGGTCTTCCTTTTCGAGCAGCCAGGCATACGCGCACCACAGCAGGCCCTGCTTGTTGTTGCCGCGGCCCTTGAGCGCGCCCTCGAAGATCTTCTGCATCCCCGCCAGGTCTCGCTTGCGCCAGCGCGCGATGGCGAGCATCACGCGCGCCGGCCACTGGCCGGCGGCGGCAGCTTCCAGATAGGGCAGGGCGGCCTCGTTTTCGCCCTTCCACCACAGGAACTGGCCGATGAGGGCGGAGATGGCAGCCTGACTCCCGAAGAGCCAGGGGCCCATGGCGAGGGTACCCTTCGCCATCTGGATCGCGCGGTCGAAGCGCCGCGCCTGCGCCTCGGCCACCGCAGCCTCGATCTTGGCGGAGAGGCGCTTCTGAGCGCGCAAGTTGAGCGCGACGTAGGCGATTGCGGTCGCGAGTACGCCAGGGATGATCACGGCTACCCAGCCGAATCCCCCGAGGCGGATGGCAACGGCGACGAGGAGCCCGGCTGCCAGGCTGATGAGAAGATTGTACATGCGCTCACCCGGAGGTCAGGCGGGACAGATACACGGCAGCCTCGCGCCGCCGCAAGGGAAAACGCCCTGATGGGGGGAGTCGCGCGGCGACGCGGAGGCCTGATAGCGCATGCCATATGAACTGACGCTCGAGATGGGGGGCGCGGGGGGAGAGTTCTCCCCTCCGCTTGAGGCGCCGCAAGGCGCCGGACATCAGCTCACAGCGGCGGCTGTGCCGCTGGAGAATCACATCAACTGGTCGCCGCTGTGAGGGGGAAAAGACAGGGAGGATGACGGGGTGGGGGAGACAATCGAGCTTTGGCCCTCCCCGGACTCGAACCGGGACGGGGGGTTACCCCACTCGATTTTGAGTCGAGCGCGTTTACCATTTCGCCAGAGGGCCGTGTTCCTCCCTCAAGTTACCAGAAAAATAAATTGTGTGCATGTGGCATCTTCTATAGTAGTCAGCCACTGAGGGTGGAGCCAGGGAAACGCAATCCTGCACGTCAATCTTCGCCCTTCGCCCTTCGCTCGAAGGAGAAACCGCATGCCCAGGCTAGCCACCAGCAGCTCCATCGACGACATCTTGCGCAATGCCATGGAACCGGCGCTCAGGCGTGCCTCGGCTACCACCGCCCGCGCTAT
>MEMX01000058.1:13076-16123 GCA_001768075.1 Anaeromyxobacter sp. RBG_16_69_14 | reverse complement strand
GGCCCTCGCGGCCCTCGCGCCGCCGCACCGAGATCACACGCTGGGTGGCCGACCGCCACGCCCGCCGCGTGCCCAGGTTCGTCATCGAGATGACGAACGGGCTCGACACCAAGAAGAAGATCGTCGCCAGGTACGGCCCCGACTCCGCGTTCGAGAAGGGCAAGCCGCTGCCGAAGCCGAAATAGGCTCGGGTGGCGCTGCCGCCCGAGCGCGGTGTCTCCCTGGGCACGGCGTGGCCGCGGAGAGATGCGTGGTGTAGGGCGGGGGCTTGTCCCCCGCCCGCTCCGAGCTCGCAGCCAACCAGGTTTCGGGGTTTCGCTGTCAGGCCGCGACCCACCACCTCGCCATCAGCAGGCCCTCCAAGGCGTCCTCGACCACGGCCAGCGCTTCATCCGCGGTCGGGGCGTCGATGATGGGCGTGTCTTTCGATCCCAGCACGCAGCGAGCGGCCACCGAGCTGCCCTCGTTCTGGAAGATTTCCACCCTGACCAGCCGATCGCCGACGCGCAGCTGCCGGACGGCGATGAGGTTCGTGTTTGTCATGCTGGTGCGCGGGAGCAAGCGGCGGACCATGGCGCCTCGGCTCGGTTGGAGTGCCGCGATCCGCGGTCGAGCCCATGTGGCCCGAATCCGGGCCACCTCCGCCAAGTAGCTAGAACAGGGCCTCAGATGCGCGTGTATCCTGCCTGACGCGCGCGGCGGGCTCGGGTGCGGGCCAGTCCGGCGCGCCATGAGCGGAGCCCTGAAACGGGCCTGTGGCCCGGAACAGAGCCCGCGCGCGCCTCTCGCGCGCCTGTCTCGACGCGGGGTTGAGCCGGATGGCCCGGTGCGGTTCCGATGGGCCGCGGCGCGGTCGGCGGCCGTTGGCACCCCTGTTGCTCAGGGTGACGAGCCATGCGCTTCTCTCGATTCGTCCTTTCGCTGCGCGACGTCGTGCCCGGCGAGCACGTGCTCTACGACGTGATCGGCGATCGGTACGTGGGCGTGGACGGGGCGACGCTGGCGGCCATCGACCGCTGGAGCGAGGCGCCGCCTGCCGACGACGCCGAGGCTGGCACCGCGAGGACGCTGGCCGAGCTCGGCTTCGTGGTCTCCGGTCGCGCCGAGGACGAGCGGCGCTTCGAGGCTCACCGCGCAGCGGCCGCCGAGGGCTTCGCGGAGACGGCCTACGTCATCCTGATGCCGACGCTGTCGTGCAACCTCGCCTGCACCTACTGCTTCCAGAAGGACCACCCCGCCAGCGGCCGGATGTCTGCGGAGACCGAGGCGGCAGCGCTCGCCTGGATCGAGCGGAAGGTGGTGACGACCGGCGCGCGGCGCCTCCTCGTCCACTACATCGGTGGCGAGCCGCTGCTGCGAAAGGACTTCCTCGTCCGAACCGCCCGTGCGCTCGCGGCTGCGCTGCGCCCACACGGCGTCGCGTTCGACTGGGAGATCACGACCAACGGCATCGGCCTCGAGCCCGGCCTGCTGCACGAGCTGTCGGCGCTCGGTCGCGGCGCGGTCAAGGTCACGCTCGACGGCGACCGCGACAACCACGACGCTGCGCGCGTCCACCGGGACGGCCGCGGCACGTTCGACGCGGTCTTCGACGCGCTGGCGGTCGTGGCGCGCGCGTGCCCGGACGTCACGCTGCGCGTGGGCGGCAACGTCCGCCCTGGCGCGGAGGCCTCGTGCCAGGCTCTCCTCGATCGGCTGGAGGCTGCCGGCCTCGCCGGCCGCTTCGAGTCGGTCCGGTTCAAGCCCGTCATGGATGTGGGGCACGGCTGCGGGCAATCCTGTGGCAGCCAGCAGGCGAGCACGGACCAGCTGACGCAGCTCGGGGCCCGCCGCGGCATCGCGCGCGAGGCGCCGGCCGGCATCGACGCGGTGACGCCCTGCGAGCTCCACTGGGACCGCGCCTTCGTCATCGATCCTGCGGGCCGCATCTACAAATGCTTCGCCGTCGCGGGCCGGCCCGAGCTGGCGCTCGGCACCGTGCAGGCGAACGCTCTCTCGGCCGACCCGCTCACCGCAGGGCGGCCGTGGGAGAGCTGCGGGGACGACTGCCCCTTCGCGCCGGTCTGCCTCGGCGGCTGCCTGGGCGGCCGCTACCTCCAGCTGGGCCGTCCGGGCGGGATCATGTGCGATCGCCCCGCGCTGGAGGCGCGCTTCCGCGCCGAGATCGCCCGCCGTTACCTCGAGGAATTCCACCCTGGCGCCGTTTCCGCGGCGCCTGACGTACCTGAAGTACCAGTACTAACAGTTCGCGAAGTGAGCGCAGCAGCCTGACCACGCAGTTCACCACAACACAACTCGGAGAGCATCCACCATGACCCTCAAGATCAGCGCCCGTCAGTCTACCCGTGCCGTGTTGCCCTGCGGGGCAGGCCACTCGTAAAGAGCAGGGTCCGCGCTCACTTGAGCGCGAAGCGGCGCCGTGCGATAGCTCGCACGTGCGCCGCTTTCTCGTTCTGTGCTTCATGCTGGCGGCGTGCAGTCGTCCGGTCCCCCGCGACGATTTCACGCTGAAGATGGCGGTCGTCGGAGCGCTGGCGCCGCTCGGGCACGACGTCCACGCGACCGCGACCACGTACGCGCAGGATCTCGTGTACGAACCGATCCTGCGCCCTGAAGGCGCTGGGCTGCGCTCGCGTGTGCTCGCCCGGTGGGAGCGCGTGGGCGCGACCGGCCTGCGCGCGCTGGTCACTGACGGCCTGCGGTTCTCGGACGGTTCGCCTGTCGAGGTCGAGGACGTGGCCCGCTCCATCAGGGCGTTCGGGCCCGCGGTCCGCGAGGACGGGCGGTGGCTCGAGATCGAGCCCGGTCGCGATGGCCTGCCCGTCGAGGCCGCCCTGCTCATGACCCTCCTCTTCAAGCCCACGCGGGCGGGCGATCTAGGGACGGGCCCTTTTCGGCTCGTGCACGGGGACGAGAAGCGGCTCACCGTGGAGCGCGTCACGCCGGCGCCAAGGAGAGTAAACCGGGTCGAGATCGCCTCGTTCCCCTTCATCCGCGAGGCGTTGGCCCGGGCGCTCAAAGGCGAGGTCAACGCCGTGGCGGGCTGG
>MEMX01000058.1:143-13068 GCA_001768075.1 Anaeromyxobacter sp. RBG_16_69_14 | reverse complement strand
CCAGGTGGAGCTGGTCGAAGGCGTCCCCGGGCTTCGCGCCATACGGAGCCGCGGCCCCCACGCGCCGGCGGTGATCCTCAACTCGCGCCGCCTCGATCCGGGCCTGCGCCACGCCATCTCCCGGGCGCTACCCATCGAGGAGATCGAAGAACTGGCGCAGGGCAAGAGTTGCGGGCCACCCTCCGGGCGGTGGCAGGCCGCGCCGCTCCCCACCGGGCCGCCCCTCGCGATCACGGTCGTCGCGCTCGACGCGACCATCGACCGGGCTGGGCTCGCGATCAGGCGTGGGCTCGGATCGAGGGGAGGGGATCTTATCCGGCTGGGTCCCGACGAGGCATGGTATGCGCGCGATCACGGTATCGCCATCGACAACGTCCTCGTCTGGCCGCCCATGATCGGCGCGCTCTACTGGAAGGCGAATGGTCCCTGGAATGTGTCCGGCTACTCGAACCCGGCCTACGACGCCGCTGTCGAGGCGGGTGACTTCGAGCGCGCCGAGGTCGAGCTGAAGAGGGATCCGCCGGTGCTCTTCCTCTGCCGCCGGGAGCGCATCGCCGCCGTCGACGCCCGACTCAAGAACGCGACGCTCGGCTCGTGGGGGCTACTCGACCCCTTGCCGGACTGGGAGGTCTCTCCTTGAGCCGCCGCCTCGCTCAGCGCTGCGAACGCACCGCTGCCTCCGACGCGCGTCTCGAAGACTGCCCGGTTGACGCGTGGGAGGGCGTCGCGTGAACCGGCGCGGGATGGCGATGCGCCTGGCGGCGCTGGTGGCGCTGGCGGGCGTCGCCCCTATCTTGGCGGTGGGAGCCATCGCGATCGAGGTCCTGGGGCGCCGCAGCGAGAGCAGCGCGCAGGAGACGCTACGCCAGGTGTCGGCGCAGGCCGCGGCCCGGATCGAGGCGTACGTCGGTGGACAGCGCGAGACCTTGCGCGCGGTGGCGGCCGCGATCGCGGCTGCGCCCGACGCGGCGCGGCGCCTGGAGGAGGTCGCGCTCGACGCGCCCGGCCTGGGACGGGTGTCCCTGGTGGGCCCCGACACCCAGGCCGCCGAGCTACCGCCGCAGTTGGATGGCAAGGCCGTGGCGACGGCGCGAGGCGGGCGCGAAGTATCCTCCGAAATCTACATCGGCGCAGACGGCACGCCCGCGCTCGACACTTGCGTCCCCGCGCGCTCGCGCCCGGGCTGGGCGGTGTGCGCCCGTTTCGACCTGCTCGAGCTGTGGCGCTTCGTGCAACGGATCCGCGTGAGCGGATCGGGGTACGCGCTGGCCTTCGACCGCACCGGCCGGCTGATCGCGTCGGGTGCGGGTGCGCTGCGGGGCGCCATCCTCACCGGCGAGCCCGTCCCGGAGAGCGCGCTGGTGGCCCGCGCGGTGGCCGACCCATCGTCCGCGCCGGCTCGCTACCCAGGGCCGCTGGGCGAGGAGGTCCTGGCGGGCTGGGCCGTCCTGCCCGACAGCGGCTGGGTCGTGGTGGTGGAGCAACCCGCCTCGGAGGCGCTGCGGCCGGCCCGCACGGCCCAGGTGGTGCTGGCCGCCTTCGCCGTGGTGGCGCTCGCGCTGTCGATCGCGGTGGGCGTGCGCCAGTCGCAGCGCGTGCTCGCCGAGCTGGAGGTGGAGGAGCGCTGGCGGACGGCGGGCCGCATCGCCGCGGGCATCACGCACGACCTCGGCCACCGCGTCGCCATCCTCCAGCAGACGGCGGGCCTGGCCGAGACGGGCGAAGCGTCCTTCATGCCGCGCATCCGCGACAACCTTCGCTCCGAGGTGGCGACGCTGCGCAAGTTCGTCGCAGACTTCGCCGACCTATCGCGCGACGTCCGCGTTGCCGACCTGCTGCCTCTCGACCTCGACGCGTTCGCGCAGAGCGTGTGCCGCACCGCCGCGGCGCACGCGCAGCAGATGGGCGTTGGCCTGGCCGTGGAGCCGTCCGGTGGCGCGGCCTGGGTCAGCGGCGATCGCTACCTGCTCGAGCGCGCCGCGCTGAACCTCGTATCGAACGCGGTGGAGGCGACGGCGCGCGGAGGCGAGGTGCGGCTGGTCGTGTCGGCGAGCGGGGGCGAGGCGCAGCTGGCGGTGGTCGACCACGGCCAGGGTATCGACCCCGAGCGCCTCCCGCGCATCTTCGACGCCTTCACCTCCACCAAGCGCACGGGCGCACACCTCGGCATGGGGTTGCCGAACGTGAAGCGGATCGTGGTCGCGCAAGGCGGGTCCGTGAGCGCCGAGAGCACGCCGAAGCGGGGGTCCACCTTCCGCATCACGTTGCCCCGCATCGACGCGCCGGAACGGTCCGCGTCCGCACCCACAGGCACGGCCTGACCGATGGCGAAGCGACCATGCGACTCGGGAACTCACAGCGGCGACCAGTTGATGTGATTCTCCAGCGTCACCGCCGCCGCTGTGAGCTGATGTCCGGCGCCTTGCGGCGCCTCAAGCGGAGGGGAGAACTCTCCCCCCGCGCCCCCCATCTCGAGCGTCACTTCAAGTGGGTTGCGCCATCAGCGCTCGAGCGACGCGAGCGGTCTTCACCCCTCTTCGGCCTCGTCCTCCACGGCGGGGCCGATTCCGTGGAGCTTGAGCTTTGCCTTGAGCGTGGAGTAGCCGATGCCGAGCCGTTCCGCGGCGCGTCGGCGGTTCCAGCCCATCTGGGCCAGCACCTTGCGCAGGTAACCCTTCTCGAAGACCGACATCGCGGCGTTGAACGTGGACTCGCGCTCGGCTTCCCTGGTCGGCCCTGCGTTGACGGTGATCTCGAGCGGCAGCTCGGTCTCGTCCACCACCGGCGCGTCGCAGACCACCACCAGCCGCTCGACGAGGTTTCCCAGCTCACGGATGTTGCCGGGCCAGCCGTAGCGCTGCAGGAGCGCCACCGCGCCGTCGGTGAGCGTCTGCGGCGGGCGGCCGTAGGCGGCGGCGAAGCGGGTGACAAAGTGCTCCGCCAGCTCGCGGATGTCCTCGCGCCGGCTGCGCAGCGGTGGGAGCTCGATCGGCACCACCTTCAGGCGCCAGTAGAGATCCTCGCGGAAGCGGCCCTCGCCGATGAGCTTGTCGAGCTGGCGATTGGTGGCGGCCACCACCCGCACCTCGACGGGAATGGGCCGCGCGCCCCCCACGCGCTCGATCTCGCGCTCCTGCAGCGCCCGCAGGAGCTTCGCCTGGAGATCCAGCTTCAGCTCCCCGATCTCGTCCAGGAACAGGGTGCCGCCGTTGGCCAGCTCGAACTTGCCGTAGCTCTGGCGCGTGGCGCCCGTGAAAGAGCCCTTCTCGTGCCCGAAGAGAGAGCTCTCGACCAGCTCGCTCGGCATGGCGGGCAGGTTGACCGCCACGAAGGGACCGTGCGCGCGGTCTGAGTGCTGGTGGATGTACCGGGCGAGGACCTCCTTGCCGGTGCCGCTCTCTCCCGTGATGAGGATCGTCACCGGCTTGGGAGCCACCTTGTTGGCCACCGCCACCACCGCCGCCATAGCAGGGGAGCGGCCCACGATCATGGGCTTGTTGCCGCGCGCGGCCACCTCCTCGCGCAGCCACGCCAGCTCGCGCGCAGCCCGGAGGTGCTCGAGCGACTTCGAGACGCGCGCCGAGAGCTCGCCCGGCGAGAAGTCCTTGGTCACGTAGTCGAGCGCGCCGAGCTTGATGGCCTCCACCGCGACGGGGATGTCCTTCACCACCGAGACGACGATGACGCCCACGTCCGGGTGCGTCTCCCGCACGTGTCGGAGGACGTCGAGCCCACCCATACCGGGCAGCTGGACGTCGAGCAGGATGATGTCGACGGAGGAACGGCGGAGGATCTGGAGGCCCTCCTCGCCGCTCGCGGCGCTGAGGGGCTTCATGCCGGCCGAGCAGACGATCGCTTCCATGGTCTGGCGTATGCTCGAGTCGTCGTCGACGACGAGCACCGTCGGCTGTCGGGGCATGCTCTTCAGCCCTCGACCTTCTTCTTCCCGGCGGGCTTCGCCTCCGCCGCCGGCTTGTCCTTCGAGGCCGGCTTATCGGGCTTGTCGGAGGATGCCGGCTTGTCGGGTTTGTCGGAGGACGCCGGCTTGTCGGAAGAAGACGCCTCCTTCGACCCAGGCGCCGCCGCGGCGTCGCCGCCTTGTCCGCCCTTCTTCTTCGAAGAGTAGAGATCGGCGTACCAGCCTCCGCCCTTGAGCTGGAACGCGCTCCTCGACACGAGCTTCGCAATCTTCTTGGACCCACACTCCGGGCAACTCCTCGGAGACGGATCGGAGACCTTCTGAATCACCTCGGAGATGAGGCCGCAGCCCTCGCAGAGATACTCGTAGATTGGCACGCGCCGATGATAGGTGGCCCGCCGGATTTGGCCAAGCTCGCCTCGCTCGGGAATCAGCCGCGCCCCGCGCGACCTCCTGGTCGGGGATGGCCGCCCGGTTTGGGGCCTCCTGGCCTGCTGGCGTCCTGCGTGCCCTTGGACTGACCGCGTCCGGTCGGCCGCTTGCGTGCCGTGCCACCCTCTCCCGCGCGACGGAAAGATGGGGGAGGAGTGCGGTCACCGCGCTGAGGCCGCGGACGGTCGCGGGTGGCAGGAGTCTCTCCTCGGCCGGGTCGATCCTGGCCGTGCGCGCGCTCGGGACGTCCGTCGCGGCCCCGCGGCGTACCGCCCTCGACACGCGCCGGTCGAGGCGGGCGATCGCGGGAGGGGGACGGCGCGCGCTGTGGGGCGCGCCGCTCTCCGAGGTCCAGGCCGAGGCGGAGCACCAGCGCGTCGACGTCGCTCGACTCCACCGCCAGGCTGCGCGCCAGAGCCATGGCCAGGGGTACCGCCCGCGAGGGCCGCAAGGCGCGCACGAGCTGGGGGAGCCGCGCGCGCACGTCCGCCTCCATCTCGGCCAGCAGGTCGAGATCGGCGAGCCGCTCCGCCTCCCCCAGCAGCATGCGCACACGCTCGGAGAGCGTGGCGCGCCGGCGCAGCTCGTCGCGATGCGCCGCCCGGATCGAGTCCGCCTCGCCGCTCGCGCCGAGTCGCTCCAGGGCGGTGTCGAAGACCGCTGGCGTCACTCCAACCGCATCGGCGGCGCGGGTCCTCAGTCCGGCCGCGGCTCGGAGCACGTGGAGCAACTCGTCGCGCTCGCGGCTCTCGAAACCGCGCGCGAGGCCGTGCAGGTCGAGGAGACGCGACAGCTCCTCTTCGCCTGGCGCGGCGCCGTCGACGCGGCGCCAGCCCTTCGCAAGTGCCTCGGCGATTCTGGCGCGGCGCGCACCGTGCTGCCGGATGAGGCGCTCCAGGACGGTGCGTCCCTCGCTGGCGAGGAGGTCGTCCACGAGAGGCAGCACCCGCTCGGGCTGCCTCGGCCTGGGCTTCACCCGGTCCCGAGCGCGCCGGATCACCGGCCCCGAGGCGGCACGTTTGCCCTTCTCGTGGGCGGGCGAGGGTGGCTCCGTGCCGAGCCGCGGCCTGTGCCGACGAGAGTTCTCTCCCTCCGACCGTGCTCCGGCCACGAGAGGGAGCCGCTCGGGGTCCGTCGAGGAGAGCGGGAGAAGGTCGGTTTCGCACCTCCTCCGCTCGCGATCCGCCGCCAGCTCGGGAGCGGTGCCGCGCGCGAGGTCGACGAGCGCGAGAGGACCTAGGGGATGGGTCGGCGGCGGGTCGGCGAGCACCGCGCGCACGGCCAGCAGCTCGTCCCAGGAGAGCAGGGAGAGCGCGCTGCGGACCTCGTCGGCGCTGACCGGCCGGTGGGCTTCCGAACACCACTCGATGGTCCGGGCCACCAGCTCGTCGTCGATCTCCAGCATGGGGAGCGGAAGCTGCGCGAGCCCAGCTGGCAAGTCAAGCGGCGCGCACCTCCCGGGTGGCGGCGCCGGAGCGGGCGTGGTCTAAAAGGGGTTTTGGACTTGCCTTTCGCTGTTCTGGGTTGTCGTTCTGGGTTGTCGCGCCGCTCGACGATTCTCGGAAGTAGTAGAACAGGACCACAGTGGCGGTGCTGCAGATGGACAGGACGGCGGCCGTGCCCCCGATCGTCCGGCGGGCGAGGGTGTTCCTGTATCTCCTCCTCATCGCGGCGGCGGCGGTGACCCTCTTCGGCGCGCCGGTCCTGGAGCAGGCGGTTCGCGAGGGGAGGGCTCCTCGCGCGGCCCTCATCGTGGCGCCGGGGCTGTTGGCGGCCTTCGTCGCGCTCTTCGCTGCATACCGCTTCGCGCTGGTGCGCGCCGGGCGCTACCACGCGGGCAAGGCGTTCGTGCAGGTTGGCCTCATGGTGCTCGTGATGACGCTGGCGCTGCCCGGATCGCTCGATCGCTGGCGTGCTGCCGGTACCGTACGGGTAGTGGACCTGTCACGACACCTGGGATCGCCCGACGCGGAGGCACGCGCGCTGGCGGCGGAGCTGGCGCGCCATCGCGATCGCTCCGACGCGCTCCGCTACGTGCCGCGCCTGGTGCAGCTGCTCGAGGACTCCTCGCCCGAGGCGAGGCGGCAGGCACGCGCGTCGCTCATCGCCCTCGCTGGGACCGACGCGGGCGGGGAGGGCGTGGAGGCGCCGCAGCGCTGGCGCGCGTGGTGGAAGTCGCAGGGCGTCGTCGTTCCCTGATGCGCTTCGATGTGCTCGGGTCATCGCCGCGCATGATAAATGATCCGAATCAAATCATGACCGCAGTGGTCTCGCGGGGATGGCGAATCCGATGACGTCGCGCACGCTTTGCACGCGGATCCCCGCTTCACGGGGCTTGCCAGCAAGCCCTAGCTTTGATAGTGATAATCGTTATCAAGATGACACCTCACCCGACTCAGCCCTCCCGCCCCTCCCCTCCGTCCGACGACAAGCCCGGAAGTGGGATGGTCACCGACAAGGGCGGACGTCACCGCAATCCGCTCGCCGCGCTCGGCGAGTTCATCCAGAAGAAGGGCCTCAAGCACTCGCGCCAGCGCGACGCCATCGCCCGGGCTTTCTTCGCCATGGGCGGGCACGTTCCGGTGGACGCCCTGGTGGCGCGGGTGAGGGAGCAGGACCCGCGCGTCTCGGTGGCCACCGTCTACCGAACCATGAAGCTGCTGGCGGAGTGCGGCCTGGCCGTTCCGCGTCGCTTCGGCGAGGGACAGACCCGCTACGAGCCCTCCACGCGGCGTCACTCCGACGCCCACGATCACCTCATCTGTACGTCGTGCGGCGAGATCGTCGAGTTCGAGAGCGACCGCATCTCGGAGCTCCAGCTCCGGGTCGCCCGGCGCCACGGGTTCGAGATCGACCGCCGCCGCGTCGAGCTGTACGGCCGCTGCAGCGACTGCCGCCGCGGGACGTCCAAGGGGGAGTCCATCGCGTGACGCCGCCTGCTCCCGCCACCCGCCACGCGCTCCGGACCGAGCCGCTCGACAAGCGGGTCGTGGCCGCCACCCGTTCGGTGATCCTGGTCGGCAATCCGAACGTTGGGAAGAGCGTCGTGTTCGGCGCGCTCACCGGCACGTACGTCACCGTCTCGAACTACCCGGGCACGACCGTGGAGGTGACGCGCGGCACGGCGACCCTCGCCGGGCAGCCGTGGCACGTGATGGACACGCCGGGCACCAACAACCTCACGCCCATGTCGGAGGACGAGCAGGTCACGCGCGACATCCTGATGAAGGAGCGCGATTACGTGTGCGTTCAGGTCTGCGACGCGAAGAACCTGCGCCGTGGGCTCCTCCTCACCGCCCAGCTGGCCGAGGCGGGTGTGCCCTTCGCGCTCGCGCTCAACATGGCCGACGAGGCGGCGAGCCGGGGATTCCACATCGACGTGGCGCAGCTCACGCAGGCCTTGGGCGTCGACGTGGTGCCGACCGTCGCGATCGAGCGCAAGGGCCTCGCGCAGCTCACCTCCGGGCTGGGCGCGGCGCGCCGCTCGGGGTTCACCCCGCGCTACGACGACGCCATCGAGGCGGCGCTGGCCGAGGTGGAGCCGCTCCTGCCAGCCAAGGGCGGCCTCAGCCGCCGCGCTGTCGCGCTGATGGCGCTCGTCGGCGACGACTCGCTCCGCGAGCACCTGGCGGCGAACATCGCAGAGGTGGACCTGGCGCGGCTCGAGGATGCGCGCCGGCGACTGGCGGCGCGCTACCCGGAGTCGCTCCGCTTCGTGGTCTCGAAGCAGCGGCTGGCCGCGGTGGACCGCCTGCACGACGCGGTGGTCACGCGCAGCCGCGTGTCGGCGGCGAGCACCTTCGCACGCAGGCTCGGTGCGTGGTCCACCGACCGGTTTCTGGGGCTGCCCGTCCTGGCCTTCGTGCTCTTCGTCTCCTACGAGTTCGTCGGTGTCTTCGGCGCCAAGACGGCGGTCGACTTCCTCGAGAACGCCGTCTTCTACGACCGGCTCGTCCCGTGGACGGAGGCGTTCCTGCGCTGGGCCGTGCCCTGGAAGGGCGCGCAGGAGTTCCTGGTGGGCCCGGCGGGGGTGCCCTTCCGAGAGCACGCCGGGTTCATCGTGGGCAGGTACGGCCTCTTCTCGATGGGCCTGAGCTACGGCGTCGCCATCGTGCTGCCCATCGTCACGACCTTCTTCATCGCCTTCAGCATCCTGGAGGACTCGGGCTACCTGCCGCGGCTGGCGGTGATGGTGAACAGGACCTTCAAGTCGATGGGCCTGAACGGCAAGGCGGTCCTGCCCATGGTGCTCGGGCTCGGCTGCGACACGATGGCCACCATGACCGCCCGCATCATGGAGACGCGCAAGGAACGCGTCATCGTGACCCTGCTCCTCGCGCTGGGCGTGCCCTGCAGCGCGCAGATGGCGGTCATCCTCGCCATGGTGGCAGGGCTCTCGCTGGCGGCGACGGCCTGGTTCGCGGGATCCGTGGTGGCGACGCTCATCCTGGTGGGCTGGCTCGCGGCGAAGGTGCTCCCGGGCCGCGGCTCGGACTTCATCCTCGAGCTGCCACCCCTGCGCGTCCCGCAGGCCGGCAACGTCGCGGTGAAGACGCTCGCGCGCATCGAGTGGTACCTGCGCGAGGCGCTGCCGCTGTTCATCCTCGGTACGCTCATCCTGTACGCGCTCGATCGCGTGCACGGGATCGGCCTCCTCGAGCGCGCAGCGGCGCCGGTCGTCGTCGGCCTCCTGCAGCTCCCGAAGGAGGCGGCGGTGGCCTTCATCCTCGGCTTCCTGCGCCGCGACTACGCCGCCGCTGGCCTCTTCCTGCATTACCAGCCGTTCATGAAGGCCGGAACGATGACGCGCGAGATGCAGATCGAGGTGGTGGTCGCGCTCACCACCATCACGCTCTTCATCCCCTGCATCGCCAACTTCTTCATGGTCCTGAAGGAGCGCGGCTGGAAGACCGGCGTCGCCATCGCCGCCTTCATCCTGCCGTTCTCGCTGGCGGTGGGCGCGACGGTGAACGCCCTCATGCGGTGGCTCTACTGATGCCGGCACTCGTGAAGAGGATGGAGCGGTGCCCGCTGTGCGGGGCCGAGTTTGACGCCGAGGGGCAAGGATGCCGGCCCAGCTGTCCGATGGCGACGGGCTGCAAGGTCATCTGTTGCCCATCTTGTAGGTACAGCTTCCCCCAGGAGACCGGGCTCGCCGGGCGCCTCAAGGCGTTTCTCGAGCGGCGCCGGACGCACCCGTGACCCCACTGCACGCGCAACAAATCGAGGAGCTGCTGGAGGCCGTCTTCACCGAGCGCGAGCAGGGTCGCGACGATCCCGGCGGCGTGGTGGCCCACGCCGGCAACCACGCCGGCGACGCCAGCACCGCGAACCTGGGCGAGCTCGAGGAAGCTGGCCTCGTCAAGCTCGCCGGGGGGCGCGTCGAGCTCACCGTGGACGGTGAGCGCCGAGCGCGCGACGTGGTGCGCCGGCACCGGCTCACCGAGCGGTTCTTTCGCGACCTGCTCCTCCTGTCGGAGGACGCGACCGAGAGCCAGGCCTGCGAGCTGGAGCACATCCTCTCCCCGGAGGCGACCGACTCGGTGTGTACGCTGCTGGGTCATCCGCCGACCTGCCCGCACGGCAAGGCGATCCCGCCCGGCCCGTGCTGTGGCGCGCTGCAGAAGACGGTGCGGCCGCTGATCACCGGCCTCAAGACCTTCGACCTCGGCACGCCTGCGCGCATCGTCTTCATCGCGCCGAGGTTCCACGACCGCATGGACCGGCTCGCGGCCCTGGGAGTCATCCCGGGCAGCGAGATCCGGCTGCACCAGCGCTCTCCCTCGTTCGTCATCGAGGTGGGCGAGACCACCATCGCACTCGACCCGGAGATCGCGGGCGAGATCTACGTGAAGCGCATCGAGGCGTGAAGCCACGCCACCTTCGGAGGTCCCATGATCGTTTGCTCCTGCCATGCCATCTCCGACCGCGCGCTGCGGGAGGCTGCTGCCGCTGGCCTGTCCCACCACGAGGTCGTGGCCGTCACCGGCGCTGGCACCGACTGCGGGTGCTGCAGCGAGACCGTGGCCGAGATCGTCGCCGAGAGCCACGGCCCGTGCCGCGCGGATCCCTGCCTAGGCTGTCCCAGGCGGGGCGGCGCGTAACGATTTTCGAGTTCGATCGGTGCGGCGGTGACTAGGTTGGGCCGGTTTCGGCTCTCGCCTCCGGTCCCCCGCCTCGAAAGGATTCCTCATGAAGGGCAGCCAGAAGGTCGTCGATCTCCTCAACAACGTGCTCACGAACGAGCTCACCGCCATCAGCCAGTACTTCCTGCACGCGCGCATGTGCGAGAACTGGGGGTACGAGCGGCTCTGGCACAAGTTTCGCGACGAGTCCATCGACGAGATGAAGCACGCCGACGAGGTCATCGAGCGCATCCTCTACCTGGAGGGCCTCCCGAATCTCCAGAAGCTAGGGAACATCAACGTCGGGCAGACGGTGGACGAGCAGCTGAAGCTCGACCTCGCGCTGGAGGCAGAGGCCATCCCCGTCCTGAACAACGGGATCGAGCTGTGCCGTGCGGAGGGCGACAACGGTACGGCCGACCTGCTCGAGGACATCCTCGAGGACGAGGAGGAGCACGCCAACTGGCTGGAGGCGCAGGCTAACCTCATCAAGCAAGCGGGGCTCCAGAACTACCTCGCCGAGCAGATCAAGAAGGAGAGCTGAGCGGTCCGCAATGCGGCGGACACCCTCCGGTACCGGTCGATTTCTTGCCACGGCGAAGCGGGCTGCTAGCGTCGCGGTAGGCTCCCCGGGCTGCCCATGGCGCTCTTTGACCGCCGTAAGTTCACTATAGGTTATATCGCCGCCGTGCTCGTCCTTCTCGGGCTCTCGGCGCTCGATCCCGACGGCCTGCGCAAGGCGCGCCGCAACCAGGCCGAAGTGAAGCGGCTCGAGCGCGAGAACGCCGCCCTCGGGCAGCGCGTGGCACGGCTCCGGCGAGAGGTGAAGGCGCTGGAGGGAGATCCTGCCGCGCTCGAGCGCGCCGCGCGCGAGGAACTCGGGTACGTCAAGCCGGGCGAGATCATCTACAAGCTCGAGGAGGGCGGTCAACCGTGAGTCCGCCGCGGCGCTTGCGCCCCGCCCTCGCACGCTGCTCGGGAGCGCTCGCGATGTGAGGTGAGCCTCTCCGCGCTGCGCCCGCGACCCCGTACCCCTGTCTCGACGTCGCCGCTCTCGGTGGCGCGCGTCACGCTTGCTCGCTCGCCAACTCGCTGAGCGCAGCGCCGCGTTCACGTGTGCCCGCCCCCTCCTTGCCTGCTAAGATCACCGTGCACGTCACCTTCGCCTGGAGCCGAGCGACTTGAAGAAGAACTTCATCCTCGACACGAACGTCCTCCTCCACGATCCACGCTCCATCTTCGGCTTCGGGGACAACAACGTCGTCATCCCCATCTACGTCATCGAGGAGATCGACAACTTCAAGCGCGACCTTTCGTCGCTCGGCCGCAATGCCCGGCAGGTCAGCCGCTATCTCGACGAGTTCCGCGCCGTCGGCAAGCTGCGCGAAGGCGTGTCGATCGGACCGGAGAAGGGGACGATCCGGGTGACCATCACCGACCGCAAGCTGCCGCCCGAGCTCGGCGACGGGCACTCCACCGACAACAGGATCCTCGCCACTGCGCTCGACCTGCTCGATCGCGAAAAGGACATGCCGGCGGTCTTCGTGACGAAGGACACGAACCTGCGCATCCGGGCCGACGCCCTCGGGCTCCACGCGGAGGACTACGACATCGAGGAGGTGAAGAACCTCGACACGCTCTGGACCGGTGTCGCCGAGGTGGAGGTCGACGCGCAGGCGGTGAACGACTTCTACACGAACCAGGCCGTGCCGGTGCAGGAGACCGGCGATCCGCTGCCGCCGAACGAGTTCGTCGTCCTGCGCGACAGGACGAACCCTCAGCACAGCGCCGTCGGCAAGTACAGCGCGGCGAAGCAGGCGTACGTCCCCCTCATCAAGATCCCGAAGGAAGGGGTCTGGGGCATCCGGCCGCGCAACAAGGAGCAGTCCTTCGCGATGGACCTGCTCCTCAACGACGAGGTCCGCCTCGTCACCATCGTCGGGAAGGCCGGCACCGGAAAGACGCTCATCGCCATCGCGGCGGGCCTGCAGAAGACGATGGAGGAGAACGTCTACCAGAAGCTGCTCGTGTCCCGCCCGATCTTCCCGCTCGGCCGCGACATCGGCTACCTGCCGGGCGACGTCGAGGAGAAGCTGAATCCTTGGATGCAGCCCATCTTCGACAACGTCGAGTACCTGATGAACCTGTCGCGCTCCGAGAAGAAGCAGGGGCGCGGCTATCACGAGCTCATCGACCTCGGGATCATCGAGATCGAGCCGCTCACTTACATCCGCGGGCGCTCCATCCCCAACCAGTTCATGATCGTGGACGAGGCACAGAACCTCACCCCGCACGAGGTGAAGACCATCATCACGCGCGCCGGCGACGGAACGAAGATCGTCCTCACTGGCGACGCCTACCAGATCGACAACCCGTACGTGGACGCCACCAACAACGGCCTCATCCACGTCGCCAACCGCTTCAAGGCCGAGCGGCTGGCCGGGCACGT
>MEMX01000058.1:0-97 GCA_001768075.1 Anaeromyxobacter sp. RBG_16_69_14 | reverse complement strand
AATCTGCTGTGACTGATAGCGCATGCCACATGAACTGACGCTCGAGATGGGGGGCGCGGGGGGAGAGTTCTCCCCTCCGCTTGAGGCGCCGCAAGGC
>MEMX01000057.1:31153-32687 GCA_001768075.1 Anaeromyxobacter sp. RBG_16_69_14 | reverse complement strand
GCGTGGGAAACACGCTCCAAGGCAAGGCGCCGGAGAAGGCGGCCGCGCCCCAGGAGGTGAAGCCCTACGCCGCGGAGCGGTACGCGCCGCCGACGAGTCTCAGCGCCCAGCCGCGCCCGCTTCACCTGCCGGAGATCACCTATCCACCCGCGGCCCGCAAGGCGGCCGTCGAGGGGCGCGTGGTGCTCTTGCTGCGCATCGACGCGAGCGGCCACGTCGCCTCCGCCCGCGTGGTCGAGGAGCCTGGCTCAGGGCTGGGCGAGGCCGCCCGCGCAGGCGCGCTCCGCTTCCGCTTCACACCGGCCCTGGAGGCCGGCGAGTCCGTCGCCACCGAGATCCGCTTCACCTACACCTTCGTCCTCGAGTGAATCACCAGGAGAGCTCCGATGATCCGTCTCCCGTTCCTGTCGGCCCTCGCGGCCGCGCTCGTGGCGGTGTCCGCGCGCGCCGCCGAGCCGTCCGCGCCTGGCGTCCTCACCCGTCCGCCGGCGGTGGCGGAGGCGGCAGAGCCCGAATACCCCGCCGAGGCGCAGGCCGCCGGCCTCGCGGGCGAGGTGCTGCTCGAGCTCGAGATCTCGGAGGCGGGCGTGGTGACCGACGCGGTGGTCACGGCGCCGGCTGGCCACGGCTTCGACGAGTCGGCCGTGGCCGCCGTGCGGCGCATTCGCTTCACCCCGGCCGAGATCGACGGCAAGCCCGCGCCGGTCCGGATCGAGTATCGGGTCAAGTTCGAGCTCAAGGCCCCGCCCGCGGCCCCGGCGCCGCCGCCGGTGAACCTGCGCGGCCAGGTGCTCCAGCGCGGCACCCGGCTGCCGATATCCGGCGCGCTGGTCGAGGCAGGCGGCCAGACCATATACACTGACCGTGATGGACGGTTCGAGCTGGCCGGCGTCTCGCTCGGCGCGGTCAAGGTGCGCGTCGCGGAGCCGAGCCACCAGCGCTGGGAGGTGGAGGAGACCATCGCGCCGGGACAGGCCACGGAGGTGAAGTACTGGCTCCAGAAGGTCCTGGACGGCGCGTACGAGGCGGTGGTGGTGGGCGAGCGGGACAAGCGCGAGGTCTCCCGCGTGGCCCTCTCGACAGGCGAGATCGCCCGCGTGCCAGGTGCCTCGGGCGATGCGGTGAAGGTGATCCAGAACTTGCCAGGGGTGGCCCGCGCCCCTGGCGGCTTCGGGCTGCTCGTGGTCCGCGGAGGCAACCCACGCGACACCAGGGTGTACGTGGACGGGCTGGAGGTGCCGCAAGTCTTCCACTTCGGCGGACTCACGAGCGTGTACTCCAGCGACCTGCTCGACAAGGTGGAGTTCGAGCCGGGCAACTTCGGAGTCCAGTCGGGGCGCGCCACCGCGGGGCGCGTCAACCTCGTGACCCGCGACCCCGGCCAGCGGACGCACGCGCTCTTCGACGCGAACCTCTACCACTCCACCGCTCTGGTCGAGACGCGGCCGCGCGAGGACCTGGGCGCGGCCGTGGCGGTGCGCCGCTCCTACGCCGACGCCTTCATCGGCGCCCTGTCCAGGGGCGACGAGGACTC
>MEMX01000057.1:27690-31134 GCA_001768075.1 Anaeromyxobacter sp. RBG_16_69_14 | reverse complement strand
CCCCGCTACTACGACTTTCAGGCCAAGCTGGCCTGGACGCCCTCGACCTCGGACAAGGTGCGGCTCGACGCCTTCGGCTCGAACGACAAGACGGTCCTCACCGGCATCAAGACCGACGGGCTGCAGAACATCGACGAGTTCAGCTACAGCACCGCCTTCTACCAGCTGGCCGCCACCTGGGATCGCCGCTTCGACGAGGCGACGCGCGCCCACCTGCTCGTCGGCCAGGGCTGGATCGACATGAACGCCAAAGTCGACACCCACTTCTCGGAGCGAGAGCGCATCTCCACGACCACCATGCGGGCGGAGCTCTACCGGGACCTCGGCCAGAGGCTCACCCTCGGCGCCGGGTTCGACGGGCTGTATCGGCCGAGCTTCCACGTGGACGTCGTCGCTCCGGAGACGCCTCGCGCCGGCCGGGTAGAGGTGGAGCACGACCTCGCGACGTCGCAGCGCTTCTCCCTGAGCCTCACCGAGACCCAGATGGCCGGCTGGCTGGAGGCGACCTTCAAGCCGGTGGAGCAGCTCACCGTGGTGCCGGGCATCCGCTACGACAGCTTCGACTCGATCAGCAAGCTGAGCTGGGTCGATCCACGCGTCTCCGCGAGGCTCGCGCTGGGCGAAGCCACCGCGCTCAAGGCGGCGGCGGGGCTCTACCACCAGGCGCCGGCGTACGCGCTCCTGACGGAGCAATGGGGGAACCCCCACCTGAAGCCGGAGGGTGCCTGGCAGTACTCGGTCGGCTTCGAGCGACGGCTGCTGGGCCGGGTCTTCCTGGACGCGCAGCTCTACTACAAGCGCCTGTTTGACCTGGCGCTGCCCACCGACGCGCTGGTGAACCGGAACGGCCGGACGGTCTCGGAGCACTACTCCAGCGCCGGCACGGGGAAGGCCTACGGCGGCGAGCTGCTCGTCCGCTGGAACCCGGACGGCCGGTTCTTCGGCTGGGTGTCCTATTCGCTCTCCCGCAGCACCCGCGACCAGCAGGTGGAAGGAGGCCGGATCGAGGGCCAGTCGGAGGGTCAGGAGTTCGACCAGCCCCACAACGTGGTGGCCGTGGGAACCTGGGAGCTGCCGGAGATATGGAGGGGGCTCTCCGCGGGCTTCCGCCTCCGCTACACCACCGGCGCGCCCTACGAGCAGGTCCGCAGCGCGGTCTACGACTCCGACAGCGACGCCTACCAGGCCATCAGGACCGGCCAGGTCAACGACAGGCTCCCCGACTTCTTCCAGCTCGACGTCCGCGTGGACCACAAGTGGACCTATCGGACCTGGACGCTGGCCACCTACCTCGAGGTCCAGAACGTCACCAACCGCAAGAACGCGGAGTCGATCGCGTACAACTTCGACTACTCCAAGAGTGGAGTGGTGTCGGGGCTCCCCTTCTTCCCTGCCTTCGGCCTGCGCGCCGAGTACTGAGCGAGATCGCCATGACAGCCCGCCTTCTCACCGTCCTCGTCCTCTCGCCGCTGCTGGCGGCCTGCTCACCATCCTTTGACTCCGCATCGCAGGTGGAGACGCTGCGGCTCCTCGCGCTGCGCACGGAGCCGCCTGAGATCGCCCAGGCCGGAGCCGACGGCACCGCCCCCGCGCCGGACAGCGGCAGCCTGGAGGAGCTGGTGGCCCACCCGGCCTTCCTCACCGATCCGGCGCGTCGCGCCACCGTCGTGCACATCGCCTGCACGCCTGCCGCGAGCGATCCCGGCGGCACGGCCTGCACGGAGCTGGCCGCGCTCGCCCAGCCGGAGCGCTTCCTGGCCGGCGCCGATCTCACGGCCGCCTGCGCCGCGCCGGGCGTGGGCCAGGCGGGCGGCATCACCTTCTCCGGCGTCGCGGCCTGCGGCGTCGCAGGCTGCGAGCCCCTGTCGGTGCCGCTCGACCCGGCTGATCCGTCGAGCGGCGTGGCTCTCCCCGCGCCCGCCTTCGCGCTCCCTGCAGACTTCTGGCTCGGCGACCTGCCCGCCAACCGGCCGGAGCGGATCCTCGGCGTCGAGGTGGTGGAGGTGGCGCTCGTCCTCGACGCCCAGCCTGGCGACCTGGCACCTTCTGCCCCTGTGGCCGACGGGTGTGGGGCACTCACCGCGTTCCTGGAGCGCTTCCTCGCGGCCTGGCCGGCGAACGATCACGTCACCGGCCTGAAGCGACTTCACGTCCGCGGCCCGGACGACACCGATCCGCCAAACCTCAACCCGGCGCTGCAAGGGATCACGCTGGCGGGCGTGCCGCTGCCGTCCACGGCGCGACCGAACGCGCAGGCCGGGCTGCGCGCCTCGTTCCCACCCGATGCCGCCGCCCTGCACCAGCCCTACGTCCGCCGCGACGCGACCGGGGCGGCGATGTCCTCGGAAGTGGAGAGCTGGACCATCTCCTGGTTCGCCACCGACGGCGAGGTGGACGAGCTCCACGGTGCCGAGGATGCCGCCGACCTGTGGACCGCACCGGCGACGACGCCGCCCGGTGGACTGGTGCGGGTGTGGGCGGTGGCGCGCGATCTGCGCGGCGGCACCGCCTGGACCACCGAGCTGGTGACGGTCTCTCCGTGAGCGCCCAGTGCACGACCTTGATCCGGGCGTGCCTCTGGTGGATCCTGGGCCTCGTGACAGAGCCCACGAACGAGGCCATCGTCCTCGTCGAGCCGGTTGATGCTACATTCGGTGAAGACGGAGAGCATGAAATTCCGGGGGCAGATGGCCGGGGGACTACGCCGCGGCGGCGCATGGCTCGTTCGTCGCGGCGAAGGTCAGGTACCACTTCCGGAAGGTGGCGGGCAGCTCGCCGTTGAGGACCTTCGTGCGAGGGGCCCGCTGTGGCCTCACTGTGGCCTCCAACTACCCCCGGTTCTTCATGCTCTCCTTTTCGCACGCTCGGGGCTCGGGCCCCTCACACACAGGAGGCCGCATGTTCGTCGAGGGTGAGGTCGAGGTCACCATCAAGGATCCCATGCTGAGCTCGACCGACGAACACAATTTGAAACTGTGGTTGCAGCGTGCGTTCAAGGCAAACTCCTGCTACCGCATCTCGAAGCTGAAGCACGGTCCAGGGAAGCTCATCCGTGCCGTGGTCGCAATCAACACGCGCGTCCTCCCCGAGAGCGAGTGGAAGCGGCTCGAGGCCGACCCTCCGGACGCGCTCCTGATGGCGCAATTTATCGAGCGCGCCTTCTCGGGCGAGGGAGTCTGCGTCGTCGTCGGAAAGCCTTCGATGAAGGCGAGCTGACGCCGCCCCTCGGCAGCACAAGCGTCGCCGCTGTCCCCGGGGACAGTATGGAAACCATTTCGTCGTCGTCCAGCCGCTCGCTACGTTGAATGCGCCCAGAAAGCGGTCGCGCTGGCGAGCGTGAGAAATACGAGTCTCACGGCCCGTGGTAACGCCCCTCGGCACCGCCGGTGTCCGACGGATCATGAACGCCATCACCTCCGCAGCGCTCCGCCTGGCGGCCCTGGC
>MEMX01000057.1:25358-27567 GCA_001768075.1 Anaeromyxobacter sp. RBG_16_69_14 | reverse complement strand
GCTGGTCCCGCCCATCAGCCTCAACGGCGAGGGGCGCGTGCGCAACCACCTCTCTATCGGCCTCGCCGTTGCCCGCTCCACCGTCCTCCAGGGCCTGGCGCTGGCCCCGGTCCACCTGGCCGAGGAAGACGTGGACGGGGCCCAGGTCACGTGGATCACCGCCTCGGCCCGCGGCCGAGTTCGCGGCGTTCAGCTGGCGTACGTCACCAACGTCGCCGGCGAGCTCCAGGGCGCCCAGCTCGCCACCGTGATCAACGTCCTTCGCGGCACCGGAGCGGGAGCGCAGCTGGCCAGCGTGGTCAACGTCGCCACGGCGCGGGTCGCCGGCTTCCAGGGAAGCGGCGCGTTCAACCGCGCGGGCGAGCTGGTCGGCGCGCAGGTCGCCTCCGTGAACTCCGCCGGTACGGCGCGTGGCGCTCAGCTCGCGGTGGTCAACGTGGGCGGCGACGTGGCCGGCGCGCAGGTGGGCGTGGTGAACGTGGCCCGCCGCGTGAAAGGGCTTCAGCTCGGCGTGCTCAACCTCGCCGACGACGCCGACGCTTCGGTGGGCGTGCTCAGCCTCGTCCGGAGCGGACGCCACGACCTCGAGCTGTACGCCACCGAGATCAGCACCTTCAACCTGGCCGCGCGCCTGGGCGGCCGGACCGTCCACGGCCTGCTCGCCGCCGGCATCCAGCCGGGCGTGCAGCACCCCGTCGGCAGGACGCGCTGGACCACGGGCCTGGGCGTGGGGACCGGCGCGTCGATCGGCCACGGGCTCGACCTCGACGCGGACCTGCTGGCGCAGACGGTCCTCTACGACTGGACCACCCCGCACAACATCCTCACCACGGTGCGCGTGCTGCTCGCCTGGCGAGCCACGCCCTGGGTCGCGCTCTTCGGAGGCCCTACCGCCAGCCTCTTCCTCTCCGACGACGTCCAGGCGGACCTCCACCACCTGGGATGGAAGGTCAACGCGCGAACCGACTCGCGGGCATGGGTCGGTTTCGTGGCAGGACTGCGAATCTGAAGAGACGGACCAGTACAGCCGGTGTGGTGAACTGTATCCCCTCATCCTGGCCGACCCGCGATGGTACAAGCGGGCGTCGTCGGCCGGTCTGGCCAGGAGGAGGGCACGTGGTCGTAGACGTAGACGTGGAGGAGTACTACCGCGAGTACGGCCCGATGGTCCTCAGGCGCTGCCGGCGGCTGCTGCGTGACGAGGAGAAGGCGGTGGACGCCATGCACGACGTCTTCGTCAACCTGCTCCGCTCCCGACACCGCCTGGTGCCGGAGCGGCCCGCCTCGCTCTTGCTGCGGATCTCCACGAACGTCTGCCTGAATCTCCTGCGGACCGACCGACGCCGACCGGAGGACTGCGGCGATGAGCAACTGCGGGCCATCGCGTCCGCGGAGGTGCCGGAGGAGCGCAGCATGACCCGCTTCACCCTCGGTAGCCTGCTGCGCGGCGAAGCCGAGTCGACGCGGGTCATGGCGGTGATGCACCTGGTGGACGGCCTCAGCTTGCAGCAGGTCGGAGACGAGGTCGGACTCTCCGCTGCCGGCGTTCGCAAGCGGCTGCGGGGGCTGAAGATGCGGGTGATGGAACGCGTCGAGCAGCAGGACGCCAAACGGGAGGCGCCGTGAACGGCACCCGAACGCCGGACTGGATCCTGGAGCGACTGCACACAGGCGACCTGCCCCCGGAGGAGGCGGCGCGCGTTCGCGCTCGACTTGCCGCGGAGGAGGGGGGCGCCGCACGGCTGGAGGCGCTGGATCGCGACGACGCCGCAACGCGCGCCGCGCACCCGCCAGGTCCGGTACTCGCCGAGATCCGGCGTCGTGCCGATCTCGAGCGGCCGCGCGGTCTTGCGCGAGCGCTTCACGAACCCCCAGAGCTCCGCGCGCTCGGCGGCCGGAAGCCAGGAGATCCCAGGGCACCGTCGCCCCGCTGGCTCGTCCCCGCGCTGGCTGGAGCCGCCGCCATGGTCGTGGCGGTCACAGTGCTGCGCATGCCGGAGGCGACCCACGTCGTCACCGGGGTTCCCGGCGAGACGGAGCGGCTCAAGGGTGCGGGCCCGCGGCTCATCGCCCACCGCGAACGGCCGGCAGGCAAGCCCGAGGAGCTCGCCAGCGGCGCCCGGACCAGGGCCGGCGACGTGCTCCAGCTCTCCTACGTCTCGGCGGGCGCGCCGTACGGCGCTATCCTCTCGATCGACGGGCGAGGCAA
>MEMX01000057.1:25114-25348 GCA_001768075.1 Anaeromyxobacter sp. RBG_16_69_14 | reverse complement strand
GCCACTGGCCGACGGCAGGCGACGCCGCGGCACCCCTCGCGGCAGGCGGCGCGGTGCCGCTCGACCATGCCTACGTCCTCGACTCGGCGCCCTCGTTCGAGCGCTTCTTCCTGGTCACGGCTCCTGCGCCTTTCCAGGTGAGCGCGGCAGTCGGTGCGGCCCGCCGCCTCGCCGCGGCCGGGGACCCCGCGCGCACCGGGCCGCTGGAGCTCCCTGCCGGCCTGGCGCAGACAT
>MEMX01000057.1:13100-24985 GCA_001768075.1 Anaeromyxobacter sp. RBG_16_69_14 | reverse complement strand
GCCGGTGCCAATGACGGCGGGCCGGCGCGTGCCCGGCTGCGCTATGCGCGCACGGACGCGGAGCGCTTTGCACACGTCCTGCAAAAACTCGGCGGCCTGGCGCCCGAAGACACCGTCCTCCTGCTCGATCCGACCGAGGATGCGCTGCGCGCCGGGCTCGAGGCCATGAGCGCGCGCGTGGCCGAGGCGCGCAAGGCGACGCGGGTCGAGCTGCTCCTCTACTACTCGGGCCACTCGGACGAGGAGGGGCTGCTCCTGCACGGCTCTCGCATACCGTACAGCGAGCTGCGACGCTGGCTCGAGCGGTCGCGGGCGAACGTGCGCATCGCCATCCTCGACTCCTGCTCCTCGGGGGCGCTGACCCGCGAGAAGGGTGGTGTGCGCGCACCGCCGTTCCTGGTCGACACGTCCAGCCAGGTGACCGGCCACGCCATCCTCACCTCGAGCGCCGCCGACGAGGCTGCGCAGGAGTCGGACCGGATCGAGGCCTCGTTCTTCACGTACTACCTGGTGGCCGGCTTGCGCGGGGCGGCCGACGCGAGCACGGACGGGCGCGTCACCCTGTCGGAGGCTTACCAGTACGCATTCCAGGAGACGCTCGCCCGCACCGAGCGCACCCGGAGCGGAGCCCAGCATCCGAACTACGACATCCAGCTGGTCGGCAGCGGCGACGTGGTGCTCACCGAGCTGCGCGGCACCGGTGCTGCCCTGGTGCTCCCCGGTCCTCTCTCGGGCCACTTCTTCGTGCGCGACGGGCGCGAGCGGCTCGTCGCCGAGCTGCGCAAGGTGCCGGGTCGGCCACTCGAGCTCCAGCTGGACCCGGGCGAGTACCGGGTCACGCGCGAGCTGGGCGACCGGCTGGCCGAGATCAGGGTGGCGCTCGCACCCTCGGCCCGGGTACCGCTCGATCCAGGCGGGCTGGTCGCGGTAGGGCGGGAGCTCACCGCCCGACGCGGCGACGGTGAGGACCTGGCTCGGGTGCCAGTGGACCTCTCCATCTTCCCTCCGATCTCGCTCAACGGCGATCGCCCGGCGATGAACCGGCTCCAGATCGGCCTCATCGCCGCGCGCTCCACGCGCCTGCGAGGCGTGGGGATCGCGCCCGTCCTCTGGGCCGAGGAGGACGTTCACGGGCTGCAGCTGACACACATCGGCGGCTCTGTCCGGGGCCCGCTGGTGGGCGCTCAGATCTCTTCCGTGGCCAACGTGGCCGGAGAGGTCGTCGGCGTGCAGGCGACCTACGCCCTCAACCTCTCCCGCGGTCCCGTGGCGGGCGTGCAAGTCGCGGGAGGTGCCAACTGGGCGCTCGGGAGGGTGAAAGGTGCCCAGCTGGCCTCTGTGAACTACGCCTCGGCCGCGACCGGCTTCCAGAGCGCGCTGGTGAACGTCGCCGGCGACGTCGTCGGCTCCCAGTTCTCCCTGGTGGGGGTAGCCAGCAGCTTCGCGGGCGCTCAGATCGGGCTCGTCAACGTCGGCGGCGACGTCACGGGCGCGCAGATCGGGCTTGTCAACGTGGCGCGTCGCGCCAGCGGGCTGCAGCTCGGCCTCGTCAACATCGCAGAGGAGATGGACGGTGCGCCCGTCGGGCTCGTCTCGGTGGCGCGGGATGGCGAGCAGCGACTGCTCCTGCTGAGCGACGAGCGCGGAGTCGGCAGCCTCGACCTGGTGCTGGGGAGCCGCTGGTTCCACGGTGTGCTCCTGGGCGGTCTTCAGCCCGTGGGCGGGGGATCGGTCCCGCGCTGGTGGTACGGCGCGGGATTCGGGGTCCACGTCCCTTGGAGCCGCTGGGCCCTGGACATCGACCTGCTCGGAACGCGCCCGGTGGGACCCGGCGACACGGGCTATCTCTCCACGCTCCGGGTACTGTTCGGCTATCGTCTCCTGCCGCACCTCGAGCTCGTGGGCGGGCCCACGGCCAACTTTTTCCTCTCCGGCACGGATGGGCGCGAGCTCGACACGGGCCTCGGCCTGGGCCGAAGCTTTACCCTGAGCGACCCCCGGCGCGGGCGCGCCTGGCTGGGCCTTGCGCTTGGGTTGCGGATCTGACTTCGCCTCTCCTTGCCCGATGGGTGACGGAGACTCCAGGACTGCTTGCTCACCGCTCACGGCCCCCGTCGCACAGGTGGACACGTCAAGGTCACATGATAAATTGTGGCCATGAACATCAAGACGGACACGACCGTCGTCACGGAGCGCGGCCAGACGTCCATCCCGGCGCATCTGCGCAAGGAGATGGGCCTCCAGAAGGGCAAGCGGCTGGTATGGGAGAAGGTATCCGATGGAGAGATCCGGATCCTGGTTCGACCATCGGCCGAGGCCGACCCCGTCGCCATGCTGGGATTCGCCAGACGCTTCCGCCGCACGCGCCGCACCGCCGCCTGGATGTCCGATCTGCGCGCGGGGGACGAGTGATGGCGTGGGCCATCGACACCTGCGTGCTCATCGACGTCCTCGACGATGACCCGGACCATGGACGCAACTCCGCCGCGCTGCTAAGCCGCAAGCTCAAGGCGGGTCTCGTCATCTGCCCGGTGACGTACATCGAGCTGGCACCGGCCTTCAACGGCTCGGCCGCGCTGGAAGAGGAGTTCCTCGCCGGGCTGGGAGTGGACTGGCGCCAACCGTGGACGTGGCAGGACACCGCCGCTGCACACCGGGCCTGGGAAGCGCACATCGCCAGGTGCCGGGCACGCAGGGCGCTCAAACGTCCCATCGCGGACGTGCTCATCGGCGCTTTCGCCAGGCGCTTCGACGGGCTCGTCACACGCAACGCGAGCGACTTCCGGCAGATCTTCCCATCGCTCCCGATGACGGAACCTGGCCGCTCGTAGTCGTGTCCCGAGCCCCCCTCGTGACGCGCTGTGCGCGCACAACACGGTGTGTGACATGATGCCGACGGCGGGGCGCAGCTCCTGGAGGTCTTTGCCATGATGATCGAAGCCTGCCTCGCGGCCCTGCTCGCCAGCGGTGCCACCGGAGCGCCAGCCGCGCGCCACGTTCATCCTGCTGCGACGAAGGAGGTCCGCGACGGGCCGAACCGTGCCAGGCCTTCTTTGGCCGTGGTCATCTCCATCGACCAGTTCCCATCGCGCTACCTGAAGCAGTTCGCGCCGCTCTTCGGGAAAGACGGCTTCGCGGCGTTCCAGCGCGGGGCGGTATTCGAGGCTTCGCGCTATCCGTACGCCACGACCGTCACCGGCCCAGGCCACGCCGCCATCGGTACGGGCCTGCCGCCTTCCCGGAGCGGGATCGTCGGGAATGCCTGGTACGAGCGCGGCAGCGAGGACCGGGGCAAGCCCAGCGTGGTCTACTGCGTCGACGACCCGCACACCGAGCTCGTGACTGCCATTGGCGGAAAGGTCGCACCGCTCCCCCTTCCTGGCAGGCGCTTCTCGCCCGCGAACCTCTCGGGCGACGCGCTCGGGGACCGGGTGGTCGAGACGTACCCCCGCGCGCGAGTCATCGGGGTCGCGCTCAAGGACCGGGCTGCGATCCTGATGGCGGGTCGGAGGGCGCACGCCGCCTACTGGTTCTCCGAGGAGGGACAGCGCTTCGTGAGCTCCCGCTACTACCCCGGAGTCAACCCGACGCTCCTCGCTCACCGCACGGATTGCGTGAGCTGGGGCGCGAGCTTCGCCGGGTGCGGATGGAAAGCGTGGTCGCCGCGCCGGGGTCTCGGCGACCAACTCGACGCCGCAGGCGTCTTCGACACGCCGGAGACGGCGGCGTTCGAGAAGGTACCCGACGGCCTCGCGCGGACCGGTCCGGACGCGTATCGGATCGAAAGTGCAAAGGGCCTCCTCTTCACGCCGTACGGCAACACGCTCCTGCTCGACTTCGCGCGCCGGGTGGTCGATCTGGAGAAGCTCGGGCGGCGAGGAGCGCCCGATCTCCTCTTCCTGGGCCTCTCGTCGATGGACTACATCGGCCACCAGTTCGGTCCCGACTCGGCCGAGGTGGCGGACACGGTGAGGAGGCTCGACAGCGACCTCGCCGCCTTCGTGAGGCACGTGACCGGGGCGGTGGGCGCGGGGCGCGTGACGTTCGTCCTGACCGCCGACCACGGCGTGCAGGCGATCCCGAACGTGGCCCGGGCACGGGCCGAGCGCGAGGGCAAGGCGGCGGACGTGGGTGAGGTGCCAGCATCCCTGGTCGAGGCGCTCGCCGCGGACGCCGCCAGGGCAGCCGCGGGAGCCCCGGCCGAAAACGCCCCCCGCCGGGTCGCCTACTTCATGGAGCCGGGACTGTGGTTCGACTGGAGCGCCATCTCGGAACCGTCGAGAGGGCCCGTCGAGGCAGAGCGCGTGCGGCGCGCCGTCCGGGACGCCCTCGCTCCGGGAAAGGTGGAGGGCGTGTCCAGTACGTGGACGAGCGGCGATCTCCTCGCGCCCTGCCAGAGGCAAGCGGGTGACGAGGCCGCCGAGCGGCTGCGGCTGTGCGAGGCCGTCCGGCAGTCTTTCCGGGCCGACCGCTCCCCCGACGTCGTTGTCACGCTGCGTCCTGGCTGGATCTGGAAGTCCGGCGAGAGTGCCACCACCCACGGCCAGCCAGTCGCGGACGACATGGAAGTCCCGCTCGTCCTCTGGGGCGCCGGAATCGTGAGGGGACTTCGCTCGACGGCCCAGGCGTCGCCGCTCGACATCGCGCCGACGCTCGGCGCGCTGCTCGGGGTCGAGGCTGGTCGCCCCGGCGCGAGGCCGTTACCGTGCCTGACGGAGGCAGTCCGTGCGCGTAGCGCTCCGGTGCGAAGGTCGCGTCGAGGAAGGCGGCGTTCTCCGGGACGTCGCGCCCCGCCGCGCGGCCGTCTTCAACCGTCTCGCCAGGGCTGCGACGAGCGGAGCGCGGCGACGATGGCGCGGGTCGAAGGCGAGCGATTGAGCGTATAGAAGTGCACGCCGGGCGCGCCGCGGCGCAGAAGGTCAGCGCACTGCAAGCTCGCGTAGGCCACGCCCAGCTGCAGGGCACCTTCGGAATCGACTCGTCGCACCTCCATGGCCGCCCGGAGCGCCGGTGGGATCTGCGCGCCGCACATGGCGGTGAAGCGCTCGATCTGGTCGACGTTGGTGAAGGGCATGATGCCGGGGAGGATGGGCACCGCGATCCCGGCCGCCCGCGCCCGTTCCACGAACCGAAAGTAGTGCGCGTTGCTGAAGAACAGCTGGGTCACGAGAAAGTCGGCGCCTGCCTCCACCTTCGTCTTCAGATTCGCCAGGTCGCGGGCGAGATCGCGCGTCTCGACGTGGCCCTCGGGGTAGGCGGCTGCGCCGATGCAGAAGCTCCAGCGCTTCTCGCCGCGGATGAACGCGACGAGCTCGCTCGCATAGCGAAAGCCCTCGGGGGAGGGCTCGAAGGCGGTCTGCCCCCGGGGAGGATCGCCGCGCAGTGCGAGCACGTTCTGGACGCCGGCGGCCGCGATCTCGTCGAGGACGTGGCCGAGCTCCTGGCGCGAGGCGCCGGCGCACGTGACGTGCGCGACGGCCTCGACCTCCGTCTCCCGCTTCAGCTTCGTGACGAGCTCGACCGTGCGCTGCCGCGTGGAGCCCCCGGCACCGTACGTGACCGAGACGAAGGCAGGGCCGAGCGGCCGGAGCGCCTCCACGGTCTCGAAGAGCTGGCGGACGCCATCGTCCGTCTTGGGCGGAAAGAACTCAAAGGAAAAGACCGGCTCGCCGCGCTCGCGCGCGAACCGCAGGATGTCGGCGACCTTCACGCATTCCAGGTTACCATCGGGATGGCGTGAGCGGGGGGAGCGACCGCCGTTCCCCCCCCATGCCCCTTACCGGGAACCGCCATGAAGAAGGGTGAAACCCCAATCAAGCCGACCCAACCTGGAAGCCCCCTCCGCTACATCACGCCGCAGGGGTACAGGAAGATCGCCGCCGAGCACGAGCGCATCTGGACAGTGTTGCGCCCCGGCATCGTGGCCGAAGTGGAGGCCGCCGCCGCGCTCGGGGATCGCAGCGAGAACGCCGAGTACATCTACGGCAAGCGCAAGCTGCGCGAGCTCGACCGGCGACTTCGCTTCCTGTCCGAGCTCATGGACGGGCTCACCGTGCTGGACCCGAAGCCGCATCCGACCGGCAAGGCGTACTTCGGCGCGTGGGTGGTGGTGGAGGACGACGAGGGTGAGGAGCGCGCCTACCGACTGGTGGGGCCCGACGAGGCCGACGCGTCCGCCGGGTACATCAGCGTGGATGCACCGCTGGGCCGGGCGCTGCTCGGGAAGGCGGAGGGCGACAGAGCACGCGTCCAGCGCCCCGCCGGGAAGCTCGTGCTCACGGTGGTCGAGGTCCGCTGGACGCCACCGCACCCCGGATCCACTCCTCGTTGACGTCCATCGTCCGGGAATCCTCGACCGGTCGTGGAAGATCGCCGAACGGTCGGGGATGATGGGGGGGCCGCGGCGAGAGCGGCGCAGCTCGCGCCGGTCCGGCCACCGAGCATGACCGCCTACGTCTTGACTACCGCGTGGCCGCGCTGGCCCGGGCAAGGGACGAGCCCCTGTCCTACGTTGTAGGGAGGATGCCGAACGGGACGAGGGCGAGGATGGCCGGGGCGCTGGCGAAGTTGACCGGCCCCGCCGTGCGTCACGTGCTGCGCCCGCTCTCGGAGCGCGGGCACCTGCATCCGGGTCCGCTGGAGGGCGGGCGGCGCCTCATCCTGGTGCAGCTCGACGGAGTCTCGCGCCGGCGGCTCGAACGGGCAGCACGCGAGGGGTACATGCCCTTCCTCGCCCGCCGTCTCGACCAGGGTCGCCTCGCCCTCTCGACCACGCGCAGCGGAGCGCCCGCGTCCACACCAGCCTTCCAGGCGGGCCTGTTCTACGGGGTCGCCCCCAGCGTTCCAGGCTTCGTCTGGTACGACCGCCGCGACGGACGGGAGATCCGGATGGACCGCGCGACCGATGCGGCCGCCGTCGAGGCCCGCCTCTCCCTCCAGAACCCACCGCTCCTGCGCGGGGGTACCAGCTACTTCTCGATCTTCAGCGGCGGGGCAGCGCTGCCGCATTTCTGCCTCTCCGGTCGCGCGGGGGATCACGAGCTCCACCCTCTCGTCGAGGGCTTCTCGATGTGGGACGCCCTCGCGAGCACCATCCTGCACTCGGTCACCCTGACGCAGGCGGCGAGCCGGCTCGCCCGTGAGTTCGGCGCCGGCGTGTGGGAGGGGGCGGTCTGGTCGCTCACGCTCGGGCGATTCAAGCACGAGCCGCGTTTCCTCCTGCATCGGCTCCTCGTGGGCGCGCTCATGCGCGAACTGGCGGTGGAGGGCATCGTCATCGACATCGCACGCGGAGTTCCGATCGCCTACTGCGACCTCCTCGCCTACGACGAGTTCGCGCACCGGCGTGGCCCGGACGCGCTCGAGGCCGTCTCGAACCTGCGCTCGATGGACCTCGCTCTGGCGGCCATCTACGCCGCCGCCGAGGCAGTCCCGGAACTCGGCTACGACGTCTACGTCTTCTCCGATCACGGGCACGTGGCGACCAAGCCCTTCCAGTCGTTCACGGGCCTGTCGCTGCCGGAGTACCTCGCCCTGGCGGACGGGGGCGTGGCGGTACCCCACCGCCTGGGCGGCGAGGAGGCGGTTCGCCTCGCGCAGACACGCTCGTTCAGGGCGTCCCTGGCGGCCTGGCCAGCGGCAGTGCGGGTGCCTGTCGGCCGCGGCCTCGATCGACTCGAGCGCAGTGTCGTCGGACATGCCCTGGGCTTCGCGCGCCTCGATCGCGTCGTCACCGCGGAGGCTGGCGATCTCGCACACGTGTACTTCACGGACGAGCAGGCTCCCATAGACCTGGATGCCGTCCGCGCCAGGCACCCCGGCGTGCTGGCGGCGCTGCGCGAGTCACGTGCGGTGGGCATGGTCGCGGTGCGAAATGGGCGGCGTGGCACGGCGCTCGTGGATGGCCAGGAGCTCGAGCTCGATCGGCAAGAGGACGTGGCGCACTTGCCTCACCCGGACCAGACGCTGCTCGCGACGTACCTCGCGGACCTCCTGTCGATGCCAGACTCGGGCGACCTCGTCGTCCTCGGCTGGCGCGGCGAGGACGCGATCCCGGTTGCCTACGCCTGGGAGTTCGGGTCGCACGGCGGCGTCGCGCCCGAGGAGATCGAGGCCTTCTTCCTCCACCCGCCCAGTTGCGACCTGCGATTCTCCGATGCGATCCGCCCCGACGGGCTCTACCGCGCTCTGCACGGCGCCTACCGCACTCCAGCCCGCCCTCCGCGCGAGCCCAGCCCGTCAGGGGAGGAGAAACCATGGGCGTGAACACGCAGAACAGCGAAAGGCGAGTCTGAGTGGGGGTCAGGGTCATGTCGTGGAACGTCCACGGCATGCGTGGGCGCGACGGGAAGTCCGACCCGGAGCGTGTGGCGCTCGTCATCGAGGAGGCACGCGCGGACGTGGCTGGGCTGCAGGAGGTGGGCGCGCTGGGCGGTCCGGGGCAGCTGCTCGATCCCGCCGGCACGCTGGCTCGCTTGACCGGCCTCACCCAGGCATACGGGCTCACCGAGCTGCGCGGCGGCTACCCGTATGGCAACTGCATCCTTTCTCGCTTCCCCATCGCCGCGACGCGCAGCTACGATCTCTCGGTGCCCGGACGGGAGAAGCGTGGCTGCCTGCGCGCCGACCTCGAACTGGGCACGTTCGCCCTGCACGTCTTCAACTGCCACCTCGGCCTGGACCGCCATGAGCGTCGCCGGCAGGCGGCACAACTCCTCTCCGCAGACATCCTGCGCGACACCGCCCTCGCCTATCCACTCGTCCTGGTGGGAGACTTCAACGCTTGGTCGAGCCGCTCCGCCGTGCCCCGATGGATCCGGCGACAGCTCGCCGACGCGGCGGTTCTGACCCGCGCCACGCGCGCCACCTTCCCGGCGCTGTTTCCGATAGTGCGGCTCGACCGCGCATACGTGGGCCCCGCCGTGCGCGTGCTCGGGTGCACGGTGCACGACAGTCAGCTCGCCCGCCTGGCCTCCGATCACCTGCCCGTGGTGACCGAGATCGAGCTCGATCCAGCCGCAGCTCGCCGGCCGCCCACCGCCCGGCAGATCACGGTCGGCGGCGTGAGGACGGTGGTGGAGCCGTAGATTGGGTCCTTGGCCTCGGGCGACGCCTTTCTAGGGCGAGGTCTCGTGCGCACGTTTCAGTTGCGGCGTCGCCGCGCGGAGGGAGCGATGTCCCAGCCAGCGAAAGAGCGGCAACCGGAAGACCGGCGCCTGTTCCGGTCGATCTGGCGCCTGCTTGCGCGCCGGGTCCGAGAGCAGCCGTATCCGATGCTGTCGCTTGCCATGACAGCGGGCTACGTCGCGGGAGGCGGCCTGTTCTCCTCGTTCACGCGCCTGCTCGCGCGCGCCTCGTTCGGCGCTCTGCTCGTGCCTGGTTTCCGCGAACGCCTCCGCCGGATCGCCGGCGAGCTGCGCGAGGATGTGGGGGTCACGAGTGCAGCATGAATGAACTGAGGAGGTCAGCGGGGACGGTGCGGCGCCATTTTCACCAGGGCGGGGGCTCGTCCCCCGCCATGTGGGAGAACGGCCCAGTAGGGCGGGGGCTCGTCCCCCGCCGTGAGGGAGGACGGCATGAAGTTGAGTGATTTTGCGGATCTACGGTGGAAGGATCTCAGGAAGATGGATCGGGATGACGCGTTGCGTCGCATCGGCCTCGAGAGGAACACGCCGATGACCGACTTCTTTGGTGGTCTCGGGCTATTCGCGGTGGGCCTGCTGGTGGGTGCCGGCCTGGGCATCATCTTCGCACCCAAGCCGGGCGTGGAGATGCGCAGCCAGCTCGGCGACCGCTTCCGCCGCAGTGGACGCAGAGCGGAGGAGTACGCGCAGCGGCTCGAAGCCGAGGCCGCTTCGGTCCCGGGGAGCCACTAGACGCAGTCTGCGATCGCGACTGTCTGGGTCGGGGCGAGGGGCTGCGCTCGAAGAACAGCCCCATCGCCTTACCCCTCCCTCCGAGGCAGAGGGATAGCTATGGACCCAGCATGACCACGAGACGCTTCCACAGTGCGTCGGTGCCCGTTCCCTCCACAGCCGAGAACGGCACCACCTCTCCGTCGGGGACGCCGAGCTCGCGCGCCGCCGTCTTGATCGTGGCGAAGCGATGGCTCTTGGTGATCTTGTCGATCTTCGTCGCGGCGACGAGGACGCGCCGGCCGTGCGCGGTCAGGAAGGCGAGCGCCTCACGATCGCTCTCCGGCGGCGCGTGGCGCGCGTCGACAATGAGCACGATTGCGGCCAGCCCCTCCCGCTCGCGCAGGTACTCCTCGATCATGGCCGCCCAGCGATCGCGCTCCGCCTTGGGGACCTTGGCGAAGCCGTAGCCGGGCAGGTCGCAGAACCGCAGCGGCCACGGGCGGGTCGCGGGCGAGTCCTGGCGCAGGACGCGGAAGAACTGCAAAGCCTGCGTTCGCCCCGGCGTGGACGACACGCGCGCGAGGCCGCCGCGCCGTACCAGGGCGTTCAGCATCGACGACTTGCCCACGTTGCTCCGCCCCACGAACGCAATCTCCGGCAGCGGTTCCGCTGGCCACTCGTCGCGCTTGGTGCCCGTCTTGAGGAATTCGGCCGAGACGATCCTGGGAGCCATCGATTCCCCTTTGGGGGCTACGCTGCCTGGGCATGCCAGCGTTCACCTTGGGACACGCGAGGGAGCGTCAGTGCGCGGGGCCTGCTCCGCGTTCTTCCGGCCCGCACGATCGCCACCGTGCTCGATGAGCGGCAGCTTCTTCGCATACTCGAAAGGGCCGAGGCTCGGGGTCGACTCCGTATGACAGGCGGCACACGTCTTTTCGCCCGGCTCGGCGAGGCCGACCGCACGGGCGAGCTCGGGATCGCGCATGACGTACGCCTGGGCGTAGACGAGACCCGCCCCGTGGCAGGTCTCGCACGAGACGCCATCCTGGCCCTTCTCGAGATCTGGCGCGTGGCACGTCGTGCACCGGGCGTCCTTGCGGCGGGCCTCGGGCAGGCTGTCGATCGCCCGCGCGTGTGGGCCATGCCTCCACGCCTCGTAGGCAAGCGGGTGGCACGCCTTGCAGGTCTCGGCACCGACGTAGTCGGCCGGCGCAGCCACGCCCGGCAGGAGCGCGAGCAGAAGGAGTAGGGAGCGATTCACGGTGTGGTAAGGCGGGGCTCGTCCCCCGCGGTGGTAGGTGGGGGTGTCCCCCGCCGCCCGAGTATAATGCGCCATGCGCCCGATTCGCGAAGCCTTCGCTCTGGTCTTCGTCGTGGCCCTGTCGGCCGCGCCGACAGCAGCCCGCGCCCGTGCGTGGCAGGGCGTCAACCCGGGCTCGACCTCGGAGTCGGAGGTCAACGCCAAGTTCGGCCCTCCCTCGACCCAGGGAAAGCTTTCCGGACGCCTGGCGCTCGTCTACAAGGGCGAACAGGCCATCCCTGGGACGCGCCAGGCGCAGTTCTTCGCCCGCGAGGACGGCATCGTGGTCGAGGTGGTCGTGTTTCCGACGAGCCAGCTCGATCGCGAGACGGTCGAGGGCACGTACGGGCAGCCCACGCAGAAGGCCTTCACCGACGACTTCCGGACGGTCTGGTTCTTCAAGGCGAGCGGCGTCACCGTCTTCTTCGGCAAGGACGGATTCGTGGACGCGGTGAGCTTCAAGCCCGAGCCGAGCTCGAAGCCCGAGCCCGGGCGCAAGCCCGTCGCAAAGCCTGCGCAAGCGCCCGCCCCGGCACCGCCCTCCGTACAGAACTAGCGCCGCATGCGCCTCATCGGCCTGACCGGCGGGATCGCGACCGGGAAGAGCACCTTCGCGGCGGCCCTGCGCGCGCTCGGGACACCGGTCATCGACGCCGACGATCTCGCCCGCGCCGCGGTCGCGAAGGGGACTCCCGGCCTCGCTGCGGTAGTGGCCGAGTTCGGCGACG
>MEMX01000057.1:10409-13046 GCA_001768075.1 Anaeromyxobacter sp. RBG_16_69_14 | reverse complement strand
TCGCCGACCCGGCCGCCCGCGCCCGGCTCGAGGCCACCGTCCACCCGGCCGTGCGCGCCCTCTTCCGGGCGGAGCTGGCGCGCCTGGCGGCCGAGGGACACCCCGTCGCCGTCTACGACGTCCCGCTCCTTTACGAGGCGAAGCTGGAGGGCGAAGCCGATCTGGTGGTCGTGGTGTGGGCGCCTCGGGAGGTGCAGGTCGCCCGCCTTGCCAGGCGCGACGGACTCGACCGCGCAGCGGCGGAGGCCCGCCTGGCCGCGCAGCTGCCGATCGACGAAAAAGCCGCCCGAGCGGACGTGGTGATCGCGAACGACGGCGATCCCGCCGCCCTGGCCGACAAGGCGCGCCGGCTCCTCGCGGACGTCACGCGTGGTCTCGCACGAAGGCTTCCCAAGGCCCCACCAGCGCGCTATTGACTCGGCGCGATGGATCATGGCGCCAGGATTGTCCTCGTCACCGGCTGGTCGGGGTTCATCGGGCGGCGCCTGGTGCACCGACTCGGGGAGCAGCTCGACCAAGGACGCGACCGGCTGGTCCTGCTCACGCGCACCCGCCACCTTGAAGAGGCGCGCGCCGAGCTCTTGGCTCTCGGTCTTCAGGGCGAGGTTCTCGAGGGGGATGTCGCGAAGATGCACCTCGGCCTCTCCGGCACCGAGTACAAGCGGCTCACGGCCGACGTCACCGAGATTTGGCACCTGGCCGGGCTCTACGACCTCTCCGCCGACACGGCAACCATCCGATCCGTGAACCTGGAGGGGACGCGGCTGGTGCTGGACCTGGCGCGCGGCGCGCGGCACCTCGAACGCCTGCACCACTTCTCCACCGCGTACGTCTCGGGCGACCGCGAGGGCGTCATCCTCGAGGACGAGCTCGACATGCGCCAGGGGTTCGACGGGGCCTACGAGCGCGCGAAGTTCCAGGCGGAGCGCCTGGTCCGCCGCGCGATGGCCGAGCTGCCGGCGACGGTCTACCGCCCGAGCATCGTGGTGGGCGACTCGCGCACGGGCGAGGTGGACCGCTTCAACGGCGTCTACTACCTGGCCATCTTGCTCGTCGCCTCACCGCTGGGGGTGCCTTTGCCGCTCCCGGGCAACGGCGCCGCGCCGCTGAACGTCGTGCCGGTCGACTTCGTGGTGGACGCGGCGCTTTCCATGGGCGCGAATCCGGCGGCGGTTGGCAAGACAGTCCACCTCGCCGATCCGGCCCCCCTCTCTGCGCGCAAGGTCTACGAGCTCATCGCCGCGCGCTCAGGCAAGACGCTGCCGACGATGCCCCTGCCGCACCGCCTGGTGGAGGCCATCCTCGGGCTGCCCTTCCTCGAGCGCCTGGCGCGGCCGCAACTGAGCGCCATCCGCCTCGTAAACCACCTGGCCATCTACAACTGCCAGAACCAGCTCGCGCTGCTCGAGGGGACGGGTATTCGCTGCCCCCCCATCACCAGCTATCTCGATCGCCTGATCGAGTTCGCGAAGGAACGCTTCGCGGCGGCGGAGCGCGCACGAAGTCACGTGGACGTCGAGGATCCGCTGGACCCGCGATCGCCGCCCGAGAAGCACTCGTGAAGCACTTGCGCCCCCGTCGCCCTACAGGGCGGCGCGGCCGTCCGCCCGACTACTCCGCAGTGGTGGGATCGATGAGCGTCTTCACCTCCGCGACGACGTTGGCCGGAAACCCGCCTTGCCGGGCGTGCTCGAGGACCAGTTCCTTGTTCGGGGCGATGTAGATGCAATAGACCTTGTCACCGGTCACATAGCTCTGCACCCACTGGATCTGGGGGCCGAGCTTGTTCAGGACGGAGCACGACTTCTGCGAGATGGACTTCAAGTCCTGGGGCGTGAGCTTCCCGGCTCCCGGTATTTCCCGCTCGATCACATACTTGGGCATCGGGGCAATCCCTTCCTGGAAGGAGAGACTTCGAGGTCGAACACGGCAACGTGGCACAGTTGAGGGTGACCCAGCAAGGGCACGCCGGCGCCACGCTGGCCGTCACGCACCTCGTTCAGTCGTTCAGATGAACTGGGCGATGAAGGGCTTGAAAGCCCTTCTCGCTACTCGTCCTCCCCCGTGCCGAGCAGCGCTGCCAGGCTGGGGCCGCCAGGAGTAGATCCGAGCGCGCGCAGCGCCTCGAGGTGGTGCAGGAGCAGCGAGCGGTTGTCGCCCACGGAGAGGTTCTGCAGCTCGAGCGCGCCGATCCGATCCTCCGGCGTGAAGGCCGGATCCTCGACCCGCTCCATCGAGAGCTTGTGGGGAGCGTAGCTCATGTACTGCGCACGGGTATTCAGGATGGTCCAGTCGTCGCCCCGCCGGAGCTCGACCGTGACGGTGCCGGTGACGGCCGGCGCCACCCAGCGCGTGAGCGCGTCGCGCAGCATGAGCGCCTCGGGATCGTACCACTTGCCCTCGTACAGCAGCCGTCCGAGGCGGCGGCCCTGCGTGAAGTAGAGGTCGAGCGTGTTCTCGTTGTGAATGGCCGAGAGCAACCGCTCGTAGGAGAGGTGCAGGAGCGCCATGCCCGGCGCCTCGTAGACCCCGCGGCTCTTGGCGTCGATGACGCGGTTCTCGATCTGGTCGCTCATTCCCAGCCCGTGACGCCCGCCGATGCGGTTCGCCTCCAGGAAGAGCTCGTAGGGCGAGCCG
>MEMX01000057.1:8730-10370 GCA_001768075.1 Anaeromyxobacter sp. RBG_16_69_14 | reverse complement strand
CAGGTGATGACGACCTCCTCGGTCGCCACGGGCACCTCGGGCCGCCAGTGCGCGACGCCCATGATCGGGTTCACGATCCGCATCCCGGTGTCGAGGCGCTCGAGGTCCTTCGCCTCGTGCGTGGCGCCGAGCACGTTCGCGTCGGTGGAGTAGGCCTTCTCGGTACCCATCTTGTAGGGGAGCTTGCGCGACTCCAGATACTCGCTCATCTCCTTGCGGCCGCCGAACGCAGAGACGAATGCCTGGTCGAGCCAGGGCTTGTAGATGCGAAGGTCGGGGTCGACCAGGATGCCGTAGCGGTAGAAGCGCTGGATGTCGTTGCCCTTGTGCGTCGAGCCATCGCCGAAGACGTGAACGCCGTCCTGGCGCATCACGCCCACGATGGCGGTCGTGGTCACGGCGCGACCGAGCGGCGTGGTGTTGAAGTACTTCTTTCCACCCGAGCTCAGGTGGAACGCACCGCACTGGATGGCGGTGATGCCCTCCCGGACCATCGCCTCGCGGCAGTCGATGATCTGCGCCTTGACGGCACCGTGCTGGAGCGCGATCGGCGGGATGTCGGCCGGGTTCGCCTCGTCCGGCTGCGCCAGGTCGGCGGTGTAGGCGTGGACGGCCAGTCCCTGCTCCGAGAGCCATGCGACGGCGCACCGCGTGTCGAGGCCGCCGCTGAACGCGATGCCCAGCGCGGTGCCCTTCGGGGGAAGCGATCTGAAAATGCGGCTCATACTCGCCTTTCGTCGTTATTCGCGTTCGCCCACCGCTTCAGAGGCGAGTCTGAGCGATTCCCGGGCTTCGCCCTCAAGCGTGGGGAGCGACCGCCGCTCCCCCCGCACCCCCCACCGGGAGCCACTCGCCTTTCGCTGTTCTTCGTGCTCGCCTACTAGCCGTTCTTCGTGCCGGAAGCCGCGTCGCGACGTACCAGAAAACCGCCCGGCGTGCCACCACCGCGCTCGGTTTTCATGACGTGATCACGCCCTCCTGCAGCAGGGCAGCGAGGATGCGGGCGGTGTCCAGGTGCGGGAGCCCCGACAGCGCGAACAGGTCGTCGTAGCTCACCGTCCCGTCGATCTGCGCCAGCAGGAAGCCAGCGCGGTGGTCGAGGTTCAGCCACATCACCTCCTCCGGCTTGATGGCGAGGCGTGGGATGGCACGAGGGGGACCGATCTTCGACTCGTACATGGCGATGAGCGTCACCTCGTTCTGTCTCAGGTACTCGCGCGCCTCCACGTGCGAGGAGTCGATCTTCAGGATCTTCTCGATCATCTCGAGCGAGCCGGAGAAGTCGCCCAGCGCGAAGAGCTCGCGGGCGCCCTCCATCCAGATCTCGACCTCGCTGCGCGGCTTCCGCGGCGGGGTCCGCGGAGCGCTCTCGTCTTCTTCCGGCACCAGGGCACGCAGGTCCGACTGCTCTGCCACGCTCGCGAGGTCGAGCCCGTCGCCATCGTCGAGCACCACCGCGGGGGACATCGCCGGGCCCTGGTCCCAGGGCGAGGGCGCGTAGTCGCTGAGTGTCGTCCGCTCCTTCAGCTCGCGCCCCTCGATCGAGGAGGGGTTCGGGGCCGGTGGGATGGTGATCGGCGACCGCATCCACGCCGCCTCCTCCGGAGCTGGAAGCGGGACCGGCTCGGCGCTGCGCCCTC
>MEMX01000057.1:6078-8699 GCA_001768075.1 Anaeromyxobacter sp. RBG_16_69_14 | reverse complement strand
GGCACGGGAGCCGTGTCGGCGGTCGTCACGAGCCCGATCGACGCGGCGGAGCCGCCATCCTTGCCCGGGGCCCCCTGGGGGGCGGGCTTGGCTGCGAGGAGCTCCAGGTAGGAGTGAGCACGCGCGTTGGTGGGCTCCAGTGCCAGCACCTCGCGCCAGCAGCGCTCGGCCTCGCCGAGCTCGCAGCGCGTGTATGCCCGGACTCCCTGCTCCATCAGCTCCGACGCCGTCACGGCCCTCTCTCCTCGGGCGCGCCGCCGGACAGCCCCTTGAACAGCTGGAGCGTGCGGTCGAGCTGCTCCTCCAGCGTCCCGAGCTGGTCGCCGTCCTGCGCGCGGATCGCCGCCTGGACGCGCTGCACCATCGCCTGCGCCTTGTTCACGGCGTCCTTGCCGAAGCGGCTCCGCGCCAGCGCCGCCGTGACCGCCGGGACGAGCGCTTCGATCTCGCCGATGATCTTCTCCGTCGCCTCGCGGCGCCGCTCGAAGTCGGAGACCAGCTGCTTGCGCGCCAGGAGCTCGTCCACGTTCTCGTCCATGATCCGCTTCAGCTCGTCCTCGGTGAGGCCGGAGGTGGCGGTCACGGTGATCGACTGGCACTGGCCCGTCACCATGTCGCGGGCCGAGACGCTGACGATGCCGTCGGCGCTGATGTCGAAGTTGACCTCGATCCCCACCTCGCCGCGGATCGCGGGGCGGATGCCGGCCAGCACGAACTCTCCCAGCAGCTCGTTCTCGATCGCCTTGTCGCTGGCACCTTGCAGCACGGCGATCCGGACCGAGGTCTGGTTGTCCTGCGAGGTCGTGAAGACGTGCATCTGGCTCGTCGGAACGGTCGTGTTCCTGGGGATGATGGTCTGGAAGTAGCCGCCCACTACCAGGATCCCGAGGTTCTGGGGCGTGACGTCGAGCAGCAAGACCTCCGTCGAGCCCTTTCGGTGCGTCAGCGCGTGCGCCTGGATGGCCGCGCCCAGCGCGACCACCTCCTCCGGATGGACGCCGCGCGAGGGCTCCCGGCCGAAGAAGTCCCGCACGGCCTTCTGCACGCTGGGCATGCGGGTCATGCCTCCCACGAGGATGACGTCGTCGATCTGGGAGGGGCGGACGCCCACGTCCCGCAGCGTCCGGTCCACCACCTGGATACAGCGATCGACGAGGTCCTTGGTCAGCTCCTCCAGCTTTTCGCGCTGGAGCTGCTTCTCGAGGTGGAGCGCCGGGCACCCCTCTCCACCCCCGATGAGGAACGGCAGGTGGATGCCGGCGACGGCCACGCCGGAGAGATCGCACTTCGCCTTCTCCGAGGCGTCCTTGAGCCGTTGCAGCGCCATCTTGTCCCGCCGAAGGTCGACGCCGCCCTTCTCCTTCGCGAACGAGAAGGTGAGCCAGTCCATCACCCGGCGATCGAAGTCCTCGCCGCCCAGGTAGGTGTCGCCGCCTACCCCCACCACGTCGTAGACGCTCTGCCCGATGTCGAGGATGGAGACGTCGAAGGTGCCGCCACCGAGGTCGAAGACGACCACCTTCTTCTCCACGCACTTGCCGAAGCCGTACGCGAGAGCGGCACTGGTGGGCTCGTTGATGATGCGCGCGACGTCCAGCCCGGCGATGCGACCCGCGTCCTTGGTCGCCTGGCGCTGGCCGTCGTTGAAGTAGGCGGGCACGGTCACGACGGCGCGAGTGACCTGGCGACCGAAGAAGGCCTCGGCGTCCGCCTTGAGCTCGGCCAGGATCAGCCCCGAGATCTCGGCCACCGGCCATACCCGATCGCCCATTCGGATGCGGACGTCGTTCCCCTCCGGCCCGGCGACCAGATCGTAGGGGAGGACCTTGCGTGCGTCCTCGACCTCGCGCGAGCCCCAGCGGCGACCGATGAGACGCTTCGCGGCAAACACGGTGCTGTCCGGGTTGGTGACGGCCTGCCGCTTCGCGATCTGCCCGACGAGGCGCCTGCCGTTCTTCGCCACCGCAACGATCGACGGCGTGAGGAGCTGGCCGCTTCGGTTCTGGATGACCCGCGGGACGCCGTCGAGGACCGTCGCGACCACGGAGTTCGTCGTCCCGAGGTCGATCCCGATGACCGGCTCGAACTCGAGATCGCTCATCCGAGAAAGCTCCAGCGCAGCTTCTTCAGCAACCCGCGCGCCGTCTCGAGCGCCGGGTCGAGGTCGAGGGCGCGCTCGAGCGCGCGACGCGCCTCCCGGGGCAACCCCTGTGCCTGGAGCACAGCCCCGAGCGCCTCGAAGGCGCGGGCGTCGCGCGGGCCGGCGCGGACGGCCTGCTCCGCCAGCGCTCGGGCGTCTTCGAGCTCGCCGGCCTCGAGCACCATGCGCGAGGCGGCGGCGGCGTACCGTGGGTTGGCCTGGTCGGTCTCGGCCGCCTCGCGGAAGGCAGCCAGCGCCGCGGCGCGACCGCCCATGGCCTCGGCCGCGAGCGCGCGATCATAGAGCTCGCGGGCGCGATCCCCGGCGGAGCGCTTCTTGGCCTGCTCGGCGAGCGCGCGCGCCTCCGGGTGGCGCGGGTCGAGCCCGAGCGCGGTGAGGAAGTCGTTCGCCGCCTGCGTGAGCTTGCCGTCAGCCATGCTCTGCTTGCCGCGGCTCACCAGATCCCGGACGCGCGCGGCGC
>MEMX01000057.1:0-6059 GCA_001768075.1 Anaeromyxobacter sp. RBG_16_69_14 | reverse complement strand
CGACGAGCGGGTTGGCACGCGCCAGCCGGTCCCGGCGTTCCTGGGCGCGGACCTCGTCGTCCAGCCGACGCGCCTCCATGCGCGCGAACTCCTCGGGTGACGCCGTCTTCCTGGCGTACGCGGCGCGCTGCGCATCGTTGGCGAGCGCGTCGCGCGCCTCGGTGAGCGCCCGGAAGACCTTTTCGATGCGCCCGAGATACGTTCCCAGCCGCCGGCCAGCGTAGCGGTCCGGGTGGAAGACCTTCACTTTCTCGAGGTAGGCGGCCCGAGCCGCCTCGGGGGGCGCGTTCCAGCGGAGTCCGAGCAGCTGCCAGTGGTCGAACTCGTCCAGCCGACCATACAGATAGAGAATCTCCTTCTTCACCTCGAGAGGGAGATCCACCTCCTCGGCCAGGTCGGCGGGGATGAAGACGAAGTTGCTGTAGCGATCGCCCGACACGGATCCAAGGGGCCCCATGCGCGCGCACTGGGCTAGCTCCGAAGATTACCGGCCGAGGGAGGCAGGGTCAAACGACCGTCTCACCGTCTCGACCGCGCAACCGCGCGGGCAGACGGTTGTTTTGCCCCCGGCCTCCTCGCACTCACAGCGGCGACCAGTTGATGTGATTCTCAAGCGTCACCGCCGCCGCTGTGAGCCGATGTCCGGCGCCTTGCGGCGCCTCAAGCGGAGGGGAGAACTCTCCCCCCGCGCCCCCCATCGCGAGCGTCAGTTCATGTGGTATGCGCTATCACATCACCCGCCGCGCACCTACTGCGCCAGCAGTAGCTCGAGCAGCGCCTTCTGAGCGTGGAGCCGGTTCTCCGCCTCGTCGAACACGGCGGACTGGCTGCCCTCGATGACCTCGTCGGAGATCTCCTCCCCGCGGTGCGCCGGCAGACAGTGCATGACGATGGCGTGCGGGTCGGCGACGGACATGAGGGCTCGGTCTACGATGAACCCCGCAAACCTCCGCTGGCGCTCGGCCGCCTCCGCTTCCTGGCCCATGCTCGCCCATACGTCGGTATTCACCACGTGAGCGCCCTGGGCCGCCTCCCGGGGCGTGCGTACGACGCGCGCCTTCGCGCCCGCCCTGGCGAGCAGCGCCGGGTCGGGGTCGTAACCCGGCGGACAGGCCAGCCGGAGCCGGAAGCCCAGCACCGAGCAGGCCTCCAGCCACGAGTTCGCCATGTTGTTGCCATCGCCGATCCAGGCCACTCCGAAATCGGCACGCCGCAGCGCGTCGGCGCCGAAGCGCTCGGCGACGGTGAGGAGGTCGGCGAGCAGCTGGCAAGGGTGTGAAGCATCGGTGAGCGCGTTCACCACGGGCACGTCGGCGTGCGCGGCCATCTCCTCGAGCTTGGCGTGCTGAAAGGTGCGGACGACGAGCGCATCGAGGTAGCGCGCGAGCACGCGGGCCGTGTCCTTGACGGGCTCACCGCGGCCGAGCTGCGTCTCCTTGGGGGAGAGCACGATCGAGTTGCCGCCCAGCTGGTACACGCCCACCTGGAACGAGACGCGGGTGCGCGTCGACGCCTTCTCGAAGACGAGGCCGACGGACATGCGCTCGAGGGGATGCGGCCCGTTCTTGCCGATGAGCTTCCACTCCGCCGCCCGCTCGACGAGCTCGAGGAGCTCCTCGCGAGGGAGGTCGGTGACGCGGAGGAAGTCGCGCTTCTTCCGGAGGGTACGCGACATGGCTTCAGACCCCACTGGGTGCCGCGGCCAGCGCGGCGCCCAGTATCAGCGCCGCCTCGTCGGCCTCGGTGGTGGTGAGGGTGAGCGCGGGCGCGAGGCGGATGACGTCCTCGCCGATCGGGTTCACGAGCAGGCCGTTGTCGCGCGCGCGGCGGCCGACCTCGGACGCCTTCACGCCTTGCAGAACCAGGGCGAGGAGCATGCCGCGCCCGCGCACCCGGGTGACGCGCCCCCCCGTCACGAGCAGGGAGAGCCTCTCGTGGAGGTGCGCCGCGACCTCTCGCGAGCGCTCGAGCACACCGCGCTCCAGCTCGCCCACCACCGCGAGCGCGACGGCGCACGCGAGCGGATTTCCGCCGAACGTGGCACCGTGGCTTCCCGGCGTGAGGTGCGCGCCGACCTCCTCGGTGGCGAGGAGCGCGCCTATGGGGAAACCGCCCCCGAGCGCCTTCGCGGACGACATGAGGTCGGGGGTGATCCCCTCCCACTCGTGCGCCCACCAGCGGCCCGTCCGGCCCATGCCCGTCTGGACCTCGTCGAGACAGAGGAGCGCGCCAGCCTTGCGGGTCAGCTCGCGCGCCGCGGGCAGGTAGCCCGGCGGCGCCGGGATGACTCCCGCCTCGCCGAGCGTCGGCTCCACGATGAACGCCGCCGTGCGATCCGTGAGCGCCGCCTCGAGCGCCTTCACGTCGCCGAACGGCACGTGCCGGACGCCGGGGACCAGCGGCTCGAACCCGTGCTGGTACTTCTCCTGCCCGCCGACCGTCACCGTGAAGAGCGTGCGGCCGTGAAAGGAGTCCTTGCAGGCGACGATCTCGTGGCGCTCCGGGTGACCCTGGTCGGCGTGGTACTTGCGCGCGAGCTTGAGCATCACCTCGTTTGCCTCCGCGCCGCTGTTGCAGAAGAAGGCGCGGCGCGCGAAGGGCGTCCTGGCGAGGAGCGCCTCGGCGAGCTCGATCTGGCGCGGGATGTAGAAGTGGTTGGAGACGTGCCAGACGGTGCGGGCCTGGTCCTCGAGCGCCTTGACCATGGCCGGGTGGCAGTGCCCAAGCACGCCCACCGCCACCCCGCCCAGGAAGTCGAGGTACTCCTTGCCGTCGGCGTCCCACACGCGACTGCCCTGGCCGCGCACGATCGCGATGGGCTGCTGCCGGTAGTTGGGAGCGAGGACCTTGTTCGCGCGCTCGATGAGGGAGTCGGTCGCGTTCATCCAGCGCTTATAGCACGAGGGATCCCGCGTGCATCATCGCGCGAGCTGGGCCGGACCGGTCACAGGATGTACTTCGACAGATCCTCGTCCGCGAGCACGTCCTCGAGCCGCTCGCGCACGTACTTCGGATCGATGACCAGCCGCTGGCCGTGCTTCTCCTCCGCGTTGAAGCTGATCTCGTCGAGGAGGCGTTCCATCACGGTGTAGAGCCGCCGGGCGCCGATGTTCTCCATGCGCTCGTTCGCCTCCGCGGCGACCAGGGCGACCTCCTCGATGGCGTCCTCGGTGATCTGGAGGTCCACTCCCTCGGTTCCGAGGAGCGCCACGTACTGCTTCACCAGCGAGTTGCGCGGCTCCTTGAGGATACGGACCAGGTCCTCGCGCCTGAGGGGGTTGAGCTCGACGCGGATGGGGAACCGGCCCTGCAGCTCCGGGATGAGATCGGACACCTTGGCCATGTGGAAGGCGCCGGCGGCGATGAAGAGAACGTGATCGGTCTTCACCATGCCGTACTTGGTGTTGACGTTCGAGCCCTCGACGATGGGGAGGAGGTCGCGCTGGACTCCGCCGCGCGACACGTCGGGGCCCTGGCCGCCCTCCCTGCCGGCGATCTTGTCGATCTCGTCGATGAAGATGATGCCGGCGTTCTGGGCGCGATCGAGAGCCTCCCGCGTCACGCGCTCCATATCCACCATCCGTGACGCTTCGTCCTCGGTCAGGAGCTGGACGGCCTCCTTGACCTTGAGCTTGCGCTTGCGCTTCTTCGACCCGCCGCCGAGCATCGAGAGGATCGGGTTGTTCCCGAGCTGGTTCATCATCTCGTTGAGGCCCTGCGCCATGTCCTCCATGCCCGGCGCCATGATGGGCATGAAGGGGACGCCCTTCTCCGCGACCTCCACCTCCACGTCCTCGTCGTCGAGCGTGCCGGCGCGGAGCTGGGCGCGCGCGCGATCGCGGCCGGCGGTGCCCTGCGGACGCTCCGGCTCGCTCTCGCCGCGGACGCGCTGCACGGCGCTGCGCAAGCCGAGCCCGAAGGCGCCGCTGCCGAAGCCGAGCGCGTCGAGCACCTTGTCCTCGGCCGCCTCGCGCGCACGGTCGCGGAGCTTGTCCATCTCCTCTTCCTTGACCAGCTTCACCGCCGCTTCGACCAGGTCGCGGACCATGGAGTCGACGTCGCGGCCGACGTAGCCGACCTCGGTGAACTTCGAGGCCTCCACCTTCACGAACGGCGCGCCGGCGAGGCGCGCCAGGCGCCGCGCGATCTCGGTCTTTCCCACGCCGGTGGGGCCGATCATGACGATGTTCTTGGGCAGGATCTCGTCCTTCAGGTCCTCCGACACGTGCTGGCGACGCCAGCGGTTGCGGAGCGCGATGGCCACCGCGCGCTTCGCCTTGGCCTGACCTATGACGTAGCGGTCGAGCTCGGCGACGATCTCCTTGGGCGTCAGGTTGCGCGCGTCCACTAGAGCTCCTCGAACGTGAGGTTCGCGTTCGTGTAGATGCAGATCTCGGCGGCGAGCTTCATCGCCTCCTCTGCCACGGCGCGCGCCGGCAGCTTCGAGTGCGCGAGCAGCGCGCGGGCCGCCGCGAGCGCATAAGGTCCGCCCGAACCGACGGCGACGGCGCCGCCGCCGGGCACGACGTCGGGCTCGATGACGTCGCCGGCCCCGGAGAGGACGAAGGTGTGCTCGCTGTCGGCGACGACGAGCAGCGCCTCGAGCCGGCGCAGGAAGCGATCCGTGCGCCACTGCTTGGCGAGCTCGACGGCGGCCCGCGGCAGCGAGCGCGCGTACTCCTTCAGCTTCTTCTCGAACAGCTCGAAGAGCTGGAAGGCGTCGGCGGTCGCGCCCGCGAAGCCGGCGATCACCTGACCCTCCCCCAGGCGCCGCACCTTGCGGGCGGTGGACTTCATCACGACCTTGTCGAGCGTCACCTGGCCGTCGCCGGCGAGGACGACGTTCCGCTCGCGGCGCACGCACAGCACGGTGGTACCGTGGAACATCGGTCTCAAGTAGCGCGGCGCGAAGCTTGGGGCAACGACGAAGGTGATCATCCCTTCGCGCGGGGATGCGCCCGGTCGTACACCTCGGTGAGCAGCTTCCAGTCGAGGTGGGTGTAGCGCTGGGTGGTGGAGAGCGAGGCGTGGCCGAGCATCTCCTGGATGGCGCGCAGGTCGGCGCCGTTGCCGAGGAGGTGCGTCGCGAAGCAATGCCGCAGCACGTGCGGGTGGACGTGCCTCGGGAGCCCGCTCGCGAGCACGGCGCGATCGAGCCTGCGGGCCACCGAGCGCGCGGTGAGGCGACCACCGCGGTAGTTGAGGAAGAGCGCGCGCGACGCGGCGCTGCCGACGGCGAGAGCCGACCGACCCTCGTCGAGCCAGCGCCGGAGCGCCTGGCGAGCCAGCGATCCGACCGGGACGACGCGCTCCTTGCGGCGCTTGCCGAGGACGCGCACCAGGCCCTGGTCCAGGTCCACGTCGCCGAGATCGAGGGAGGTGAGCTCGGAGACCCGGAGACCGCTCGCGTAGAGCAGCTCGAGGAAGGCCCGATCGCGCAAGAGCAGCGCGGGGGCTCGTCCCGCAACGGCGGCGACCGTGCCGCCGCCGTGCGCGGCTCCACCGGGGACCGTGACCAGCACCGCCACCTCGTCCTCGGGCAAGACCTCGGGCAGCTTCCTGGGCAGCCTCGGGCTCGCCACGCCCCGCGCCGGGTTGGAGGGCGAGAGCCCCTCGCGCACGAGGAAGCGGTAGAAGCTGCGCAGCGCCGAGAGCTTGCGCGCGATGCTCGCGGCGCCGCACCAGGCGGAGGCGCTCGCGAGGAAGCCGCGCACCGCGCTCGGCGAGGAAGGCACGAGGGCCACGCCCTTCTCGGCAAGGTGGGCTGCGTACTGCGCGAGGTCGGTGAGGTACGCCTTCGACGTGTGGGCGGATCCTCGCCGCTCGCTGGCGAGGTGCGAGGCGAACTTCCGGATCTCCGGCGCGAGCGCGGCGAGGTCGAGCGGCATCGGGCGGATGGTGCCAGAGAGGAAAGGCCCCGGCGAGTTTCCGGCCGGCGTTCCGCTCCTCTTTGCCCGGCGGAGTGGGGAGAGCGCCTGGCCGCCCACCACCCGCGTCCGGTCCTTCCCGACCGTGAGCGCCTCCTGACCGCCCACGCGCTGGTCCTTGTCCGCCAGTAC
>MEMX01000056.1:46176-50692 GCA_001768075.1 Anaeromyxobacter sp. RBG_16_69_14 | reverse complement strand
GGCCTCGGGCGCGCGCATGTACATGTAGACCACCACGCGCAGGTAGTAGTACGCACCGAGCGCGCTCGTCAGGACGCCCACGACGGCCAGGCCATAGGCTTGCGCGCTGATGGCGGCCTTGAAGACGAGGAGCTTCGCGATGAATCCCGCGCTGGGCGGGACGCCGGCCAAGGACAGCATGAACACCGCCATCGCGAAGGCGAGGCCCGCCAGGCGCGTCAGGTCCCAGCAGTCCGCCGGTTCCTCGCCGGGCGCGCCGCGCCGCTCGAGCGCGCCCACCACCGCGAAGGCACCGACGACGGTGGCCGTGTACGCGGCCAGGTAGAAGAGCACGCTGGAGATGGCATTGCCGCGCGCGCCCGCCGCGCCCGCCGAGACGACGCCGACGAGCAGGTACCCCGCGTGCGCGATGGACGAGTAGGCCAGCATCCGCTTCACGCTGCGCTGAGGCAAGGCGAGCAGGTTCCCGAAGATCATCGTCAGCAGGGCTAGAACCGTGACGACGCCGCCGATGGCGACCGCACTTTCGCCCGTGCCGCTCCAGACCGTGACGAGCACGCGGGCCAGCACCGCGAAGGCGGCCGTCTTCACGCCCGCTGCCATGAAGGCGGTCACCGGTGTCGGGGCGCCCTCGTAGACGTCGGGGGTCCACAGATGGAAGGGTACCGCCGCGATCTTGAAGGCGAGCCCGGCGCCGACGAGGCCGAGCCCCGCCGCCAAGAGCGGCCCCGAGGCGCGCGGAATGTCCGAGAAGAGCGTCGAGCCGGCCGCACCGTAGACGAGCGCGGTGCCGTAAATGAAGAGCGCCGACGAGAATGCCCCCAGGAGGAAGTACTTGAACGCCGCCTCGGCCGGTTTGCGCCCTCGCCTCATCCAGGCCGCGAGCGCGTACGTCGCGAGGCTCATCACCTCGATGGCGATGAAGGCGACGAGCAGGTCCGACGCGCTGCCGAGGAGGCACATCCCGGTCGCCGCGAACAGCGCCAGCGCATAGAACTCTCCGCGCTCGGCTCCGCGGGCGTGGAGCCAGGGCGCGCCGACGAGGGCCGAGAGCGCGAGCCCACCGCACACCGTCACGGTCACAAAGGTGGAGAAGGCGTCCACCATGGCCTGTCCGCCGAAGACGCGGCCGGCCGGGGGCACCGCCACCGCCGCCAGCGCGGCCAGCGCGGCCGTGGCCACGGTGAGCCCGGCCTGGTAGCCACGGCGGCTCGAGGGGAGGAACACCTCGGACATGAGGAGCACGATCGCGCCCGCCATGAGGATGGCCATGGGGAGCAGCGCTGCGACGTCGCCGGCGGGCAGGGCGTTCATGTCACTGCCTCCCCGCGAGCACGGGCGTGGGCTGCGTCCCCGTGGTGGGCAGGCGCGAAGGGTCCTGAGCTCGGAGGCGCTGCTCGGCGGCAGCAAAGCGAGTCATGAGCCGATCGACCGGCGCCTTGGCGGGATCGAGAAAGGGCTGCGGGACGAGGCCCATCAGTCCGATGAGCAGGAGGAGCGGCCCGAGGACCACCCACTCGCGCAGGGAGAGATCGGGCAGCGCAGAGTTCTTCGCGTTCCGCATCGGCCCGAAGAAGACGCGCTCCACGAGGATGAGCATGTAGACCGCCCCCAGGATGACCCCGGTCGCCGCCACGGCCGCGAACCAGGTCGCGTGAGCGAGCCGCCCGAGCCAGGTGCCGGACAGGATGAGGAACTCGCCCACGAACCCGTTCGTACCCGGGAGCCCGATGGAGGAGAGCGTCACGATGACGAAGGCGGTGGCGATCCAGGGCACCCGGCGAGCGATGCCGCCGTACTCGGAGATGAGCCGGGTATGGCGCCGCTCGTAGAGCATGCCCACCAGGAGGAAGAGCGCGCCCGTCGAGACCCCGTGGTTCAGCATCTGGTAGACGCCGCCGGTGAGCCCCTCGGCGGTGAGCGCCATGAGGCCGAGCATCACGAAGCCGAGGTGCGAGACGGAGGAGTAGGCGACGAGCCGCTTCATGTCCTTCTGCACGAAGCACATGAGCGCGCCGTAGACGATGCCGACGACGGCCAGCGCCGCGATGGCGGGACGGAAATGGAGCGCGGCTTCCGGGAAGAGAGGCAGCGCGTACCGGAAGAAGCCGAAGGTGCCCATCTTGAGGAGCACGCCGGCCAGGATGACGGAGCCGGCGGTGGGCGCCTCGGTGTGCGCGTCGGGCAGCCAGGTATGGAGCGGGAACATCGGCACCTTCACCGCGAAGGCGACGGCGAAGGCGAGGAAGAGCCAGCGCTGCGCCGAGGCCGTCGTCTGGAGGGTCTGCCGCACCTGCACGTAGTCGAAGGTCCCGCCCGCGTGGCCGGCCACGTAGATGATGGCGACCAGCATGAGCACGCTCGCCACGAAGGTGTAGATGAAGAACTTCACGGTCGCGTAGAGCCGGTTGTCCGAGCCCCAGATTCCGATGAGCAGGTACATCGGAATGAGCACCGACTCCCAGAAGACGTAGAAGAGGACGAGGTCGAGCGCGGCGAAGGTGCCCAGCATCGCAGTCTCGAGCACGAGCATCGCGATCATGAACTCCTTCACGCGCTCGTGGACCGCGTTCCAGGCGGACAGGACGACGATGGGGGTGAGCGCGGTGGTGAGCATCACCAGCAGCAACGCCACCCCGTCGAGCCCGACGTGATAGCCGATGCCGAGGCTCGCTATCCACGGGACCTTCGTCTCGAACTGGAACTCCGGCGCGCCGGGCACGGCGCTGAAGCCGAACCAGAGCCCGAGCGAGAGGAGGAAGGTGGCGAGGGAGACGACCAGCGCGAGCGCGCGGTGCTGGCCGGCCTCGGCCGGCGGGAAGAAGGCGGCCGCGATGGCCCCCGCCAGCGGCAGGAACACGACGACGGAGAGAAGGTTCATCTGGTGTGCTCCTCCGCACTGCCCGAGGGCTCTGCGGTCCCGAGCTCGTGATCGGACTTCGACCGCGGCACTAGCGCCCTCCCGTGCCGAGCACGGACCAGAGGATCGCCGCAGCGGCGATGGCCATGAGCGCGGCGTAGCGCTGGGCGTCACCGTTCTGCACCAGCCGGAAGGCACGGCCGAGCGCGGCTGCAACGGCGGCGACGAGGTTCACCGTACCGTCGACGAGGATCGTGTCCACGAACCGCCACAGCCCCCAGGCGATGCCACGCAAGGGCTTGATGACGAAGAGGTCGTACAGTTCGTCGATGCGGAACTTGTCGCGCGTGAAGCCGTAGAGAGCGGGGAAGGTCCGGGCGATGCGCTCGGGCGCGCCGCTCCAGGCCCCGGCGTACATGGCCCAGCCGAGCCCGCCGCAGGTCACGGCAACCAGCCAGGCCACGAGGAACGGCCAGGCCTTGTGGTGCTCCTCGACCCCGAGGACCCCCAGCGCCTGCGCGAAGACGGGGTGCAGGAACTCGCCGAACACCTCTCCCCAGTGGCCGAACGCCTCGACCTTGGGCAGACCGAGCACGAGCGCGACGACCGAGAGGATGGCGAGCGCCCACAGCGGCAGGTACATGACCGGCGAGGACTCGTGCGCGTGCCGCGCCGCGTCGGAGCGGGGCTTGCCGGCGAAGGTGAGCGCGAATACCCGGACCATGTAGAAGGCGGTGCCGGCGGCGGCGATGGTCCCGAGCAGGTAAGCGGCCTTCCCGGCCCAGGGCAGTGCGTGGTTCTCGCTGAAGAGCGCGCCGACCAGGATGGCGTCCTTGGAGAAGAAGCCGGAGAGCGGGACGATGCCGGTGATGGCGAGGGTCGCGATCGCGAACGTCTTCGCGGTATGCGGCATCTTCGTCCACAGGCCGCCCATGTTCCGGATGTCGGTGTCCTCGTGCATGCCGTGCATGACCGAGCCCGCGGCCAGGAACAGGCAGGCCTTGAAGAAGGCGTGCGTGACGAGGTGCATGACGCCGGCGAAGAAGACGCCCGCGCCCACTCCGATGAACATGAAGCCGAGTTGGCTCACCGTCGAGTAGGCGAGCACCTTCTTGATGTCGTTCTGCGCGAAGGCGATGCCGGCCGACCAGACCGCGGTCACCGCGCCGACGAGCATCACCACCGCCATCGAGGAGGGCGCGAGCGCGAAGAGGAAGCTCGTGCGGGCGACCAGGTACACGCCCGCGGTCACCATGGTGGCGGCGTGGATGAGGGCGGAGACGGGTGTCGGTCCGGCCATCGCGTCGGGGAGCCAGACGTAGAGCGGCAACTGCGCGCTCTTGCCGGCGCAGCCGAGGAAGAGCCCCAGCGTCGCGAAGGTGAGCGCCCACCCCAGCGTCTTGCCCGAGAACACGCCTGCCCCGAGGACCGCATCGGGCGAGGCGCCGACCACCGCACTCGCCATCCGGCCGTACTCGGAGGTCCCGAAGAGGGCCAGGAGCGCGAAGAGCCCGATGAGGAACCCGAAGTCGCCGATCCGGTTGGTGACGAAGGCTTTTCGCCCGCAGTACGCCTTCTGGGCGTCGGAGTACCAGAAGCCGATGAGCAGGTAACTGCAGAGCCCGACGCCCTCCCAGCCGACGAAGGTGATGACGA